>JBGTHM010000119.1:0-39982 GCA_041746255.1 Fibrobacteria bacterium | reverse complement strand
AAAATCCGTACCCAAAGTGACCGGCAATGAGTAACTTCTAATCGGTTGAAATCCGGTCCATGGTGACCGGCTATGACAAGGGTGGCTGTCGGTCACTTTGAACCGGATCGCCCGGTCACTTTCACCGGATTCTGCAATTATGCCGCCAATTCGTGGGACATGAGCCATTGGGGAAGAAAGCTGCTGCGTATCGATATCGACAACAAGGATACCGGCAAGGAATACGCCGTTCCCCCGGATAACCCCTTTGTCGGTAAAGCCGGGATAAAACCGGAAATCTATGCCAATGGGTTTCGCAATCTTTGGGGTCTAGGCTGGGACTTGGAGGGAAATCTATGGGCCTCCGACGTAGGCCAGGACGTTTTCGAAGAAATCAACCTGATCAAACCTGGACTGAATTATGGTTGGGCCGACGGAGCCAATGGAGAGAGGACAGCCAGCGGGGATAGGTATCATGTCGGTATCGGGTTCGAGGGTAAATGTGAAACCGCGCTCCAAAACAGAACCACCATCAACAAGAATCTGGACTGCTCCAAATACGAAGAGGCCTACCATATTTTCCCGCATGCCTCCGTTGCGGATAATACCCATATTTCCTGTATCACCAATGGAGCGGTTTACCGGGCCGACAAATCCTCGCCTTTCTATGGCTATTATATTTTCTCCGATACTAACAGCAGCAAATTGATTGCCTTGAAAAAGGGAGGTAAACCCCAATTCGTGGGACAGGCTCCCAATACGCTTTCAAGAAACTCAGACGGTCATGACGGCATTGTTCACATGACTTCCGATTCATTCGGAAACATTTTCGCGACCATGCTCTCGTGGTATGAGAATACCGAGTTTCGCGACATCTACCGGTTGGACCATCCTCAATTGAACCCTGCTTCAACTCCCATTGTCACCGCAAATAATTTTCAGGCTGAAAAGAGGTGGCAAAAAGGGATGGTTATTCAACCTATCGTAAACCACACAAGTGGAACGGCACGGTTTTCCTTTCCCCATAATACTTCCAAGGCCGACATTTACCTGGCGAACGGAACCCTAGTTGCAACCGTCAACCGGGTGGGGGACCGCAATTACGTGGGCGAGATCCCCGCTTCCATAAATGCCCAGCTTGTCTATTTAAAGTTTTATCCCTAGCAGATGCGGAGCGATTACTCAACCCTCCCGCGCGGCATGGACAGCCTCCACCAAAGACTCCACAACCGCCGGGATATCCCCCTCCGCATTTCCCATCCCCAGCGAAAACCGTAAGGAAGACAAGGCCGCTTCCTTCCCCTTGCCCATGGCTATTATCACATGCGAAGGACGCGCCGTCCCCGAAGCGCATGCGGATCCAGCCGATACGGATATGCCTCGCAAATCCAACGCCATCACCAATAAATCCGCACGACAACCCGCGAAAGCAATGCTGGTTGTATTCCCCAGCCGCTCCGCCCCAGCTCCGTTCACCGATGTACCCGGAATTCGCGTAAGGATGGACGACTCCAAACTGTCGCGCAACCGAGAAAGCCTTTGTGATTCCTCAACGTGCATTCCATTCAGCACCTGCACCGCCTGCGCGAATCCGACTATACCCATCACATTCTCGGTGCCACCGCGCAATTCCCGCTCCTGAGAACCGCCCGTAAGCATTGGGCCCAAAGCCATACCCTTCCGAACATATAAGGCGCCTACTCCCTTGGGTCCGCTAAGCTTATGTGCGGATAAAGAGAGCAAATCACATCCCATCTCGGTGGGTAAAAGTCCCGTTACCCGACCGAAGGCCTGCACCGCATCGGTATGGAAGGGAATGCCTTTTTCCCGGGCCAAGGCGCCGATTGCCCGCACCGGCTGCAAACAACCGGTTTCGTTGTTGGCCGCCATCACGGAGATGAGAGCGGTATCGGAGCGAATCTCCGCAGCTATCGCTTCCACAGGTACCACACCGGTTTCATCCGGCAAAACATACGAAACACTGCACCCGGAATTTTCCAAAACCCGGCACGTAGCCAGCACCGCGGGATGTTCGATGGCGGTGGTGATGATATGCCGGCCTCGGGCCTTTTCCGAACCCATGACGCCCCGGAGGGCCAGATTGTCGGCTTCGGTGCCGCCGCTGGTAAATACGATTTCCGGCACCTTTACGCCCAGGACCGCCGCCAGGATTTCGCGAGATTCTTCCACGAACTCCCGTGCCCGCCTCCCTTCGCGATGCAAGCTCGAGGGATTTCCGAAACCCGCGTCCAGACATTGCAACATCGCCTCCCTTGCTTTAGGGTGAAGGGGAGTGGTCGCATTATGGTCGAAATAAAGGGATCCCATGGCAAAAAAGTACTAATGTGGCCCAGAATCGAATTTGTAACTTCCAGGCTTATGCAAAAGTACCGTCGCTTTCTCCCCGGCCTCTTTTTCGCCGGCGGCTTTCTTTGGGACGCCGTCACCCTCGGAAACTCCATCGAGCCCTTGGATCTCTTTATCCTTTTGGCCTATTTAATCGCAGCTGCCCTGCTTCTCATAGGCCGCGAAAGATACGCGGCGCGGAGAATACCTGCCACCGACCTCCCCTTCGCTCTTTCCGAAGGACTGGAAGACAGACAATCCTCTGCACCCACTCTAAATGAACGGTTCTCGGTCCTCAAGCGCATTCCCACCAATTGGCCTCATCTCGCCCTGCAATTTCTTTTCGGTGGACTCTTTAGCGCCCTCATCATCTTTTATTTCAAAAGCGCGAGCGATCTTCCCGCCCTGTTCCTCATCGCGGGACTCGCCATCCTCCTGGTCCTGAATGAATTTTTGCACAACCATTACAGTCGACAAGCGCTTACTTGGGGTCTTTTCAGCGCCTGCGCCATCCTGTTCCTCAACTTCGCCCTTCCCCATCTTTTGCGCAGCATTCACCCCGCCTGGTTTTACTTGAGCACGGGGCTCGGGGTGAGTTTGGTATGGGGGCTACGTAAAATCGCCGGCCCTGCCAAAATACCCTTCTGGCCCCCCTTTCTGGTAGCCGCCTTGTTCATCGCCCTGTTCATGTCGGGAGCCATTCCACCTGTTCCCCTGGTGAAAAAAAATATGGTCATCGCCCGAGAACTGGTCCGCGAAGAAGGTGTCTACCGTGCCCAGATAGCGCTTCCCAAACCCTGGGAGTTCTGGCGTACGTCTTCCAAAACCGTCTACCTCACTTCCGGGGAACCGGTTTACTGCTTTACCTCCGTTTTTCTTCCCGAAGGTATTTCCACCACGCTCTACCACCATTGGTTTTATTTAGATGCCAAAACGCGCAAGTGGGTCTCGACTCCGCGCATCGGCTTTCCCATCCAAGGCGGTCGCAAAAGCGGCTATCGCGGCTATACTTTCAAGCGCAATGTATTTCCGGCGGAGTGGAAAGTGCTGGTCGAAGCCGAAGACGGCCGCAGCCTGGGGTCTATTCGATTCCAGGTGGAGCCCGCACATTCAGAGGCGAAGCAGCGTATCCGGGAACTGGAATTAAACTGACACAGACCCCACTTCTCCCTCCAGAATTAGTGCACTTTAATGCACTTTTTATTTAAAATCCCCATATCTGGAGAAAATTAACGCAAATGCGCCCTCTTTTTTAATAAAAGTGCACTATTTTGCACTTCTACTATTATAATGGTAGATTCTTATTAAGCTGGGAGGCAATAAGTGCGATTTAATGCACCACACACAAAATCCGTAGCGGAGCTTGGGCAAGCGATCAAAAAAAGACGACTCCTTCTGGACATCACCCAAGAGGATCTTTCCCAAATAGGTGGGGTTTCGCTGCGTAGCTTGAAAGCCTTGGAAAAAGGTGAAGCCAATCCCACCTGGAGCCAGATCACCAAAATTATCCAGGTACTCGGATGGAAACTGGAACTGAAGGAGGTCCAGCAATGAAAGAGCGCAGAGCAAGAGTCTTTTACAATGGGATGCCTGCCGGGCTGCTGATAAAATCGGGGGGAAAATTCATGTTCGCCTATGAGGATGAATACTTACGCAACCCCGCTTTGCCGCCAATCAGTTTGACTTTTCCTAAAACCGTAAAAGAATTCCGAAGTGACAACCTTTTTCCCTTTTTCTTCGGGTTACTTGCCGAAGGGGTAAACAAAAATACGCAATGCCGACTTCTGAAAATTGACGGGAAGGACCATTTTACCCGACTGGTAAAGACGGCAGGAACGGAAACCATCGGCGCAATAACGGTACAGGAAGAAGATGCAACGGGGTAATTGTCCAGGGTGTCTCAAGCCTCAGCGCGAAGGGTATTGCAGGAACTGCCTGACCCGATTATTCGACGGTAAGAAAATTTCGCCTACGCTCCCATTTTCCAGGCCCGATTTGAATCGGACCCTAAACGATCCAACCCATCGAATCTCCCTCAGTGGCGCGCAGATAAAACACTCCGTAAAGCTTTCCGGGAGGTCCCTTGAGTTAACCGATCACGGCGGCGAATACATCCTTAAACCGATTCCGTTTCAAAATTTCGATGTCGTTTCGGAACTGCCGGTAAACGAACACTTTACCATGCAATTAGCCCGACAGGTATTTAAAATCAACGTGGCCGAAAACGGTCTGGTATTTTTCAACGACGGCGAACCGGCCTATCTTACCAGAAGATTCGATTGCGGAAGGGATGGTATGCGATTTTTACAGGAAGACTTCGCCCAGCTATCCCAAAAAACCGAGGATACCCACGGTGAGGGTTATAAATATGACGGAAGCTACCAAGAAATTGCGGAACTCATGCGGAAATTCGTCGGTCCCTACGCAGTCGAAGTGGAAAAGTTCTTCGAACTCGTGGTTTTCAATTACCTGATTCTCAATGGAGATGCCCACCTGAAAAATTTCTCCCTTTTCCGGGATCCCGAAAAAGGGATTTACACCCTCACTCCGGCCTATGACTTGTTGAACACACGCCTCCACTTGCCCAACGAGTCGGGTGATACCGCGCTGGACCTTTTCACAGGCGACTTCGAAACAAAAAGTTACCAAGCAAACGCCTATTACGCGAAGGACGATTTTACGGCCCTGGGGGAAAAATTGGGAATTCGATCGAATAGGGTGGCGAAGGCCATGGAAAAATTCACATCCGGGTTTCCCCGCATCGAGTCGATGATGCGAAAATCGTTTCTATCAGCACCCTCACAAACCCGATATCTGGATCTGATATCCGACAGGATCAAACGCTTGACCTACGGCTTCACCGCTTAGACAACACGGCGATCACGAAATCCGCGCCGAGATTCGGCAAACCCAGCGCCAGGCACAGGCGCGAGGGCCAGGAATGGGATATCGTTATGAGCCTTTCAATCACCACCCCTTGCCGTTCGCACAGAGCCTGGAAATCGCGCAAACTGAAAAGATGGATGTTGGGCGTATCATGCCAATCGTGGGGCAGCGACTCCGTTACCGGCATAACGCCTTTTACCGCCAATCCCACGCGATTGCCGATGCATGCGAAATTGGGGAAGCTTACGATGGCTTTGCGCGCCACCCGCACGATTTCCCCCAACACCAATTCCGGTTTTTTTACCACCGGTAGGGTCCGGTTCAAAATCGCATAGTCGAAAGCCTTGTCCCGGAAGAGCGATAGTCCTTCATCCACGTCGCTTTGCACCACCGGCACGTTCTTGCGCAAGCAATCCACGATATGCCGCAAATCGATATCGATGCCGATGCCCGTCACCGCGTGCGTATGGTAGAGATGATCGATCAACGATCCATCCCCACAGCCGATGTCCAGGACATAACTTCCCGGCTGAACCAGGTTTTCCAGTTGCCGGTAGTCCTCCTTCGAGGTGAAACATTTCTGATGCAGCGTCGCGCCCTCGGGTTCCGCGGCCTTTGCGGGCGCCAAATGTTCTTGCAATAGGGTCGGTTTCTCCTGCGTAAACGCGGGTTTTTCCAAAAACCCGTTAATTACCTGCGAAAGGTGTTCCACTTCCAGCAAAAAAGCGTCGTGGCCATAAGGCGAATCGAGCTCCACCACCGAAACCACCTTTTGCAATTCGAGCAATACCTTGCCGAGCTCGCGCGTTTGTTCGGGAAAGAAAAGCCAATCCGAAGAGAGCGCCACCAGCAAAAATTCCGACTGCGACGCGGCGAAAGCCTTTTGCAGAGAACCGTAGCGCTCGACCAGATCGAAGCGGTCCATGGCGTAGGTGATGTGCAGATAGGAGTTCGCGTCGAAGCGTTCGACGAATTGTTCCCCCTTGTATTGCAGGTAATTCTCGACTTCGAACCCCGTTTCGAAAAGGCTTTCGTCGAAACCTTCACGGTGGCTGCGTCCGAACTTTTCATGCATGCTGATGGCCGAGAGATAAGTCAAATGACCAATCATACGCGCATAAGCCAGGCCATGGCCGGGTACTTTGCCCTCGGCGTAATAATCGCCCCCCGCGAAATCGGGATCGTTCACGATAACCTTGCGTCCGATCACTTCGAAACCCAAGGCTTGCGCCGAAAGGCAGGCCGCCGCCGCGATGCAAATGCATTTCCGTACCTGATTCGGGTAGGAAGTGCTCCATTGCAACGCATGCATACCTCCCATGCTGCCGCCGATTACCGCCTCCAATACCTCGATACCCAGTTGCTCGACCAACAGCTTTTGCACGTTGACCATGTCTTCCACGGTAATTTTCGGGAAGGTCGACCCATACGGTTTTCCGGTGTCGGGGTCAAGTGAAGCCGGCCCCGTGGTTCCCCGGCAGCCGCCCAGCATATTGGAAGCGATTACGAAATATCGGTTCGTGTCGATGGCTTTATCGGGTCCGATCAAATCGTCCCACCAGCCCGGACGCTTGTCCTCCTCGCTATGCCAACCGGCCGCATGGGCATCGGTTGTCAAGGGCGAACAGATTAGAATCGCGTTCTTCTTGTCCGGATCCAGGTTTCCATAGACTTCATAGGCCACGTCCACCGCCTTGAGCGCGGCGCCGGAAACCAGGCGAAAACCCTCCGGAGGCAGGCGCAGGGAAAGCACCTGAGTTTTGACCCACATTTTAGGGGAGGCGGAAGGGGATTGCGATTTGGTCATATGCAAACTTTTCACTCCGCCCAAATCCGGAGCGGTACTGCGAAGTTTACTATTTTAACGCCGCTATTCCAGTGTGGAAAGCAAAAAAGACCAGACCTCCCCAACATGCCCGAACTCCCAGAAGTCGAAACCATTCGCGCCCTACTTGCCCCGCAAATCGAAGGTCGTGTCATCGCTCATGGCCATTTGCGGTTGCCCCGCATGCTATCGGGGGCTTCTCCCCAAGCCTTGAAGCTGGCATTAACCGGAAATACTCTCCGACGGTTGGTCCGCAGAGGGAAGTACATGGTGGCCGAAATGGATCATGGGGCGCTGATTATCCACCTGGGAATGACCGGACAATTGACCTTCGCGGCCAAAGGGGCTCCCAAAGACTCCCGCTTCGTTAGAACTCTGACCGGTTTGGAAAAACCCATGGGCGCCCATCCCATCGATAAGCATACCCACCTCGTCTTGGAACTCAAGGGCGGAGACGCTATCCTGTTCCGCGACCCCCGCACTTTCGGAAAACTGATTTGGATAAAGGACGGGAACTGGCGTCTTCACCCGCGTATCGCCCTTTTAGGCCCGGAACCGCTCGAATTGAAGGGTAAGGCCCTGGCTGGTCTCCCCTTTCCCAAAAATAGCCTCCGCCCGGTAAAAGCCCTGCTGCTGGACCAATCCTTTCTGGCGGGAATCGGAAATATCTATGCGGATGAAGCCTTGTTTTTAAGCCGAATCCATCCCGAAACCCCCGTGCGCGCCCTTTCCCCGCAGCTTCGGATGGCATTAATCAAAGCGGCACAAACGGTTTTGCGGAAGGGAGTCCGGTTTCAAGGCACTTCTTTTTCGGATTATCGTAAACCCGACGGTTCTTCCGGATCCAATTATGAGCGCCTGTTGGCCTATGGAAGAGCCGGAAAACCCTGCAAGAAATGCGGGGAATCCATGCTTAAAACCGTGGTGGCGCAACGAGGGACGGTTCACTGCCCCGCCTGCCAGGTTTCACTGGGGTAACACCCAGATTACTATCACGGCCTGCGCCAAGCCGATTAGAAAGCCCACCAAGCCGCCGAAGAATTCGATTTCGCGGAACTCGCGGCGCGCGATGTCGTGGATGATTCCATCCAGCTTTTCGAGGTCGAAAGCCAGGATTTTCACGCGAATCGTTTCCTTCAAATCCAGCTTACCCTCCAGCGAGTGTCCGAGAAAACGGATAAAGGCTTCGCTCTCGCCCGAGACGGCGGCGGCGATGCGATCGCGGATTTCCAGCAACTTATCCGGTGACAGGAACATCTGGATGAAGGGCATGGTTTCCAGAATCTCACCGATTTTATCGTCCCATTTCGAGACGATGAGATTGCGAAGCGCGTCCACCGGATCCACCCTCTTAAGCAGTTGCACGATGTCGTCTTCGGTGAAAAACTGTTTGGAGATGGCTTCGGAAATACGCTCGGCGAGTTCCGGCTGCCGGCGCGGCAACAAACCCTGGATGCGCAACCCCAATACAAAAATAGGCTGGCGCGGGCGAAGCAGCATTTTCACGGCCAGCAGATTGGTGAACCAACCGATGGCCCCCGAAACCAAGGGCATCAGAATAAGGATGAGAATTTGATTCGTGGTCATGGCGGGAGAATGTATTAAAATACGGCTACGGAAGCGTTGCCTTTGCGGTAGCGCTTCCCTCGCCACATGTCAAGCGAAATCGCTGGCAAAATGCAAGTTCGATGCTCATTGACGCCTATGCAGCAAGGCCTGCGGGACTTTTCCCTCTCTTCTTGGTTATATTCTAAATGAGCTCCAAAAACAGCTAGACAATTCGCAGGCGAGAGGTGATACTTAATCTTATGACACGCGAAGGAAACGTGGAAAAGGCCTTAGTGGCCCAATTGGCTTTGCCCGAAAGCCAATTGCTCAATCGTGTGCGCAAGCATAATCAAATCATGCTGCATAACTTCAGGTCGGCGGTGAAAAAAAGCTGCGGATGCACTTTAATGGGGTGCTTGCGTAAATTCGAAATCGTGTTGATTCCCAACCAGGTGATCTACCCCAAGTTCTGTGAAGATCACCGTAGCGAATTTCGGCGTGAGATTTTCCTCCGGGCTTTTCTGAATTCCGAAACCGGCGTAAAAGCCGCTCAAGTTCTGGCCGCTCCACCCTACCCGTCCGAAGATACCCTTCCCGAAAATGGGCTTGGATAAGCGTCTCAATACGAGTCCATAGACCCGGCCCTTCAACATGCATCCCCGACTTATTCCAGCCGCCGCTTTCGGAGGCTTGTGCTGGCTATCCACGTTGCGGTTACATTGGCAATCCACCGATATGGCCGAGGGTCCCGGCATCCCCCTGCTTAAACCGTGCGTTCTCATTTTATGGCATGAACACCTTCCCATCCTTGCCCGGGCCTTCGCCCACCGCGACATCGCCGTCCTGGTCTCCCAAAGCGCCGACGGCGAATTAGCGACCTCGGTTCTGGAAAAAATGGGGTACCGGGTATTTCGAGGCTCATCCAGCCGGGGAGGTTTTGCCCTACGGGGGCTGACCCGGGCCTTGCAGGCCGGAGGCATGGCCGGTATGGCGCTGGATGGGCCCAGGGGGCCCTATCACCACCCGAAACCCGGTGCCGGCCGTTTAGCCGCCTTGGGACAGGCGTCCTGGGTTCCGGTTGCCGTCCATGCCGAGAGGTCCTTTCGCCTCGGGAGCTGGGATCGGTGCCTAATCCCCCTGCCCTTCAGCCGTATCTGGCTGCGGTTAGGCTCTCCCATGCAGGAAAATTCGCTTGAGGCCATGGCCACGGCCATGGAAACCAACCAAGCCACCCTCATGCGGTTGCTGGATAAATAGGAGGGATTGACGATTATCAAGCCAGGAACGGGGCTTCCTTTACGCACCTTTCAGGTTTTTTATACTTCCCACCTTCCCCTACCTGGAGTTCAACCGAGATGATTCCTTTCGTCACCATGGTCGCCTTCGATCTCGAAACCACGGGGCTGGATCCCGAAAAAGATGAAATTGTCGAATTGGCGGGAATTAAATTCACCTTCGAAAAAATAGGGGGAAGGCTTGCCACCCGCACACTGGGCACATACTCCAGCCTGGTCAAACCGGGAATGTTCATCCCCGCCGAAGCGACGCGTATCCACAAAATCACCAATGAAATGGTGGAAAATGCTCCCCAGCTCAAGCCTGTGGCCGAAAAGTTTCTGCGCTTTTGCGGTCTCAGCTCCATTCTCGTGGCCCATAACGCCTCCTTCGACGCGGCTTTCCTGTGCAAGGCCATCCGCCGAAACGGCTTGGTGATGCCGCAGAATCCCATCATCGACAGCTTGAAGGTCATTAAGAAAATCATGCCCGAATACGCCTCGCATAGGCTGGGCGAAATCGCCCGTAAACTGGGTTCGCAAATCACCGTTTCCGTTGATCCTTCCGAGTTGCACCGCGCCACTTATGACTGTGAAATTCTCAAAGAGGTATTGTGCACCTGTCTTCGTAAAAGATATCAGGACAGTGATTTAGCCATGGACAAAGCCGTGAAGTCCTTGGAAAGCGTGCACGGTCAGCCCTTGTCCTTCGCACAGTTCGCTTGATGCGGGGGAGATCGAATTCGCTAATTTCATCTTGACCTTGTTTCAAACACCTCCAAAATGTTAAAATCGCCACGAAAATACCCAGTTACTCAATCACAAGGTGAATGTAGCCAAAGCGGAAAAATCCTATCTTGGAGGTATATCCGCCCGCCGCATTGGAGGTACCATGAATTTTAGTTCCCACCGACACTTTACGGGACTGGCAGCGCTAACCTGCGCCCTGTTGATGTTCGCCCCGGCCCTGGGAGAAACCGTTCCGCTGGACGCGCAAGTCGATAGATTGTTGCGGGAACGGACTGCCGGCGAAAACGCCGAGCAAATGCTCTCCAGCATCCGTCATCAATTGCGCAGACACGGAGAGAACGATCGCCTTCGCGAAGCCGAAGCTACTTTGCTGCACCTGAAAGGGGAATGGCTGGAATCGCTGGTTAGCCTAAGGAAGCTTAAACAGATATCGCCGCAGGCCATGATGATGATGGCGGAAGCCCTGATGAATAACGAAGAAAAATACGAGGCCGCCCCTTGGTATTTGAAAGCCGGCCGGGCCTTCGAGACATCGGATAGTCTCCATACCTATTGCCTGAAAAAATACCTGCTGATCAAACCCGATATAACCATCCTATCGGAAGTAGGCCGATTGTTGGAAAAAAGCAGTGAGCGCTCCACCGCTGATTTCTACTCGGACCACATACCGCTCTTAGCCCAGGATCCCGAACTCACCCTTCGCGCACTTAAGGTTTTTACCCACTTGCGTCGCATGGACAATACCCTTTCCCTGTTGGACAAGGCCTTGCCCCTCCACTCATCCCATCCAATCCTGGCATTACAGGCCGCCGAAGCTTTTGATGCTTTGGGTATGGCAGAGCGGGCCAATCCCGCCTGGCTCGCCTATTGGATGATGGATTCCAAACATTCGGAAGCGCGAACGAAATCGCTGGAATACCTGCTGAAAACCGGGGCGCAAGCGGACAAGGCCCAGCCCGCCCTGCTCATAGGCAGACGCAAAGCTGTCCTGAACCTCGTGGCGGCGGCCCGACCGGAAGAAACCGGTATGCTTATCACATTGGGAGAAGGGGTGCTGACATCCAATCCCGATGATAAGGTAGTGCATACCCTGGTGATAGACGCTTTGCTGAAGCAGCAGAAACCGGTGGAGGCGGGCACGCATATGCTGGCTTATGCTTCCCGGCATGCTGCCAACGATTCCCAATACCTGGCATGGGGAGAGGCTCTGACGGCGCAGGGAAAGACCGAAACTGCGGAAGCCCTGCTGCTGGAAATCACCGATAAGGCTCTCCTGGCCAAAGCCGGCAAGCTGCTCGGAGGCATCGCGAAATCGACTGGCCGCTGCCAGGAAGCCGTAGTCCATCTCGAAAAAAGCCGCACAGCCTTTCCCGAAGTCGAAATCGATTTAGCCGAGTGCGCTATGCAGCTCGGACGGACGGACGCGGCCGTAAAAGCTTTTGAAGCCTATTATTTGAAAAACCCGGCCGCAAAATCCGATCCCACCGTCAAAACCCGTCTGGCGTCCCTGTATTTGACCCAGGGCGATACCGCGCAGGCGATTAATCTTTTTGGTGAGGCCTTGTCCAAAATCGCAACGACGCCTGACTCCGCCGTGGCGGGGACTTATCTGACCTATGGACGCCTTCTGGCCGCCAAAGGAGAAGCCTCGGCAGCGAAACGCTATTTGACCGCAGCGCTTACGGTATTGAAGGGTAATGCCCATGACTATTTGTACTTGGCGGAAATCCACGCCGCCGAAAAGGATTGGCGGCGCGCCGCCGAGTCGTTCGCCTCCGCGCTTGCCGCCGACAACAAAAACCTGGCGGCGGCCAAAGGCAGTTTTTCCGCATTGCGAGCCTTGGAAAGACGCAGCGAAGCCTTCAAGGCGGCGCAGCACTTGGTTAATCTCGATGCCCGCAATCCCGAAGCCCATGCCTTTCTTGCCGACCACCTCTATGCCGAGGAGAAATACCAGGAAGCTTTAGCGCATTTCCGGGCCCGCTCCGAAGACCTGAACGCTGATAAGCAAATCGTCGGTCGCTATGGCCGCTGCCTGCTGGAGTCAGGGGAGTTCAAGCAGGCTGCCGGCGTATTGCAACGCGCCATTGATATGGGACTGCAATCCGATACGGTATTCGTCGACCGGGCCAGAGCCTACCGCCTGCATGAAAAAGATGTGCACATGGCGGAATCGATTCTCAGCTTCTTGCTCGGACAAAACCCCAACAATGCGCTGGCGCTGTTCTGGTCGGGAGCATTCGCCCATGAAGACGGGGAAGCGAAGGTAGCATCCGATTTTTACCTAAGGGCCGTGAAAGCGTCTCCGGAATTAAGGGGAAAGGTTCCCTCGGGCGCCCTGGGAGATTCCCAGGCCAAAACCCCTCGCTGACACGGTAACTTATAAGGGCTGAGAGCTATTCGCGGAGTTGAGCGATGTGCTTATTCACCTTGGGCAGGGTTTCCACCGGACGTGTGGGAACGTGCTCAGAAGCCGCTTCATTGATAACCACCTCATTCGGCGCCACCAGTCGGCCGCCCGATACCCGGACCGGATTGCGGTTGAGCATGGATTGTACCCGCTTGGTTTGCATGGTATCACGCACGGAACCAAAGCGGAAATTCCCCAGCAAACGATCCAATTTCCACTCGGTGGTATGAAGATTGACATAGTGTTGAAAGGTTTTCATCATTCCGGCGTTCAGCTTCTTCTGATCCACGTCAAGCTCCCAGGGGTGGAAATACACCATGGCGGGATGGCCTTTTTGATTTTTTGATTCTATGAACTTTTCCGTGACCTGATGCGGGAATAGCCGGAGATACCCGCCTCCGGACATGGGCAGAAACTTTTTTCCGACACCCAGAGTAGACATCGGGAATTCCGCCATGGTCTTTCCCTTGGGAAGCAATATGCGATGCGGAAGCCGGTTGGGATAATGGGGTATGCCGTATCGATCGCGCTTGATGGGAAAAATGCTGGAATCGTATTCCAACCCGAACTTACGCATCAGCTCCAAGGACCACAAGGTCGAATTGACTACGCTGAAATTGGAGGCTCGATGGCCGATGATGCGCTGGCTGGTAAGCTTCGCGAGCGTTTCCAGCGACTTGCCCAAATCCTCTTCGAATTTGGTGGGAGTCATGTCGGTGATGAGCATGTGGTAATACCCATGCGTGCCGATTTCATGGCCGCCTTTGTCGATCATCCGCACGATATCCGGAAACCTGTCGGCTACCCAACCTAAAACGAAAAATGTGGCTTTGGTGTTATGGGCTTCGAGCAATCTCAGGATTTTTTCGACATTGGCCTCTACCCGCGTCTCTTGCTGATGCCAGGTCGACGGGGGCGCCAAATCCTTGAGATTGAAGGCATGAAACCAGCATTCCACGTCCACGGTCAAAAAGTTAACCACCGAAACCGGAGCCTGCTTGATGCGAACCACCTTGTCGAGGTGAATTTCGCGTATCATGCGGCCGATGCGGGGATTAGAGTTCTTGATACTGATGGTTCCGCCAATCCCCTTGACCTTATTGGCCAGGTTGATAAGAAAACCCATATCCTCCAAATCGAAATCGGCCGTGGGAGTGAAGCATACCTCCAATTCATTTTTATGCGTGAAAATTATTTCCAGGTTTCTCCCCGGCCCGTCGAGCAGCGGGTCGGTGACGATAATCGGATGAATGGACCCTTGTAGATTGATGCGCGCGCTGGTTTTAAGGTTATTTCCCTTACCGGGATTTCGATCCCGAAAAGGAAGATCCTTCGCCCGTTTCAGGCCGTCCAAATCGCGGACCTCGCCGCTACGGCGCAAAGGCTGCAGCAGATAGCCGACGGTATGGACATAAACCCACGCTTCCATCTTGATCCAGGTGACGAAGCTACCCATGGATGCGCGGTACGAATAGTCGTAATAGGTTTTGCGGACCACGCTTTCCAGGGAATCGTCGTATCCCAGAACCACCTGTGCCAATCCCGTCAAACCGGGTTTTACGAAAAGGGTACGTTGCTGGTAATGCGGAATTGTCTTCCCGAATTGCAGGGTAAAATGGGCTCGTTCCGGCCGCGGGCCGATAAAACTCATATCACCCTTGAGAATGTTCCAGAATTGCGGAAGTTCGTCCAGATGCAATGCGCGCAGCCACCAGCCTACCCGGGTCACACGTGGATCATGGCCCTTTTGGCAAAGTTGTGGACCGGCCACCTCGGCATCGGTGAACATACTGCGAAATTTGTAAATAGCGAAAGGTCTACCGCCGAAATCTTCGCCGCGGGGATAGATTGATTCGACGATTTTTCCAGCTCGGACGGTACGCCGCCGCTTGTTGATACCGATACGTTCCTGGCTATAGAGAATGGGGCCGCGCGACTCCCATTTGATGGCCAGAGCGATAAGGGGATAGAGCGAAAGAAACGCGATAGTCCCGAAAAAACCGATAACGATATCACATATCCTTTTGGTAATGATAACGTTCTTACTTAATTGCATGGCTAATCGGCCTCTTTCCGGCACTCTTTCAATTTTTGTAGCGGTAATGCGCGAAATGAATATAAGCAGTGGAGAGGCTGTCTGAAAAGGGTGGAAACTCAGCGGTAACGGCCCGATTTTGGGTTTTCTTGGTTTTTACCCTTCCTATTATCCTTAGAAAAATTTGAGAAATTGATGGTAAATGTGAGCTAGGTCGATGGGATGAAATGCATAAAAAAAGTCCGTCGCTGGGAGCGACGGACTTGAGAAACAAAGAGATGGAATCGAAGTAAAAGGCTTATTGGCCGAGTTTGGCAAGCTTGGCTGCTTGGCGCAATGCGGCATGAATGCCGTTTTTGGCAATATAACGCAGTCCGGCACTACTGACTTTCAAGGTCACCCAACGATTGTCGCCGGGTACGAAAAAGCGCTTTTTATGCAAATTGGGCTGAAATACCTTTTTGGTATGGTTCATCGCATGGGACACTTGCATTCCCACTTGATTGGTTTTTCCGGTAACATCGCAAATTCGGCTCATTCTTGCCTCGCTTTAATTTCAGGACGACCAATCTATTAATCCACCGCGGGTTTGCCAAGACTACTCCCGGAGCATTTCCCCTATCAAGGCACCCACGTGAGTCCCCGCCTCCGAGGGCATGGCTGCGAAACGGCGGGATGCCATATCCTCCAAAGGACGCCGAATATCCAATGCTGCAATCTGGTCCAGGGTAAGTTCCCACCCCTGCCCTCTGGATTCCAGCTCCGCTTTCAAATAGTCGAATTCCACGAAGTCGCGCCTTCCCACGAACAAAACCGCTTTGCCCAGGTGAAGACATTCCGAAACCAGACCATACCCCAATTTCCCTAAAACCAGGTCGCAGCTGGCGGTCCAATCCGCATAATTACAATCCGGAAAAACCGGAACCCGATGGTAATTGGGCGCTGCGCCGGCTAAGGGGTAAACACCGAGAAATTCCCAGTCATTCAGCCGGGAAAGGTTTTCCCACTGGATTCCGGGCATACCGAAGCTCCCCATATAGACCAGACACCACCGCTTGGACACGTCCAGACCATGACGAAGCGCCAATTCTTCGCGCCGATTCCGGCCCTGGCGGCTTAAAAGCCCCATTTCAACCTCTTCGCGGAATACCCGGGTCGGCACTCCGGGAAAAAGCCTCCCGTGCTTGCCGGCAAGCCCATAATCCGTTTCCATGCGGCCCAGCAAATCGGCGTATTGGGGATGGGAATCGACATAGGGCCGGTAAATATCGACCCAGTTGAAATTGGACACCGCTAATGAGGGCAGGCCCGCCGCATCGGCTATGGCAAAAGCCAGCGGCGGAATATCTCCCACCACGGCGTCGATTTTTTCCTGAAGCAGAATTTCCGCCGTAGCGGGAATCAATCGATTTCTGTTTTCCTCAATGGAGGCATAGGTTTCCAGCGTTGCGGGAATATCGATATGCACGGAATCGGGTTGAATGCACCCACAATCGATTTCCAGTTTTCGATAGCGGAATGCACGCCCCAGTTCTTCCCGAAAGAAGGATTTCGGCAGGGAGGTAAACAGGAAAGGGCGAATGGACGTCGGGAGCGCGTTGATAAGGGCCGCTTGACGCACTCCATGTCCGTATCCATGCCCTGAGATGAAAAAGGCAAGCGTCTTTATCAAGTCGGTCTGGGATTCCGCTTCGGCCACAGCGTTCACTTCGAAGAGGAACGCAGAATTTCCGGCAGGGAGAAATGGACGTTTTCTTCGAGAATCACGTAATCTTCGGATTCGGTGCCGGGGTAGCGCGCCTTAATCCATCGGACCACGTCCTGTACCAAGTCTTCCGGCGCCGAGGCTCCCGAAGAAATGCCGATATTCTCCACCCCTTCAAACCACTCCTCGCGCAGGTCGACGGGGCTGTCGATGAGATAGGATTTTTTACCGATGCGCTCGCCTAATTCGCGCAGCCGGTTGCTGTTGGAACTGTTCGCTGAACCGATAACCAGCAGCATGTCCACCATTACCGCCATTTCCTGCACGGCTCGTTGCCTATTGGTAGTGGCATAGCAAAGATCACCCTTGTCGGGTCCTTTGATTTGAGGAAAGCGTTTCTTGAGTTCGATAATAACGTCGCGCGTCTCTTCGATGGATAACGTGGTTTGGGTGGTATAGGCCAGATTTTCTTCGTCCACTCCTTCCAGTTTCCACACATCTTGCGGGGTTTCCACCAAGAGAACCTGGCCATCCGGCAACTGTCCCATGGTGCCCACCACTTCGGGGTGTCCCCGGTGGCCAATGAGTACGACCTGCAAATTCTTGCTGGTATGCCGCATCACCGACGAGTGTACGCGCTTAACCAGGGGGCAAGTGGCGTCAACCGTAATCAAGGAGCGGTCCTGCGCCTCGATATGCACCGCGCGCGGCACTCCATGGGCGGAAAAAATCGCCACTGATTTTTCCGGAACCTCTTCGAGCTCTTCCACGAAAATGGCGCCCTTCTCCTTGAGACGGGAAACGACGGCTTGATTATGCACGATTTCATGACGAACATAAACCGGTTTGCCGAATTTCCGCAAGGCCTCTTCCACGATACTGATGGCCCGGTCGACCCCGGCGCAAAATCCTCTGGGAGAAGCGAGAAAAATTTTCACGGATGCCCTTTCCTCTTTCCGGCTGCCTCAGTAGAGGCGTCCGCTGCACAGAAACTAATAAATTTGCGGCATGGCTCTACGAGTCGATTCCGCGAAGGCCCGGCTCACTACCTCCCCAAAACGCTTATTCGCAGCCTGCGCGTCGATTCGCATTCCTTCGGGAAAGTCAACCTGGCTCCGGTTCAGCCTATCCCTTCCAATGAATGGAAGCATCGAGAGTATATAACGGTTCAGTTCATCCGGACTCCGGACAATAACTCCCTCTTTCGTCTCCAATAGGAATCGCGCGGGAGTTTCCTGGTTTTCCAGCGAAGGGCCGAAGCAAATCCGTAATCCCGCCAGCCAGGGCTCCCATAAGTTATGGCAACCACGGCCAATCAGGCTACCGCCCACGAAACAGGCGTAGCAGGACGTCAACAGCGGTGAGACCATTCCCCACCTGCAAACCAACAGCCGAGGGCCCTGCAGCGTTTCCCGCCCCAAGCGCGTGTTGGGGTCGAGGGTTTCTTCAACCGAATCGCCCGAAAAATCCCTAAACCCTAAGGGATGCAAAAGCTTGCGGAAACGATTTAATTCTTGGGGCAGACGGGGGAAAACCCACACCGGCACCTGGGATGGAAAGGCGCGCAGGGTCGGAAGCAAGATGCGGAGTTCGGCAAGGTGTAGGGAGATGAAGGCGAATCCCCTTCCCTGCC
This sequence comes from Fibrobacteria bacterium, assembly GCA_041746255.1. Taxonomy (GTDB): domain Bacteria; phylum Fibrobacterota; class Fibrobacteria; order UBA11236; family UBA11236; genus JBGTHM01. The sequence continues at coordinate 21,591 of JBGTHM010000119.1, read as the reverse complement.
CTGGCAATCCAGGTAACTTCCCCGCGTCCGTCGTTGCCGACGCCCGTTGGAGATAATGCAGCAACCGGAAATCCGCACCCGTTTCCAAGCCCAGGGGCGGTTTCACGCCCAGGGCCTGAAACCTTTGGGTATCCGCTTCACTTTGGGTTTGGATAAAATCGAGAGATCCCAATAAGCGGGCATAGAGCTGGGTGAAGGGGCGAAGGCGGGCATAAGCCCGGGAGGAAAGACGCGCCGCGGCCAGCAGAACGGGAATATTCCTTTCCCGGCAAGCTCGCAGGTAATGCGGCCAGATTTCCACCTCGTATAGGCAAAGGACGGCCACGCGGTTACCGTCGAGAAATTTCCCGACATGGGGAAGGTGGTCGAACGGCGCCATTTCCACCCGAACCCGAGGCGACTTTTCGCGATGGCCGAATCTTAGCGCGGCTTCCCCGCGTAAAAATTCGAGACCGGTGAGGGTGCCCGCCGTAAGCAGAATCTCCGCCGCCTTATCCTCTAGGTTAGGTAACATTCCCGCTACGCCTTTTGCTTCTCCCAGAGAGGCGCAGTGGATCCACAAAACCTCCCTTTGAGGCGCAGATGTTGGAAAAAGCACATGCGGCGAACCCTGCTCCGAAGCCATGCGCCGGCTCAGGGCCCAGCTTTCCGGCCAGGGAGAAAACCCGATTTTGCGCGCGACGGCTTCGCAACGGGCCAGCAAACGAAGTAAAGGCCACAGTGCGGTCCACAAAAGGGAGTAAAGCGTCAACGCCGCCATCGTGCCGCCGCCAATATCGCTATAGCCGCGCAAGCCCGAGCGAGATTGCCTCCCTGACGAGCGAAGGCTTCGCGCCACGAGAAGGGAGCGGGCCCCGCCTGGGAGAACCCGGACCCGCCTCCGATTCCCGGTAACAAAGGAGTTACCTCGCGATACCGCGCATAAATTTCTCCCAGGGTTTTCCAGAGGTAGCGCTCTTCCACCCGAACCAGCAACAAATGGTGCGAAGACACCGCCGTAAGCAAGGCCAAGCGGCCGCGTGTCCTACCGCTGTTGGCGAAATAAATCGCTCCAGAGGCCACCAACAGGTTGGAAAGGTAAAGCGGGTGGCGCATTAAGGCATAAGGGCCGCCCGTGGCCATCCCGCCCGCCGCCGTTGCCTCGTCCGAGAGACCCCGGCCGGGCGCCATTACCATGCCGTTGCTGTGGGCGCCGATATACCGGGAAGCCCATAGCCGCAGAAAAAATCCGGCCGCTACGGGGACCAGCGCCAAGGGTCGCAGGGGAGCGAAGGAATGGACTCGGCCGAGAAGGAGTGCGGCCCATAAAGCTCCCAGCACATAACCCCGGCCACCGAAATAGGCCTCCGCGGCTTTCACGCCGTTTCCTTTTCGGGAACGCCGTCCAGCTTAACGGTTTGCGCGCACAGCCGCGCAAGCCCGGGCTCATGCGAAACCAGCAACACTCCATGTCGATGAGGGCAAAGTTTCCGACGGAAATCCAGTAGACCCGAAAAGATTGCTTCCCTCTCCCCACCCGGAAGCCCCGTGGTCGGTTCATCGAGTAGCAGCCAGGGTCGTGATCTGGAAAACGCCCAGGCCAGTCGCAGCCTTTGTCTTTCGCCTCCGGAAAGACCGGCGCCGGGAAACAGGGAAGCATAGGCATCCCCAGCTGCGCCCGCCTTTGCCAGCAGGGAATCCAGTCCCAATAATTGCGTTAACTTTTGCCCTTGGTCTTTATCGGCCTTGAGGAAAATGTGCAAATCCTCCAGCATTCCCGCGTCCAAAACCGGACGTTGGGGCAAATAGGTAAGGTTCGGTTTACCCTGGTGAAGCAAGGCTTCCGGATACCGGATGATTCCCCGGTCGGGGATTTCCAACCCAGACAGCAGCCTGAGCAAGGTGGTTTTGCCTGCGCCATTGGGGCCGCAAAGCAAGACCGCGTTACGTGTGTCCAATTCGAGATCGAGATCCGCGAATACCCCCGGATTTTTTGGAGAGGGTTCCTGCGGGCGGGTTGGTACGCCATAGGAAAAATACAGCCCCCTTATGGAAATGAATTCGTCTTGTGCGGGCGCAGTCCGCGCCGGCGCCGTAACTGAGGTGATACGGTCGATCAGGGCTGCATGGCTTTGCCAACGGGCCTGGCCCTGCAAGTAAAGGGGATAATGGCGAGCCCATTCCCTTACAGGTCGGTAAAGCAGAAGCATCAAAAAAGCGAAGGGAAGAAAATGCGCACCCCCTCCCGCAAGTCCTCCATCCCAGGCGACGGCCAATGCGATGAGAACGGCGAGCAGGATAAACAGGTAGAGTTCCATCAGATGCGGAAAGATGAGTCGTTGCAAATCCCAAATCCATCCCGGTTTTCGCAGCTCGCCGATACGCGTCAACAACCCCTCACCCCGTTGCCGAACCAATCCGTTACCTGCCATGCTTTCGAGGGATTCCGCCCAACTTTCGCCCTCGAGCTCTATTCGGTGCCGCGCGTGGCTCCAGTCTTTCTCGAGAACCGCCAGTCGAGCAGCTTTGAATCGCGAAGCCGCCGCAGCCGGTAAAATGAAAAGAGCCGCCAAAGCCCCCCCTTTCCAGGAAACCAGAATAAGCAGCGGCACAAAAGCCAAAACATGCAGCGCCGCTCCGCGGCATTTCAAATAGGAAGCGATGCCTTGGGCGCAATTTTCCAATCCTTCGGTGAGATCGCCGGAAAAAGTCCTCGCCTGCGAGGAGCGGTAGATCGGAGCGGAGGAATTCTGCAAGGTTTGCATAAGGTTTCGGCGTTTTTCCTGCAACCAAGCTCCCAGGGCGCGTATTTCCATACCGGCCTGCGAAGCCTGCAATCCCGCGCGCAAGGCGGCTATCGCCACCAATGCCGCCAGGATGTGAAGCGGATTTGCGGATCCCTCCAGAACCCGGCGCCCCAACAAAACGAAAAAACCTTCCAGCCCCGCTACGGCCAGCGCCAAGAGCGAATTCGCCCACATGAATCGCCGGTGCGTGCTGGAAAAGTCCTGGGTCAGGGATGCAAATTTTGGCCAGGAAATCTGCGGAAAGAGAACCTTAATCATGCGGCACCCAAAATAGATAAAGCCGTTAACCTGAAAAAACCGGGTAAAAGGGGCAGAGAGTTTCAAAATGGAACAAAGTTCGATCTTTTTAACTCGATTTGCTCCCATTTACTTGATTCGAGCTTTCAACCTCCTTATATTTTGCCCAAACTTTAGCACACTCCCCGCGAGAGTGCTAAAAGAACAAGAATCCATGTACTAGAAGGAGAAAAAACCATGAATATCAAACCTCTCGCAGATCGCGTCCTGGTCGAACCACTGGAAGCCGCCGAAAAGACCTCTGGTGGACTTTATATCCCCGAAAACGCCAAAGAAAAGCCCCAGAAGGGCAAAATCATCGCCGCAGGCCCGGGAAAGCCCTCGGATTCCGGACAATTGGTCAAAATGGAAGTCAAAGCCGGTGATACCGTTCTTTACGGCAAGTATTCCGGTACCGAAGTAAACGTCGAAGGTAAAGACTACCTCATCATGCGCGAAAGCGATATTCTGGCCGTCATTTAAATCTAAGACAATTCAAGAAAAACACGACAAAGGAGCATTTCATTATGGCAAAACAATTGCAATTCGACACGAACGCACGGCAGTCCCTCAAGCGAGGCGTAGACAAGTTGGCCAACGCGGTCAAAATCACCCTCGGCCCCAAAGGCCGTAACGTAGTACTCGCCAAGAGCTACGGATCCCCCACCAGCACCAAAGACGGCGTTTCGGTGGCTAAAGAAATCGAACTCGAAGACGCCTTCGAAAACATGGGCGCGCAGCTCGTCAAGGAAGTCGCTTCCAAGACCTCCGACGTTGCCGGTGACGGCACCACCACCGCTACGGTCTTGGCTCAGGCCATCGTAACCGAAGGCCTCAAAAACGTAATCGCCGGAGCCAGCCCCATCGAGCTGAAGCGCGGTATCGATATCGCCGCCGACGCTATCGTCAAACACATTCAGAAGTCCGCCAAGCCCGTCAAGGACAAGAGCGACTGGGCCAAAGTGGCTTCCATCTCCGCCAACAACGAAATGGAAATCGGCAATTGGATAGCCGACGCCATGGACAAGGTCGGCAAAGACGGCGTCATCCAAATCGAAGAAGCCAAATCCGCCGAAACCACTTTGAAGGTTGTGGAAGGCATGCAATTCGACCGTGGTTATGTGTCGCCTTATTTCGTGACCAATCCCGACACCATGCAAGCCGAGTTGGAAAACCCGGCCATCTTAATCCATGACAAGAAAATCAGCAACATGAAAGACATGTTGCCCATTCTCGAAAAAGTGGCGCAGGCGGGCAAACCCCTGGTCATCATTTGCGAAGACATCGAAGGCGAAGCCCTGGCCACCCTCGTGGTGAACAAGCTGCGCGGAACCCTTAAAGTCGCGGCCATCAAGGCGCCCGGCTTCGGCGACCGCCGCAAGGCCATGCTGGAAGACATCGCCATCCTGACCGGTGGCCGCGTCATTTCGGAAGAAACCGGCTTCAAGCTGGAAAACACCACTTTCGACGACCTGGGAACGGCCAAAACCGTTTCCATCGATAAGGACACCACCACCATCGTAGATGGCGGCGGCAAAGGAGCCGACATCAAGGCCCGTGTTTCCCAGATCAAGCGTCTCATCGAAGAGACCACCTCGGATTACGACAAAGAGAAGCTCCAGGAACGTCTGGCCAAATTGGGCGGCGGCGTGGCGGTAATCGAAGTCGGAGCCGCTACCGAAACGGCCATGAAAGAAAAGAAAGATCGCGTTGACGACGCCTTGCACGCAACCCGCGCAGCCGTCGAAAGCGGCGTGGTAGCCGGTGGCGGCGTAGCGTTGTTGCGCTCCATCGTAGCCCTCGACTCGCTGAAGCTCACGGGCGACCAGCTGATCGGCGCCAACATCGTGCGTCGCGCGGTGGAAGAGCCCTTGCGCCAAATCGCTCAGAATGCCGGCGCGGAAGCGTCCGTCGTCGTGAGCAAGGTCAAAGAAGGCAAGGACGACTGGGGTTACAACGCCCGCACCGGCGAATTTGAAAACCTCATCGCCGCCGGCGTCATTGACCCCGCCAAGGTGACCATCACCGCTCTCATCAATGCTGCGTCCATCGCGGGCCTGCTGCTCACCACCGATTGCTTGATCGCCGATAAAAAGGAAGAAAAGTCAGGCTCCGGCGGCGGTATGCCGGACATGGGCGGCATGGGTGGCATGGGCGGTATGGGAGGCATGGGCGGCATGATGTAATGCTGCCGGGGCGCTTTGCGCGCCCTTGCTTTCCCCAATCCAAGCGAAGTCCCCCGGCTGTTAGAAGGTCGGGGGACTTTTTGCCATCAGGAGTACGAATCGAATGTTTCCGGAAGCCGCTTTAAGTGGAAGACAAAAGTGGGTCCTAGCGGCCATCGTCGACGAATATGTCCAAAAAGCGGAACCGATCTCTTCTAAAATTATCAGTCAGAACCCCCGATTCGACGCCAGCGCCGCCACCATTCGCAATACCATGGCCGAATTGGAAGAGCTGGGCTATTTGGAACAGCCCCATACCTCCGCCGGGCGCAGGCCCACCGATAGAGGCTATCGCGCCTATGTAAATGAGTTGGTGCATTTCGAAGAAAGCACTTTGCAGGAAAAGCAGTGCATCGATAGGGAAATTGTCCGGGAAGGCGATGATAACGAGATTATGGCGCAAATCGCCAAGGTATTAGGGCGGCTTACCAATTTGCTGGGTCTTTCGCTATCCCCTTCCTTCCAAGAAGAGGCATTCGAACAGATTTCGCTCGTGCCCGTGGCGGAAACCAAAATCATGTTGGTGCTTTCGGCTTCGGAAATGGTCTTTCGAACGCTTTTACTGGAAAACGCGATAGATACCTCCATTTACCGGTTGGAAGCCATTGCCCGAAAAGTTAATGTTTTGATGAAAGGAAAGCCCGTTTCATTTTTGAACACTTACTTGCGCAGCGAAAGCCAAAATCAAATTTCCACGGAAGATTTACGCGCTATCCAATTTTTGGATCGTTCCATTTCGAAACTAATCCGAGAGCAACTGGAAAACGCGATGCAGTATTTTGGTACCAAAAACATGCTTATGCAGCCTGAATTTGAAAAATTTGAGGCTCTTGCCCCTATTCTCGACATGCTTGAATCCCGAGATATCCTGGTACGATTTTTGCGTGATTTGAGCCATAGAGATGGAGTGCAAGTGACCATAGGCGAAGAAATCGAAAATGGGAAGACCTTCCGTTCCGTCGCTGCCATCACTTCCACCTATAAGCAAGGCAAGGCATCGGGAATCGTCGGCGTAATCGGCCCCAAGCGTATGCCTTATGCGAAAGTCATCCCCTTGGTGGACTACGCGGCCAAGTCACTTACGAGAATGCATGCCGCGCAAGAGAAATCCTAAAGGGTAAAAAGAGGATCCATGTCACAAACAGAAAATAACGGACAAACCGAAGCCGAAGAGCTGCTATCGGAAGCGCGGGAAACGGAAGAGTTGTCCACCGAAGCCCAGGGCGCCACAGCCGAGCGGGATTTGGTTAAGGAGAACGCCGAACTCAAGGATAAATACCTCCGCATGTACGCCGAGTTCGAGAATTTCCGCCGCCGCACCGCCAAGGAGCGCTTTGAATTGGAGGCCACGGCCAACAACAAGCTCATCGCCAAACTCACCGAGGTGCTCGACAATTTTTACCTGGCGTTCGACCCCCGTCTCAAGGCGGAAAAATTGGAAGATTTTGAAAAAGGAGTCCATCTCATCTTCAACAAATTCAAGCAAGTGTTGGAAGAGGAGGGCTTGGAAGAACTTGAACCCGTGGGAGCGCAATTCGACCCGAACCTGCATGAGGCGCTGATGCAACAGCCGCATCCGGAAATTCCGGAGAATCATGTCATTCAGGTATTGCAAAAAGGCTATAAGGTCAAGGCGAAAGTCATCAAACATGCCAAGGTCATCGTCTCCCAGGGCAGCGGCCAGGATTAGCAAAAGAAAAGGAAAACGAAAGGGAACATCATGGGCAAAATCATCGGAATCGACTTAGGAACCACCAACTCATGCGTTGCGGTTATGGAAGGCGGAAAACCAACCGTCATTCCCAACGCGGAAGGTGCGCGCACCACCCCGTCCATCGTGGCCTTCACCAAGGGCGGCGAGCGGCTGGTGGGACAGGTAGCCAAGCGGCAAGCCATTACCAACGCGGAAAACACGGTTTATTCCATCAAACGTTTCATGGGACGCACCCATAGCGAAGTGGAGTCGGAAGAGAAACGCGTTCCCTATAAGGTCGTCGGCACGGCAGCCGATCCCGTATCGGTGGAAATCATGGGCAAGCGATATACTCCACCGGAAATCTCGGCCATGGTTCTCCAGGCCATGAAAAAAATCGCAGAAGATTATCTTGGCGAAGAAGTGACCCAGGCGGTGGTAACCGTACCCGCCTACTTCAACGACTCCCAGCGCCAGGCCACCAAGGATGCGGGCCGTATCTCCGGTCTTGAAGTACTGCGCATCGTGAACGAGCCCACCGCCGCGGCGCTGGCCTACGGCCTCGACAAGAAAAAAAGCGAAACCATCGCCGTATACGATTTGGGTGGAGGCACATTCGATATTTCCATCCTGGAAATCGGCGACGGAGTATTCGAGGTAAAAGCCACCAATGGTAATACGCATTTGGGTGGCGACGACTTCGACCAAGCCGTTATCGACTGGATCGCCTCGGAGTTCAAGCGTGAACAGGGTATTGACTTGCGTGGCGACCGCATGGCGTTGCAACGTCTAAAGGAAGCCGCCGAGAAGGCTAAAATCGATTTATCGGGCACCACCAGCACCACCATCAACCTGCCGTTCATAACGGCCGATGCGAGCGGGCCCAAACATCTCGATTTGACGCTCACCCGCGCCAAATTCGACCAACTTACACTGGAATTGGTGGAAAAGAGCATTCAACCCTGCATCCAGGCCCTTAAAGACGCCGGTAAAACCACCGGTGACATCGATGAGGTCATCCTGGTCGGCGGTTCCACACGAATTCCGGCCATACAGGACAAGGTCAAGGAATTTTTCGGTAAGGAACCCCACAAGGGAGTGAACCCTGATGAAGTTGTGGCTATCGGAGCCGCAGTCCAGGCCGGCGTCCTCGCGGGCGAATCTTCGGTGAAGGACGTGCTCCTGCTCGACGTAACTCCTTTGTCCCTGGGAATCGAAACCCTGGGCGGAGTCATGACCAAACTCATCGAGCGCAATACCACGGTTCCGACGCGTAAGAGCCAAATCTTTTCCACCGCCGAAGACAATCAAACGGCGGTTAGCATTCATGTCTTGCAAGGTGAGCGTGAAATGGCGCGTCACAACCGCACGCTCGGCAAATTCGAGTTGACGGGTATTCCCGCCTCTCCGCGTGGGCTGCCGCAAATCGAAGTCACCTTTGACATCGATGCGAACGGCATCGTGCACGTGAGCGCCAAGGATAAGGCTACGGGCAAAGAACAGAAGATTCGCCTCGAAGCCTCTTCGGGACTTTCCGAGGAACAAATCCAGCGCATGGTACAAGAAGCCGAGGCCAATGCCGAACTCGATAAAATCGAGAAGGAAAAGGCCGAAGTGCACAACCAGGCCGAGAATCTGGTCTATAGCACCGAGAAGCTACTCAAGGAGCATGGCGACAAGGTTCCGGCTTCCGATAAGGAGGCCATCGAAGCGGCCGTAGCCGACCTGAAAAAAATCCAGGGCTCGGACGATCTCGAGGGCATACGCACGGCCATCCGCAAGGTGGAGGAATCGTCGCACAAACTTTCCGAAGCCATGTACAAAGCCGCCGCCGAAAGCGCGCAAGCCGGTGGCGGAGCAGCTGCGGGCGAGGGAGGCGAAGCTCCCGATGCCGATGGATCGAAGAAGAAGGATAAAGGTAAGGACAATGCGGTTGACGCCGATTATGAGGTGGTCGATTAGGCCACCTCGGGTCTTTAAACCCTTTTCGGATTAGATTTAACCGGGATGAAAATACGGACCCCACGCCGATCGCGTGGGCGTCCCGTTTCCATTCCGACGTTTCCATCCCCGTGTTGTGTAAGGTGAACTATGTCGAGTAAAAAAGATTATTACGAAGTGCTGGGTGTGCCGCGGGATGCAGACGTAGTGGTCATTAAAACTGCATATAAAAAGCTGGCCGTAAAATTCCATCCCGATAAGAATCCCGGCGATACCCAAGCCGAAGAAAAATTCAAGGAAGCCGCGGAAGCTTACGGGGTATTGAGCGACACCCAGAAGCGCGCCCAATACGACCGTTTTGGCCACGCCGGCATGCAAGGCGGCATGGGATCCTCCGAGGGCTTCAATAATTTCGAGGATATCTTCAGCGCTTTCGGGGATATTTTCGGAGGCGACGCCTTTGGCCGTGCCGGTCGCGGGGGCAGAGCCCGATCCGGTCCTCCCCGCGGACAGGATTTGCAAATCGCCCTGGAAGTCGACTTGAGCGAAGTCGCCCAGGGAGTGACGAAGAAAGTCAAACTGAAGCGCTATAACAAATGCGGTTCGTGCGCCGGAGCCGGCGGTACGGGCAAACAAACCTGCAAAACCTGCGGCGGTGTCGGGCAGGTCCGACAAGTACAAAGCTCTTTCTTCGGACAAATCGTAAACGTCGCGACTTGTCCCGATTGCCGGGGCATGGGATCCACCATCCAGTCGTTATGCTCCAATTGCCATGGCGAAGGCCGGATACTCGAAGAGGTCACCATTTCCATCGACATTCCCGCGGGAGTGGAGGAGGGACAATACCTCACCTTGCGCGGCGAAGGACATCGCGGACCGCAGGGCGGCCCATCGGGTGACTTGCTGGTGATTATCAAAGAGACCAAGGACGAGTATTTCGAGCGTCGCGGAATCGATCTTTATTGCCAGGTGGAAGTGCCTTTCACCACCGTGGCTCTGGGAGGCGAAGTGCGCGTCAAAACCATTGACGGCGAAGTGGAGCTGAAAATTCCCGCCGGCACCCAATCCGAAAAAATGCTGCGGCTTCGCCATAAGGGCCTGCCGGAATTAAGCGGCGGACGACGCGGCAGCCAATACGTGAAAGTCCATGTTTTCACCCCTACTAGTCTCAGTTCCCGCGAAACCGAATTGCTCCAGGAGTTGGAAAAAATCCAATCCCAGGAACAGCCCAAACCGTCCCTATTCGATAAGGCCAAAACGATTTTCTCCTAGTCGCCAGGGCCGCAACCCATCGCGTTATGAAAATCCTCATCCTTGACACCGATTCCGAACTCAAGAAAGAGGTTTTTGCGAACTGGTCGCTGCGGGACACGGAATTGATGGAAAGCAACGGAGGCGCCAACGCCATCCGGCTGCTTACCCAGGGGGGGATTGGCGCGCTTTTCGTCTCCGCCGATCTACTTACCATCGAAAACCTCGACATCATCGATTTTGCCCGTGAGCATAATCCGGGAGTGGAAACTTTCGTATTGGCCACCGTGCGCGACACCCAAAAGGCCGAGCAGGCCGTGGAGCGGGGCGCCCACTCCTTTCTCATCAAACCCGTCAATGTAAAGTTACTGGAGACGCTGGCCCTCAAGGCCGTATCCCGCTCGTTGAACCGCAAAAACGTGCGCGTATTGGAAGAGCGCCTGCTCGAGGATGTACTGGGCAGTTCTCCGGCCATGAAGAAAATCCTCCGAACCGTCACCAAGGTGGCTCCCACCAACAGCACTATCCTATTGTCGGGGGAAAGCGGAACGGGCAAGGAATTCCTGGCGAACATCATCCATCGGCTCAGCAGCCGATCCGAAGAGAATTTCGTCGCCGTCAATTGCGGCGCCATACCCGAAAACCTGGTGGAATCCGAACTGTTCGGCTCACGCAAAGGATCCTACACAGGCGCCATCGCCGATAGGAAGGGTCTGCTGGAAGTCGCTGACAAAGGCACGCTATTCCTGGACGAAGTCGGAGAACTCTCGCTTCCCACCCAGGTGAAATTGCTGCGGTTTCTCCAAGAAAAGGAAATCCGCAGGGTAGGCGATACGGAAACCCGCTATGTGGACGTGCGTGTGATTGCCGCCACCAACAAGGATTTGCACAAATCCATCGCGGCGGGGTCCTTTCGGGAGGATCTCTATTACCGGCTCAGTATTTTCCATTTGACGCTCCCTCCGCTGCGGGAACGTAAAAGCTCCATTCCCAATCTGGTGCGCACCTTCGTCAAAAAGTGCAACACCGCCAATCGCAAGCATATCAAGGGAATGGCGAAAAACGCGGAAGCCGTCCTCATGAATTACGATTACCCGGGTAACATCCGGCAGCTCGAGAATATCATCGAACATGCCGTTGCGCTTTCGGAAGGGGAATATATCACTTTAGCGGATTTGCCGGAATACCTGGTTAATCCCAACGGGCCCAGGCCCCTTTTCGCCCTACCCAAATCGGAGTCTGCCGAAGGCGGGCCTCCCATCGACAACGTCAGCCTCATGACCCTGGCGGAATTGGAAAAACGCTATATTAAAAAGGCTTTGGAAATCTGTAACAACAATTACACGGAAACTTCCCGGCGGCTAGGCATATCCCGCTCCACCTTGTGGCGCAAATTAAAGGAGCATGGATTGGAGGAAGAGGAGCGGGCGGCCGCGCAAGCCGGCTGATTTCTGTCCGAGAACATGTTGATTAGGAGTCGTCGTCGAAATTCGAGTCCACCCGGATGATATTCGAGGTGCCTCCCTCAACGATGGACTGTTCCGATACCAGGGTCAGCACTGCGTTCTCAGTGAATTCCGGCATGGTCAAAGCGCCCACATTGCACATGGTCGAGCGTAATTTTCCCAGCGTCACTTCCAAGACCTCGTCCACCGAACCCACAATGGGCACATACCCGTCCACACCCTCTTCAAATTGCAGACGCGTCGAGCCTCCCGATTCGGAATACCGTTGCCAATTTCGGGCGCGGTTGGAACCCTCTCCCCAATAGGGCTTGTACATCCTACCCCGGATGGAGACTTTGGGAGTGGGGCTTTCATCCGTCATGGCGAAGTAGCGGCCCATCATCACGAAATCCGCGCCCATGGCCATCGCGATGATGATCTGGGTATCGTTGGCCAGGCCGCCGTCGGAGCAGATGGGGATGTATACTCCCGTCTCTTCGAAATAACGATTTCGTTCCGCCGTTACTTCCATCAAGGCCGATGCCTGTCCCCGTCCGATACCCTTTTGTTCGCGAGTAATACAGATCGAGCCGCCACCGATGCCCACTTTGATGAAATCCAAATCGGCGTTTTCCACCAGATAGCGGAAAGCTTCGGCCGACACCACGTTGCCGCCTCCCAACACCACGCTGTCGCCGAATCTCTCGCGCACCCATAAGGCGGCGTCCCGCTGGTACTCGCTGTACCCATCGGAAGCGTCGAAAGCCAGCACATCCGCCCCGGCCGCGACCAGGGCGGGAACACGTTCCTTGTAATCGTGGGTATTGATGCCGGCGGCTGCGGCCAGCCGTTTGCGGGAGTCGAGCATTTCGAGAGGATTGTTCTGATGGTCGACATAATCTTTTTTGAAGACGAGCGAGTTGAGCCGGCCATCCGACTCGAGAATGGGTAAACATTCCTTCTTATGGCGATAGAGCAATGTGTTGGCCTCACGCAGGCTGACACCCACCTTGCCGAAAAAAACCTGCTCACGGGGAGTCATGTGGTTGCGGACCAACCCTCCCAAATCATCTTCGAATTCCCAAAAATCCTTATCGGTGATAATCCCTTCGAAACGACCATGACTGCCGCCGTCGTCCGTCACGGCAACGGTGGAGTGACCCGTGCGGTTCATCACCTCGAGAAGCTCCGATAGGGTCGCGTCGGGCTTGACATTGGAATCGCTTTTGACGAAACCGGCCTTATGGGCCTTTACCTTGGCTATCATCGCCGCCTGCGACTCGATGGATTGCGAGCAGAAAATAAACGCCAAGCCTCCCTGACGGGCGAGGGCGATGGCCATATCGGGACCCGAAACCGCCTGCATGCTGGCCGAGACGAGGGGCATGTTGAGGGAGAGACGCGGAGACTCGCCGCGCTTGAAGCGCGCGATGGGGGTTTTGAGCGTGACGTTGCGAGGAGAATGCTCCTTACCGGTCAAACGGGGTATCAGCAAATATTCCGAAAATGTACGGGAGAGATCGTCCAGGATTCTAGCCATGAAAACCTCGCGAAATGAAGAAAGCGGATGTTTGGTCCGAAATTCCGCACTGGAAAGACCGGTGCGTCGAAGAAGATGGGGAGGCGGATGGTTCAGCCATGGCCAAAATTAGACTTTTGGCTGAAACCTGTCCACTTCTTGGCTTAAGGTAGCTCTCCCATGAAGCGGTGGATACGATCCCAGCCCTGCTCGGGAATCAGGGCTCCCATGATTTGCACCACTTCGGAACCCAAAACGCATCCCAGACGGGCGGAGTGTTCCAACCCATACCCCTGGGCCAAGCCGTGCAGGAATCCTGCCGCCCATAGGTCTCCTGCTCCCGTGGTATCGATGGCCTCGACCACGCGGGCCGGCACTTTCAACCTTTCGCTTCCCTGGGCCAGCAGCACGCCGTCTTTACCCAGCTTGACTACGGCCAGGCCGACCTTCGCTGCGAATAATTCGAGCGAACCGTCTTCTCCCATGCCCGTAAAGGCCCGGGCCTCGTCCTCGTTGGCCAGTAAAATGTCCACATGCTCGGAGATAAGGTGTTCGAGCAATTCACGACAGGCCTCCACCACCTGGAACGAACCCAAATCCAGCACAAGCTTGGCCGGAGTCCCCGCCGTCAATTCCAGGATTTTCTCAACGACCGGACGATTGAAAAGCAGGTATCCTTCGAGTAAAACCATGTCGGCATCGGCGAACTGCGCGGCATGGAGATCCTCCGGCGAAAGCTCGGCGGAGGCGCCGAGATAGGTGAACATGGTGCGTTGCGCGTCGGGCGTGACTACGGAAAGCACGCGGCCCGTTCCGGTATCCGACCGCGTGATATGAGTCTCCACTCCGGCTTTTTCCAAGCCGTGGAGGAATTTATCTCCCAATTCGTCCCGACCCAGCTTACCCACCATGCGGGAACGCCCTCCCAAAAGCCCGATTCCCACCATGGAATTACATGCCGACCCCCCAGCTACGATGGAAACCGGTGCAGGAGTGGCTGCCAAAGCGTTTAGAATGGTAGACTGTTCAACGAGTGTCATGCCCCCCTTCTCCGACCCCATCCGGGATAGAAAACCCTCATCCTCTTCCAGGAGAAGGTCCATGAGTGCGGCGCCGACACCTACGATGACGGGACCTTTTCGGGTGGAAACGGACATAGATTCTTCCTTTGCAATCAATTTCGGATGTGGGCACAGACTGGAGAAATCTAACAAATCAGGCCTATTTACGGCCCAATTTCAAAATTACTACCATTGAATACTCCCCATTCCCGGCCCGTTCCGTCATGGGTAAAATGCGTTGCGCGGTTGTTCCGATTTTTCGTTTTTGAGAGGTACCCATCCTTGCCCTCATGAAACATTTACAATTACCCCTATTGTTCTTGTTCTCCGTGGCCTCTCCGTGGCTTTCCCATGCGAATTTCGGGGGAAGTTTTTCCGTGCCGGCAGTCTGTCCTGGATCGGATCCTTGCTTTATCGAAGCGTTTCCCACGACCAATACCTCTAAGTGGGCCGGCCTACTCGAATCGGTTTTGGGAGAGCCGCCCCTTCCCGGTCTGTACCAAATCTGGAAAACCCTCCCGGCCAACCAAACTTCCAGCCCCAATGAAACGAAGTGGGTTCTTTTACGGGAAGGCACGGAAATTGTCCGCATCGTTCCTCAGCTTTGGGATTCCCTTTGTACCGAACATGGCCTCTCATCCCAGTCGGCTTGCAAAAATCCAGTTCCCTCCCACATTGCAAATACGGAATTATCGGAATTTGGCGAGCGATTCCTCCCGATATTGCTCAAACAGGGGCGATGGCAACCGGGTTTGGATTTTTCGGTTGGAACCTCCGCGAACGCGATTCCGGGCATGGCTCCCGAATTCGAGAGAAGATTTGACGTGAACTGGCTGCAAGCGGTTCACCCGCAGGTTTGGGTAGGGGTGGGATCGCATTGGGGCCATTACGGGGGGGGTCTCACCCGCTATTACCGGGGTAGGGACTTCGACGAAAACCAGGACTGGTGGTCAAACCATTGGTGGTGGTCGGCTACCGTGGCTGTGCCGGCCCTGCGTTATCGCATTCAATACGCGCAGCGCCCCCACCCCGAACTTTTCTGGCTGCAACCGCCGCCGAAACCCCGTCCCACTCCCTCCCCCGACGACTTCGTCCGTATCGTCTATATAACAGGTGAGCCCCAGGCCGCCTTCGGGCATGCTTTTTTCTTGCGAACGGGAATGCTGGGATACTCCTTTTACAACGAGCAACGGGCCGATTATAAACCCGTACATCAAGTTGAAATCCGCCAGCTGCCGCTGGGGCAAGGCAGCTGGGCCATGGGATTGTTCCTTGCCTCCGGCCGATGGGTTCCGTTTTTGCGCGCTGAATTGCTGCCGCTGGGGATGTCGGTACCGTTTCCAGGGGAGGACAATGTCAACCTGAAAGGAACCACGCTGCGCGTGGATTTCCATTACCTTTCCAGAGGACAGCTGCACGCCGGACTTTCCTTGTCAATGGCGCTGGATCACCCCTGGTTGCACAAGCCCATAGGAGGATTGGATGGAAGATAAAACCCTTCGCGCCGAGGAAAACTCCATCCGACTGGCTTTTCAAGAATTGCGGACCATCGGCAGAACGGCCTTCTCGGCCGCCTGGATTCCCATCCCCCTTATCCTACTCGCAATAAGCGCATTTTTCATGCTCAATTCCAACTGGTACCGGGATATTTTCCTGGTGCTCATTCTCACGGTTTTCATAATCGCGCAATTGCTGGCGCAATACAATTTGGCCTCACTGAAGCGTAGCGTCCGCCATGCGAGCTCGACTCTCAAGGCGCTGCGTTCCATTGGGGATGAACCGGACCTCAAAGCCTTGCAGACTCGCCTTCTGCACAATACGCCGCCCGGTTATTTGCGCGATTTACTCCTGCGCTGGGTCGATCTCGGACTTAAAGGCGAAACTTCCGGCTCGGAAGCGGTGCTTGAAAACGCCAGTGAAAGGCGCGGGATTCGCGATGATGGCGTATTAAGCATCCATGTTTCTTTGAATCGCACCACTTTGAAATTGGGGTTTATCGGCACTTTAATCGGGCTCATTATGACCTTCCCTCCCATGAAGCGCGCCATTTTGGGGTTGGGAGAGGGGGACGGCGAACTGGGTTTCATCCGTGACATCGCGGCGGCCATCGAAGGAGATGAATACGCCATCCTTACCACCCTCGTGGCCACCGGCCTTTCCATTCTCATTGAACTCATCACCATTCAAATTCTGCAGCGCGCCTACGGTGGTTTCGATACGGTCAGCAGTCATCTCCATGACTGGAACATCACCACCCTTCAACCCTGGATCCGTAAAAACTACGGCCCGGAAGCCAAACAGGAACAGCTACTGGAGAGACAGGCCAAAATGGATGCTGTGCTGCTCGAGGCGCAAGCCACCATGGATGAGAACTTACGGAAGCTGGTGAAGGCCATGGGTTATACGCGTGATCAAATCGAGGCGATGGGTCGCTTGCAGTCGTTGACTGCGGAACGTATCCGCGAATTGGGAGAATTCGAAAAACAATATCGCAGTTTCATGAAAGGCAAACAACTCGCGGCGGCGCCGGCACATCTGCAGATTCTCGAGGATGATAAAAATTGAGCCGCAAACGCCGGAACAGATCGCTTCTCCTGGGCGAAGCCATCGCGGTGGAGGACGTTCTCGCCATGATGGCCGTCATCCTGGTTTTACGGCTGGTCATCATGGTGCCCCTGGTTAATATCGACCGCGCCAAAACCGTCGCGGCGCAGGCCGATCCGTTCTGGAGCCGTCAGGCGGCCTGGGTTCTCACAAATGGAAGGGATAACCTCGAAGCTTTAGAGGCCTATCGCACCGCCTTTTCATTGGACGGCCGGAAACTCTCCGCACGGCAGGACCCCATTGAACGGAAGCTCATCGTGGAAGCCGTCGACGCCGACAGTAATATCCTGGTGGTCGAACATGCCTTCGACGAGGGGCGCTTTATCGCGATGAACGTTCAGGATCGCGGACATGCCATGAGTTTTCGCCTGGGACGATTGCTTTGGAGCCAAGTTGAAGAGGAGTGGTTCTCGGTAGGCGACTCGCTGGATTATGGGAAGAGGCCGGAATCGCGTCGCCTGGAAAACGAATTCCGCGCTTTCACCAAAGAAACACGCGGCTATTGAAAATGTCCTCACGTTCCCGTACATGGATCCTTCCTTCCCTTCTCTTGCTGATTCTCTGCCTGGGAAAACCTGTCCATGGCGAAAACAGCAGGGAAGCCGTGAATTATTACGCTTTGGCCTCGCTGGAAGATAAAGCGGTCGCCGCCCGTTTGGCCGCGCGCTTCAAGGCCTTGGGAGAACCGGTTTTTCTCATCCACAATCCCGATATCGGCGTAGCCCAGGGCGACATCATGCGCTTTCGCGATCGAGCCGTGCTCATCGACGCCGATGTCTGGCAAACCCTACGCACCGAGGGAGCCTTTGCGGGAATCACATCCGCTTCCCTGGTGAAGGTGCAGGCCCGCGCCACGGTGGAAGCCTGGAAAACCCGTGGCGATTTAGTAAAATCCGAGCCGGAAAAAAAAGCCTATCATCTCGGCGCCCGCCTCATCCAGGCCTTGGAAGAAAATTTCGAATCCCTTCCGGAAAACCGGCAGATGGTCGTGGTTTTCGAAGACAATCATCTCAAACTCCTGGCTCCGGCCTCCCTTTTGGCCCAACTCCGAATGCGCGATATCCGTCGCGTTCCCCCTCAAGGGAGCCCCCGTATCGTCAGCCGGCCCCCCGACCCTGCCTTCAGCGGACACGACTTCTTCTGGCAGGCTTGGGCCGTCGACCCCGCCAGTCCTTCACAAGCACTGACCTACTCGATACAAGGGGAGCTGCCTGAGGGGATTATCTGGGACAAAAATTCCCATGCTCTCAAAGGTACGCCCAAGAAAACCGGAACATGGCCGCTAGTCCTCTCGGTACGCAACGAAATCGGTAGGCGCGATACGCTGGGATTCACGCTTATGGCTCGCGACAACTCTCCACCCCGCCTGGCGCAATCCCCTGAATTTCGCGCGGTGGTCGGACGTCCCTGGCGTTATGAAGTCGACATCGTGGACGCCGACCATCCCGGATACAGCGTAGGGGTGAAGCCTTTGGAAATGCCGGAGGGCATGCAATTCGACTCAACGAAAAGAATATTCACTTGGGAGGTACCGCGCGGAAGTCCGGATTCACTGCAAGTCCTGGCCTTATCACTGATCGATCCCCTGGGTGATAGCACCCTGTATAAATTCAACCTGTCGGTGCACCCTTCGGACAAATGGATTCTCACCGAGGGACTTTACCTCCAGCTACCCTGGGATACGCTGCGCCAAGGGCATGTCTATCATTGGGACGCGGACGCGTCGATGCGCAACTGGGCGGAGCGGGGACTTCATCTCGAAGCGGTAGTGGGAGAAGACAGCACCGACTTCACCGAGGGGATCCTGACGGTCAAACCCGGCTCGACCCCGGCTCATCGGCTGACTTTTTTCTTCATTGAAGACGACAAATTGGTGGAGCGGAGCATTAGCCTGGACGTAGCGCCCAACCGTCCTCCGGTGTTCACCAGCGAAGTGGGCATTGCGCATGTCCGGGAAAAGGAATTCGTGAATTACCGCCCCGTGGCAAACGACCCCGATGGAGACAGCCTGATCATCGAAGCCTGGCTGCCCCAGGACGGCCCTTTTAACTGGGATGGCGAGCGTCTCTACCTTTACGCCAATGGGCCCGGCCTTTACGCCGCGGAACTGTCGGCGCATGATCCTTCGGGCAATATCGGCAGGCAACGTGTGGTCTACCGGGTATTGCCCGGCAATCCGCGCTATCTTACCACCGAACACCATTGGCAAGCCGGTATGAGCCTATTGAAAGCCTATGTGGCATTGGGCCAGGGCCGCGTGGGGATTTTCGTTCCGGATATGCGGCGCCAAATCGGATGGCGCGAATGGAGCGAACAGGAATGGCCTTTTGTGTATTTCGGAAGCAATCTTTACCCTCCGCTTCCGAGCGGAAGCTCCCGCCCACCTCGCGCTCTATGGGTGGACTTGGGCCTGACCCTCAGGGTTCCCGATTTCAAGCTGGTCACCGGCGGCATTTATACCCGTGTCCAGGGCCATTGGCAATTTCCGGAAGGGCTCGTACACCGCGTCGAACTGGATGTGCAGGGGTTCGTCCATCAGGCGATAGTGCTGGCCGATACTACGGGATTGAACATGGATTGGGAAACCCTTTTCACGGGTGACAATCGTCTGCACCCCCATATTCAACGCATTACGCGCGACGCAACGGCCAAGGAGAACATGGTCTTTTTCAGCCGGCTGGAGGCCTGGCGTTCCTTGGACTATGGCTTTTGGGCCGGCATGGGGCTATGGCGCGAAGACTTTCCCATGCGCGGCACATTCAACCAGCGTATCGGCGCGGGATTGCGGTTCGAAGCGCGGTGGGCGGGTTTCGGAGTGCGCAACAGCCTGAGGGGTGGGTGGGGGCCGGACGGAGCGGGTTGGGGCTTGCAATGGAATTCGGAAATCGACTTCGGTCGGAACTGAAGTCGCGAAACATCGGCTCTCCTAGAGGGCCTGTTTATTGCGATATTCGTCCCAATTTATGATTTTCGACTTTTGTTTCCGCTTCAATTCGCTGGCCTTCTGCAACTTCTCCCGCTCCTCTTTGCTCAACGAACTGATCCCGGTTTCCGATATTTTCTTGAGAATGGGATCGATATCGACCATGACCTGCTCAATGACGGTTTCCGATTTCCGTGCTTCCTTTTCCATACGCACGCCCCGGCGGTTCTTGAAGCCGTGGTAGAAATCGTAAATTTTGTCCTCGTACCGGAAAAAGAGAAAGGCGAAAAGAGCGCCTCCCAAATGGGTGATATGCGCTATGCCGTCGTTCGAAGTGATAAGCATGAGGGATATGCCGCCGATAATGAGGACGGCGTAACGAGCCTGCACGGGAAAAATAAAGAACATCAGAAATTGCTGGGTCGGGAAGAATTTCGCGAAGGCGAACATCAGGCCGAATATTGCGCCCGAAGCCCCGATGACGGGATTGGTGGCTCCCGTAAAGGAAAAGAAAATCAAGGTGCAAAAGGCGGAAAAGACTCCCGCCGCGAAATAGAACCAAGCGAATTTCTTTTCCCCGAGCACATAAACCAGCGGCACACCGAACATCCAGAGCATGAGCATATTGAAAAGAATGTGGAGAAAAGGAGGAGCCACTGAGTGTACGAACATATAGGTGACCAACCGCCAGATTTGAAACTGGGAAAGGGCGGTGTGGTCCAGCGAAAAATAGGTCCGGAGGAGTACACCCCCCGTGAGAAACTCCAACAGGAACAGCCCGACGTTCACGCCCAGCAGGATTTTTATGATTCGCGGTAGCGCTGCCATGGTAGTCGTCCCTAATACCAGCTTAGCCGGTTTTCTTTCCCAATTTGAGTGTAAGAGCCTTTTCCACCACCGCCGGGACGAATTCCGAAACCGACCCGCCCAAGGCAGCGATTTCACGGATAATGCTGGAGTTGAGATAAGTGTATTTTTCGCTCGGCATCAAATAAACCGTTTCGCAATGCGGATCGAGCTTCTTGTTCATCAAGGCCATTTGAAATTCGAATTCGAAGTCGGCCACCGCGCGCATTCCGCGAATAATCACCTGTGCATTTCTTTGACGCAGGCACTCAACGGTAAGTCCCTCGAAAGAAGATACGGTGATGTTGGGAAGTTTTTCGGTGCAGGCGCGAATGAGTCCAATGCGTTCTTCTGAACTAAATAACGAGGCCTTGCGCACATTTACGGCCACCACCACATCCACCGACTCGAATAGCTTGGAGGCCCGGCTCAAAATATCCAAATGCCCGTAAGTAACGGGGTCGAAAGTGCCGGGATAAATCGCTTTCACCATAGAAAATCTGCCGAGTAAAGGTCCACCAATTCTATCCTACCTAACCGAAAATTACAATTTTACCGGCCCTGGGCTCATGTGATTAAAATAGGCCAGCGCCGATTCTCCATACTCCCGAACTGAATAAGCTTCATCCAGCCATTTGGGCCGTGACCGGCTGGGAAATTGTAGCACTGCGCATCCTCCCTCAGCCATCAGGGGTTTCAAATTTTCCCACAGTGGAGCGAAATCGTCCTGAAAAGGCGGATCGGCGAAGACCAAGTCGAAGTAACCCGCATATTCCGCCCTACCCGCGAAAACCTCAGCGCTGGACTTCACCAACCGCAATTTCCCCGTACCCCCGCTTCTTTCACGCAGCAAGTCACAATTGGCCTTGAGGCCTTCCAGGCTCTTTACGTCCTTTTCGACCAGCACCACCTCCCGGGCCCCGCGGCTGAAAGCCTCCAACCCCACCGCTCCCGATCCGGCGTAAAGGTCGACAAATGTCGAATTGGCAATCCTGGCGGCCAAGGTGTTGAAAAGCGCCTG
>JBGTHM010000118.1:0-40216 GCA_041746255.1 Fibrobacteria bacterium | reverse complement strand
GTCAATTAAGGATATACACGTCTAGCTATAATAACACAATAGGGAAGGGAAGGCCATCCGAATGGGAAACAATTTCCAATTACGATACGGCATTGCTTTTCCCGGTAATGATCCTTAAATTTTACCAGAATCCCAATAACAGGAAATACCCATGTTTTATCCCGTCATTCTGGCTGGAGGCCGCGGTGAGCGGTTTTGGCCATACAGCAACAGCAAGCATCCCAAACAACTTCTCCCCCTGGTGACGAATAAGTCCATGATGGAGGATACCCTTGGCAATATCCAATTTTTGGGTCGGAATACAAAAACTTTTGTCATTATCAGTCAAAACCTGGAGCAACCGACCAAAGCTCGCCTAAAGGGGCGAAAAAACGTCCAAATCGTGGCCGAGCCGATGGGGAGAAATACGGCCGCTGCCATCGCCCTGGCCGCTAGGCTTATTGCACGGGAGGACCCACAGGGGGTGATGTTGGTTTTAACGGCAGATCACGCCATTTCTCCCGGGGCCGAGTTCGCTCGCGCCATGCGCGCCGCCGTATCCATCGCGGCAGAGGGTGATTCGCTGGTGACCTTCGGCATCAGCCCCACGCGCCCCGACGTGGGATTCGGATATGTCGAAACACAGGGTACGGCCTCCACCGTCAACGGGTTGAAAACCTTTAAAGTCAGCCGCTTCCACGAAAAGCCCAGTGAGGATGCCGCTCGCGCTTACCTCGAGTCCGGTCGGTTTTTCTGGAATAGCGGGATGTTTGCCTGGCGCGTCGACTATCTCTGGGAACGGTTTCGTGTACAGTTGCCGGAAATATGGAAGGCTTTCGAGAAAGCCGGCGATTTGGGAGCGCCCACCAGTCGCGGCTTCGGGGCCAAATTGAATACCCTTTATAAGAGACTTCCCGAGGTATCCATCGATTATGGAATATTGGAGAAAGCTCCCGAAATAAAACTGGTGGTTCCCCGTTTTTCCTGGGACGACATCGGTTCCTGGGCCGCGCTGGATAGGCGGCACAAAGCCGATGTATCGGGCAATCGAGTCCTGGGTGACGGCGCTCTTTTGGAATGCCAGGATGTCACCGCCTTTTCGGATTCCGGCATGGTTGCGGCGCTGGGCGTAAGCAATTTGCTGATAGTCCAGCACGAAGGGGTGACTTTGGTCGTACCCAAAGACCAAAGCTCACGGCTCAAAGAATTGGTCAAGCTGGTCCAAAAGCAAAAAGCCTTGGCGCGCTTTCTTTAGCCGCATTGCTATTCCAAGTAGGCAACCCGCATTCGCGGCCTTAAAAAGGAGGTGTCGTAAAAGGCTTCCTCCTTGCGAAAAAAAGCTTGGACGGGCTTGTCGCAAAGGCTGGCCAGATGAAGGAGGATTCCATGCGTGCCGATATTCACGGCCACCGAGGCCGCTACGGCCAGAAACTGTCCCACGCCGGTAATTGCGAGGCTAGGAGCCATGCTGGATGCGTCGACAGGTAGTTCCGGCAGAAAAAATGGAGCCGCTTCCCCGTGAACGATGAGCACAGAACGGTAACCGTCCTTACCTCCCTTTCCGGCGATAACCTGCTTCAGCAAATCAAGTTGCCTTTCCAGGGGCTGGTCCTGCCATAAAAATAAGGCTGTTTCCTCGGGATCGATCCCTAAACTTCGGATCTGGGCCACGGCCTTATCGAGAGCTCCTCTATCCGACCGCAATACCCGACCGGACCCTTGCAGGGGGATCCCGGCATAATACCACACCTTTGCAGCCAACATCTGGGTTCGCAATAAATTGGGCGGATCTCCCGGTAAGAATCGGATATTCGCAAAAGGCCAACTTTCGGGCCGGAAAATATCGATTCGTAAGGGGGCGAGGCTCGCTTTAAGTACCAGTTGTAAAAGGGGAGAGCTGTTGCGTTTCAGATTAAAGATGATGTCCAGCCCCAAATCCCGGATTTGTCCGGTAAGCAGGTCCAGGGCCGGCTCCCCGATGTAAATCTCTTCATTGTCGTAGAAGATCAATTGCTCGGGGGAGAAAATTGCTTTCAGAAAGGAGGCTTGGCCGACTTCTGCCAGGAGGTACAATTCTTTACCGGGTAGATTGTGCTGGTAGGCTTGTAGGAGGGGGAGGCTGATAACCAATTCCTGGAAGTCGCCGGGTGCAGCGATAAGGATGCGTCGGGAGCTTATTAGGTTCCGACGCAGGTCGAAAAGCGTGTTACTTTCGGGCCCACCCGACTTCCAGGTCAGAAATTTAAGCTGGAAGGCCGGAGATAAAAGGTTTAAAATACGGTACGGCCATCTTCGGGCAAGCCGATGTGTGGTTATAATGGGCTCGGTAGTCATGTGTTTGGGAAAAGGATCCCGCTTTTGGAAAAGCCCTTAATCTTAGCAAAACCACCCCAGTCCTGTAACTAGGTACCTCATGGAGAAAATTCACTCCCTCCTGGTTTTGTTGGTGGCTATACTGGGGCCTCAATACCTTCCCGCCTTCGGCAGGAATGAATATCCCGTTGGTTTCGCTCTTCTGGTCGTGGCACTGACCGGCCTTTTCCTGTTTTTTACCCGTTATTACCAGGGTACCTATCGGCTCAGTTATTTACACCAAACCGCCTGGCTCTTTGCAGTGGCCTGGCTGGGAACCTTCGCTCTTGGCGGGCCGGGCTTCCAATTCAATCTGGCGGTGCTTTTTGGGGTTTCGGCTTTAATCGGCACATGGGCGCACCCCTTGCACTCGGTGTTTATTCTGATGACGCTCTTTTTAAGCACCCTCATACACATTGTCAATGAACTTGCCCCCTTTCTTCCCGGTTCAATCACTGTGAATCCCGGTCAGGGAGATTATTCGGGACTTATGACGAAAATATTTCCGATTTTGAGCGTAGCGCTTTTCCAAATCCTTCTCTTGGGATTTCAAAGGCGCGTCTCCGGCAGCCCCGCCTTCATGGAGAAACGCCGTACCATCCCCGAAGCCGCCGCGAGTCCGGTACCCGATGCCAGCCGCGACCCCAGCCAGGTTGGGAATTTGGAATTGGACGGCCGGCAAACCCGGTTTTTTAGCCGCATTTATCTGGAGAAGCAGGGCGAACAAGCCATGCAAACCATCAAAGAACGACTGGACTCGGTGGTTTTCTTTATGAGCCGCCTCTTTCGGGCGCAAACCTCCATTGGCTTTCTTCTGAACGAATCCAAGGATAAGTTGGTGCTGACTTCGGTGGTCACGAAAAGCGAGAACTTCGATTACGATTGCAGTATCGGGGTGGGGCAGGGAGTGGTGGGAGAAGCCGCGACCAAACCCGCAGGATTTTTCACGGGAAACCTGAAATCGTTCGGCGCCCGGGCGGATTACTATACCACGCGCGAAAATATCAATTCCCTAATGGCCATGCCCATCATGGACGTGGGCGAAAAGCGCTTGCAAGGGCTTTTACTGGTGGATTCTGAGTCGGTACGCGCCTTTAGCGACGAACACAAGGAATTGATGAGGCGTTTCACGCAAATCGCCTCCGACATTATCAGTTCCGCCGAGCTGAGCTACCATATGAGCGAAGCCGCGAAGCGATCGGAAAGTTTGTACGAAATGTCGAAGACTCTATCGACGGGCCTCAAACCCGAAGAGGTTTTCGACGCGCTCATCCAATCGCTGACCAAGGCCTTTCGGCATGACCGATTGGTCATTTGCACCTGCAATCCGCAAAACGGGCGTGGGGTGCTTTGGCGGGTGGTCGGTGACGATACGGGAATGGAAATCGGACGCGAGTTCGATGTGCAAAACCAGCGTAGCGTTTACGGCAGCATTTTCCGGAATCGTCAAGCGGTATTAATTGAGGGTTATCGCAATCGGCAGGGTATGGAGCGCTTCGACTGGGAGGAGGCACAGGCGATCAAGCCACAAAACCTTCTCTTAGCGCCCGTACAGGACGACATGAAGCAATTATGGGCTGTGGTGGGCTTGGAATCGAACCGCTCCGGAAGTTATTCACAGCCGGAATTGCAATTGTTGGAAACCATCATGAACACGGTCAACTCTTCTTTGAGTAAGGCCTGGATGTATATGGAGATGGAGAAGCAGGCCACAGTGGACGGGTTGACGCAAATCGCCAATCACCGCAAGTTCCAGGACTCGATGGATACCGAACTCGAGCGTTGCCGCCGATATGAATACCCGCTTACCCTCTTGTTGTTGGATATCGACCATTTCAAAAAATTCAACGATACCTATGGCCATCCCGTAGGGGATTTGGTTTTACAAATGGTTGCCAAGGCTTTGGAAGGATCCATTCGTAGCACCGACTTTTGCGCCCGTTATGGAGGCGAGGAATTCGTCGTAGTGCTTACGCAAACGGACGAGCAGCAAGCTCCAATACTGGCCGAAAGAATTCGCCAGGCCGTCGAAAGCGTGGAAATAAGGAATGAAGATAAACTGTTGCATGTTACGGTGAGCGTAGGCGCGGCGGTTTTCCCCCACAATGGGCAGACGAAGCAGGCGCTTATCGACAATGCCGACAAAGCCATGTATCGCAGCAAAGAAAATGGCCGCAATCAGGTCACCTTTTTCTCCTCTCCCAATCCATCACCTGTCGCCAATGGATGGACCTAAGTCGAACCGGCTGTTAAATTAGGCCGCTAGGCCTTTTACTTTCAGCTTGGCAATCGCCTCGTCCTTATTAGTTTTAAACTGTGTCGCAAATACTCGTAATCGGCTTGAATCCGGCTTGGCAAATGGTCGCGCATTTGCCCCGGCTGGAAATGGGTGAGGTCAACCGGGCGTTGGCTGCTTATGAAGTCGCCTCGGGAAAAGGTCTCAATGCCGCCCGGACTCTTGCTGCTTTAGGGCATCAGGTCGATTTGCTCCAGATTCTAGGTGGAGAGCGTGGGCGAAAATGCCTTGAGGCTTGTGAAAATTTCGGTATCCGCAGCCTGCATATCTGGGTGGACTCCGAAACCCGGTATGCCATGACATTATTGGATTCGACGGCGCATACCGCAACCGAAATCATCGCCCCTTTCGCAGTTCCCATCAGGACCACCGAAGCGGCCATACAACAGGAAGTGGAAGCGACCCTGGAAGCGGTAAACGGGAAATATGCAGCAATTCTGATCTGCGGGACGGTGCCTACGGGTTGCCCAGCCGGCATCTACGCCGATTTGCTGGCCAAAACCCGCGCTCCCCTTATTCTGGTAGACGCCTGGAAGGAAGTGACTCCGGAATTGCTCGCGCGGACGGATTTTCTTAAAGTGAATGCGCGGGAATATGAAATTCTTCGGGCCAAATGGGGTCGCGAGCTCGCGCCTCAGGGAAAGGGCCCGGTTTGCCTGGTAACGGATGGGCCCGCTCCTGCGCGGATTCTGGCTGTGGGGAATCCGATCCGTACCCTAAAGCTTCCCTCTTTGTCCGGCACCTTGAACCCCATTGGAGGAGGCGATGTCGTGGCGGGCGCCTTTCTCCACTATAAATTAACCGGCCTGGATACCCCCGAGGCTTTTTCTGAAGCCCTGGCATTGGGCATGGCCAGTTGCCTGACATTACTGCCGGCGGAATACGATGCCAAAACCGCTTTGAAACTTAGGGATGAATTGCTGGGGGGAGCGGGATGGGAGGACGTACTTGCCTGATTTTCCGGAGCCGGGCCGGGTATGGGTTGTAGCCGCTACGGCTTTGGAAATGGAGGCCTGCTTTCCCGGAAAATCCCATGACTTATTATCGCCTCCCTTTTGGCGTGAGAGTGAGGGTCGCATTCTCTGCCTCAGCGGCTTGGGTACTCCCTTGGCCTTATCGCGATTGATTCCTCTGGTACTTGGAGTTAGGCCACGGCTTTTGCTGAATATCGGCATCGCCGGGGCGTATGCGGAGTCCGGCTTGCGCATCGGCGATTTGGTGCTGGGTGAAAGCGATGCTTATGGTGATATCGGTTACGAGACCAGCGAAGAGGCGGCGATGTTTACGCCCTTCCCGGATGAGCTGCTGGCGCAATCCGGGGATGGAGGAAAGACCTATGCCTCTTCCTTTCCGCTCCACTGTCCCTCCGAATGGCTGCTGAAGGGACACGGTAGAGCCACCGCGAGTTTGGGCAAGGGATTGACCGTCAATACCTGCACGGGCACCAGGCGGACCGGTACCATGCGGCGCCGGTTATTCGGAGCGGATTTCGAAACCCAGGAAGGCGCCGCGATAGCCCATATCGGGCAGCTATATGGTTTTCCAGTAGTCGAATTGCGGGCCATCAGCAATTTCGCCTCGACGCGCGACATGCAGAAAGCGAATGTGAACCGCGCCTTGACCAACCTTCGCGGGTATATCGAAGCCCTGGTCGCTGAGGGCTTATGTTGATGAATATCGGGATTTCTCCCTGTCCAAACGATGTATTCGTATTCAGCGGATTGATTTTGCGGCGCGTCGGGTCTCCGGATGTCGATTTTCGCTTTCACTTCGAAGATATCGAGACGTTGAACCGGCGGGCCCAGACCGGTGATTTCGACTTGGTGAAAATCAGTTATGCAAATTATAGAAATTGTGACACCCAATACATATTGCTTTCGAACGGCGGCGCTCTGGGTCGTGGTTGCGGTCCCTTGCTGCTGGGCGGGCGCTATTGCGAAAGTGAATTCGATCCTGCGGGCGTTCTCTATGTACCCGGAGAATTTACCACGGCCAATTTCCTGCTGGATTATTTTTTAAGCCAGGCTGTCGGCAAACACTTTTTGGCTTTCGACGAATTGTACGAACGTTTGCTGAAGGAACCGAAGTCGCAGGGAGTGGTTATCCATGAAAAAAGGTTTACCTACCACCGCGACGGCCTGAAACTTTTCCGGGATCTCGGCGCCTATTGGGAAGACGAAACCGGTTTCCCCATTCCCCTGGGGGCCATCGCTTTGAGCCGGGAAAGGGCTGACGAGAGGGAAGCCTTGCAAAAGCTAATCCGGGAAAGCCTGGAGTGGGCACGAGCACATGAAGACGAAGCTTTGGAAGTGTGCCGCCGGTATGCCCAAGACCTTGCTCCGGAAGTAATGCGTGCGCATATTGAGCTGTATGTGAATGATTACACTCTGGATTTGGGAGATACGGGGGAAGCCGCGGTTCAGCATTTCCTGAAGCTGCAAAGGGAATTTTTCGCCTCGCCCCGGCAATAATTTCCCACCCTTGGTCAACCGGTTCCCCTTAGCCCAACATAAGTTCCCCTTCTCCTGTAAAACGACCCTCATGGGATATGGCCCGGCATTTGCTCTAATCTTTCCGTATCGGGAGGATTTATGGTTAATGGACTCTACACCGCAGCCTTGGGTATGACGAATCTCGTCCATAAACAGGACGTCGTTTCCAATAATCTGGCGAATGCGAATACCACCGGGTTCAAGACGGCCATGGCATTGACCCATGCCGAAGTCCGTAACGCGCGGAACGACTTGCACGAATTACACCATGACGAAAACCAGCGCATGGATGAGGTGGCGACGGCGTTTACGCAAGGGCCTTTGGTGCAAACGGGTAATAAAATGGATGTGGCTCTTTCCGGAAACGGCTTTTTCACCATCCAGACACCGGCCGGAGATCGATACACCCGCAACGGCGGTTTCGCCCTCAATACCGAAGACGAAATCGTGACATTGGGTGGCCATAGAGTTTTGGACGATATGGGAGCCCCGATTCGGGCGATTGGCAAGGACATCCATTTTCTGGATGATGGCGGCGTGGTAGTCGATGGAAATAAGCTTGCGACCTTAGGTGTGGTGGAATTCGCCGACAGAAGTTTTCTCCGGTCTCAGGGGGAATCGATGTTCGTCAACCTTCAACCCGGAATCAACTTTCCCCTGCAGGCCGCGCAAACGGAACTGAAGCAGGGCTTTCTGGAAGGATCGAATGTAGACGTGGTCTCGTCCATGGTGCAGATGATTTCGTATCAACGCAATTTTGAAGCGGATTCAAAAGCGGTACGCGCCATTGATGAGACTTTGGGTAAAGCCGTTAACGAAGTAGGCAAGGTCTGACCGCCAGGCGATTTGGGTCTCTCGATACAGAGAGCAAGGAGTAAACCATGATTAGAAGTTTGTACACCTCCGCCACCGGCATGAAAGCGAATCAGCTTTACGTGGACAATATCGCGAATAATCTTTCCAACGTAAACACTTCCGGTTATAAGAAGTCGAAGCTTGAGTTTCAGGACCTGCTGTACCAAACCATGGTGGCGCCGGGCATGGCTCCCCAGGAAGGGGCTCGTTCGCCGGCTTCGTTGCAGGTCGGTTTGGGTGTACGTACCATGGCCAATCAGAAAATTTTCATGCAGGGAAATCTCCAGGAAACCAAAAACCCCTTCGACCTGGCCGTAAGCGGATCGGGATTTTTCCAGGTTTCCATGCCCAATGGTGAAATCGCCTATACCCGGGATGGCGCCTTCAAACTCTCGGCAGACGGCGAGCTGGTTACTTCCAGCGGTTATTCCATCGAACCCAGCATCGTGGTTCCCGAGGGAAGCAATGAGGTTGTGATCGATCCGCAAGGCCGCGTTTCCACCTTGAACCGCGAAAGCGGCCAATATGAAGAAATCGGGCAAATGGAATTGGCGTATTTCCAGAACGAAGGTGGATTGAAAAGTCTGGGGGGAAATCTTTACGGCGAAACGCCGGCCAGCGGCCAACCCATGATCAATCTTCCCGGCATGGAAGGCTTGGGAATGGTTTCCCAGGGCTTTATCGAAGCTTCCAATGTGGAAATGGTGGAAGAAATGGTGAATATGATTGTCGCACAAAGGGCGTATGAAATCTCCTCCAAGGCCATTAAAACTTCCGACGATATGCTGCAAACTGCCAATCAATTGAAAAACTGATCCATGAATAAACTCTTAATCCTGTCCCTTCTATTCATCGTGTTATCGCTTTCACTCCGGACGGCTCAAGCCGCCGTATCGGTGAATTTTCGTGATGAGGTGACGGTGTACGGACCGGAAATTCGTTTGGGAGACATTGCGGAGGTTAGCGGACCCGAAAGCCTACGGGGAATGAAAGTGGCGCAAGCGCCGCTTCCGGGGGCTACCCTGGAATTGCAAAGCGAAGGTTTATGTCGGCGCATTGCCCGGAGCCAATCGCCCCGATTGGAAATGCTCTGCGAATCCAAAATCGTACGCGTATTGGGTGTCGGAGTGCGAATGGAGGAATCGAAGTTACAGGCGGAGATTTCCAAAGCTTTGGAAGGAAAGCTTCCGGAAGAGGGAGAATGGGAAGCTTCGCTGCTACCCTTGCCGCGGGATATTATCATTCCGCGCGAACCGCACTCCCTGCAAGTTCATTTTCCGGATGGAATCAGGGGCGGGCGTCGTAGGGTGGAAATCCGTGTGATGCTGGACGGGAGTCCGGTCGCTAATTGGACGGCCTGGGTTAATCTCCGCCGCTATGAAGAGGTATGGATGGCGTCGCGCAAAATCGCCCGGGGCGAAACCCTGGGACCGCATAACCTGGAATTACGCCGAGTGGAAACCACCTATGTGCATTCCTCCCTGAACGCTTCCGTTGATCCTAAGTCTGCGACGGCACGGCAAATCATCAAACCGGGAAGAACGCTTTCCGCAAACCTGGTGGAATGGCCTCCCCTGGTCCGCAGAGGGGAAACGGTTTCGCTGGTGGTAACCCATGGCCTGGTGGAAGTGACTGCGGAAGCTGTTGTCAAACAGGACGGCGCCGCCGGAGAAATCGTCATGGCCCAAAACAAGGCTAACCGGCGTCTCATGCGGGCGCGGGTATTGGACGACGGTACTTTACGTCCGTTGAACGCGACGCATTGAGAATGAAAAGGAGCATCAATATGTCCCGATTCCCGTGGAAAAAAAGTCTTCCCTTGCTGTTAACGGTGACGCTGTGGGCCTCTCCGACCTATCAATCCCTCTACACCGATAAAAAGGCCAAACGCCTTGAAGATGTAATAACCGTGTTGGTGGTTGAGAATGCCAAAGCGAGTAACGATACGAAAACCCAAACCGACGAATCGCAGGCGGCGTCCGTCGATGTGGGCGCGGGTAGAGGGGCGCTGAATTTCATTCCCGGCATGGGGGCGGGAATGGGTACAGACAATAAGTATAACGGGCAGGGGAAAACCTCGCGGGCGGGTCAAGTGAAGGCCACGGTTTCGGCGCGCGTGGTCAAGGTTTATGATAATGGAAACTTGCTGATCGAAGGGAACAAGGAAGTCGAAGTAAACGACGAAAAGGAGATTCTCCGCGTCTCCGGAATCGTTCGTTCTGAGGATATTTCGGCGGATAACACCATTTATAGTTCGAAAATAGCGGATGCCCGGATTCATTATTCGGGTGAAGGTACCGGCGCCAACGCTTCCAAGCCCGGTTGGTTCACCCGTTTTTTTCATTGGATTTTTTGAAGGGGATTTATGCGCATACCCAAGGTTTTCTTCTTAGTAATGACTGCCGTTGCCTGTCTGTTTCCGGCGCGCGTGAAAGACGTGGCCCGACTGGACGGCCAAAGCGAGATGCAACTCATCGGATATGGATTGGTGGTGGGATTGCGGGGAACGGGTGACGGACCGCGAACCCAATTCACGACGCAAAGTACTATCAATATGTTGCGTAACCTGGGAATAGAGGTTCCCCAATCGCGTATTCAATTGCGTAACGTGGCAGCGGTAATGGTTATCGGAAAGATCAGCCCCTACCAAAAAAAAGGAAGTAAAATCGACGTTACCGTTTCCAGCATGGGGGATGCTCGCAGCCTGGAAGGCGGTACGCTGCTGATGAGTCCTTTGCAGGGCCCCGATGGGGAGCTTCATGCGATGGCGCAAGGCGCCTTGAGCGTAGGCGGGGTAGCCTTCCAGGCCAGCCGGTCGAGCTACAAGAAAAACCATGTTTTGGCCGGCGAAATTCCAGGAGGGGCCATCATCCAGAAGGAAATCGCGGCTGGCGCCGTTCCCAACGAGGAATTGTTTCTGGCCTTGAGGCATCCCGACATCGGTTCCGCCGTGAATATGGCGGCGGCGCTGAACGCTCAGTTCGGATCGGCTTTGGCGGAGGCGGTTGATCCGGTAACCGTTCGAGTCCGTGTTCCTCCGGATCGAAAAGACAGTCCCATGGGCTTTATTGCGGAAGTGGAAAACGTGGAATTTGCAATGGCAGGGATTTCACGGGTGGTGCTCAACGAGAAAACCGGTACGGTGATAGCGGGCGGCGGTGTCACCATCGCCGAAGTGGCGGTGGCGCATGGTGGGATAACCGTGGAAGTGCAACAGAATCAGCAAATTCAGGTGCAGGGAGTTGTGGCTCCAGGTCGCGCGGCCCAGCAAACGGTGCAGAACAATACGGAGAGCATGACGGTTGACGAGCCTAAAACAGAAATGCGCGTGTTACCGCGTTCCACCAGCGTGGCCGAGATTTCCCGTTCCCTGAACGCTTTGGGAGTGAGTCCCCGCGATATCATCGCGATTTTCCAGGCCATACACAAAGCGGGTGCGCTTAACGCCGAATTGGTGGTCATGTAATTTTCGCAGGTGGCGGAAATTCGGGCAATCGCTTCGATTCCCAGAACCAAACAAGCTAAATTACCCAGGTAGTCTTGCTCTCAGGGCCGGATAATACGACTAGCATGGAATTGTATTTGCAGGATGTGGAAGTGAGCATTCCGGGAAGTTCCCGGGTGCTTTTCCGTGTTTCCGAGATGTCGGTCAAGTCAGGCGAACCTTTATGCGTGCATGGCCCCAGCGGGCAAGGGAAAACCACCTTTTTGCATTTGCTCGCGGGATTGTTGCGGCCTGATAAGGGTAGCGTCCGCTTGGGCGGAGAAGATTTTTCGTCCCTTTCCGAAAGGGAGCGGGACACGAAACGCAAGCGGCATTTTGGAGTGGTTTTCCAACAGCACAACTTGCTGGGCTATTTGACCGCTACCGAAAATGTCTTATTGGGAATGCCGACGGGCGTTCCGGATCGGAACGATCGGGTACGGGAGGCCTTGACCCGTATGGGGATGGAGCCGAAGGATAAAACCCATTGCAAGTGGCTCAGCCAAGGTGAGCGACAACGGGTGGCCGTAGCCCGAGTCTTAGCCGCGCAGCCACAGGTCATTTTGGCGGATGAACCCACTTCCAGTCTGGATCAGCTGAATGCAGCCGCCGTTCTGGATGCGCTGCTGGAAGCTGCGGAAAAGGCCACATTGGTGGTTGTCAGCCACGATGTCCGCATTCGGGAGCGCTTCCTACGGAAAATGGATTTTCAGGGATTCGGTGCGCCATGAATCCCATCCATTTGGCGCTGCTTAACCTCCGCCGTCATCCCGGGAATACGCTTATCGGATTACTTGCTATCGGTTTGGCCGTAGGCATCGGTGGTTTGCTGCTGCGCTTGCACCATGTCGGCGCGGATCGATTCGGAAATATGGTCCGTTCGGGAGACGCCATTGTGGGGGCTAAATCAGGTGAGCTGGACATCCTTTTAAATGCCATGAATCTCGAGGGGGATTACCCGGATTTTTTCACCAGTCGCCTTTATTGGTCTTTGCAAAACCGACATCGCCTGGAATTCATGGAAAATCCCGATTACGTGACCGGGTTGGTACCCATCGTCTATTGCGCAAAGTACCGGGGAGCGAGGGTAATCGGTACCAACGATGATTTTTTACGCCAGCCGGGCCTGGCAGTGAGTTTTGACCAGGGCGCCTGGGTCGGTCAAGACCGGAATATTGTGCTGGGAGCAAACGTCGCCCGCCAACACAACCTGCGGGTCGGGGATAAAATCTCGGTGGATCCCTGGACGGGTTCGGCGCCGGGCGCCTCTTCCATTTTTACCTATGAATTTACAGTATCCGGAATTTTACAACCTCTGGATAATCGCTGGGACGGAGCGCTGTTCATCGGGATGGCGCAGGCACGCACCATTTTGGAGCGAAGCCATGTTGCCATCAACTCCCCTTGGGGTTCCGATGTTTTGCACTATGTCATTGTTCATCTTAAACCGGGGGGGTATCCGGGCCTGCGCAATTTGATCAACCAGATGACGATTACGCAAGCCGTTTCGGTTCCCCAGGCCATGGACGAATTGCAGCGCCTCACTGGAGGCAGCCGTACCTTGGCCTTGGCCGCCATGTTTTTGGCGCTTATTTTGGGAAGTCTGTGCGTAGCGGGTTTGTTCGGAGGCCGCTTCGAAGTTTTAAGCGGAGAGTTAGCCATATTGCGCGCATTAGGCTATTCGCGTGGGGAGACTTCCGCCAGGTTGTTATGGGAGGCGATTCTACTCGGGGGAGCGGCCTGTTTGCTCGGGGCCGTCCTGGATTTTTCCTTCTTCGGGCTGTTCCAACAGTGGATGACGGCTAACTTGTCGGGGCCTGCGATTCCCTATATCCCGGCTTGGCGGAGCTATCCGGTCTGGCTGTTGGCCATGGGTGCAACGGTAATCTCCGCATCTTTACCGCTCTACCGCCTTTATCGACAAGACGCCCACAATACCTTGCGGAGGTCATCGTGATGGCGAAAAAACCGGACTCGAGCAGTCCGATCCGAGTTCGCAGCGCTTAAAAATGCTTGAGGCAGGTCTTACCGATGGGAAATACATTGAATCCCATTTGGAACAATTTCTGGTGGTCCAGGATATTACGGCCATCGAATAAAAAAGCCGGCTGCACCATGGATTTCAGGATGCGTCCATAATCCAGTTTCTTATACTGGTCCCACTCGGTCATAACCGCCAGGGCATGCGCGCCTTGGGCGGCGGCATAGGGGTCTTCTTCATAGGTGACCCGGTCGCCCAAATCCTTCAATTCTTCGCGGGCGTTTTTAATGGCCTTGGGATCGGTAACCACCACATGGGCCCGTTCTTCCAGCAATCCCCTGACCACGGAAATGGCCGGCGACTCGCGGGTATCGCCGGTATTGGCTTTGAAAGCGAATCCCAGCACGGCTATGCGTTTTCCGGCTACGGTATTGAACATGTTACCCAGCATATTGTGAATGAAACGGCTTTGTTGCCAGTGGTTGATTTTAACTACCGATTCCCAATATTCCGCGACTTCGGTGAGGCCGTAACTTTGGCAAATATACACGAGGTTGAGAATATCTTTTTGGAAGCAGGACCCGCCGAATCCCACACTGGCTTTAAGGAAGCGGGATCCGATGCGGGAGT
This sequence comes from Fibrobacteria bacterium, assembly GCA_041746255.1. GTDB lineage: Bacteria > Fibrobacterota > Fibrobacteria > UBA11236 > UBA11236 > JBGTHM01. Next base: position 26,147 of record JBGTHM010000118.1, on the reverse strand, counting down.
CGGTACCGATGGCATAGGCGACTTCATCCACGTCCGCCTCGGTTTTTTCGCACAGGGCGGAGATGGAATTAATGGAAGAAATTCTTTGCGCGAGGAAGGCGTTGGCCGTGAGCTTGGACAATTCCGCGCTCCACACATTGGACTGAATGATCTTTTCGGAGGGAACCCAATGCGCATAGATATCCACGATGTCTTGTCGTGCCGCCACGCCTTCCGCCGTTTCGCGTGAACCGATAAGGACTCGGTCCGGGTTTTGTAAATCGGTGATGGCCGTGCCTTCCGCCAGGAATTCGGGATTGGATATGACCTGGAAGCGGATATTGCCATTCGCGTTGAGGATGCGTTCCATAGCTTCGGCGGTACGTACTGGAAGCGTGGATTTTTCCACGATGATTTTCGGGCGGTCGGAATTCGCCAGGATTTGCCGGGCGGTTTTTTCCCAATACTGTAAATCGGCAGCCTTGCCTGCTCCCTGGCCAAAGTTTTTCGTGGGCGTATTCACCGAAACGAAAATGATATCCGCCTCGCGGATTCCCTGATCGGTATCGGTGGAGAAAAAGAGGTTGCGGCCAAGAGCGGAGCTGACCAATTCATCCAATCCCGGTTCATAAATGGGACAGCGCCCGCTATTCCAGGCGGCGATGCGTTCGGCGTTGATATCCACCACCGTTACCCGGTAATCGGGGCATTTGGCCGCAATCATGCTCATGGTGGGTCCACCGACATAGCCGGCGCCGATACACAGAATATTTTTCTTGAAAGCCATGGTTCCTCGCGGGATTAGAAGACGGTTAGCAAAATAATTTCAGCCGGCGTTTATGACTAGTATGGTCGAGCCGGGATTCCCCTTTTCGGGAAAATGTCGGTGGAGGCGGTGGCGCCAGACGCTTTCGCAATTTCGGCGGATTCGCGAGCGTATGGAGTCGGGCGACGAGGCGCTGCGTCCGTGAATAACGCGTAACCGAAAATCTTCCTCAAACCGTCTGTCCAACCACAGGGAGATTTCGGCCAAAGCCTCGTCCACCGCGAATCCATGTAAATCGACCTCGGCGTCCACTTCCGTTTCGAATAGGGGAGAGCGAGTCTGTTGCTGCGCTTTAGGCGCTTTCCGCTGCTTTGGGGGTTTTGCGGTTTCTTTGGGCTTGGGGGGATGGCGTTTCAGCCAATCCAATTGGAAGGCACGCGCTTCTTCTTCGTTCATTCCAGATTATCCGCTTGTTCGTTTTCCACGGCAAGCACGGTTGAGAAAAAGGGATGGATTGGGTTCCACTCGTCAGCCCGATCCCGTTGGCCGTATTTGGCCTCGTCATTGCGTAATTTCAGGCGCGTGGCCCAACGCTGCATGAATTGTGCGACGGGTTGGGTCATTTCCACCTTTCGTCGTGTTTCCCGAACCCTATCCGCCTCCTCCTTCAGTAAAGCCGGCCACTGGATTTCCTCACCGGATTTACGCAGAAATTGAATATCGGCAATCAAAGCGTAACGCGGGTCCGGCACATGGCGCAGCGCCAAATAGGTTAGGATTTCCGCATCCATTTCCCGTGTGAAGCCCTTGGCATGCGCGGTTTCATGGCAGGCGGCGAGAAGTCTCCAGAAATGGCTGGTGGGTAAATCCGAGGAATCCACTACCGCCAACTCACCGAAAAAAGGATCGTGAAAAGCAGGGCCTCCATAAACCAAGCCCATCAAGGTGCTCAGCGGACCCATGGTTTTCAAGGCGGTTACCCTTCGCCCGCCGGGGAGGCCGAGTCCATCCAAGACTGAATCCAGAGCCGTATCGCAAGCCGTCAGAACTTCGAGTTCAGAGAGGGAATAATAATCGGACGGGCTGAGTTCCTGGTTCAACCTCTGCGCACGCAAATCCACTTGCGCCTGGAAATCGGAGTAGGACAACGAGTCGCCCAAAAATTTATCGTGAAGGGGTTGACGCCAAGCCGTCGGCGCAAGGCTGAAGGGAAAGGCGCCTTGGCCAGCTCCCAGTAGCAGCAAGAAGATGGGACCGAAGAAAAACCACAAGCGTCGGGCCTCCCACAGACGTGTCCGGCGCATGGCCGGAAAACTTCCGAGGATAAACAGAAGGGTGGCCGTAATACCGGTCCAAACCGCAAATTCCACGACGGAGAAGGGCACGGCATCGACCAGAAAACCTTTAGCTCGCGATAGGGGAAGGCCTAAAGTGCGCCAATAAATTTCGAAGGGGGACACCTAAATGCAATCCATTTCCGGGAATATCAGTTGAACCCCAGCACTTGCGAACCCGCCTTGAGGTATTCCGCATAATCCTTTACGGCCGCTTCCAAGGTAAACTGTGTCCCCTTATGGCCTGTGGAATGGAATTTTCGCATATCCGCTTCGGTGAAATATTGATATTTGCCTTGCAAAACCTCGGGCATGGGAATGAACTCAATTTTCGGCTTCACTCCCAAGGCGGCGAATAAGGCATGGGCTACGTCAATCCAGGTGCGGGCTTGGCCCGTGCCGATGTTGTACAGTCCCCCTGGAACTCCGGTTTCGAGAAAATGCAAAGTCATGGCAACCGCATCCTTGATATAGATGAAGTCACGCATTTGCTCTCCATCGCGATAATCGGGATGATGGCTTTTAAAGAGACGGATTTTACCCTCGTCGGTAATTTGCGCATAAGCCTTGGCGACCATGCTGCGCATGTCTTCCTTATGGTATTCGTTGGGTCCAAAAACGTTGAAATATTTGAGGCCTACGCAGTTCTTTAGCCATCCCTTTTGTTTTAGCCATATATCGAACATTTGCTTGGAATAGCCATACATGTTCAGGGGCCGAAGTCCCTCGATTTCAGCCTCGTCATCGGAATAGCCTCGGGCTCCATCGCCATAGGTTGCCGCGGAAGAGGCATAAATCAAACGGACATGGTTTTTGTCGCACCACTCGACCAGCTTTTTACTGTATTCGAAATTATTACGAATGAGAAAGGAGGCGTCTTTTTCGGTAGTGGCGGAACAGGCGCCCATATGGATGATGGCCTTTATGCCGAGCGAATCGAAGCGGGATTCAAGCACACCCTGAATGAAGTCGTCTTTTTCCAGGTAATCGCTATAGCGCAGCGGTACCAGGTTTTTCCATTTCTCCCCGGTCCCGAGGTCATCGACCAGTAGGAGATCGGAATTTCCCCTTCGGTTGAGCTCCCAAGCCAAGGCGCTGCCGATGAATCCCGCGGCTCCGGTTATCACAATCATATTGGTCCCTGATTTTGACGCTCACATGGGCGACTGCGGGGAAAATAGCAAATTACCCTGCCATGCCCCTTTTTCGGAACCCAGAGGCCAGGGAATTCGGTAAGGGGTTATTTATATTCCCACATCGGTTTGCATATCAGAATGGGGAATATTTTTCATTCATCCGTATATCAAGGTAAAGCCAAGGTAAAGTGGGAGTTTCGTAAGGTGGCGAAAAAAAAAGACCCGGTTCGCAAACCCAATCCGGTGAAAGCGCTGCTTCCATTGGAAGACCGTAAAAAGAATGCCCGTTACATTCATAAAGAATTGAATCGTCTTTTTCCGGATCCGCCCATTCCCCTATACCATACCAATCCCTATACCCTGTGCCTGGCGGTGCTGCTTTCGGCGCATACCACCGACAAGTCGGTGAATGCCGCGACACCCGCGCTCTTCGCGCGAGCCGACAATCCTGCCGACATGGTTAAAATCCCGATTGCGGAAATTCAGGGAATGATCCGGGGAGTGGGGCTTTCCGCGACCAAAGCCAAGGCGGTGTGGAATCTTTCGCGCATGTTGCTCGATCAATTTGGCGGAGAGCTGCCGCGTACCTTGGAGGAGTTGGAAACCCTTCCCGGAGTGGGCCACAAAACCGCTTCGGTAGTGATGTGCCAGGTTTATGACTGTCCCGCCTTTCCCGTCGATACCCACATCCATCGATTGGCGGAGCGGTGGGGGCTATCGACCGGCAAAAACGTAGTACAAACGGAGAAGGATTTGAAAGAGGTGTTTCCCAAGTCCAGCTGGACGAAACTGCATTTGCAATTCATTTATTACGGGCGGAAATATTGTCCCGCCCGTCACCATAATTCGGAGTTATGCCCTATTTGCCGAAAGCTGGAGGCTGCTAGGGCATAATAACCATGCGCTGAGTCATACGATTGCTACCGCTTTCCGCCACCACCCAATAGGTTCCACGCAAGTTACTATGGGAAATGACCCCTTCGATACGTCCGCCGGAATTTTCCAGGGCGGGTCGCGCCACGGTCCTGCCGCGGGAATCGATTACGGTAACTCTCCAGGTATCCAAATCATTTATACCGGATAAAATCACTCGGCGCCCACCTTGCGCGGTGGTTAACTCCAGCTTGGGGGAACCGACGTGTAAAGTGGGAGTCAGCGACGCTACATTGCCTGCCAGAATATCTTCTAAGGATAGCTTATCCAAGCTTAAACCTGGATTGTACTTTGCCGGATCACCGGAAGTCGGTATTGCCGCAAACCGATTGAGGTCACCGGTCATCTCGGGTCGGTTGGTGAGTTGACCGGCCGGCAGTGAATCCCAGAGTTTCATCCCCGGTTCAAGCGCCAACAGGCTCATCTGACGGTTGATGATATGGTATTTCTTTCCTAATTGCTGCACCCGCGCTTCGGTTCCTTTTCCGGAATCCGCCAGGGATTCGGAACCGACCAGAGCCCAGAGTTTACCGGCCTGAGGGGGGCCGCTGCGAGAGCGGAGGTTCGCTTTAAAATTCTCGACAAAGTTGAGGCCGCCGATAATTCCGGATATCCCGATGTTGACTGTTCCAGGGATGGAATGTTTTCCAGCCATGTATAGTCGGGTCGTATCCGCGCCTGGGTTGCCGGGCATTGGCCATATCGATGCATCAATCGTTATGGCAGGGCCATTCGTTTGCATCGGTCTGCCTAAATAATGCCGGTAGGAGGCGGATGTCCGTTGTACATGCGAAAATTCCCGAACCGGCAAGCCATCCAGCGTAACTTTCAAATTCCGAATGCCTCCATGGCCGTCATAGCGACCCGGGCCGAATAGGGGAGGGACATTCCATGTGTCCGTAACGGGTTGGCCTTTCTCCGTCGATTGCAATATTGGGGGTTGATAATGGCCATGTAAGTAACCCAGTTGATACCCACCGGTAAGCGTCGCGGTCTGGGCAATGTTATAATCCCTCCAATATCCGAAAAGCGTAACCTTCTCTTTATTCAACAGCTCGGCCAGCTTTTGGGAGCGAAGGGCTAATTTCGCATTGTGACTTTGCACGAGTTCATGGTATTCCATGCTGTATTTTTTCTGGGCCTCGATATCCGGACCGGGATCCCGGTAGGCGGGGTATTGGGTTTCTTCATCATTCAAGAGAATCAAAGCCGTAGCGGATTGTGACGCACGACTTTTAAGCCATTGGTCTATGGCAGTTTCATGGGCTGCCGTAGGGGAAGGATAGGCCATTTTTACATGAGTATAGGCTTGGCGAAGGTTAGCCGGAGTCATGCTTTCGGAGGTGCGAAAAGCCGATACCAGTCTTCCTGCCGCATCACGATAGAAGAGGTTGATCCGGTTAGGCGATTGACCGTATCCCTTCATGGCCAGCAAGGCCAACTTGCGGGCATGGTCCAAATTCGCTGCATCCGAGCGGCCATCCACGTCGATTAGCACGATTCGCTCGGTGGGTTCGGGTGCGAATTTTAATTCTTTATGGACCAGTTCCGCCATTGCTCCGAAATACCGTGCTTCCGAATCAGCGCCGCCATAGGTGCTAAGACAATCGCTGCACAGCGTGGTTGTCGTGGAAAGCCTGCCATGACCCAATTCTTGCACGTCTTGGGCTTTTAGCTGGACCTGGATATCGCCAATCCGCACTTCTCCCAATCCGGGCCAATTCAGAGTGTAGATTTGCCCATCCAGAGCCCGCGCGGTAACCTTCACGGCACCCAATTTCCGGGTGGGCATGGATGGGTCCACGTATCCCGGGTAACCTAAGCTATGCCAAACCGGGAGCACAACCTCGCTCGTGGCTGCTTTGCCGGTCATACCTTGAATGAATTGGATTTCAAGACGGCGGGATTCACCCGTTTTAATCGGAAAAATTCGTAACGAGTATTGGTCATGACCCCAGGTTTCCAGCAATGCCGGGTCGAGCCGTCTTTGCACGATGGATTCATATTGGGCCGAAGCCAGACCTCTTTCCTGCAAATCGGCTCGGACTTTTTCCTGGCCTACCCACAGGAACATTTCTGTAACAACGGTGTTCGGTTTCAGTTCAAAATAGGTGCTGGTTTCCAAGCTATCGGTTTCAACCCATTTCGGTTCCGAAACACAACTGGCGTCGGCACAGGGTCGTGTTTCCCAAGAGTTTAGGAGACCCTTTCCGGCTGTATACTGGAAGGTGACCGTGGAGGTTACCACCCCCTGGTTGATTTCCACATTCACCAACAAGGAGTCCAAATGGGTATCCACTTGCATCCAAGGTTGATTTTGGCGAACGGTGTTGGTGAGAAGTTGCGCCAGGTTCACCTGGGAGTGAATTGGAATGGCTGTGAAAATGACCGGAAGCAATCCTAAAATCCCGAGAAATTTTAGTTTCATAAGCGACCTACCCGTTAATTTGTAGTGTTAAAAAATAATTTAAATAGAAATTAAACCGACATTAATTGAAATATAGCACAATAAATGTCTAATATTGTAGTGTATATTAAAAATATTTATTGTCAAATCTACTGTTATTTGAGTTTGTAGAGGTAACCGGGAACATTAAATTCTTTGAATAAGTGCCTTGCGGGTTTACCAAGTCTCTGCTTATCTTTTGAATCCCTCGATTAGGATCCGTTGCGCGGGTATTTACGGACTAATCCAGCATGCGGCGACTCCCTTTCGGGGGTCGCCGCCCTCTTGGGGGTGCCATGTGTCCAAACCGGAGTCCTTCCAAGTGCATTAGCTGCCTGGGGTCAGTCCTTGCATATAGTCAAGAAATTATTCATTTTGCATGGTTGGGTTCTCTCTACCTACCTAACCTGGAATCACCTTGAAGCTTGCCTCTCCGGCCCATAGGCGGATAAAAAGGACGCGCTCCGATAATCTTATAATGCGGATACGACTCTCGATTTTGCCCATTTTCCTGGTTTTCGCTCTCCTTCTGCCTGGAGTGGCGGAGGCGGATACCTTCTATGTAACCAGTAACAATACTCTGAACAATATCGCGCAGAATATTCCACTTTCGGTTGAATCCCCCAAAACTCATCACATTCGCTTCAAGGAGTATTCCGGAATAGGTCAATTTCACCTTTCGGCCAACCTTACTCGCGATACCCTGATTTTTGAACGGGACAGTGAAAGCGCGGCGGTTATCGAAGTTTCGGGAACTCTCTTCTCCTTCCAACACCATGCGGGAACCATCATCTTAAGAGGGTTGGCTTTTGAATTAAAAGGTTCAAGCGCCATGCTGATTGATGGATTTCCCACGGGAACGGCCTTGGAGCGGGGTAGTAATTCCAGCTTGGTTTTAGCGGATTGCTTTGTATTTGGCGCCACATTCGCGAAGCCCATTTTAACATGGGAAGCTCGACGGGGAGACATCCGCAAAATTGAAATGAAACGGAATTATTTCGTTGCCCCTTTGTCAGTATCCGATATCGAAGTGATACGACTAACCGGAGACGATATTTCACTGCATAACAATAATATTCACTTTCCAGGATTTATCGGCTTGGTGGGCCGCAAGGAGACTTCACTTGCCAACAATACTTTTAACCGCACCCGTGTAATAATTGATGGCGCCGAAACCGGCGACTTCAGCGTAACTTATAACCTTTTCGGATTCCCTCCTGTGGTTTTGGGCGGCGGGGATCGATTTCCACTGATTTTCGGGGATTTCCGTAATTTCTCCAAACAGACCGCTACCGGAAACCGTCGTTTTCCGGAGTGGGCGGGGTTTGAATATCCCGATTCAGGGCGTTTCGGGGGTAGCATGAACGGTACGGTTCCTGCTTTCAATAAGGTCGAAGAGTTGTGGAACTGGGCCGAGACCGAACTCACTCTCCAGGGCCATGGCAACGGGCCGGACAAGAGGGTTCCGGCATATAATGTTATGCCCGACTCGACCAACTATGTATTTCGAGTGGACAATGATTCATTGGTGCTAGGGTTCGCGGCGGCTAAGATACCCAGGTACCTTAATGTCGAAAAGGGCTTTCCGAACTTTTCGGAAACTTCGTATGACAAGAATTTGCGGCTGGCTTCCAAGGATACCGGCTGGGTCATCGAAGGCTCTTTTAACATCTCTACATTAACATTGAATCCTAAAAAACAAACGGACGATTCCAATACCATAGCTGTCCCTTTCGAAAAGGGTGTGTTGTTGTCCGCGACCAGTACCGCATACCATAAACAGACCGAGGTTGACTGGGTATCCGAGAAAATGGTCTTTCGCAACGATTCCGCTTCCGCCCGGTTTTTTGTTCCCACCTTTCGAGGCAATACCTCGAGGGGCCACAACATCCGTCCCATTACCCTGCAATTATCTGATACGGATATTTTGAGTTTCGGACGGGTATGGGAGGCCGGCCAGACCATGGTACTCGATGATTCTGTGCGGCAAAGTGAATTACGGCCGGAAATGCGTAACCTCGATGGACGCCTCGCCTTTATCACTTCCGCGAAAATAGACACGACCCTCACCATGACCTTCGGCTCAAAACCTAAGCGGGAGGCCCTAGACACAAACCAGGTATTTTGGTGGATTCAGTCCCACAATAAGCTTGTGCGCGCTACCCGGGAGGCCGAATCCTATAAAAGCAATTCACCCTCCCTGAGGAAAATGCGCGCCCAGTTGGTCGAAATTCTTTCGGTACCGGCCGGAGGCGCGAAACTGGCCTATTCCGGCGGAGAGGTTTCCGCCTCGTCTGTGGCAGGATTTCAATTGCAGTTGGACGCCACCGTAACCGCTTTACCGGAAGTTTTCGGTCGACCCCTTTGGCCAGTCAAGCTAACCTGGAAGGGTAACCAGCCCTCGGATGCCATTACAGTCACCATCAAACCAGATCAGGATACTTCCTCAACAGTCACCCAATTCCACCAACCCCTTTGGGTGGTCAATAATGCTCCCGTTCTCGCCGAACATACGATCGACACCGCAGGGCAATTCCAAATCAAGGTTCCCATGGAAGGCGGCGAACGAAAATTGGTATTCGCCGTTTGGAACAATATATTACAGGGCGAAACCGTGACCTCACGTACTGTGGACGGGTTAGTGGTACAGGGTTTTACCTCCAGCACTTCCGGAAGGCTGAGCCTGACCCCGCTATCCTCGGAAATCCTGTCTGGTTTGCCCGGTGCCGTAAATACCCGCTTTTTGGAGGGGCGTCACATTGAAACGGTTGACCTTAACGATATCCCGAATTACCGGATCAACATTCCACTCAATACCGATGTTATTCCAGATTCCGTCACGGTTTTCGCTCTCGCAGGAACCACCTGGCAGGAGATGCAATCATCGGAGTTTGGTTTCCTCGCCCCTCAATTTTATGTGAAACTCAAATCCAATCAGGAAAAATTCGTAGTCGTGGAAAAACTGGCTCCTCCTTCCACCTTCGTGAAAGACAGTGTTGTGGCTTCGAAAGACCTCCTTACATTTTCAGCCGAATTGACTCCGGGGGCAACGCAACAGCCAATCGTTGGCTATCGAATCGAATTACGTGCCAATGGGCCCAACGGCGAAGCCGAGCCTCGGCTCTCTCCCATAAGGGACATAGGAACTCCGATCGAATTACCTTGGGACTCCTCCCATGTCTATGCCTATCGAATCCACTATTTTGAAAGTGAGGAAAGGCTTTACGGGAATCCGGGACCGTTTATCGGCGTTGAGGGCCTTAACCTGAAGGCGGAAACCATGCTCGACAAGGCTATACCTCCCCCTCAGTTCTCCCTGGGATTGATTTCTTTCCCGTACGGGGGAAAACTTTCTGAAATAATTACTCCCCATACCCCAAAACCGGAGGGAATCAAGGATACCACGACTTTCTATACCACACGAACCCTGGTATCGGGCTCAGGTGAAACGAGTCAATTGGATAAAATCTCTGCGACCCAGACGACGGTCAAACCCAGCGATGCATTTCTCTTCGTCTCCACGCGCGAGCATAAATTCCGTTTCAATCCCCAAAGCAACACACCATCAAAATTCGAGTCCATTACCCGGGTTTCCGAATCCTCAGGTTGGAAATTTATCGGCAACCCCTTTCCGTTCATTCTGCCTTTAGCTTCGGTTAAAACCGACCATGCTTCTGGAATGCCCCTTTTCTATCGGCTGAAAGTTGATACTCCCAACGACGGCATTGATCAGCCTGGTGTCTACAGCTGGTCTCGGGTTGAGGAGGGAGATTCCCTTAAACTTTTCGAGGGATATGTCGTTTATCAGGAAACCGGCGAAAAATTGGAGTTCAATCCCTTCGCGCATCTGGCCCTCGGGAAAAAATCTGCGGTCACACCGGCTCTTCGAATTCGAGTTCGCTCCCAAGCTCAGGAGACCTCCATCCGCCTTTTTACGGCGGGCGGGGGGCGCTGGCTACCCGGGCTTCCAGCCCTGCCCGGATCCATGCGCATGGGAGTGGGCCCCGGCGGAAACGCGATGGCATTGCAAGTCAAATCACTTGCCACGATTCGTGAAAACCTGACCCTATTTTCACCGCATTCCGGAAATGTATCGTTCGCAATGGAAGACCTCAATAGCCTGAAGGGAACGGAGGGAATTCGGCATGGATTGGTCTCCTTGCAAACCGGAAAGGTTTATACAGGCACGGACCTGAATCATGTGGAAGTCATACAAGGAGAAAACCAATTTATCCTGTTGGGCGGAACCACCGCCTTTTTGGATCAAGAAACCCAGGCATTGGTGCAATCGCTGCCGAAGTCGTTTCGGGTGATGCAGAATCATCCCAATCCCTTCCGCAACTTTACGCGAATCGCCTTCGATTTCCCGACGGGGTTGGGCATGATTCATTCCGCCAGCTTGAGCGTTTTCAATTTGCATGGAAAAATTATCCATACCCAGTCGCTACCCTCGCTGAACATAGGTCGGCATGAAATCGAATTGACCAATCCCGGATGGTCTCCCGGACTGTATTTCTATCGCCTGGATATCTCTACGGCTAAGGGACGTTTTTCTCAGGGACGAAAATTGACGGTGGCGCCATGAAGAATTTTTTTCTGCCTTTATGTTTCCTCCTCGCGGTAGCATCCGGAGGTTATGCCCAATCGTCCCAAAGCGGCACGGGGCAAGGCGGTGTACCTCGAAAGCCGATTTCCAATTCCACAGTTCCGGATTTTAATGCCTATATCCTGAATCTTTCCGTCGATTGCTCGGATGCCTCCGGCCGCCATAACCGGCTTCCCGCGGAAATTGGCATTAAGGACGGGGTTCACCGCGAGCTGTTCAGCATGCCCTGCGATACCATGGTAGTGCCCAAAGGGACTGTCACCACCGTGCATCCCAACACTATGCTGTTTTTCAAAAACCCTTCCTTGAACAGCACCATTAAAGTGGAAGGGCGATTGTTACTCAAGGGTAATAAGGACGCTTCGGTTTACATTTCCGCTTCGGTTGATACCTTGGACCGATTCAAAAGGGCGTATGAACCCGGACAGAAAATGTGGTCGGGAATCGAGGTTGCTCCCGGCGGTAGCCTGAGAATGGAATTTTCGATTATCGTAGGGGCGCCAACACCGCTTACGGCTTTTTCCGAACAGGTGTTAATTCGCAACTCTCTTTTCAAAGGCGCCTCGGGTATGATTATGCCCGATGGGGAAGTAACTGCCATGGAAACGGCTCTGCATACCATAGTGGAGCTCAACATGGCCGATCCCAAGCCCGCCGCGAAAGTTCAATCGGAGCGGGCGAATATCGTAAAACCATCCGAGGTCGAGAAAGCCCGTTTATTCGAAAAGAAATCGTCTTTTTGGACGTCCGGTCGAGTGTGGAGCGGATTAGCGGTCTTCGCGGCCGCAGGAGTCGGTACGGCCGTCTACCTTTGGTATCCGAGTCCCGACTCGTCACCTCCCGGCCAACCACCATTGGCGGACAAAAATCCGCTGGACAATCCCGACGAGGTTTTTAAAAAACTGTTCGAGAACCAGAAGCGTTAAAATGGGTTGCGGCCTGAGACTAATTTTCCTGTTGCAGTCGTTTCAATTCATCCCGAAGTTTGGCGGCGACTTCGTATTTCTCTTCCTTGATGGCCGCTTGCAGACGCTCTTGAATGCGGTTGATGGGGGTTTGCGGCCGACGCGGCGCTTCCTCGACCTCCGTTTCTCCACTTGATTCTTCCGAGTCGGAATCCGTTTCTTCCCCTTGTTCTTTCAAGAGCAGCGAAGCGCTTTCGAAAACATCGGAATGTACGAAAATGGGGATTTCATAGCGTAGGGCCAAAGCGATGGCGTCGGAAGGCCGGGAGTCGACGTCGAAGCTCTCGATGCCTTCTTTCTCCAGAAAAATCCGTCCGTAAAAGGTGTTTTCCTCCAAGGAAGTCACTTGCACCTTGGTCACTTCGCAGCCCACTACAGTGAGGATATTCTTCATCAAATCATGTGTCAGGGGGCGGGGAGCCTCCTGGTTATTGAAAGCGATGGCGATGGAGTGGGCTTCGTTCGCGCCGATGAATATCGGGAGGACACGGGCATCGCCCTCTTTTTTCAGGAAAACAATGAAGCCTAAATTGCTTACGGAAATATTTTCGATGGTCATCTCGAAAAAGTCTTCATCATCCATCCGAATCCTCCTTATTTCCGGAGCGAAGCGCAGATACCGCCTCATAAAGCGGCATATGCGAATCCCCGAAGGCTTATAAACAAATAAAAAAACTTCGGCCTGGTGGTAACCTCATCCTCATGCCATTCGGATGTCCTTTTGTCTTGTTCAGCAGAAGATCAGACATTAAACAGGAAATGCATGATATCGCCGTCCTGGACACGGTATTCTTGTCCTTCGGTGCGAACCGCGCCTTTTTCCTTGGCTGCCTGCCAGGTGCCATATTTCACGAAATCCGCGAAGGCCAGGGTTTCGGCCCGGATGAATCCGCGCTCGAAGTCGCTGTGGATGACTCCGGCGGCTTGGGGCGCCTTGCATTCCTTGGGAATGGTCCAGGCACGCACCTCCTGCTCTCCGGCGGTGAAATAGGTTTGCAGGCCCAGCAAGTCATAGCCCTTGCGAATAACTTGGTCGAGTCCGCTTTCCCGTAAATCCAATTCTTCCAAAAAGGCGGCCTTTTCTTCGGGAGGGAGCTCGGACAACTCGCTTTCAATCTTACCGCTGATGGCCACCACGTCGCAGCCCTGCGCCTTGCCATATTCCTGTAATTTGGCGAGCAGGGGGTTGCCGGAATGGATTTCATCCTCGCGGATATTGGCGCAATAGAACATGGGTTTCAAGGTGAGCAGTCCCAGGTCTTTGATGGAGGCCTCTTCTTCGGGGGTCAGGCCCGCCGATCGGCCGGCGCGGGCTTCGTCGAAGGCGGCCTTAAGCTTTTCCAGGGCGACAACGCGAACCTTGGCTTCTTTAGCCTCTTTGGCCAGAGAAGTAGCGATTTTCCTATCCTTTTGCAGCTTTTTTTCCACCGTATCCATGTCGCGTAAAACCAATTCCATATTGATGATCTCGGCATCGCGGAGCGGATCCACGCTTCCGGCCACATGGGTTACGTCGATATTCTCGAAGCAACGGACCACATGCATAATGGCGTCTGTTTCCCGAATATGCGACAAGAATTGATTACCCAGGCCTTCTCCCTGAGAGGCCCCTTGCACCAGTCCCGCTATATCCACGAATTGCATGACGGCGGGAGTTTCCTTTTTCGGCTTATGCACCTTCACCAGGGCTTGCATGCGCGGATCGGGCACGGCAACCATTCCCACATTGGGTTCCTTGGTGCAAAACGGGAAATTGGCGGCCTCGGCGCCGGCATTGGTCAATGCGTTGAAAATGGTGGATTTTCCGACATTGGGTAATCCGACGATTCCACATTTAAAGCCCATTGTCGCGATTCTCCTTAAAATTCCGCAAATTTAGCCTCCTCCTGGATTTCAGGCAAATCGAGATGCTTGCAAGCTTTCTCTGCCAGGGCGGTAATATATATATAGCAAGGAGGGGATTGCTTCCCGGTGGAACGCCCGGCCATGAAAAAGACCATTCGCATGCCCATTGGGGCAAATAGCTTTGCCAGTTCCGGAGAGAAGAAACCTTCTCGAGCGGTTTCCTTGCTACGCCGCCAAATCATAGCGATTCAGAAAAAAAATTACCGCAAAAGCGCCAATCTGGTCCGGCAAAGCCTGGTCACCAGTCCCGAATTGAAAGCCTATGGGGCCGAATATACCCGTGCCTTACGTCGTTATGAGGGAGTTTCGAACAAGTCCGATTTGATTAAGCGCATTCTCGGCAGCGACATTGTCTATCACGGCGATTACCATACCCTGTGGCAATCGCAACGGTCCGTGCTCGCGGTATTGCAGGAGATTGTCGAAAAGCGCGAGGTGGTGCTTTGCCTGGAGCTCTTCCACGGGGCGGATCAGCGTTTCGTGGATCAGTATTTAGACGGAAGCCTGGAGGAGAAGGCCTTCCTGAAAAAAATCGATTATGCCCGCAAATGGAGTTATAACTGGAATCCCTGGCGCGATATCCTGCAATTTTGCCGAAAGCATCGGATCCGGGTGTTAGGCATTAATTCCCAAATGGAAGACGATGGGCGTATGCTGGCCGAGCGGGATATTTATTCCGCCCAGATTATTGGAAAAGCCCTGATTCGCAACCCCGGGGCGCTGCTTTATGTCGTGGATGGGGACTTTCACATTTGCCCCCGGCACCTTCCACGCGAAGTCCAGGCCCGCTTGCAGCCACTGGGACTGAATCCCAAACGCCTCATCATTTACCAGAATTCGGAATACCTGTATTGGAAGCTGGCCGAAGCGGGACTGGAAGAGGCGGGAGTATTACAAATTTCCGGCGACAGTTATTGTTTGATGAATACCGTGCCGGCCGACAAATTGCAATCCTACCTGCATTGGTTGGAATGTTCGGAAGAAGGGCCTCCGCCCGTAAAAGGGGGCTGGGCCGAGTTATCCGGCGAGAATTATCTCCGCAATGTGCAAAACATCGTACGCGACCTCGATAGTTTAATGCGATTTAATTTCCCCATGGAATCACTCCATCAATTGAGTGTCTATTCCTCCCGGCAATTGAACTTATCCGACGTGGTGCAGAGTTCGCCTGAGCTCAAGGGGAGTTGGGGGCGCATCAAGGATAAAATCAAACGCGATGAAGCCTTTTTGCTGGAATATCAGGTCGGGGTAGAAGTGTCCTATCTCATTTACTTACCGCATTCCAATCTCGATATGGCGGCTGAGGAGGCGGCGCACTTTATGAACTGCGTTTTGCGGGGAAGAACGGGTCCGCAAGCGCATGGCTTCGACGCCTTTTACGCCAACCTAATCGTGGAAATGCTGGGCTTTTTCGGTTCCAAACTCATCAACGAAAAGCGCAAAGCGCCGACCGAATCGGCTTTGCGGCAATACCTCGGGCAAGTTCGCCAGGGCTTTCGGGGGGACGGAGACCGCGAAACCACGGATGTGGCCCGGCTCATGCTTCAGCATCTGCACCTGGACCGTACCGTACAGGATGAGGCCGCCTATCGGCGCAAGTTCAGGGCTTGTTTTCTGGACGAGGCGACTTCGCGTAGGCTAAGCACGCAGCTGGGGTATATCCTGGGAAACAAAGCCTTCTATGCCGTTAAAAAAGGCTACCTGCCGCTGGATGAGGTGCGGAAGCTCTTTTACCAGAAAATGTCGACCAAGGGCGAGGCCTTCGCTATTTTCCAGCGCCTCAACCGTAGCCTCCGGGCATTTCGTAACCCGCCCGCACCGGAAATCCAGCCGCTTAATTTAATGGCCACGGGTTGATTTGCGGCAGACCCCGGGATGGTTTGTCGGGTTGACGTGCCGAGGTGGATTCCATTTGATACTTTCCTGTAAGGATTCACAAGAAGGTGTCGATGCGAAAAATCTCCTTAATTATTCTGGGTTTGGGATGGGGTGCGTACACGGAAAGCCGCGCGGCGGATGTCAGTATTCACACCGTAATATTCGGCGATAAACAATTGTTGGTGACGGGAATCCCAGTCGCCAAGGCGAGACCGGTTTCAGCTCAGGCAGAACAGTTTCAAATTGCTGTAATGCCTTTTCATATGAAGAGTTACAGTGAAACCATTCCTTGCGATTCTTGCCATCGACTCTCACCCAATGGGTTCGAGTTTTTTTTAGAAAACTATTTGGTGAATATGGTCGATACTCTGTTCAGCGGTTCGGCGCTGGTTCCCAAAGCCACACTTATTGCACCCCACCACGAAGCTTTGGAAACCCAGGAATTCGAGTTGATGCCCTTCCTCGACGGTTTGCAGCTTCCCTTCCAGGAATGGTTCGCTGGATACGCGCAACCTTGGCATTACCTACCCGAAGGGGGAAAGGTCCCCGATTCGGCTGCAGCCAAGCTTAGGGCTTTAGGGGCCCTTCTCGGGGCGTCCCACTTGATGTTACCCATGCAGGTAGAGGCGCATGTAAAGCCCAAGAGCCGCAATCGGCATGTGGGAAACCTTTCCTACAGCTTCCACCTTGTGCTTTGGAACGTGGTATCAGGGCGTCCGGAGTGGGTGGTGAGATATAAGGAGGAAATGCGTGGGGTTGATTTGGATAAGTCGTTAGAGCCCCGATTGAACCGGAACTTGCGGTCCCATTTGCAAATACTACCCCAAAAAATCGCGTCCAGGCGAACTGTGCCCCCCGGTTAGCAAACTAAGAAGTCGCCTTTTTCGCCTAATTTGGCCCTTTTCCTAGCCCATTTTCGGGAATACTTGATTTTTCCCCCAATTTGGACGATAAATAAGGAGAGGTTTGCCCTTATGAAGGTTATTCGCGCCAATTGCCGCAGCCAATTCACCCTCTCGGATTATGGGTTTGTGGTTTCCGTGTTAAATCCGGAAGATAAGCCTGCGACCGGTTTGTTCCGCATTCTGCAGGACGAGGAGATGCGGGATGCCCTGCTGGATAAAGTGGAGCTGGTGCAGGCCATGCTGGAAATACGGCGATGCCTGCAAGTATCCGTGCAATTCTACTTCTACATTTTGGTTCGTCACGTTTTCGTCAAGAGTGGACTTGTCGACCGTAACCTGGCCGACTATGTCGCCTCTTTGTTGGCGGAGTATCTTTTGGCGGATCAGATGCGCCAAAAGGTTCCGGGAGAACGAAACACGCCACAGGAATATCTTTTTGAAATGTTGGCTACGGTGGAGCGTTTGGCCGGTCGAGACCGCTTTGCCATGCAGGCACATATTGGGAATTACGCCCTGTTCCGTTGCGGTTTATTCCACCGTAACGTGGAGTACCGCGTCGAGCGTAGGGCGGCTCCCCCCTTGAGTTTTTACGAAGAGCTCGGTAGCGCCCAATATCGGGCGGCGGGGGATGGCTATTGGGCCGAGCAATATCAAATGGGAGAATTGCTGTCGAACCTGGGGGAAAGCTTCCACGCTTTGCGGTTGGGACTCAATGAAATGGCGGAGCGCCTGGTTTTTCTGGGCAAAGACGATGCCGTGGAATCCTTGCTCAAAGAAATCGGAGACCCGGGCACGACTCCCGGCGACCACTTATAGCGTAAACTGCCCGAAGGTGAAGAAGAAAACCAGGATATTCACCAACACCATCAATGACCAGCCTACCAGGCATACTCCGACGGCGCGCCAGGTACTGGTATAATCGAGCGCCTGGCGAACGGCGATGACGAAGGCGATGAGCATCCAGAGGCTGGCGACGATGCGGGCAATTGTGCCCAAGCCGGGAATAATTCCCACCACTTGAAAAATCCCCGGAGCCGCGGAAAATCCGGTACAGCGAAGCAATTCGCCCAGGTCCGA
Source organism: Fibrobacteria bacterium (assembly GCA_041746255.1). GTDB lineage: Bacteria > Fibrobacterota > Fibrobacteria > UBA11236 > UBA11236 > JBGTHM01. Next base: position 8,217 of record JBGTHM010000118.1, on the reverse strand, counting down.
TTTCGTGGTGGGTTCGGGCATGAGCTTGGTTCCGATCCAATAGGTGAGAAAAGCCCACACGAACCAGCTTAACAGGGCTCCGATGACATTCACGAACCAACCGGTTAAGCCACCGCCAATTGAAACCGCGAAGCCCGCGGCGATGCTGGAAAGCACCACGGTGGCTAAGGCCTGGGGTAGGGCCTTGGTGTCGGCCTCGACCTCCTCAAAAAGGGCGGGCTCCAACTTTATGGCTCGGATGAGCCGATTCAGGTATTGATGCATAGCTGGCTCCTTTGGAAGGGGGAGAGGCGACGGCAAATATAACTCTGCGAGGGGATACGCGTTTTTTTAAAATCACCCGTTGCAAAGCCTGCCGAACGGAAGGCCAAAAATGGGGTGATCCATGCTTTGAACTTTTGAATTTGTGTATCGTTCATGCCGAGATTTGTTTCCTTTGAGGAACATTTTTTCATGTTAATTAAGGTTAAAAACCAGGGCCTGCGCAATATTACCTATAGGCATCGTCGAGATGCGAGGAGGTCCCATGGTTTTTCGAAGCATCTCTCTTGCTATTCTTACACTGGTAATCTTGGCGCCTCGCATCGCATTTTCGCAATCCTGTGAACTTGTGCAAAACCAGAATTTCAATGCATATTCCGGAGATTGGCAAAATTATTCCAAATCCATGATGGAAAAGGATTTCGGGCCATCCACCGGGCTCGTGAAATGCCTCGAAGGAGGCGATAAGGCGAACGAAAATAATTGTACCAGCAAGAAGACGACGAAAGTGGGGGAAGGGGTATTAAGGGCATTTTTTCCCAAGGGACAAATCTTGGGCTGGGCATCGGGATTCACTTGGATCAATCCTATCAAACCCTCAAAAGCAACGATTATGGAATACCGCGTCAAATTCGAGAAAGGGTTTGAATGGACTAAGGGAGGTAAGCTGCCGGGCCTCTGCGGAGGCGGACAATGCGTGGCCGGTTGCACCGATCATCAGAATCAGCAAAAAAACTTTTCCACGCGCCTCATGTGGCATCAGGACGGGACCATGATTGCCTATCCCTACTGGCCGGAGAATACGTCCAGATGTGGAGGAAACTGGTATTGGATGGATCCTCAGAAACCTGCGAATAAGCTGGAGCTGAAATCGGATGTCTGGTATACCATCCGTCAGGAATTGGAACTGGGGCAGGCCAACCAGAAAAACAGCAAAATGCGGATTTATGTGGATGATAACCTGGTACTCGAGCGTAACAACATCAAATTAATTACCGAAGCCGATGCAACCATTCGTTTCGCCTATTGGACCAACTATGTCGGAGGTAGTTCCGTGTCCTCATTTGCGCCCAAAAAGGATCAGTATATTTTCTTTGACGATTTCAAAGTGTGGGTCGATTGCCCCAGTAAAAAAATGGTTTCCTTGCCAATCCGAAGGCAGGCAGGTGCAGGTTCGACTCATGGACCTGACTTCCATTACAGCTTAAGGGACGGGAAGCTTAGCATCCCCGCTCAGAGCGAATGGGTCAGCATGACGGTGTTTACCGCGCAAGGCAAAATCCTGGGGTCTTATTCCGCAGGGAATACGGAGGTGGGTTTACATCTGGTCAGCAATAAGCTGTACTTCATCCACCGTCGCCATGCCAATGGATTCGAAACGACGGAAAAATTGATTGGCATTTAGACCGGAAACTTCACCGGTCGAATGATAATCCCGTCAGGGAATGGCGATGGTCCAATTCCTTCGCTGTGATGCGTCGGAAACCGATATGGCATACACCCCGCTGGGAAGATTGGTCGATTGGATTTGACCCGCGCTTAATGAAAAATCCAACTCTGTTTTTCCCGATAAGCCGTGCAAGGAGACGGAAATGAGGTGTTCTCCAAAGTTTTTGAAGGTCTGTACCCCGCCGTGAGGGAAAGAAGTGAGCAGTCTCGAGCCGGCTTGCGGGGCTTTCCGGTTTATATCCGTAACCTTTTCCACAACATTGATGACAATGCGTCGATAAGCATACATGGGAATGATGGGGCTTTCATCCCGAACTTCCAGAATGAGATGGATTTCCTTGCCGAGTGCGTCCTTGGGAATCGTTATTGCGGTAGAGGGGTTCTTGGGTTGTGAAACAGGGATCGAATTTTTATAGGTGCCGGCTTCAGGATATATCCACCAATCGAAGGCGAGTTTATCACCATCCGGATCGGTGGAAGCGGAGGCGTCGAAGCTCATCTCCGCGCCCGGCATGGCTTGCATATGCAGTATCGTATTCGTGGTATCGCCATTGACGGCCGCCACGGGATTATGGTTGGCTTGGCCGAAAGGTTTCACGCACCAGTCCATCCGGGCACGGAAATCATTCCACATGGCCCTGCGGAAGCGCCATACCGGCACATTAAAACTTTCGAAGACGTCCTTATGTATCGGATCGGTCCAGGTTTCCCGTTCCGAATCGGATTGGAACATAAAGAAATCCGGATATTTCTGTTCATCCTGCTTGATGTTGGCGTATTTGGAGTAAACATTTTTCTGGCGAATCCTAGAAAACCGGCCGCTCCAACCACCCCAGTATAAATGCTCCGGATGGGAAAGACCGGGGGTCGCGAGATTGGTCCAGGGAATGGTGCCGCCACCCTCGATGTATTTATCGGGATTATTCAAACGGCTGGGATAGAGTGCGCCCAGGGCCCCATGGTTTTTTACAATGTGTTCATCAGCCCAGGCATGCTGGCCAATGGCGGTTCTCGCATACGGTTCCCATACGTAGGGGCCCTCCACTTCGACTCCCTTGCCCGGGCCCCCATAGCTGTAAGTTTGATTATTACTTCGGTGCCAGGCAATCTCGGGATACTTACCCATAATCCACGCGCCTGCATTGTCCTGGGCGCCGTTCTCGAATACGATGATTTTCCGGCACAGAACACCCATCTGTGTGGCTGTGCGCGTTTCCTGCAAATCGACCAAGGCCTGAGCCAGCGAATTCGTGCCGGCATTGCCCACAATATAAAGCTTACGGGAGTCTTCCTTTAAGATAGCCGCCTTGATAAGGTCGGAACCGGGGGTAGAGCGACCCTTTCCCACCCCGTTAATGCCGAACTCCAGGGTTCCCGGTTTAACGATACTCCGCAAATACTCCGGATCGGGCCATCCATCCGCATGGGTTTTCAAATTGTCATGAACTTTAGCGTATCCGTCGATTAATTTCAGGAAAAGATCGGGATGCAAACTTCCCTTTCTTCCGGACTTTCCCGCCTGAAGATGCTGGCCGGAAACGGCAATCAATCCCTCCAAATCAAACATATTGGCATACATGAGCATATGCATCATCTGCTGCTCCTCATCAGGCTCGTTACCCATATCGGCCAGGATGATGAGGCGGGTTTTTAGACTATGTGCGGGGATGGAGATAAAACAAAGTGAGAGAAAGAAAAGTAGATACGGCATGGCACTCCATTTTGAGGGACGACGCTTTTAATCTAGAAACAGGAACAATCTATAGAATAGAAGTTACCATAGGGATGGCACTGGAAACCGATGACGGGCATCCGGCGTTTTAATCTCCGCAATATATCCTCCCGATGGCAGTCCAATTGCAGCCATCTCCTGGGGCTGCATCACCTGCCGTTGCCAGACCAAGCCACCCTGCATGTCGAAAATGGCGATTTCCGCGGGATAGCGATGGGAATTCAAAACCATGCCACGCGAAGTCGATTGCAATCCAGGGCGGACTTGGTAAGTCGGGTGTGCAATCGAAAGGGGTTTGGCGTTACTTTGGGGATTAATGGTGGCTCCGGTAACGAAAATCATGGCCTCAGCGGTGGGGAGGCTCCTGCCCAGGTAAAGCCCCCAACGAAACGCAGTCTTCGAGCTGCGGGAAAAACTACCCTCGTTCACGAGTTTCTCGTTGAAAAAAACCTGGTAGTTATGGCCGTTGTCCCTTACCCGCAGGTCGAAATGTTTTCCCTTCATGTTGGAAGCGATGGGTTTCATGGGGCTTTCTTTTTTATCGTTGGAAATCACAATATCCCCGTTATCCTTCAAACGGATCATGATGGCCCATTGTTGCACGGGGTCTTTCACTTGCAAAATGCTGCAATAATGCGGCCCTACGCAACCCTCGGGTTTTACAATGGTGTAAGTACCCACCCATTCCTGCCAAGCGCCCTTACCCCAGGTATGGTTTCCGAACGCTTCCACGCGCCCTGCAGGCGTCCCAGCCCGGGTGCCCCGCACGTTGCGTTCTCCCTTGTGCATTCTGAAAACCTGGGTGTTGCCGTCCTCCTGATACCAGCGGGACCATTTCTCAAAGTCAGGACGTTGTATTTGGCTGTTACCCACGGTATGGATTCGGATATCCTGGGTGAAGTCATATTTCCCATAGGTGAGTTTATGAAATATTTCATTCTTGACATCAATTTTTGAACCCTTGATTCCAGCCGTGGAATTGGACCCTATGGGGATTAATTTATCCTTCATAATCGTTTCCCAAGTTGGGTCTTCGCCGATTTGAGTGAAGAACTCCTCCCCGAAACCCGGCCTGCAGGCCATGAAGGTAATGAAAAACAGTAGGACTGAAAATTTGATATTAACAACCTGCATAAAAATCCGCGCGGACGAAGTGTTAAATTCCTTCAGCATCCCGAAAGCAAATACAAATAGCATAGTCCACATATTCATAACCACCCGAGGCCTACCTTACACGAGCTTCGCCCCGTATTTACACGGCTTGTAACCCTTTGTCCCATTCTTCCCAGTTCGATATCGAACAACGTTATCATCCGCTGTTAATATGATCCGGAAGGACATTTTTCGCCTATGGATCTCGGGTTTATTTGTTTCCGGATGGAAACAAATACCGGATTTTGGGCCAACCCCATTGGGACGGTGGGCGATGTTGATCTGTAAATTGGAGGTGAGGCCAGTAAGGAGGCCCCCGATTATGTCACGCACTAAAAGGAAGGATATTTCGGCTCAATCCATTTATTACTTTTTGGAATAGATTACTTTCTGTTTGCTCAATAAATCCGTTGATTGCTTGATGAAGCAGGTACCTTTCTCCGTCGAAACCACAGCAACAATTTACCCTCAACTCAGGACGGATAATTGCGCCCCCACGCCGAAAAACTGATTTATTCCGCTTTCTTTTTATCGGGATTTGCCGGTCTGGGTTACCAAGTTGTGTGGACCCGGGTTTTCGCATTGGGCTTGGGCCACGAAATTCCGGCCCTGTTAGCGGTTATCGGAGCCTTTTTCGCGGGATTGGCTCTCGGCGCCTGGGTCTGGGATCGCCCGGTATCCATTTCCAAAAATCCGGGTTATTGGTATTCCTGCTTTGTGGTAGCGGCGGGCATTTGGTCGTTAGTCACAATACCCCTGATTCCAATCGCAATTGATTTTATCAACTCCATATTAGGCCCAACCCCGTCACCGTTTCTCCTTTGGGTCATGGCCTTTCTCGTTCCCATGTTTCTGCTTTTACCAGCGACTTCCTCAATGGGGGCGACCTTGCCGGCAATTGAGAGATTAATGGCCCAAAGGCGACAGCACCATCAGAAGGCCTTGCCCGGCCTATATGCGGTGAATACTCTGGGCGCTGCCTTGGGAATCATGATTTCCATTCATCTCATGTTGCCCCGTTTGGGTTTTCAGAACAGCATTTACCTCATGGCGGTGGCTGACGTGGTAAGCGGCCTTATCGTTTTTCTGACGATGGCACGGGGGTTACCCGTACCGGATACTGAAGAAAAAACGGCAACAAAGCTTCTTGTTGCGAATAACGACAAGGCGGCCTCAAAAAAGAGAAAGCAACCGTCTCCCTTCATTACGCCTCCATCCGGATTCGCCAAAAGCAGGATTTACGCTACGCTTTTCTGCACGGGTGTTCTGGGAATCGCGTATGAAGTAATTGTGATCAGGGCATTGGTTCAAGTACTCGAAAATACCATCTATACCTTCGCCTCCGCCTTGTTTATTTATTTATTGGGTACTTCCATAGGTGCGGGGTTATACCATAAATTTTTGAATCAACATAAGGATTCGCAAGCGTTATTGACGAATCTGTTACTGGCTCTCTCGGGTTTCTGCCTCTTGGGAATAATCGGCCTCTCACAAGCGCATTCCATTTATGGCATGGGAACAGCGGTTTGGGGCCGATCCTTTAGCGGCGCACTTTTTTCTGAAATATTCCTGGCAGGAATAGTTTTCATTTTACCTACGCTGGTAATGGGAATGATTTTTTCGCTGCTCGCCCAAGCAGCCCGACACGAAAAAGGCGGAATCGGAGAGGCATTTTCCGTCAATACCTTGGGCGGATTCGTCGCCTCTCCTCTATTTGGAATCATCCTAATTCCTTTCGTGGGCTTAAAGGTCTCCGTTTTGATCGTTTCGATAGGTTATTTGCTGTTAATCCCGAAGCTGAAATCCATCCGCATTGGCTATGCCGTCGGATTGGTACCCCTATTCCTTGTTACCGCGCCTTTGAACTTGAAACTGGTGACTGCCTTACCGGGTGGCCGTATCGTTGATTACCAGGAGGGAATTCTTGCTTCCGTCGCCGTAGTCTCCGATAGCGAAAACCATTTGTACCTCAAAGTAAACAATCAATTTATTATGGGAGGCACCGATGGCGCCGTTTCATCGCGTAACATGGCGGCGCTTCCTATTTTAATGCACCCTAAACCCGAAAAAGTTTTGTTCTTGGGTTTGGGTCCGGGAGTCACCATGGGCGCGGCGAGTGTTTTCCCTCATTTGGAAGCTGATGGCGTGGAACTGGTTCCCGAAGCCATCAAATTCTTGCCTTATTTTGACGAGGTTAATTACCAGCTGTCGCAACAACCGAAACTAAACGTCATCCAGGGAGATGCTAGAAGGTTCGTCAAGACCAGCCTTCCGGTTTACGATGTCATCATCGCCGATATTTATCATCCCTCCCGGGACGGAGCGGCCTCCCTCTATACTTCCGAACATTTTCAAGCGATAAAAAATCTACTGCAGTCGAGGTCGACTCTTACAGGTGAAGCTTCAGGACTATTTTGCCAATGGTTACCTCTGTATCAACTGGATTTGAAAACTTTAAAAATCATCACACGTACCTTTTTGCAAGTATTTCCCAATACTACGCTGACATTGGCGAACTATAATGTCATTACGCCTATTATCGGCTTGATAGGCAGTCTACAACCGTTGACGCTGGATCATGAAAGACTCGCAAGTCGATTAAAAGAGGAGCACCTCCGGGAAATGCTGGAACCCGCCAGCCTATTCGGCAAAGAAACGGTTTTCCTAGCCCATTTTTTGGCCGGTCCCAAAACGTTGGAAAAATGGGCAGGCGAAGGTCCACTCAACACGGATAACTTACCCGTCGTTACCTGGGAGGCTCCGAAAGCCAATTATGAAAAGATTGATAGATGGGGAGTTAGAAACCTGGACGAATTAATGAAGGATTTCGCTGCCTACGGAAAGCAGATGTATCCTGAAGTCAAAATGGATCCGGAAAAAAAGGAAGCCTATCTGACGCGAACCAGGCGGATGAATCAGGCGAGGGACCTGTTTTTAAAGGCATCAATTAAGGCGGAATTAGAGGAAGATTTGAATTCCTCCATCGTAATGCTCTTGCAAAGCACCGCCTTGGCTAGTGAATTTGATTATCCATACGATATCTTGATAAAGCTGGGCATTGCCTTCATGGCTGCGGAGAAACCGGAGGGCCCGATACTGTTGCGCGCATTGCTGGAAGCGAATCCCAATCGCGGCGAGGCGGCTCGAATTTTACAAATGCATGCTCCCGCCGCGCCCTGATAATCCGCATAAGCCCGCGATGGAGGTTTTAGCGGGGAGAGGATGGTAGTTTTTTAGAAAACATGGCTCTTTAAATCATTTGGCGTTGATCCACCTCTCCTCGTTAAAATGGAAAATTTCCCGCAGTATCTGGGTGACGTCGTAACGAAGGGACCAAGTGGGGTAGCGATGCTTGAATTTGGAAAGGTCGCTGATATACCAGATATGGTCGCCACTTCGATTGTTTTCAGAATAGCTGAATTTCATCTCTTTTCCGGTAACCTCCTGGCAAATATCAATGGCTTCCAGCATGGAACAGTTGCTTTTGCAGAATCCGGTGAAAGTGACCGGGCGATCCGGTTCAAAGTGACCGACAGCCACCCTTGTCATAGCCGGTCACCATGGACCGGATTTCAACCGATTAGAAGTTACTCATTGCCGGTCACTTTGGGTACGGATTTTGG
>JBGTHM010000117.1:0-21574 GCA_041746255.1 Fibrobacteria bacterium | reverse complement strand
GGGCAAATGGCCCATAATCTTCGGCAAGCCGTAAAGATTGAAGATGTACGCGTAGTGGTCATCGATAGTATTAACGGCTACCAAAACGCCATGCCCCAGGAAAAATTTCTTATCCTGCAATTGCATGAACTGCTTTCTTATTTGAGCCAACAAGGCGTAGCGACCATTCTGGTCATGGCCCAGCATGGGCTTTTGGGCGAAATGAAAGTACCGGCGGATTTGACCTACCTTGCCGATACGGTGGTTCTCCTTCGCTATTTTGAATATGGCGGCGCCATCAAAAAAGCCGTATCCGTCATCAAAAAACGAGGCGGTCCACATGAAAATACCATTCGCGAATTGAGCATAATCGATGGGGGCCTGAAAATAGGCAACCCGCTGCATAGTTTTCAAGGAATAATGAAGGGTCTACCGAGTTTCACCAATGACGTGAATTCGATGTCGGATGTTATCTGATGCTGTATGCCAATGGAAAGCCCCTGAATCCCGTGGATGAGCGCATCCTTATTCTGGCTCCCACCGGACGGGATGCGAAGATGGCGCGCGAGGTATTAACGAAATCCGAATTTTACGCGGTTGAATGTGCGAATTTCAACGGTCTCCTCTCCGAGTGGAACAAAGGTGCAAGTGTTTTGCTGTTGGCGGAAGAGGCCTTGCTGCTTAACGGCCTGGAGGTGCTCACTACGCGAATTTCGCAGCAGGATCCGTGGTCGGACATTCCTATCATTATTCTAACCAGCGGCGGAGTTATCAGTGAAACCCAGTTGAAGACCCTCAACATTTTCGCTCCTTCCGGTAACGTAACCTATCTGGAACGGCCCTTCAGGAAATTGACCCTTATCAGCACCATACAAATGGCATTGCGCGCCCGAATCCATCAATATGAACTTCGCAATACCCTCAAACGCCTGGAAACCGGAGAGGAGCGCCTACGCCTGGCCCTGGATGCGGGAAAAATCGGCGTTTGGGAATGGAACATTCCCGACGATAAATTAGTTGGCTCCAGTAAATTCTACAGTTTTTACGGGATAGACCCCACCAATTTCAGTGGAAGCATTTTTGACCTCGAGCCCTTTTACCACCCTCAGGATAGGGAGCGATTGGCAGTAAGCATCGAAGCTGTCTTGCAGGGAAACCCGCTTGCCGAAGTGCAATTTCGTGTCATGCATCCGAAAAAAGGCCTTCGCTGGCTGTATTCGAGAGGTAAAGTAATTTCCTATACGGACGGTAAGCCGGTACGCATGTTGGGCGCCACTATCGACATCAGCGACAGAATTGCGGCGGAAGAAGAGATACGCAAAGGCAAGGAAAAACTCCTGCAATCGCAAAAGGTGGAAGCGATTGGCAAATTGGCCGGTGGAATAGCGCATGACTTCAACAACATGCTTACCGCCATAAACGGCTTTAGCGCCTTGCTATTGGAGCAATTGGATGACCGCGAAGCCCTCCGCATGGGACTGGAGGAAATCCAGAAATCCGGAACGCGCGCAGCCTCCTTGACCAAACAACTGTTGGCTTACAGCCGCCAACAGATAATGGCCTTTCAAGTTCTGGATCTCAGCCGCCTGGTGAACAATGTCGGAAACATGCTCCAGCGACTCATCGGTGAGGATATCGCGTTGAAATTCAACTTGCCTACGGACCTCCCAGGCGTTAAGGCCGACCCCACTCAAATGGAGCAGGTCATACTCAACTTGACCCTCAACGCTCGCGATGCCATGCCCGGTGGCGGTAGAATCTGGATTGAAACGGGAACCTTGTCAGTAGGTAAGGCAAATGCCTTGCTTTATCCGGACACCGAACCCGGAGACTACGTCACCTTGACGGTGCGGGATGACGGTTTTGGAATGGACGAACAAACGCTATCCCAGGTATTCGAGCCTTTTTTCACTACCAAGGAATTGGGAAAAGGAACCGGCATGGGGCTTTCCACGGTTCACGGGATTGTAATCCAGTCCGGTGGAAATATTCTAGTGAAGAGCGCGCCAAACAAGGGTTCGACATTTACCATCCTGCTCCCCGCCGCCAACCGATTGGCCGAGGAAACCCCTGTAGAGGTAAAATCCGATGAAGCGCTCCACTTAAGCGGCAAAACCATCCTGGTGGTAGAGGACGAAGAATCCGTGGGAAGGTTTTTGGAATATTTATTGAAAAGCAAAGGCTACCATGTGATGCGCGCTGAAAGCGGAAAAAGCGCGCTGCGCATTGCGAGGGAATATAGCGGCGAAATCCATCTTCTCCTGACCGACGTGGTGATGCCGGAAATGGGCGGCCGGATGCTATCCGAAAAAATGGCGAAGCTGCGTCCCGGAATCAAGACGCTTTTCGTTTCCGGGTATACCGACGACGTCATTCTCCACCACGGCGTGCTGGACAGTGAAATGGAGTTTATGAACAAGCCCTTTTCTCCGCCGGTATTATTGGAAAAGCTGAGGAGCCTGCTGGAAGTCAAATCCATTTCGAAGTAGCCGGCTGCGAACCGACAGTCCGTCGGCACGCTTTCGCCCGCTTTTTGTCACGCCCGTCCTGCGGGATCGTTACAGCCACAACCGGAGTTCCCCTTGGCTTTTTCCTGTGCATCCAAAACACAGCAAGCATCAACCCCTTTGGCGGCGGGTCCTCCGCAACAGCCAGATGCCGTAGCTGCTGCTTTCTTCTCCGCCGATTCCGGCGACGATTTGGCAGTTCCACCTCGGAAAGGCTTTACTGCTTCAATCGAAGCGGATAGAGCAAAATCGGTAATGTTCATACCGGGAACCCAATCACCCATAAAGGTCTTGCTCTTATCTACCGGCGATACCCTTATGCGTTCAAATCCTGCGTTTCGCAGCATATCTTCAACCTGGGAAATCATGGAAGCCCCGGCAAAGCAACCCGTAAAGTGTTCCATATTTGATTTTACTGCTTCCGGAAGCGGCGCGAAAGCCACAATATCCGAAACCGCCAACCGGCCGCCTGGTTTTAAAACCCGGAATGCTTCTGAAAATACGCGCGGCTTGTCCGGGGAAAGGTTAATGACGCAATTTGAAATAATGACGTCCACCGAATCACTGGCAACGGGAAGATTTTCAATTAAACCCTGACGGAATTCAACGTTTCGGTAACCTCCTTTTTCCGCACCCGCTCTCGCTTTGGAGATCATTTCAGAGGTCATGTCGACTCCGATAACGCTTCCGGAATCCCCCACTTGGCGCGCGGCTAAAAAAGCATCGAACCCTCCGCCGCTTCCGAGATCCAGTACGACCTCGCCGGTTTTCAGGCTCGCAATGGACTGGGGGTTGCCACACCCCAAACCCATATTTGCGCCTTTGGGGACGGCGTTGACCTCATCACCGGAATAGCCTAGCGCCAGCGAGACCTCTTCTGCCGTTTCGGACTTGGATGTGCCGCAGCAGCCGTCGCCGGAGCATCCGCAGCCCGGACTATTCGATGTCGCGACCTTCCCGTAGCTTTCCCGTACCAAACTGCGGATTTCATCTTTATTTAAAACAGTCATGGGAATTTTCTCCTGTAAAGGTGTTATCAAGTACACTCACCCCTATAGACGGAGAAAACCGGAAAAGGACGCAAAGTCGGTTATCCGCAACCCTCGCAAGCTTCGTCCTTTTTTTCGAAGTCGGATAATCGACCTTTTTTATCGAATTCAAGCTGACAGCATTCCATCAGCATTTCCTTTATCATTACCCGTCCTCGCTGAACTCTTGATTTCGATCCGGACTGCGAAATACCCAGAGTTTCGGAAATATCCCGGTGGGTTTTACCTTCTATCTCCGACAGGATAATCGACTCTTGATAGTGTTGGGGAAGCCTGGCTATCATCGGCTGAAGGCATTCCGATAGTTCTATTAAGGTTTTCGCTACGGAATCTTCATCGGCCTGAGGTAATTCCGGAAGCTCAGATGTCGGTTTTTTGGAGCGGTAATAATCGATGATTGCGTTCCGGGTAATTTGAAATAGCCAACTCTGTAATTTGTCCTCTGTTTGAAGCGATTCAATTTTCTGGAATATTTTTACAAAAACATCCTGGGTTATGTCTTCTGCTTCACCGGGATCGCTGACGCGGCGTTTAACGAAATGGAATACTTTCGTTCTGTAGTCGTTCCAGATACTTTCAATATTAAGAGCCATGCCAACCTCCCAGCCAATTCTAATATTTTTTTTGGAATTGGAGGGTAGATTGCCCAAAGCGGCGCCAAGCTATGGGTAAAATCGAAGCAGACATGACCGGGTATTCGCTTTTCCAATAGGATGCTGCCAATGCCCTTTTATTGCCATCTTGGCACCTAGGTTAAAGAGACTGGCGCTTATCCCCCGCCCCCCGGATAATCAAGGTATGTGGGAGACAACATGAAAAAGTTCGTTTGGACTCCGAATTATTCCGTTAACAATGAAGGTTTGGACGAACAGCACCGGATATTAATCCACCTCATGAATGAATTTTATTCCTACCACCAAACCGGGCAAACCTTGCAGGCGAAAATATTTTTGCAGCGGCTCACGGCCTTTACCGGCAAACATTTCCGAGACGAGGAAGAGCTTATGTATCGCTCCGGCTATCCGAGATTTTCCGTCCACAAGCGCAGCCATCAGGAGTTATTGAAAATTTTGGAATCACTGGAGAAAAAATATCTCCAAGAACAAAGTTATGAAGTCGCGGGCAAGTTGACGAGTTTCCTCAAGGTTTGGTTGATGCGGCATATTCTGGGTTCCGATAAGGAATATATGCCTTATCTCAATAAATCCCTAAAAATTGCCGGTTGATCTTCCTCAATTCCGAACCCTTACTCCGTACTGTCAGGCAACCCGATGGCTGGCTTGCTGTCCATCCCCTGCCCCACCGGGGAAAGTGAGTGGGAGGAAGCGTGATTGCCAATTTAAAAAAAGCCCTGGGCGCGCAAGGAGTCGGTATAATCCCGAAACCGGAACCGATAATTACCGGAGGAATAGAATATCCGATCTTCCAACAGGGGCAGTTCAGTGCCGAATGCGGCATTCAAGATTATCCGGTACGTGTTCACCAGGGATTGTTCATCTTCAAGCTGACTCCGGTCCATTTCCGGAGGGAGGTAAAGCGCGAGAAGATTGGCATTTTGTTGCCAGACATGGTTTATCTCGTCATCATAAGGCGCCAGGGCTTCCCCGTGATCGGAATTGATGAGGATAATGGCCCGACCCCCGGAATGTTCTTTCAAGGAGCCCACGATCTTCCTTAGGTGAGTATGCAAGTATTGGGTCTGGCCCCGGACCCCTTCGGCCGCCTTTTCCGGATCGGACATGCGCAATTGCTCAAGGTCGGGGAAATTCTCGATCGTCTCTCCGTTCGGCCCGAACAGTATCGGCCTATGCGGCGACATGAGATGGGCGAACACGAATTTGGGACCCTTTTCGATATGGATTTTTGTCATATATTGCAAGGACCACACAATCCTTTCCCGGTCGAAAGCCGAGAAATGCATCAGCCCCGGACTGAAACGGCGGAAGACAAAAGGGATGGGCGTCATGGCGAGGACCCCATTGTCGAATTCGTTAACGTAAATCCCCCTTAGGGAATGCTGGGGTCCGATGAAAGTGTCGGCATACTCCCCTTCTTCCTTTTCCCAACCATTTTGCAGCACGACATAGCGGTACCCGAGTTCCTTGAATATGCGTACGATGCGGGGATTTCCCTTGTGTTCGTTCAACAAGTTCCAATCAATTGAATTTTCCCGCAAATCCGGAACGAGGGTCTGGACATACTCAAAGTTGAGCATGGACGTGAGCGACGGGTAAGTTCTGTTGTAATTCGAATAGCTCTTGTCCGCAATGTGGAAGCCCTCCTCCTCAAGGAAACGTTCCAAGTCGCCGGCATCATAACCGTATACGTCCCGCAGTACATCCAGGCGCGTGTGCGCGTCCAGTACGATATGGTAAATGTCCGGCAATTCATCCGGCACCCGGGCGTTGAGCGAATTGATCCAATTTTCCCCAAACGCATCGACTTTTCCCGTGGATTCCCAAGTCCGCTCCGTGAGGTGAAACCGCGCTATGGCCAGTATCGGCAGGCTCAAAAGCACCAAAGCGAGGCAGTGAAAAAAGACATGGGCTCTCCCAGGCAGTCGTCTCATGCGGAGCAGCAGGAAAAGCAGCGCAGCGGAAGACAGCAACCAGAACACCCAGAGAACAATGTGCCACCCCAGGAAATCCAGCAGGCGCTCCCCATGCCATTGCTTCAATGCATCGAAGGCGTACCCGTAACTGAAAAAAAACAGGGTTTGCACGGAGATGAAAACAGCGGCCTTGGCGCAATCCCGTACCAGCAAACTCATCGCTCCCCAGGCTAAAAGCAGCAGCATAAGAACGAAGACCACGGGACGGACGAGCGCTTCCGCGGGAAAGCGATGCTGGTTTTGAGAATAGAGGAATATGGGAGCGTAAGCGCCGATGGGCAAAAAGTGACCCATCAGGAGGTATCGTCGCATCGTGGATAGAAGTATCCGGATTATCAGCGCCTAAGGAATTTATCCCGGAGGCGCGCCCACGCATGCCTCCAAAAATTTTTGAACGCAAACAGTCCGCCTAATATCGCGGCCAGAAACATCTGGATGAAATAGCTGCCGGCACCCGGGTCCAGATACGCCCACGCGGGCAAGGGTAACAGGAAGACGGCCAATATGAATTTCCAGCGCATTGCGTTGATTATATTACCTCATGACAACTCTGGTCAAGCCGGCTAATCGGACGCTCACCGCGATCGGTTTCTCAATGGCAATCTCAATATGATACATCACTTCCGCGCAAGTGCTTTTCCAACAAGATTGCAATGCTTTTCCGTTGGGCGAATATACCCTGGAGCAGCTGATTCGCGATTTCAAAACGACCAGCGCAACCGGTTTTGAACGCAAGGGGGAGGGTGAAAACCGGGTGACCATAGTCAGCGATACCCCGGATGGAAAGGGCAAGTCGCTCAGGGTGAAATTCCCTAAAGGCGGTTTTGACAGTAGTCCGAGCGGGGCCCAATGGAAAACCGATTTGGGCGGAACCTTCGATGAACTGTATCTCAGCTATTACGTGAAATTCGAATCTGGATTCGAATTCGATAAGATCGGCAAACTACCCGGTTTCGGGGGAGGATTGGACTTCCAGGACAGAGTAGCATCCACCGAATGGAGCGGTAAGCTGATGTGGCGGGAGGCCATCCCTGAATTCTATCTGCACAGCCCGCTCGAAAGCGAAAAGAAATATCCCTGGATCCAGGGCGGCTCGTCCTTCAAGTTCCAGACGAATAAATGGCACCACATTGTACTGCATTATCGGATGAATACCGTAGGGGCGCAGGACGGCCTCATGGAGGCATGGTTGGATGGAAATCCGGCGGGCAGCTATACGGGCATCCGCTTTCGCAGCAATCCGCGAGTGGGTATAACCCTGTTTTTCTTTTCCACGTTTTTCGGGGGTAACATAGTGGATGCCCCAAGCGCGGATAATTACGCGCTTTTCGATGAATTCGTGGTTTCCACCCTCCCCCTCGAACCCACGACCGGGTTATCACGGCAAGGTTATAAAGTTTCCAGAGGGGACCGGACCTGGCCGCATCTCTATCCGTTGTATGCGCTACCGGGACGGTTGGATTACCACCTGGTTTCCGGCAGGCGCGTTCCGGCCTTGAGCAGGTAACCCCCTTCGATTCGGTTTTTTACCAACTTGCCTTTTATTTATAACGAATTCACCAAAAATCATAAATGGATAGGAAGCATAAAATTCCTTTCCCGCCTACTTTCGAATTGTGACAACCTACCTGACTTTTTGTTGCTGTGTAGCCGCGTATGCAAATACCCAGGTGTATTACACCGATTAGAATCGCTTCCAAAGGTGAGGGCACGAGCTTCAACATCCCGGTCAGGGACAATAGCGTGGATTATTTGGTATACCTGAATGGAAAACTAATATCTTTCCCTGCGAACCTTTCCCGGAGACCTAAGGCATGCCATTCCGAAAACCCACCGACATCGTATCCGCCGGGGCCAGCCTCTACTTCCTGCCCGTGCAGACTCGGGTGCCGCTGAAATTCGGAAACGAAACCCTCACCAGCGTCACCTGCGCCCGCGTACGCCTGGAAGTACGCGACCAGCAGGGGAAATCCGCGGTGGGATGGGGCGAAACTCCGCTCTCGGTGCAATGGGTTTGGCCCAGCGCCCTACCCTATGCCCAACGCCACGAAGCCCTGAAGGAATTCTGCGTACGCCTGGCCAAAGCCTGGAGCGACTTCCCTGTCGCCGGGCACCCGATGGAAATCGGCCATGCCTTCCAGCGCGACCGGCTCCATGCCCTCTTGGAGGAATTCAACCACGAGCAAAACGTCGCGGAACCGATGCCGCACCTGGCCTCCCTGGTCTGCTGCTCGGCCTTCGACCTGGCCCTGCACGACGCTTACGGGATACTGCTTCAGAAACCCGTGTACCAAACCTACAATGCGAATTTCATGAACGAACATCTGGGCTTTTTCCTGGAACCGGCCGAGGGCGCCTCCGTCACCTTCGCGGGACGCTACCCCGAGGATTACTTCGTGAAAGACATCCCGACCCGGCTCCCCGCCTGGCATCTGGTAGGCGGTATGGACAAGTTGGAAGCCTCGGAGCTGGACGAAAGCGAATTGGACGACGGCTTTCCCGTTCTGCTCAGGGATTGGATCCGGCGCGACGGCCTGACCTGCCTTAAGATCAAGCTCCGCGGGAACGACGCCGCTTTCGATTACCGCCGCCTAGAACAGGTGGGGGCCATCACGGTGGAGATGGGCGTGCCCTGGCTGACCACGGATTTCAACTGCACGGTGACCGATCCCCGCTATGTGATCGACATCCTCGATCGCCTGGAACGCGAGCATCCGGAAGTTCATAAAAAAATCCTGTATGTCGAGCAGCCCTTCCCCTACGAATTGGAAAAGTATCCCATCGACGTGCATTCGCTGTCCGCGAAGAAGCCCTTGTTCATGGATGAAAGCGCCCATGATTGGACCCTGGTCCGCCTGGGCCTTCGTCTAGGGTGGACGGGTGTAGCCTTGAAGACCTGCAAGACCCAGACCGGCGCCATCCTCGCCGCCTGCTGGGCCAAGGCTCATGGCATGCCGCTCATGGTACAGGATTTGACCAATCCCATGCTCGCGCAGATTCCCCACGTGCAATTGGCGGCGCATGTGGGAACCATCATGGGCGTCGAGACCAACAGCATGCAGTTCTATCCGGACGCTTCCAAACCCGAGGAGGCGGTGCATCCGGGCCTTTACCGTCGTCGAAACGGGATTGTGGATCGCTCTACGCTGACCGGACCGGGTTTTGGATATGCCATCCATGCCATCGAGCGCACCCTTCCGGCCCCGGCCTACCAGTCCGCCTGAGGAAGGCGGCGCCGGGAGGGTGTTGAATTCTGCTCTGCAACTAACTTGTGTCAGCCGCTAGAGTTCGAACCTTGGTTTGTTATAGCGCACGCAAAGGAAATTGTGAAACAAGTTGCGGGGTTTCGGGTGATCGTGTGGGAATGAGGTTCGGAGCGGCCCCATTGATTTACGAGTATACTCAAATTGCGGATAGCTTAAATGTGTATTTTTCGGCAGTTTTCATGTATTTCTGTTGATTTTGGCTTTTTTTCACTATACTCAAATTGAGTATAGTGAAAAAAACGGGTGGGCCTCCTTCAAGCCAATACTCTGGGAAAGGACTACGAAGTCTGGCATCGTATCCCTCAAGGGACTGGAATGCAACAGTGAAATTCATAGTGAACGTCTTTTTGGGGGCTGCGAACCCTAGCCCATTGCAGCGCACACAAAGGAAATTGTGAAACAAGTTGCTTCACAATTTCCTTGATCTTAATGGTGCCCGGTATTTTCTCCGAAGACTTCGTACCATCCGAATACGGCCATATTCCAAGGTTGGCCGGGCAGCGATATCGTGCGCACAACCTCTGCATGCTCAATGTCGATTTCATAGACCTTGCCTTCATGCGGATCGCTGACATAGGCGCGTCCCGGACCGGTTACCAGCTTGGGAACGCGTTTTCCAGTCTCCCAGCGATTCGAAGCGGCATTGTCCCATAACTGAATTTCGCTCTTATTGTTCCATCCGGTTTTAACATCGAAGACATGCAGCTTCCCGTCCCGGGTAAGGACAACCGCATGCTCACCATGTTCGCGTTCAAATTCGAATCCACCAAGCGCCGCGCCCAGGTCGACAATGTCGGAGTCGAGTAAAGAGTCGGCCTCAACGCGGAATCGCGCGAGATGATTACCGCCCAGGTTACCCAAAAAGAAGTTGCGCTCCGCATGTCCTTTGACCGTTCCGGCGCCGCGGTTGAGACCATCCCGCGGATACTTGATTTTTTTGGAGGTATACTCGTTTGCTCCCGGGTTCCAGGACAAAACCAGCGCGCCGGAATCCAAGGTGCCGTTGCAGCCGAAGATTACATGGATATCGTTGGCGGCCTCGCCGTGCAAACCTCGGCAGGAGCGGGCAAAATTCGTGGTGTCGGAAAAGTCCTGAAGTTCGGCGAAATTCGCGTCATAGACCTTCAGGCCGAAAGGCGTGCTACCGGTGCTGGTAAAATCCGCGAAGCGCGAATCCGGAACCGAAACCAGATAGCGTCCGCTGTTTCCCGCGAGGGCGACGCCATGCTGAGGTCCCGCCAATGTGAATTTCTTGATGGTGGGCTCGGTCATCAAGAACTCGGATTCCTTGACGAAATGGACTTGGGAAGGCGCCTGGCCGGGAACAAGGGTCGTATCGCGTTCCCCGTCGAAAAAGAGGGCGGTTTCTCCATGATGGGATACGAAATGAACGGGTTTCACGCCGGTGAGTTCCCAAGGCAGCAACTTAGGCGCAACTTTTTCCAGATGCACATGATCGCCGTGGGGCTCTACGTAAAGGCCGCTATAGACGACATTGACCTTCCCGTTGATTCCGCCTTGCACCGCGAATCCGAATCGACCATCTTCCGTGGTATAGACCGCCGCACCCGCCGCGCTAACCTGGAAAGAGTCCAGTACCGTTCCGGTTTCCAGGTCCAACACTTTCAAGTAGGCGGAAACACCATCCGCAATCAACATGCGTCCGAGGGCGACATGCTTTTCCTCTTCCAATTCGATGTCTTCCAATTCGCCTACATAGTTGGAAATCGGTATTTGCACGGTTTCGAAACCTTCTTTGGAGACCACCAAAGTGTCTACCACGGTAACGGCCGAATGGCGCGCCAATGGACCCCTTTGCCGAGGCGCTTCATTGGCAAAATAAGCGGGACCTGCGACGCCGTTTCCGGTCATGCGAAACACGTGTTCCTGCTTACCCAGGCGCATGCGCGCCAAAAGCACGCCTTGCGTCGGGATTCCACCCAACAGAGCCCTGGGGTTTAAGGTATACTCGGTTCCGGCTACGGCGAGCCACTGGGTTATGCCGATTTGACGGCCCTGCAAATCATGGACCGAAAGTGTCGCCATGTCTCGACTCTGGGCCGTAACCAACATGAGTCCATGCTGCCAGCGGGGCGCGAAAGACTGTCCCGGTTTCCCCGGAAAAAGGGAGGCCGGCTCTCCGACAAGGGCGAAAAGCCCGTTGTTACCTGTTGTCGTGGAAAGTTTTGCCGTTTTCAGGCTGACCTGGGCGCCGACGACGGGAAATTTTTCGTCATGGTCGACAACCTTGCCCGTCAAATTGACGGTATTCGCTGAAACGGTCAATGCGGCAAGTGGAATGAGCTGTAGGAAAAAGGAGCGATAAATAGGCATGATGCCTCCGGATTTGGGGTTCAAATTATAATGATAATTCATTATTGTTATTCCGTAAGGTCGAATTTTCTTCTGTTTTATCGGGGCGGCAGATCCGGGTACGGGCAATGCAAGTCGATTTTAGGAAGCATCTTGGATAATTTGAACGAGCCGGGTGGTTAGTTCACGGTAAAATATGGAAGCCTGTATTTTACTCAGAAAGAGAAAAGTAAAACAAGAAGTTCTGTACATTACCCTCAGGTTTAAAAATTGTCGAATGTACCAGGGGGAGGATTGATTTTAGGCCTTAGGATAGGTGGAGATCAGACCTCGTTAGGTAATGGCTAAATTGGAAGAGCAGAGCACCTGATGAATTACCAAACGATTAGACAAGATAAGTTGGAATTTGCGAAGTCCCTGCAAATTTGAAACGAGAAACCCCTTCTTGGGATGAAATCTGGTTCCTTTGCATTTAGATGCGAGAACCGGATGTGAAATCCACCACGGTACTGGTCAGCACGCCGGATCAATACATTGCTGCAGGTCTGTACGCACTTTACCTGGGACCCTTTTTACTTCGGCTTGTTATGACCTCTGTTAACGGCTTTAAATTAGCCAGCTTCACCTTCTTAGCCTTGTTTTTATCGAGGTAATCAAGAGGGCTTTCCTTATCCCAGAATGCCCGTTCTTCATCTTCGGATTTATAATTGGGAATCTCCTTTTTATTTGGACTCATACCCCCCTCTCTTTTTTATACATAAAATCGCGATTCGGATTGGTATTCCGAGTTTGCGGACCCGTTGAGGCACAGTATCTGCCATGCGGAATTCCACAGGCTCCTCTTCCTATTCCACCCGGCTCAAATCGTCCCAATCGTCGAATGGGTCGTAGAATCTTGCTTCAGCCAGCGAAAAGTCTTTAGCAAGTATTGCCCGCGAATCTTCAACTTGTATACCAGAACATTTCTCGAGCCTTTTGGTCAGTTCCTCCATCATCTTTTCCGCTGCTTGTCGGGCAACTGGTAAATTTTCGGAATCAGTCAAAATACCTCGAATTGCAATTCTATAATCGCTTCCCTCTTCAAGTTCATTTTTTGTGTTCAGCAAAACATAAAGACTTGAAACCAATTGGCCCTCTGGCGAATCAAACAGCTTTCGGATTTCCTTGGAAACCCGCCTACGTCTTTCATTAAAAGCATCCGGAAAGGCTGACCGATTATATCGCCCCCCCATCCAACCACGAAGTGTTTCCACGTGGTGGGGAGCCAATACCCCCAATGGTCTTCTCGGCAGCAATTCCTTTCGGGAATGGAATTGCCGTTCTACTATTTTCAATTCGAGGTGGACAGATCCTTCGAGGGCATGACGCAGGTGCAATTCACGAGGGTTGCGACCTCGCTCTTTCAGTGAATCCGGTTTGGGGATTTCTCTAGCCGGAACCCACTCAAAAACCGGTTCTTTTTCCAAGGACCTGCTGACAACATCGCAATCATGGGAAACGATTATTCCATAATGATCACCATCAAGAATTGGACATAACGCCGCTACGCATGACGCCTGCAGGATGGCGCCTTGCCTCCACGTACTATCAATGTCAATCGTGTCCAACTCGTGACCCATCCGCTCATATTCTGCCTAAATTGCGGCGCAGGGTTCTTTCCTGTCCTTCCTCGGAAGGCATGGAAGCACCCATTCTTTCAAGAATTTCCTTAGCGGAAGGAATTTTAGCCCGTCTCTCGAGAGTCTCCAATTGTTCCGCCATAAAGGCTTCCCAGGCCCGCTTTCCTTCCGGACTGGACGCGCCCTCTTTAGCGATAATATTCAGTATGGATTCGCCGCGGATGGGGAACCAACTACTGGTGTCAGGGAACTGGTTACCACTTTTTTCGGCCCAAATTTGCGCCCACTCATGCAGCTGTTCCAGATTTTTTCGTTTTGTCGGACTTATGGCCCCACCGCGCATCCAACTATGGACGGCTTGACGGCTAACGGCCAACAGCTTGGAAATTTCCCCGATAGTCAAACTCAATTTATCCTGAATTTCCTTGATCAGGCGTTTCGCTTCATCTTTTTCAGAAACGCTCCATACAGTCCCTGTAGTGGGATTCAATGAAATCGGTTTCCAGTAAACGCTGCCTGTAGCCTGCGAATAGGGCCAATAAGATTCAAAAAAAGTTTTCAATGTGGCTTCATCGGGCAAATAGTTCTCGGATCCACTTCCTTTGGCTTGAATCTCCACCTCACTCATGTGAGCTCCTCCCATCCCCATACGGCCTTGGCATGCGGGGTGATGATGTTGCGGAAAGCCAAATCGGTATTATGATGTAACTCACCGGTTTTTCGAACCAAAGAATCCACTTCGAAATCTTGAATCTCTTCGGTAAAATGATCGAAGTCGAGGAATGCCGCATCAGCCTTGACAGACCTTGCCCTAATATGTGGCGCATGCAGATCGGAGGGTAACGATCCCTTTCCGCCTTTGGGATATCGTCGGATCACCAGCTTACCGGTTTTCGATTTTATCTCGCTGACGACATGATGGCCCGTCAATTCGAGGGCATCATCCCATTTCAGGCTGGGGCCGGAGAAACTCGAGTCCAGGTAATCGGCTACACTTTCTTGCGAGCCTGGTTCAATCACATCAAGGTAGCGTAACCCCAACCTCTCTACGATGGGAATTTCCAATGACTTCGCTGCTTCCAAGACATTGGCCCATCTTTGCTGGAAATCTTCAAAGACATCGTATTGCGTGGTCATTAGCAGCAGGTACTCTTTCGTCACAACGACATTCCATGCCAACGATTTATCCAGGAAATCCCAACGCGAGAATTCGACGGATTCCGGCTTACCGGATACAAAGCGAACTACTGATTCTTGTCCAGGGCGAAATACCACATATCCCAGCTTTTCCAGGGGCCTGCGCAGAAGATCCTGTTTGGCCTCGAAATCGATTAGCGATGGAAATCTTGCCTGTACCAAAACCAGAGACAGTGGGGAGCTTTTCAATTTGATGCGAGGTAATTGCTGGGGCATAGATTCTAATTTACACTTTACTTTACACTCTCGTCCACCTCGAAACCCTTCAAATTGGTCAAAATTTGGGCATCCTTCTCAAATTACGCAATTTTTTTCAACCTACGGTGCCTCCGATATCCATTCTTCCTGAGTCCGGGATTTCGATTTGTGGGGAAATGGGAACCAATGGATAACCTTGAGGTCGACGTTGTTGGCGTAGGTTAAGGGCATAAAGCCATGGCCGGATTGTTGAATTGTCCGGTGTTAGGGTGACAGTTCAGCTGGAGGGAGGAACATTGAGGGTATGCTGCCGGTTTATAGGAACGTGACCTTTGGATTATAGGACCATCCATTGAAAACGCACATTTCAATCAGCGGATTTCTGACCTCTTGGAGGTCCGCTGTGAATTTCCTGCCGGTAAACACCAGTTTTCCCGAGTTGTATTTAAGCGCACAGGGCATATCCTTCCTATAGACGAAAATCGATATCGACCGGGAAAAGTATGCAAATATGAAAAACTTCAAAAACCCCCTATGTTCATGGACGGTTCGGAAGGTTTCCATCACGGAGACGGAATGGTTCTTCTCCCGGAATCGAATGTTAAAACTATATCGGGTGTCGGATGTCCAATCCTCCAGCAGTTCCTTCCACTTTTCATCCTCCCTCCAAACTACCGAAAGGGTTTCGGGGCCGGTAACCAGGAACTTAAAGGGGATGTCGAGCGCATTCATCGCCAGAATCTCATTTTTTAAATCTTTCAGCGCTTTTACGGGAGTTCCTTTTTCAGGAGTGACCTTTGCGGCCCATTCTCCTCCAAGCAGAATTCCCAATACCCAAATTAAAGAATAGGTCAGAAGGAAGGCAATTCCGACCGGGAATTTATTCTTAATAAGCCACTTCATACTACGAGTCAGATCTTCGCGTTCCTGGAAGATATCCATGGAGGTAAGCAAGTCCTCAATATCAACCTGCGATTCCATGGGCGCGAATACTTGCATGGCGCCGACCACGCCGGGCTTGGTTTGAATGTAGGTGCCATCACTGAATGTGGTTTTATGTGAATAGCCCATCGAAGAATAACCGGTGACGGTAACATTGGATTTCAACCTGGCTTTTCGAGATGATGTATGCAGCCTTAGCGTGAGATCTTCTACTTCTCCGGTGTCGTTCTGAAAAACATACCATCGTCCCTCATGGTCGTAAAAAAGGATTTTTTTCCCGAGGCCCTTCGGTGTGTTGGCACGCGATAACACGGCGGATTTTACATTCACATTTTCTTTAAACCCTTGCAAACGAAATTGCTGCCCGTCGGATGTCAGGTAATGGGGATTTATGGTGTGGGCGGTATCGGGGATTATGCCATAAAATAATTTCGCAATACCGATTGGCAAAAAAAGTAAAAAAAGGACGGTAGCGATAAAAACAGCAAGTTTCTTTCCTATCCGAGAATTATAGGATTCCATATCATTTCCAGGAATTTCTGAGTTTCGGGTGGATTGGGGGTGAATATAGAATCCGAATTAATTCGAACCGGGTTTGACAGGCTTCAAAGTCTTAATTGACTGTTTAATTTCCTTATGTTTTTTCATGGTTTCCATGGAATTATTCGCAAAGTATTTGAATACATTTTCGCCTCCGGCATACCCAAGAAAGAGTATGCGTTTTTCATTTTCACCAATTTCTTCTTTGTTCCCGGTGTAATTTTCGGTTATAACCGACTTGGAAATATTGTCCCTCAGGTAAGCCATGCTGACTCGATACATCAAATCCGAATACGCTCCTACCACTAAAACCTTTTTAGCGAGGTCAGGGACTTTCCCGGAGGGTTTGAAGTAACGTGGGCCATTCTGGGGGTTTCCTTGGATTCGGCTTGGGTCGTTTACTGGCTTAGGCCAACTTTTCGGGGGTGGAACAAAAACTTTCTGAAAAGACCATGAAGGACTATGAATCCTTGGTAGAACTAAATTTAATATCTCTTAGCAGTCCAGCCGGATGCCCGAGAGAAATGACCTAGGTTGACGGCTTTAAATTAGCCAGCTTCACCTTCTTAGCCTTGTTTTTATCGATGTAATCAAGAGGGCTTTCCTTTTCCCAGAATGCCCGCTCTTCAGCTTCGGATTTAAAATTGGGAATCTTCTTTTTATTTCGACTCATACCCCCTTCTCAATTAGTTGTCCGGTGTCTCAGGGTGACAATTCACCCTTTTAGGGGCCAGCCCGGCCACCAGCTTAAACCACCCACCCGGCGAAAGCTCGAAGCTCCACTTACTTTTGTATCCCAAATGAGGTACATTTATCTTATCTATCCAAGAGGTGAATTATGTCCAGAACAGCGATGATTAGGGCCAGGACCGATTCCCGGCTAAAGGAGCAGGTTGAGAAAATTTTTGAGAAGTTGGGGCTCAGTACCACTTCGGCTATCAACCTATTTTACAAGCAGGTCGCCCTCAACGAGGGCCTCCCCTTCGAGGTCCGGATTCCTAACGCCACTACCCGCAAAGCCATGAAGGATGCCAAGGCCGGCCACTCCGTCAAGCGCTTCAAGGACGCTGACGAGATGTTCAAGAGCCTGAGCGACTGATGTGGCAACCGGCTTATACGAATCAGTTCAAGAAGGACTATAAGCGCTGCCTGAAGCGCCTCTAGTGGCCAGGGGTCGCACGAAACCTTTTGGTTAATCAGAGACCGGAGAAAGTTTATGCGAACTATCCCATTATTCTTGTGTGTTATTCTCGGCACATGGATGAATTGTAATTGCGATCCAATTCCAGAGAAACCCATTTCTAAAGAAGGATATGTCAAAATTAGAGTGTTAGGGGGAAGCATTCAAAATAGCCATGAGGATTTCATTGTTGGTGATGTTGATTTCGTTAAAGAGGTGAGATGTATCGCTGATTATTATAGCCGTGATTTAACATTTTGGAAAAAGGTTTTTTCAACTGCGACAAAACAATCAGAAATAAGTGAATATCCAGTCTCATCCTGTAGGATCTGCAATGATTTGAGTAAAATTATTGTAATACTTCACAACGAGGGTCATAAACACCCTCCTCGATTAATTTTTGGATGTAATAATTTTGAAGTCGCCGATCTATTTTTTGACTCCACCGGATATAAAATCAGTTTTGAAAAAGAAGTCTCTTCATTCCTTGAATCAAGCTTGAATAAATTAAGGGCCGATGCCTGCGGAAAGCATTCCGACACTGGGTGCAGTGGAGTTTGGGATGCCCCTTAAAAAACCGGAACTGGCTTCCTTTGCGTCTTTTTTACTTCGGCTTGCTTGTTGAATAAGTGGCCAGGCTCTCTTTAATTTTTTCCGCCAGCATTATTTTCATATAAGACTGGTAAGGAACATCATTCTTATTGGCAACCAGTTTGATATCATTTAGCAGTCCAGCCGGAAGCCTGAGAGAAATGACCTCTGTTGACGGCTTTAAATTAGCCAGCTTCACCTTCTTAGCCTTGTTTTTATCGAGGTAATCAAGAGGGCTTTCCTTATCCCAGAATGCCCGTTCTTCAGCTTCAGATTTAAAATTGGGAATCTTCTTTTTATTTGGACTCATAAAATGCCCTCTCTTTTTTATGCATATCACGGGCAGAAATCACTCTTATTTTGTTTTTACGAATGCAAAAAACGATAAGCAGCTTTCTTTCTGAATCCGTCTTTCCGAATGCATAGAATCGCGATTCGGATTTAGAGTGCTTCTGGTCATCGATTATTATGAGCGGCTGATTGAAGAAAATCATTTCACACTCGGCCGATTGCACTTGATGGGCTTCCCAGTTTTTATCCTGGTTCCCATGGTCCCAGTCAAACCCCTCTAGAGTTCCGAGCTCATCCATTTGTATATTATACCAATATACGCCAAGTTATGCAAATGCAGGTTCTATTTCTCCTTGGCAGGGGGTAAGGCCAAGAAATTGCTACCCAAAACTGCCAAGCGCGTCACTCGGGCATAGCCTCCCTTTCCAGAAAAGCCCCCTTTAAGTCGTACCAATCGGATTGGTATACCCTGTGTGCGGCCCCGTTGCGGATTCTGACCTCTGGCTTGCGGCTATTGCGATAAAGGTTGTGGTTGCGGGTATCCGAAGCTCGGGAACCGGGCGGCAGTACCGTGGTAGAGCCGCCGGCGAGGTCTCGCATCGCCGCGTATTTGGAATTTCTTTCGGGTTTGCCGATGTCGTCGGTCAGGCCGAAGCAGCCGTAGCGAGTATAGGCCGAGCTCAAGAGGAAGTGCATGGCCAGCTTTCCGCCTACATCCGTGAATCCCTCCGTGTAATTGAGTTTTAACAGCACTCCCATTTCGGGGTCGCGTTCGGCCATTATGGTATTGCCCAGATTGGCTTGACTGCCCAGGATTGGGTGGCTTCCCCCTTCGTAGATGAAATACCCGCCGGGCAGGTTCCATTGGGCGGCTTTTTGCACCCATTGCAGCCGGCTGGCTTGGTTGACCCCGCCGCTTTCGTCTATCTGGCCGAGGATATTGGCGCGGGCGCGGCTCAGAATTTCCGGAATGCTCAGCCCGGCATCCGGAGCGATGGAAAAATACGCCTGGGAAGAGATGCCATAGAGGTAGCCGGAGGGTTTACCTCGGTTCTTGTCCAGGTAGGTGAGCATGGGTTCCACCCACCATTTCAGCATGGGGGCGTGACTGCAGAGAATGGCGCGCACCCGGGTGTTCAGGGAACCCGGTCCGAAAGCCTGTCCGAACAGGTCCGCCAGTTGGGCCGTGCGGCGCGCATGGTTTTCGTGTTCTCCTATGCCCAGGGCGGCGGCTTGGGCGAGATTGTAAGCATGCTGGGGAAAGATGTTATTCCAAACCTCATTGCCGCTTTCGACATAAACGTTCAAGGCCGGTTCGAGGCCGTCGCGAATGAGAGCGGCCAGTTGGCGGATATAATCTTCCGTCGCGCTGACGGGAACGTTGATCCAGATATCCTTATGCAGACGGTTGCCCAAGGCAATCACCAGTTCCCAGGAGGCGCCGTCCAGTTTGTCCAAAGGTTCCATGCGGGCCTGGGAGGCGTCCGCAAGGGTTTTCCGCTGATTCCAGTGGGTAACCTTGGGGTAAACGGGGTCGACGTCGTTGGCGCCGGAGAAGGGCATGAAGCGGATGGCTTCGAAATTGATGCCCAGCAAGGCCTGGATAAAGGGCGCGGCAAACACATCGGGGTGATCGAGAGGGTATCCTGGCCGGTGGATTTTCAAATTGCGGATGCCGGAACCGGCCTGCGCTCCCGGGGTCCGCACGGTGTTGCTGAATTTGAGGATGAGGAAGCCATGGCCGGGTCCCGGGGGTCCGTCGATAACCAGGTCAAAGGTGGTGCGGTTATCGGAGTCGACATAGGTTTGATTTACGATGCGTCCACCGGAGGCGGACAAGGTGGCCCGACCGGTGAAGGCGCATTTGTAGGTTCCGCTCATATCGATGCGGTATTTTTCCGGGTCGTCGATTTGTCCAGCCCATTCGGCTACCGGCCGGGCGTCATAGATGAAGTCGGCGTCGGCGGTGGGCCATCCTTGGGCATCGACATTCGCGGATGTGATGGCGGTTCCGTTGATGTTCCATCGGTAGCTTTCCCGGACCAGGTCTATGAAGGTGCCGCCCCTTTCCGCGAGATTGATGTTGATTCCGATTTGGGCAAAACCCGGGATGACAATCAGGGGTAGCAGGCGGAATATTTTTCGGCAATGGCGCAGCAGGGTTGGATTTTGCATTTATGCCTTTGGGAAGGGATGAAGGTCGTACCCGATAATATATTTTGGGATTCGGGGTAGCGCTGGGGGTATTGTTACCCATTGGGCGGTTAGTCCCCTGGTTTCACACGGACGTTAAGTATATTCTGAATAAAGTGTTAAAGAAAATCTTTTCGGCGCTTCTCTTAATCTCGGCAATTTCTCTTTATTGCCGGGAAAATCCGATCTTACCGGAAAATTTCGTCGCCCGCCCAACATTTATCCACGGCGATTTTCAGTTTGACGCGGGTACGGCTTTCTTCCTAGGGTCCGATAAGGAAAATACGGGATATATCGTAACAGCCCATCATCTTTTCGGCCCTATGGGAGGGCTCCCCGAGGATATCCCTCCGAATGGATTGCATAAGGTGGCATCTTCCATACGAATGACGGGAATTAAAAATGGAATGGCCCGAACATTCGCGGTCCGCCCTCTGATAATTCGAGATGATCCTGAATTGACCTCGGAAAACCCCTTTTACGACAAGCACGTCGATCTTGCGATTTTCCGAATCGAAGGCGAAAAGGATATACCCTGGGGAACCCTTGCGCTCGATACCTTGAGAGTCGGGGATATTGTCCGACAAGCTGGGGAACCGCGCTTCGGTCAGGAGCCGGGGGAATTGCTCCATAGCTGCAGGATTATCAAGAGGACCAAGGCCCATGCGTGATAACGTACGTTTTGTCTGTTCGATAATCAGTCATTAATCCTGGGCGGCACAAGCGGCTCCCCCTACGTGAATGCCCGGGGAGAAATCGTGGGGCTGCATTCGGGTTCTTTGAAAGAGCCGGGAAACCTTACGGGTATCATCCTGCTATCCAGAATTATCCGCCGGTCCCTGCGTTGACGGGGGCGGGTGGATTGCAGCTGGGGGTTTGCGAATCCATAATTTCCGTCTAACCCTATCGAATTCGATAGGGTTGAAACTAGGTAAATCTACCTGAATTTTGTGCCCGGTTGCAAAATCCGGTTCATGGTGACCGGCTAATCCGATTCAAAGTGACCGGCCGATCCGGTTCAAGATGACCGGTTCGGACGATTGACCCGAGGGTGAAAATCCGGTTCAAAGTGACCGGTTTTCGTCCTTCTCAATCCAG
>JBGTHM010000116.1:0-28713 GCA_041746255.1 Fibrobacteria bacterium | reverse complement strand
CTGGATTGAGAAGGACGAAAACCGGTCACTTTGAACCGGATTTTCACCCTCGGGTCAATCGTCCGAACCGGTCATCTTGAACCGGATCGGCCGGTCACTTTGAATCGGATTAGCCGGTCACCATGAACCGGATTTTGCAACTAGATTTAAATAACAACGCGTTGTTTCTAAGTATTAGCTGATGGAACGCCTTTTTCGACCCCATTTTCACACCTGGTTGACCCAGAAGCAGCGGAAACCGCTCATTTTAAGAGGTGCCCGCCAAGTGGGAAAGACCTGGCTGGTCCGGAAGCTGGCCGCCAACGCAAAGCTCGATCTGATCGAAGTCAATTTCGAAAGAAATCCGGAATATAAACGCTACTTTGCCGGAAATGACCCAGCCCAAATTCTGGGCGAGTTGTCTCTACTATTCAATAAGGAAGTCAGCCCTTCGAAAAGTCTGCTTTTTCTCGATGAAATTCAGGAAGCCGGTGATGTTTTGGCCAAGCTGAGATGGTTTTCGGAAGAAATGCCCGAATTACCCGTTGTTGCGGTGGGATCCCTCCTGGAATTTACTTTGGCCGATCACGACTTTAGCATGCCTGTAGGCCGGGTGGCGTTTCGCAATCTGGATCCCATG
The DNA here is from genome assembly GCA_041746255.1 of Fibrobacteria bacterium. Classification (GTDB taxonomy): domain Bacteria; phylum Fibrobacterota; class Fibrobacteria; order UBA11236; family UBA11236; genus JBGTHM01. The sequence goes on along the minus strand of JBGTHM010000116.1, from coordinate 28,094 downwards.
GGATTTGAAGAATTCCTTATGGCCCATGGCCAAGGAGGGATACTAAACGCCCTCTCCGATTGGCGTCCGGGAAAGGCTCTCCCTGTGGCGGCCCATGACGGTGCCCGGGTTTGGTTTCACCGATTCTGCATGATCGGCGGAATGCCCGAAGTCGTGGCTGCGGATGTTGCGGGCGCCTCACCTGCGCATTGCAGAGAACTTCAAAAAGATTTGATGACGGCGTTTCGTGCCGATTTCGCCAAATATAGTGGTCGCATGCAAACCGGAATTTTGGACTCGGTACTAAAGAGCGTAGCGGGATCCATTGGACACAAGTTCGTTTATGCCCGCGCAGGTGAAGGCGTAAAGCAACATCAGGCCAAACGGGCGCTGGAATTATTGGCTGCGTCCCGACTCTGCCACCTGGTCAAATACAGCCCGGCCAACGGTTTGCCGCTGGAAGCGGAAAGCAAGGATTCATTCCGTAAAGCAGTGCTCCTGGATGTAGGCCTGTTGCATGCTTTGCTGGCTACGCCTGCGAGTGGGGCGTTCCCTTCGGAGGGGGACCTCTCTCCGGATCTGCGTGGCCGTATCGCTGAACAAACCGCTGCCCAGCATTTACGGCTCCGGAAAACCGACGGTACCGGCGATGGGGATTTGCACTACTGGCAGCGCGAGGGAGGACGTCCCGGGGAAATCGACTATTTGGTGGCATGGAAAGATCGAATCATTCCGGTGGAACTCAAATCAGGTGCTACGGGAGCCATGAAAGGCCTGCACCAATTCATGTACGACAAGAACTTGAAGTGGGCCGTGCGTTGCGATGCCAATCCACCGGGTGCGATGGAAGTCAAAGTGACGACCACCCAAGGCGATCCGGTCCAGTACCAATTGCTCAATGTGCCGCTGTATCTGTTGTGGAATCTGGATAAGATTCTGGAGGTCTGGATTGCAGAGGGGCTTTAGGACAGGATTTAACCCCATCCCTTTGGAAATCAATAAATTCTATTTTCTAGAAATGAGAAATAATTGGACTATTTATATATTTTAGCCTAAAATATTAATTTCTAGAAAATAGAATGATAAAAGGTCAAGACATAATCATCCTGCTCCTGATCCGGCTCCACCCTGAGGTGTCCTGGACTCACGCGGCTATAAGCCAGGCAACAGGGTTATCCCTTTCCCAATGTCATTTGTCATTAAACCGCCTTCGGGAGTCCGGTTTACTTAGCAAAGGGATGTCCGCATCCTGGAATGCACCTGAAGCACGCTTCATTGAATTCATCATTCACGGCTTCAAGTATGTATTCCCTCCAAAAATCGGCATGCGCGCTCGGGGTATACCGACGGCTCATAGTGCACCCTTTTTGGCCGACACATTCAGGAATTCCAATACCCAGGATTATGTTTGGCCTGATCCGCAAGGAACCCATAAGGGTAACAGTCTTGAGCCCATACACCCTTGCCAATTGCGGTTTGTACGCGGCAAGCCCACCATGGAGTCGTTAAAGAATCGGGAAATGTATGAGCTGCTTGTGTGCCTTGACCTCCTCCGAATAGGGGGAGCGCGTGAACGCAATTGGGCGGCGGAAACCATAAAGGGAAAAATTCATGGCCCCGACCCACAATGACATTGAACAGGTCGCCTTGGCTTTAGGGGAGTTGAAGGAGCGTTGCTTCCTGGCGGGTGGGGTCAGCATTCCTTTTTATATCACCGATGTTTTGGAAGAACCTCCGCGAGTTACTGAAGAATCTAATAGAAAAAGAAGAAATCTTGGTGTACATATTGGAAATTACACCACGTAAATAATGAAGAAAAATATGCCCAAAATCAGAAAGAATTTCGCACCGGCAAAGCCTATGGCCAATCTCAGTACCGGCGAGGTAATTCGCATGCTTCGCGAATTGAAAAGTTGGACGCAAAAAGAATTGGCGGAACGATGTGGGATAACAAGTACTAATCTCAGTTTGTTGGAAAATAATAGGGTGGAAATAGGGAAGCGAAGAGCGGAACAATTAGCCATGGCTTTTAATGTTCACCCCGCCATAATTATGTTCCCCGCCTACGAAGCATTGGAAATAAAAAGAGCGGCATAAGGTTTCTCGGATTGAAAGGAAAGTTCTGATGCTGCAAATCATCCAATCCTACCGTACCGGTGAAATGGAACTCACCGAAGTCCCCACCCCCGCCTGCGACGACAACGGCATCCTTGTCCGCACCGCCTGCTCCCTGGTCAGCGCCGGCACCGAAAAAATGCTCGTCGACCTGGCCAAGAAATCCCTGGTCGGCAAAGCCATGGCCCGCCCCGATTTGGTCAACCAAGTCGTCGCCAAAATGAAAAAAGAGGGCGTCAAACAAACCCTCGAAAAAGTTTTCACCAAACTCGACAACCCCATCCCCCTGGGTTACTCCTGCGCCGGACAAGTCATGGCCGTCGGCCGCTATGCCTCCCAGTTCAAAGTCGGGGATTGGGTGGCCTGCGGCGGCGCCGGTTATGCCAACCATTCCGAAGTCAACTACGTTCCCCAAAACCTCGCGGTCAAATTACCCGAGGGCCTGGATGTGGAGGCTGCTTCCTTCGCCACCGTAGGGGCCATCGCCATGCAGGGCGTGCGTCAAGCCGAAGTGGAGCTTGGCCATCGCGTTGGAGTCGTGGGGCTGGGATTGTTGGGCCAACTTACCGTGCAAATCTTGAAAGCCTCCGGCGCCAAGGTGATTTGCATGGACATCTCCGAACAGAAAATGCAACTCGCCCGCAAGCTCGGCGCTGATTGGGCCATCCATACCGACAACTTCGCCTCCATGGCCAAAAATGTGAGCGATGGCCATGGCTTGGATTCCATCATCATTACCGCTTCCACCTCCAGCAACCAGCCCATAGAACTGGCCGGAGAAGTCTGCCGTTACAAAGGCAAGGTGGTGGTTGTCGGCATGGTGGGCATGAACATTCCGCGCAATGAGTATTATAAAAAGGAGCTCGACCTCAGGCTGTCCATGTCCTATGGGCCCGGCCGCTACGATCCGGTTTACGAAGAGAAGGGCATCGACTACCCCTATTCCCTGGTGCGATGGACCGAAGGGCGCAATATGCAAACCTTCCTGGAATTATGCGCCGACGGGAAGGTAACTCCGGGTGAACTGGTAACGCACCGGTTTCCTTTCGACGACGCGCTCAAGGCTTATGCGTTATTCGAAGGCAAGGCCGGCGAACCTTATCTGGGCATATTGCTGAAGTATGACTTCCAAAAGCAATTGCCCAGCCATGTCACCTTAAGCAAAGGGCCGGCGAAGACATCCGCTTCCATAAAAATCGGGTTGGTAGGCGCGGGAAACTTCGCCAAGTCGGTGTTGCTTCCCAAACTGGGCAAGATGGAAAACGTACGCCTCGAAGCCATCGCCACCGCTACCGGAGCCTCGGCCCGGGGGACGGCGGAAAAGTACGGCATCGGCAAAATCTACGGCGACTCCGGCGCTTTGCTGGACGATTCCGAAGTCAACACCGTATTCATCACCACCCGGCATAATCTCCATGCCGCCGCGGTGCTCAAAGCCCTGGAGACGGGCAAACATGTTTTCGTGGAAAAGCCTTTATGTCTCAGAGAGGCGGAGCTGGAAGCGATTAGCGCGGGGATTTCCCGGGAGGCGAATCCACCTGTTTTAATGGTTGGATTCAACCGCCGGTTTTCGTCGCATGCCGCCAAATTGCGCCAGTGGGTAGAGGTTTCTGGAGAGAAACCTGTGATTCGCTATCGCGTCAATGCCGGAGCCATTCCCAAAACCAGTTGGATTCAAGACCCGGAGTTGGGCGGTGGCCGCGTAATTGGTGAGGTTTGCCACTTCGTGGATCTTTGCGCTTTCGTTGCGGGAGCCGGTGTGGAAGAAGTTTACGCCACCGTGCTCGAGACACCGGGAGATTATAACGAGGACAATGTCAGTATCATCTTGCGGCATGCCAATGGCGCGCGATCCACCATCGATTATCTGGCCAATGGCGATCCGTCCTGTGCCAAGGAATTTATCGAAGTGTTCAGTGGGCGAGGCATCGCTACTTGCGAGGATTTTCACCTCACGACTTTTACCCGGAGCGGGAAGAAGAGCAAGTTCAAGTCTTCGGGTATGGACAAGGGTTTCGCTGCGGAGCTGGCGGCTTTTTGTGACGCCGTGTTGGGTAAGACCCCGGCGCCGATTCCTTTTGAATCGCTCGCCAATACCACCCGGTGCACTTTTCGGATTTTGGAGTCCATTGCCTCCAATTCGGTGATGAGGGTGTGAGGGAATCGTAACTGCTGCCGAGTAAAATCACCGCATTTTCCAAAAAATAGCCGGGATTTAGAGAATTGGGAGAAAAACGACCGGAGGATGTGCCGGATTTGATGGCGGGCCTGCTGGAACTGGTTAAACGGGCGTTAAACCTCACGGAATTCCCTATAATTAAACGGTTTTCCTACCCCTTAACAGGGCGGAAAGGCTAAAATGTTGCATCAAGATTCGAGAGAATGATTAGAGGGAAGCGATATGGAAAAGAACGCAAAAATTTTTGTGGCAGGGTTGTATGGGATGGTGGGCAGCGCCATAGCCCGTCGGCTGCAAGCGCAGGGTTATACCAATATTATCGGGCATTCTTCTAAGGAATTGGATTTGACCAGCCAAGCCGCTGTGTTTGATTTTTTCAAAGCGACCAAGCCCGACTATGTCTTTCTGGCTGCGGCCAAGGTTGGCGGTATTTATGCCAACAATACCTATCCGGCGGACTTCATTTACAGCAACATTTGCATCCAAACCAACATCATCCATGCGGCCTATATTTTCCGGGTGAGGAAATTGTTGTTCCTGGGGAGTTCGTGTATCTACCCCAAATTGGCGCCCCAGCCCATGCCGGAGTCGTGTCTGTTGACCGGTGAGTTGGAGCCGACCAACGAGCCTTATGCCCTGGCCAAGATCGCGGGCATAAAAATGTGTAAGGCTTATAATAAGCAATACCATACTTCCTTCATTTCCTGCATGCCCACCAATCTTTATGGCCCCAACGACAATTACGATTTGATGAACGCCCATGTGTTGCCGGCGCTTATCCGAAAAGTGCATGAAGCCAAGGCGAATAAGACCTCTTCGTTTATTGTCTGGGGTACCGGGTCTCCGAAAAGGGAATTTCTTTTCGTGGACGATTTGGCCGATGCCTGTGTATTCCTGATGAATGAGTATTTGGACGACGAAACCATCAATGTGGGCAGCGGCCAGGAAGTCACCATCAAAGAACTGGCCGAAACGGTGGCCGACGTCGTCGGGTTTTCCGGAGATCTGGTGTTCGACAGCGCGAAACCCGATGGCACTCCCCGCAAACTTTTGGATGTGACCCGGCTGAAAAAAATGGGATGGCAACCCAAGGTGAAATTGCGGGAGGGGATTAAATTGGCCTACGATGATTTTATCAAGGGTAGTGTGCGGATGTAGGGTTGGGTTAAGTTTTTGAGGCGATACCACCGGGGTACTTTTGTCGCTTTCTTGGACGGATCCACGTTCCAAACGCGGATTAGTCCCAGAAATTCAAGCGCATTGTTTTTATGCTTTCGCGGTTGGCGTGCGAGGCGCCGGTCGAGGTAAAGCTTGACCTTTATTTCCGGTCTTTATAGAATTATATAAGGATCAGAAACATGAAATTCGAAGACCTACGCACCCGCATGGCGGGTATTCCCTATTTTAGGCCTCAGGACCTGCATATGGAAGGGCTGCCACCCAAGCACGAATTGGTGCAGCTATCGCATTGGTCCCGGCAAGGAAAGGTCATCCGGCTTAAAAAGGGGTTATATACCTTGGGCCCCGACCATCGGCGTCGCCCTCTCTCCGCCCTGGAACTGGCCGAGCCCCTCTACCGCCCCTCATACATCAGCCTGGAATGGGCATTGAGCCGTTACGAGCTTATTCCCGAAGCGGTGGAGAGCATCACATCCGTGACTACTCTCAAGACTGCGCGTTTCCGAAATGAGTTCGGCGACTTCGTATACCGCCACGTCGACCCGGCTTTTTTCTTCGGGTTCACCCGCGAAAATCTGCCCGCGCCGCATTATCTTGCAACCCCCGAAAAGGCTGTTCTCGACTTCATCCACCTATCTATTCCCAAGTCGAAGGCCATCACTGCTGAGCTGCTGTTGGAAGGTTATCGGCTGCAGAATTTGGATAAATTGAAAAAGACGCGTCTACGCCAGGCCCTTCTCCGCTTCAATTCGTCGCGGGTGTGGAATGGAGCGGCCATCGTTCTGGAATTAATTGGGAGGCCCCATGCTTGAGGTTTTGAGTGCTTTTGTAGCTGCCGCACCGCTTCATCAGCAACGGAATGTCCTGCGGGAATACCTGCAATGGCTGGTGCTCCAAGCCTTGGACGATGCAGGATACCGCCGGCATTTGGCCTTTACGGGAGGATTGACTCCTTCTTCTTGCGCTTCGGTGGATTGCTTCATTCTCTGAAGTTGTCGCCGATTAAAACCGAGAAGCTTTCAATCAAGGTAGAAGTGGATACCCGGCCACCTGCCGGCGGAGTCGTGAAGGAGTATTTATTCCAGGAACCCATTTTATTCATGATTAACCACTATGATCTACCCTCTCTCTTTGCCACCAAGCTCCACGCCTTTCTTTTCCGGGGTTATGACAAAGGCCGTGATTATTATGACGTATTCTTTTTCCTCCGCAAAAAAATCATCCCATCGCTGCCTCTCTTTCAAGCTGCGGTCCGGCAAACCCAGGCGGATTTGGTTTTTCCAACTCTGGAATCCGTAATCGAGGCGGTTCGGAACAAGCTGCAGGGTATGGACGAGAAGCAAATTCTGCGGGACGTCGCACCCTTTCTGCTGAATCCCGAGGAAGAGCGTTTTTTGAAAAGGGAATTTCTGCTTAAATCATTGGAACAGGCTTATTTTCAATGATTTGTTGGGAAGATGTAAAATCCCTTAAATAAATTTCTCGAGGGGAACATTGAAAATAGCCGAGAACTTCTTGGCGGCTTTTTTAGGAATGGCCCGACTCTCCTTTTCCCAGTCACAAATTCTCGAAGCGGAAACAGGGCCGCCTTCGTCTACTAATTTTCCCAGCTGCGCCTGACTTAAACCCTGTGCTTTACGCAAGGTCCTAAGCCAGAGGCCGGGACTCATGCGAGCATCTATCCGCTTACTAATTGACGTTTTTGCATATTCGACGCTTGCCTCATCGGATTCCAGCCAGAACCCATACTTCTGAATAATCTCCGAAGCAACATTAGAGGGTGTTCCCGGCCTGAATCGCAGGGTTGTGGCTTTTAATGGCGATTGTTTTTTTGTGGAATTCCCAGCACGCAACATATTTATGATCCGAAGTTAAGTGGCAGTGATAAAGTTTTTGATTTTTCCGACCTTTCAAAGTCCCATAATTTTTCCATGAATGCGGACCGGTGGGCCCTGCGAATTCGAGAACCTGGAGCAATACAGGGAAAACTCTTTCCGGGAATAATACTCCATTTTGGAGTAAAAAATAAGAGAACCGACCACCGTTCACTAAATAACTTTCGCTACGGTGGAGACAAGGTGATGAGGGCAAATTTCGGCTCTTAAAGACGCTGGGCTTTGGGTGATCCTGTGGAGCTCGGGTTCGGAGGCGCCCCAATGATTTTACGAGTATACTCAAATTGCGTATAGCTTAAATGTGTATTTTTCGGCATTTTTAGGGTATTTCCGGGGATTTTGGCTTGTTTTCGCTATACGCGAATTAAGTATAGCGACGAAAAAGGGTGGGCTAGTTGACCTGCTGAGCAACTTGAATCGGCTACCCGATAACACGGAGCTTGTACTTAAGAATTAAAAATCGCTAATACTGTTATTATTCCCTAATCACAATGAATGACCCCACACCCACGAACCACCAGGAAATCCGGAAATCCCTTCCCGCCCCCCTCGTCCTCTGGGAAACCCTGCGCCACCTACGCCTACGCCAAATCTATTTCCAACTGAAAAAACGCGTGTTACCGAGCTTCCCCGGAAAACCGCTTCCCTTGTGTTGGCAACCCGTCCACCCGAAATTCCATCGCGCCAAGAACACCAGCCGCAATTATTTCGATGGCCAAAAGACCTTCACCTTCAATAATGAAACCCGCGGTTTCAACGGTGATTGGAACGACCCCACGGCCCGGAAACTCTGGCTTTACAACTTGCATTACATGACTTGGATTTTCGATTTGAAAGAAAGCCGTGAAACCTGGATCAAAAAATGGATAAGCGCCAACCCGGCATCCCAAAAGGGAAATGGTTGGGAGCCCTATCCCCTCTCCCTGCGGCTTTTCAATTGGTGCAAACACTATTCCTTGACCGGCAGTCAACCGGAAGCCGAAGTGCTGGAATCGATGTCGCAACAGGCCGCCCACTTAATCGCCAACCTGGAATACCATCTCGACGGAAACCACCTGCTGGAAAACCTGTTGGCGCTGACTTTCGTGGGTTTTTACCTCGACGCCGGCGACCCGAAGGTGGGCCAAGTGAGAGAAAACATTCAGTCGCAAGTGGAAGCGGAGTTGATGGCGCAATTTTTGGCGGACGGCGGCCATTATGAACTGAGCCCCATGTACCACGCCATTCTGTTGGAAAGAATGCTGGACTTGCTCAATATCTGGCCGGTGGAGAACGACCCTTTTCCGGGGTTGAAAAACCGGTTCCATTTAATCGCGCTCGCGGGCCTGCATTGGTTGGACGTTATGAGCGTGGACGGCCGGTTCGCTTTGTTCAATGACTCCGCTTACGATACGGCCCCCGAAGCGGCGCTGTTGTTGGACTATGGAAAACAAGTGATGGACTTTGAGCCCAAAGCCAAGGCCCCTCTCGCCCAACTGAAGGCTTCCGGATTTTTTCGGGGCGAGACCGGGCCCTTCACCTTGATTTTCGACGGCGGCGCGCTTGGGCCCGATCATCAAATGGGGCATGCCCAGGGAGATATGCTTTCCTTCTGCCTTTGGTTGAACAGTCAACCGCTTATCGTTCATCCGGGCAATTACGAATATGTGGGTGGAACCATGCGCGATTATTGCCGCTCCACGGCTTCGCATAATACCCTGGTGATGGACAGGCAGGAACAGGCGGAATGGTGGTCGTCGCATCGGGTAGGTTGGAGAGGGCGGCCCTCGGATGTAGCCGCTTCCGTGGACGAAGAAGCCCGGGCCGTCCACTTCCGGGGCATGCATGATGGCTATAGCCGCCTACCGGGCCAGCCTATGCATAAGCGCGAAGTCGAGTTGACCGCGAACTCGGTGACAATTCAGGATAGCCTGTCGGCCAATTTGGGTTTTACATCCCGAATCTATTTCCATTTCCATCCCGACTGCGTTTTGGAACAGGAGGAACATAAGGTTAATATCCGCACGCCTTTTGGCTCCCTGATTCTGGAATCCACAGGTGAGATGCGCATGGAAGATTCCTGGTATTGCCCGGCATTCGGGCTGCGAATTAAAAACAAGGTGGTGGTTGTGGAAATTTCAGGGCTGGAATGCAGTAGCACGTTGTCTATCGAAGTTTAACTTAAAGGACTTGATGAAAATCCTATTCCTCTGCCATTACTTTCACCCCGAGGTTAACGCCCCGGCCTCGCGCACCTACGAAAACGCCAAGCGTTGGGTGCAAGCCGGGCACCAAGTCACCGTAATCACCAGCGCTCCCAATGCCCCACGCGGCGAGGTCTTCGCGGGTTACCGCAACCTGCCCCGGCAAGTGGAATATGTCGATGGCATCAAGGTGGTGCGCGTCTGGACTTTCATAGCCGCCAACAAAGGCACTTGGCGGCGAATCTTGAACTATGTCACATACATGATTTCTTCCGTTATCGCAGTGCAATTTGAACGTAAGCCCGACGTCCTTGTCGCCACTTCCCCCCAATTCTTCTGCGGTTGGGCGGGGGTACTTATCCATTGGATCCGGCGCTGGCGCTTCGTGCTCGAAATCAGGGACATCTGGCCGGAATCCATTTCCACCGTCGGCGCTATGGAAAAAGGATTGGCCTTCCGTTGCCTCGAGGCTATGGAAAAAAAGATGTATCAAACCGCCGGGCATATCGTAGCCGTCGGCAAAGGCTATCGCGACAATCTTATCGGGAAAGGCGTCGCCCCCGAAAAAATATCCGTCATCTATAATGGCGTCGATTTGGAAAAGTTCAAGCGTAGGCCCAAAGACCAAGCCTTTATGCAAAAGTATGGATTAGAAAACCATTTCCTATGCGGATACATCGGAACGATTGGAATGGCTCATGGTCTGGAAATCGTTCTTCGCGCTGCCGAAATAACGAAGGATAAACCCTGGAAGTTTTTAGTCGTGGGCGACGGCGCCCGCCTGGATGCCTTGCGTGATGAAGCCGAGCGCAAAGGGCTGAAGAATGTCGTGTTCACCGGGCGTCTGTCCAAAGAGGAGATGCCGGCGGCTTGGTCGGTATTGGACGCCTGTTTGATTCACTTGAAAAAGTCCGACCTCTTTAAAACGGTAATCCCTTCGAAAATGTTTGAAGCCATGGGCATGGGCATTCCCATTTTGATGGGGGTGGAAGGAGAGTCGATGGGAATCGTGGAGGCCGCCGGAGCCGGTATGGCGATCGAGCCGGAGGATGAAAGCGCTTTGATATCCGCATGCGAATTAGTAGCCGCCACCGAGGGAAATGAGTTTGGAGAGAGGGGATTCCAATATGTGAAGGATCACTTCAATCGCGACGTCCTGGCTCGGGAATACTTACAGGTTTTGGAAACCGCGCGAACCTAAATCTGAAAATTAAAGCGGAGGAAGCTTTCTTTTCTCGCCCCAACCGTGCCCCACGTTTCCGCCGTAAAATATTTCCAGCGATAGGAAAGAAAAGGGGTAACCAAAACATCGGGCTTCCCCACGCCTTGGATAAAAACCTTTTTACCCGGGCTACCGGCCTCAAAGTCATCATTGATATGCGAACCTCGATCCGTGCCCTTCCAAACCAGATCCAGGCGGGTGGAAACATACCCGTTACCTCCCCAGCGCACATAAGGCTTTAACGTCATCGCCTGCGAGTTCGGCCCCAATTGATTACCCAGGGGATGGCCGGCATTAGCCGCCTGTCGCTCATTTTTCCGATAGCTGGTATACACCCAGGGTTCAATGCGGCTGTATTCCCCGATAAGCCCGCCCTCGAGACTTCCCAGGGTCAGAATGCCATGCGCGCCCGCCATCCAGGCCCATTTGTTTCCCCAATAGTCGTTGAATATCGACGTCGGCGCCAGCACGTCATCCACCATGAACTCCGAATAAACCGTGCCCACTCCGGGTTTTCGATAGGATAAATCGAGGGCGATCCGCCCGCTATTCGACAGCTCATGCTCGTATCCCTTGGCGATGAACAACGGCACTACGGGCACGAAGGCGAAAGGCGCAGATTTGTTGTAGAAAATCAACTGCTCGCTGATACCCAGCAACCAATTGGAACTCATGCGCCATTCATAGCGATGCCCGTACAGATTTCTCGAAGCGGTGTCGGCTTGAAACTTGCCCGATTCATCGGCGTTAATTTGCAGCGGAGAATAGAGCGTGGAAATGGAAAAAGGACCTAAATGAGTGGTGAAGACCAATTGATTGAAAGGCACCGCATCCTGATGAAAAACCAGGTTGTGGAAAAGACCCGGGCCCCAATGCACGGCATCGCGTGCGGCCGTCAATCGGCCCCAGCTCCAATCATAGGAAACATTGCTCCGATAACGGGAATAGGAGGAGTAAGCCACGGATTCGGATACTTCCTTGCTTTGCCTTTCGACGAATTCCCGGTCGTAGCTGGGGTGGAAAAAGTTCTCATGGGATTCGGTGAAAGTCGCGGCGTCTACATAGAAGGAAATGGGGCCGCTATGCCCATGCGCGGAAAATCCGGGATAGTAAGCCTGGACATGCTCGCCTTGATAACGGTATTCGAAGCCCGCCTGAAAACCGAAGTCCACCTGTCCTTGGCTTTCCTCATCCTGGAAATGCAACAACCGTGAGTCTGGGCAAACCCGGCTGCCGTCCACTTCCGAAAAGCATGGTCTGGGAAAGAGATAGGATCGCTGCTTGTCTCCGGAGATCATCCGATGGTATTCGGCTTCCAGGACAAAGGGTTGGGCGTTGCGCAAGGTATAGGCGCGATCCAGAGGAAGGTTATAGTTTGCGGCAAGGGTGAAAGGGGATGCGAAGAAAACGGAAAGGATCAGTCGCGGCAAAAACCGGTTGCATAACGTTACCATCCCATAAAGGATAGCATAGATTTTTCCCTCATCCAGGGTGTTAACCTTTCTGCCCGTAGTCTTCGCCCCATGATCGGACTTTGAAACCTTAATCATCCCATGGCCTTTGAGGGGGGAAACGTGACGCTAGGGCTCGTCCGAAAATAGCGCTCAGCCCCGTTCTGACCGTTTTTCCATCAGATCGTAATTGGGTCGGAACCTGACCCAATTACGATCTGATCGTAATTTGGCCACATGAAGACGCGATAGCTTGCTCGGCCGGTATTTTCATTTTCGCTTGCATCCGTTTACGCTGCGGGAAATGGTTCTGAGCGGGGTACAGTCTCCCGATTCGCTTTTCGATGCCTTGCACGGCAGGGCCCTTACTCCAAAGAAAGAGTGGACGGAGGCATTTTTGAACCTGATGCGGTTCGGCGGATTTCCCGACCCACTATTCTCACAGGATGAAAAAAAGGCCAGATTATGGCGCAGGGGCCGAATGGAAAAGGTTATCCGGGAAGACCTCCGGGATTTGAGCCGCATTCCCGAGTTGAGTCGCATTGAAATGCTGGCCTCACTGCTGCCGGAAAAAGTCGGCTCCCTATTCAGCATCGCTTCCTTACGGGAGCATCTGGAAGTAAACCATGAAACCGTGAAGCGCTGGGTGACGTTCCTGCAGGAATTGTTTTACCTCTTCGAAATCAAGCCCTATCAGGGAGCAGTAACCCGGTCGCTCAAAAAAGAAGGTAAGGCATACCTTTGGGATTTCAGCGAGGTGCGGGACAAATCCGCACGCTATGAAAATCTGGTCGCCAGCCACCTCCTGAAGGCTTGTCACTTTTGGGCGGATTCACCCTGCATTATATTCGGAACAAGGAAAAGCAAGAAATCGATTTCCTGGTCGCCCGAGACTGGCGGCCTTGGATGGCCGTGGAAACCAAATGGGGAGACGGAGCGCCTTCGCCGAACTGGAAGAAGTTCCTACCCCCTTTGGGGAGCATCATGGCCGTTCAGCTTATCGCCGAGCCTGGGAAGTGGAGTTGGACAAAGGTGGGAGAGAAGGATTTGCTGATCGCCTCGGCCCAGGAATTTCTGGCCTACCTGGTTTGATGGGGTGTAAGGTTCAACCCAATTCCGGGTTGACACTCCAGGTCTGAAAGGTTCCCTATGGGGCTAGCCGATGTTCCCCACTTCCAGTCCGTGAAACTCCTCCACCTGTCTGCCCGCAGCATCCAGACCGAACAATGATAGCGAACGGTCACAACGACCAGGGGTTGAAGATTTTCGCTCCGGTGGGAGTCAAGTCCTTTTCGTTGCGGGTGACTACGGTCAGATTGTGGGTGATTGCGGTCGCTCCTATCAATCCATCTATGGTGGAGATGGCTATGCCTTTGGATTCGGCTTCACCCTGCAGCAACCCCCAGGTTTGCGCCACCTCTTCGCTGACGGGAAGGATGCGCCCGTTGAATCTCAACAGCAAATGGGAGTCCAGCCAGTTTTGCAAAGAGGCCTTCCTTTTTTTATCACCCAGTTTGGAAATGCCCTTTTGAATTTCTCCGACAGTAAGAACGCTGAGATAGGCCAGTTCCTCATCGCACTCAGCCGTCCATTCGACAACCTTTTTTTCAGGGATCTTTCGCACCAATTCGGATACCAGGCATGTATCGAAGAGGTATTTCACAGGTCCACCTCGCGCGGAAAATCCTTGGAGCGCTCAAGTGAAATTTCACCTAAAGGTGAGTTGCGGAAAAAGTCGGCGAGATTGCCTTTCCTTCCTTTCAAACGACGGTAATCCTCGATGGAAAGCAGCACGGCCGTTTTTTTTCCGTGGCGGGTGATTTCCTGAGGGCCGTTTATCAGGGACTGATCCACAACCTCGCTAAGTTTGTTTTTCGCGACTTGAAATTGCCATTCCATGATCCGCTCCCTTTAATCTAGACTGTCTAGATTATACTAAAATTAAAAGAGAGCCTCTACGCCAATGATGGGAAAATCCCCTTTAAATATAAATTCTATAGACATTAAATATAAATTATATATAATTTAAAATATAGCTAAATATAAAGTTTGGAATAGGGATTCGGCAATGCGGTATCAACCCTGGCTTAGGTCTCCGGACTGGGAAAAGCGCGATTTCAAGCTGGCGGAGGCCCAAGGTCAGCCACTCTACCTTCCCCATACCCAGCAATTGGTCAAGGCGCTCGACCCTCGTCCTCCGGGAATCGTTTTATTGCGTGGGCCCCGGCAAATCGGGAAAAGCACCTTCCTCAGACAATTTGCCGCCCGGTGCTTAAACCAAGGGATTGCACCGGAGAATATCGTCCTCTTCGATGCCGAGCGATTCACGGACCGTCACCATCTCTTGGGGGAAATGGAAGCATTTATCGAGGAGCAATCGGGGTACACGGTTCTCCTAATCGACGAGATCACGGCCTTGGACGAGTGGTGGTTGGCCTTGAAGGTGCTGGCCGACTCAGGCAAAGCTTCCAATAGCTTATTGTTAGGTACCGGATCCTCAGCGGTAGATCTTCACGCCGGCGCGGATCGCCTTCCCGGAAGGAGAGGGCGTCGTCATCCCGTCGACTTCGAGTTGCTCCCCATTCCCTATTCCATGGTGAAAGATCGTCTGCGGTTCGAGGAGTTCCTTCTGACGGGCGGCTTTCCCTGGAGCATCAACGAGTACTTGCGCCTGAAGGCGATTCCTTCCCATGTCTTCGAAATTCATGCCGCCGCCATTCAAGGAGCCTTTCAAAAGGAAAATCACAGAGGCCATCTCCTTAACCACATCCTTCCATATTTGGCCGAGCATCAGGGAACGCCGACCAGTGTGCTCAAATTATCGCGCGACTGTGGCGTGGGTAGCAATCGGACGGCCGAGGAATACCTAGCCTTGCTGGAACAAATCTTCATGGTGGTTTCCTGCTATTGGACCGACCCGCATGGCGGTCCCCCTGCGCCGCGCAAGAATCGGAAGTTTTACGCCCTGGATCCTTTCCTGTTTCATCTTTTCAGCGATTTTGGAAAGGGATGGGAATTCTCTTTCGCTGCTGCTCAAAACAGAACCCAGGATCCGGCCATCGTCGGCAGAATGGTAGAAGGCATTGTCGCCACCGAACTTCGCCGCCAAAATAAAGGTCCCAGGCTTTCCTACTGGCTGGGAGCGCGGGAAATTGATTTCGTGGGTGATTCGCTCATCGAGGTGAAATATCGAAACCATGTATCGGTCGAGGAATTCGACTGGGCGGAAAAAGTCATACCGGTCGGAAAGGAGTTGTTGGTGTTGACCCGAAAGGATTCGGCGGTAAAAGGAAGGGTGCGTCTCATGCCCTTGGATAAATGGATCGGGTAACCTCTCCTAAGCGTTAACATTCCGGTCGCCTGAAATCGCGGCATCACGCGCCGTCGTCAAGTGCGCCCAAATAGACTTCAATTCCCCGCACGATTCTCTCCCCGGCTTTCCCATCCCACCCTTCGGGAATGCCGCCTTTCTTCCACCGGCCAGCCAATATCCTGTCTGCCGCGGATTTGATTTTCTCCGGATCGGCCCCCACCACTTCGCTGGTGCCCACTTCCACGGTTACCGGCCGCTCGGTATTCTCCCGCATGGTGATGCAGGGGATGCCCAACACCGTCGTTTCTTCCTGCAAACCTCCGGAATCCGTCAGGGCGAATAGTGATTCCGAGTTGAGCTTCAGCATTTGATGGTAATTCAGTGGCTCGCAAACCTTCAGATTTTCCATGCTTTTAAGCCATGGGAAAAATCCGAAAGCATCCATCATCTTCAAAGTGCGGGGATGCGCGGGGAATACGATGGGAATCTTTTTCTGGATATATTCGAAAGCGCCCAGCAGCGCGTGGAGAATCTCTTGGTTATCCACGTTGGAAGGGCGGTGCATGGTCAGGAAAGCATATTTCTTTCGGGTGACTCCCAAGTCTTCCAGAATGGAATTGTCCCGGGCCTTTTCCAGATTGGCCAGCAAAGTATCAATCATGACATTGCCCGCGAAGTGGATTTTACTTGCCTCAACGCCTGCCGTTTTCAAGTTGGCATTGGCATCGGGGTCGGTAGTAAAAAATAAATCACAAATGGCATCGGTTACCATACGGTTGATTTCTTCCGGCATTTTCATATCGAAGGACCGGAGGCCCGCTTCCACATGCGCCACGGGTATCCACAACTTTTTGGCGGTGATAGTGCAGGCCATGGTCGAGTTGACATCGCCCACTACGAGTACGAGGTCGGGTTTTTCACTTTGGCATACCTTTTCGAAGGCCACCATGATTTTTCCGGTTTGTTCGGCATGGGTGCCCGACCCCACTTCCAAATCGATGTCGGGCCGGGGAATATTCAACAGATCGAAGAACGACTTCGACATTTTTTCATCGTAGTGTTGACCGGTATGGACCAGGTAGGGGCTGAGACGCCCGGATTTTTTCATGGCTGCCAGGATGGGCGCCACCTTCATGAAATTGGGGCGGGCCCCGCAAACGAGCATGACTTTTGGCATAGGGATTCATTTTAGCATTTTGAGACAGATGTGTGCGTAGGTATAGAAAGCAATTGCCGTACTCGCGTTTCCGGTCGACATAATCCCTCCCCCCTATCCCTGATTTAGAGGAGGGTATTTACGATTCATGAATAATGAATATATTGCGTATTTCAGCATAAAAGCGTATTATTCCGGGTATATTCACGATTCATGAATATTGAATAAAAAGGAGGTCGAGTTGAAATCCTTGGACGTGGTTGTCTTATGCAAGCTATTCATTCTCCAGAGTGAAAACAGGAGCTGGACTTATTCTCAGCTATCGAGTGAAGTTGGTTTAAGCGTTGGTGAGACTCATGCATCGGTCAAAAGACTTAAACTTTCGCGACTATTCGATGAGCATACCCGAACAGTTCTACCCGCTGCCATGTCCGAATTCCTCATTCATGGAGTGAAATATTCCTTTCCAGCAAGAACCGGCGCCCTTGAGAGAGGAGTACCCACTTCCCATTCGGCGCCGGTCCTTAACGGCGAATTGGTAATGGAAGAACAGGATGTTTATGTGTGGCCATATGCTAAGGGAAAGATCAGGGGAACAGGCATCAGGCCGCTTAGTGAGCATGCTCCTGAAGCGGCTCTCAAGGACAGGAAACTATATGATCTATTGGCGTTGGTTGATGCGATTAGGATAGGAAAGGCAAGGGAGAGAAAACTGGCAATCCAAAAGCTGAACGCCTTGCTCGAAGAGAGGAACGGCCATGCCGAATATGAGTGAGAACCTCGAACGCTTGGAAGTAATCGTCGTTGGCCTTAAAGAAATGGCTAAAGATGCGATTTTTATCGGTGGTGCTTGCACGCAGTTCTATGTTGAAAATCCGGACCTCACAGACATCAGGCCGACAAAAGATGTGGATTGTATCGTACAAATATCTACCCCGGTTGAATTCGCTAGATTCAGTGAAAAACTTCGGCTACTTGGATTTTCCAACGACATGTCGGAAAACGCCCCAATGGTCAGGTGGAAGTTTAAAGGCGTAATTGTAGATACCATTCCCGATAATTGCGCAATTATGGGGTATAGAGATATACCCTGGTTCAGGGAAGGCAGGAAGCACGCTCTGGAAAAGACATTGCCATCGGGACTGGCTATAAACATCCTACCATTGGCGTATTTCCTGGCGACGAAGCTCGAAGCTTCAAAGGACAGAGGGCAAGGTGATTATTGGAACGACCATGATATCGAGGATATCATAACGGTAATTGATGGGAATGATAATATTGAAGAAATTCTCGCGGCGCCGGATCTAGTTAAAGGTTTTATTTCCGAATCATTCCGAACGCTGTTGAGAGATGACAATTTCAGAAGGTCGATTTCGGGGCACCTCGGTTTTGATACTTCTGCGAGTGAAAGGGCAAAGTTCATTGAAGAAAAAATGAAAGCGGTTATTTAGGTCAAAACACCAGCGTCACCCCTGCCATCGGCAGCAGACCCATGCCGGGAAAGTTCATATCTCCGCCGTCCAGTGGGTCCCATATGCGCTCGAACCGATTGGGTCGGTTCATCACATTGGCGACTTCGGTGAAAGTGCGCATCTCCATTTGCTCGAAAAAGTGGTGGTACTCCATGCGGAGGTCCAGACGGGCAAAATGCGGTTCCGACACTTGGTAGGCTTCCTGATAATCGTAGACTCCCGTGCCCATGCGATAGGACAGCGTGCTGTCGAAGGGAACATAGGGCTGCCCGGAAGCGAAACTGTAGCGCGCGCTGAACGTTAGATTAGCCAGGAGATCGTATCCCACGGCGACATTGAAGCGATGGGGCACGCTGAATTGCGTGGGGAGTTCCCGGCCTTCCACATTCGCTTCGCGATGCCATAAGTAACTGTAGGTGGCCGATCCGGAGAATCGCTGCAGCTTGGATTTTTTCGCGTAGATTTCGAAACCGCGACTGGAAGTTCTTCCCGTGTCGACAAAGGTGGATCGATACCGCTCGCCCTCCAGGAAAAAGCGTTGCCGGGGAAGGCGGAAAGCCTGTTTGTCGAAAGCCTCCAAGGAAAGCAGCACTCCCTGGGGAGCCTGCCATTCATAGCCGGCCACGGTTTGCCAATTATAGGGCAATTCGGCAACATGGGGATTGTCGCGCAGGGCCAGGTCCGCGAAACTATGGGCTTGGGTATGGCGTCCGAAAGCTCCCTTGAATGCATGCGCCTGGTCCGGTCCGAAATGGAACTTGGCGCCCAGCCGGGGACCGAAGCCGTGGTTGTCGGTATATTCCTCATAGAGATGGCGATAGCCTGCGTAGAAATTCCAGGCATCTAGGCTGAGGGTCGCCTCGCCATAAACAGCCGTATGCGAATGCCATGGGCTGATCACTCTTTGGCCTTCGCTATAAACCATCACCGTATCGCGTCGCGGTAGATAGGTTTTCTGATTGGCATAGTCGAGGTGGTAATCGCGCAGCAGGAATTCCTCCAGGCCTCCCACCCGCACCGCCAAGCGTGGATGGGGATTGAAGCCGTGATCGATGGAAAGGCTTACCCGCTCATCTCGCGCATGTTCTTCGTGTCCGAGGCTATCCGCCATCCGCCGACCGTTCCTATCCGTGAAAAAGAATTCGGCGTCTTGCGTGCGCTGGCTGTAATAAAGGGCCACCTCACTTTGTCCGAATCGGCTTTCCTGTTTCCATTCACCTCCCAGGGCTCCCGTCCATCCGGAATAATTGAGCATGGCATGGTGGATGTCTCCCCGACCTAGAAGAATTTTATTGAGCCATACATCTTCCCCGCCCAGGGCGTTCAGCCTCAGTTCTCCCCTGTGAAAAGGGGCGTACAGCTTCACATGCCCGTTGTAATAGGTCGGCACCCCGAAGGCATCCACAATGCCGGCATCGAGCAAAAGCGCCATGGTGCTGTAACGGAAAGTCGAGGCATAAGATCCGGTCCTTTCACCCATTGCGACGGGACCTTCGACCACCCCGCCCACGCCCGTCACATCGGCCGTGAATCGCCCCGAATGCTGCTCGGTGTTTCCGTCGCGGAACTTCAGTTTCACCACGCTGGAAAGTTTATCGGGATACCGCGCCGCGAAGGCGCCGTTGTGGAAGGAGAGTTCGTCCAGGAAAGCCAGGTTCACCATGCCCACGCCCCCGTTGCCCCCACGCGATTCTTCGTAATGACTCACCTTTAAGGCAGGCATGGCGTCGAGCAAATAGGCATTTTGGTCTGCGGCGCCACCGCGTACGATAAGCGTGGTCAGCCAATCGCTGGGGCGCCCCACTCCCGGGAGGGTCTGCACCACGCGCGAAGGGTCGCCCAAGGACGAAATCGCGCCGTCCAATTCGCTGTGCGAAAATCGGAAGGCGCCGACAGGCTCATGCGCTCCGGCGGTCAGCCCGTGGGTCCGAGTGGCAACGGCCAGAATCCCCGGCAATTCGGTGGGGCCGTACCAGGGTTGGGGGCCGTCGAAGTCATTCGCGTCCTTCGCCTCGCTGGCTTCGCCCGCCTTCTTTGCCTCATTCGGCACAGGTGCTCCGGAGGGATTCACCAAAGTATCGAGGGATTTCTCTTGCCGGGCGGCCAGAGCGGGCAGGGTCGGCTGAGAGAAAACCTGCTCTCCGGCAAGGAAGGCTGAAAATAGAGCGATTCCCAGCCAGAGAATGTTGCATCGGGGTGTACCCATACAGGGGCACAAACAAGTCTTCGGAGGGGGGGGAGGCAAGGAAAAGTGATAGGGAGGGGAGGCGAAGTTTAGGCGGATTATAGTCTGAAGCGGGTTTCCGATGTAGACCTACGGACTTGATGGACCCAAAATTCTAAAAAAGTTGGACGGAGATTGCCTCAGGAGACCTGGAAGGGATATTAAAAGATCGGAAGGCAGTTAGTACCCCAGGCTACTATCCTTTCCGTACCCCTAACCCCGTTCTGAACCGACCCCGACCCTATTTTTTCCCACACACTTAAAAAATTCCGCTTGAACTTATCATTTATGATAAGTTCGTCCGATTAAATTTGTGCAGTTAAAAAGGAACGGTCCCCTGACCAATAGTCCAACCTCCAATCAACCAGCGCCTCCAACCAACTGAAGCCACAACTAGTGGGAGCCACAACTAGTGCGAGTCCTCAACCAGTGCGAGTCCTCAACCAGTGCGAGTCCTCAACCAGTGCAGGTCCTCAACCAGTGCGAGTCCTCAACCAGTGCAGGTCCTCAACCAGTGCGAGTCCTCAACCAGTGCGAGTCCTCAACCAGTGCAGGTCCTCAACCCAGGGAGCCTGAACCAGCCAGCGCCCCCACCCAAAAAAATGCCCAATCGGCCAGAGTCGACCAGCCATCGCCCTCAAACCCAGCCGTGCCTCCGACACACCGGCATCACTAACCCAGCCTCGGTCCCCCGAACCACCAGTGCCCACTCGACCCACCAACGCCACTAACCTACCGAAGACTCAACCTGTCAGATACCCCAACCCAACGGAGCTTCAATTAGCCTGAACCGCCAACCAACCCGGGCCCCTTTTTTCCCATGCACTGGAAAAATTCCGCTCGAACTTATCATAAATGCTAAGTTCAGCGAATGGATTGGCCCACTTTTCTAAAAAAGATAGGTCCCTACCCCGACTATCTGACCTCCAGCCAAATTTACGACCTCATACCCAAGCCCAAACCCTATGTGCAAGTGCAAATCCACCGCTGGGTGCGCGCGGGGAAACTCATCCCCCTCCAAAGAGGTCAATTCGCCCTCGCCGATATTTACAACCGAAAAGGTCCCACTGCCCTTGGAGTCGCCAATCAAATGGTCAAGCCCTCCTATCTCACCGGCCATTGGGTGCTGTGCAATTATGTCCTTTTGCCACACGACCACCGGGCCTTTACCAGCGTAACTCCCCATCCCAGCCGCAAAATCGTAAACCACTTCGGAACCTTCACTTACTCCCAAATCAAGCCCGAACTTTTCATCGGTTTTTCTTGGACCCGGTTATGGTTCGAACCCATTTATGTCGCAGACCCGGAAAAGGCCTTGCTCGATTATTGGTATTTGGAAAAAGGAGAGTGGGATATTGAAAGGCTAGGCTCCGAGGGCTTCCGGCTAGCCCATCGCATCGAGGCGCGCAAACTGGAAGACTACGCGCGCGCGTTTCCCATGCGAGTCCAACACGCGGCGGCCGCCTACCTCTCGCTGCCCCGGCTGCCCGAACCCCATTTCGACGGCCGCGTCATGGTCGGGTTTCAGTAAAGTTCCAGTAACTACTTCGTACCGTAATACCCCGTATACCAGTCCAGAAAGCGGGCAATACCCGTTTCCACCGGAGTGTTGGGTCGAAAACCCACGTCGCGCATCAAATCCTCGACGTCGGCATGGGATTCAGCCACGTCGCCGGCCTGCATGGGAAGCAGGTTTTTGATCGATTTTTTACCCAATTTCTCTTCGATCAGCTCGATAAAGCGCATCAACTCCACTGGTTTGCCGTTGCCGATATTGTAAACGCGATAGGGGGCGAAACTGGTGCCGCAATCGGGGTCCATTCCGTCCCATTGCGGATTGGGCTGGGCCGTATGGAATAAAGTCCGGTACACACCCTCCACAATATCGTCGATATAAGTGAAGTCGCGGCGGTGGTGGCCTTCGTTGAAAACGTCAATGGGCTTACCGGCCAGAATGTTTTTCGTGAACAGAAACAAGGCCATATCGGGACGGCCCCAAGGCCCGTAAACGGTAAAAAAACGCAGCCCCGTGGTGGGGGTGCCATAGAGATGACTATAAGTATGGGCCATCAACTCATTCGACTTCTTGGTGGTGGCGTAGAGGCTTACCGGATGGTCGATGTTGTGGTGAATGGAAGACGGTTTTTTCAGGTTCGCCCCATACACCGAAGACGAGGAGGCATAAACCAAGTGTTCCACCGGATTATGCCGGCAGGCTTCCAAAACGTTTAAAAATCCGGAAATATTGGCTTCGATATAGGCGCGGGGGTTTTCGATGCTGTAGCGCACCCCCGCCTGAGCCGCCAAATTCACCACGCGATGGGGGCGATGCGCTTCGAACATATCCATAAAGCGTTTGGCATCCGCGATGTCGAGCCGCTCGAAAGCGAAATTCGGGTTTTGCTGCAAAATGGTCAGACGCGCCTTTTTCAAAGTCACGTCATAATACTCGTTGAGATTGTCCACGCCGATGACGGCATGGCCTTTTTCCATGAGCAGTTTGGAAAGATGAAAACCGATGAACCCGGCGGCGCCGGTAACCAGAATTTTTTCGGACATGTTTTAAATCCCTTAACTTAAAGACGCCAAAGTTCCACGCCTGCGGGTTTATCGGCGCGGGGCAGGCTGTTTTTGATATCTGCCACTACGCCCTTACCCTCCAGCAACAGGCTTTGCACCAGTTTCCAGCCACCCTCCCGGAAGGGCGCATGCGCTACGGCCATCACCACGGCATGCGCGGGCTCAAGGTCGTCCATTTTCGTCAGCGTGATACCGTATTCTTCTTCAGCCTCTTCGGCATAGGCCATGGGGTCTACGATTTGCACCCGGAAATGATACGATTTTAATTCGTTCACGATATCCACCACGCGGGTATTGCGCAGGTCGGGTACGTTTTCCTTGAAGGTAAGACCCATGACGGTGACCACCGGTTGGCAAGCCGATGCGCTGATGCGCCCTTCCTGCAACAACATTTTCACCACCTGCCCGGCGACATATGTTCCCATGCCGTCGTTGATGCGCCTTCCGGAAAGAATCACCTGCGGGATATAGCCCACTTGTTCAGCCTTGTCGGTGAGATAATAGGGGTCGACTCCGATGCAATGTCCACCCACCAGGCCCGGGGAGAAACGCAGAAAATTCCATTTGGTGCCTGCAGCTTCCAGCACGTCGGTGGTATCTATTCCCAGGCGGTTGAAAATAAGAGCCAATTCGTTGACCAGGGCGATGTTCAAATCACGCTGGGTGTTTTCAATCACCTTGGCGGCTTCGGCCACTTTGATGGACGCGGCTTTATATACGCCCGCGTCAACCACCGAAGAGTAGACCGATGCCACGGTATCCAAAGTCTCCGAGTCTTGACCCGACACGACCTTGATGATTTTGGTAAAAGTATGGTCGCTGTCGCCGGGATTGATGCGCTCGGGGGAATAGCCGACTTTGAAATCCTTCCCGCAAATAAGGCCCGATTCCTTTTCCAGAATGGGAACGCAAACCTCTTCGGTGGCGCCGGGAAAAACCGTGGACTCGAAGACCACGATGGTGCCTCGCGCCAGATTCTGGCCCACGGTGCGCGAGGCGGCCATAAGCGGCCGCAAATCCGGACGTTTGGAGCCATCGACGGGAGTGGGCACCGCCACGATGAGAAAATCGGCTTCGCGCAATTGGGCGGGGTCGGAAGTGAATACCGCCTGCGAGTCCCGGAAGTCTTCGGCGGCGACATCGCGATTGCGATCGAATTGATCGCGTAACTCGCGTATGCGCGAGGTGTTGATATCGAATCCCGTCACGGGACCCTTGCGACCGAAGGCGACTACAATAGGCAGTCCGACATACCCCAAACCCACCACTGCAATTTTTCGATTAGCGCTCATTATTGAATAACCCCGATCGTGTCTTCCACCCCGCTCCAGCAAAGCGTCAAGTTTAGAAATAGCTATATTGGTTCGCAATGAGAACAGTGGAAAAACAGCAGGTCTTGCAAGCTTTGGCAAAGGTCCGCGATCCGGATTTGCACAAGAATATCGTCGAACTCGGTTTTGTGCAAAACCTCGAAATCAAGGGCGGCGAAGTCCGCTTCGACGTTGAACTCACCACCCCCGCTTGCCCCGTCAAAGAAGATTTGCAAGCCCAATGCATCCAGGAAGTGAACGCCATTCCCGGGGTGACCTCGGTGGCCGTCAACATGACCGCCCAAGTGCAAAAACCCACTCCCGGAGGCAAGCGCACCGAGCATTTGCAAAAGGTAAGGCATATCCTGGCCGTGGCTTCCGGAAAAGGCGGAGTCGGAAAGTCCACCGCCACGGCGAATATCGCGGTGGCCCTCGCGCAAACGGGCGCCAAAGTGGGAATCCTGGACGCCGACATTTACGGACCGTCGCAAACCATGATGTTCAAAGTGCGCGAAGCGCCCGTTCTTGACGACAATAAGAAGCTGCATCCCGTGGTCGTCAACGGCATTAAAATCGTTTCCATGGCCATGTTTTCCGAAGAAGAAAAACCGGTTATCTGGCGGGGCCCCATGGTTTCGCAAATGATTCAGAACTTCGTCCATAACGTGGTATGGGGTGAACTCGACTATTTGCTGATCGATATGCCCCCCGGCACCGGCGACGTTCAGCTCACCTTAACCCAAAGCGCCCCGCTTTCGGGCGGCGTCATCGTCACCACACCGCAAGACGTAAGCGTATTGGACGCCAAAAAAGGCCTTAAAATGTTCCAGAAGGTGAATGTTCCCGTATTGGGCATCATTGAGAACATGAGCTATTTCATCTGCGATAATTGCGAAAAAAGACATACCATCTTCCGGCAGGGCGGCGGCCGCCGCATCTCCGAATCCCTGGGCATGCCCTTTTTGGGAGAAATTCCCATTGAACCCGATGTGGCGGAAGGGGGCGATGTGGGCAAGCCCATTGTCGAATTCAGGCCCGACTCCGCTTCGGCCAAGGCCTACCGTGAAATTACCGGTCGCATTGCGGCGCAATTGTCGATTCTGGGCGTCGAAGGAGGTGGGCTTCTCACCGACTTCAATTATTCCTGGGAAACCCTTCCCGTCGCCTCCACCGAAGAGATACGTGTATGAGTACGACGATTGCTATTCCCACGGGCCTGTTTAAGAAACAGAACGGTAAGGCACTCATTATCCATTGGAACGACGGTTCCCAAAGCGAATACGCATTTACCTTTTTGCGCTCCGTATGCCCTTGCGCGGTATGCGTCAATGAATGGACAGGAGAGCGTATGCTCGATCCCAAAGGTATTTCCGAGGCTATCCATCCCCTTAAAATCCATTCCGTGGGGCGCTATGCCGTCGGCATACACTGGTCGGATGGCCATTCCACCGGTATTTATGCTTATGATTTTCTAAGGAAACTGGGCGAAAATGCCGTTAAAGGCGATGGAGGTTGACAAACCAGGCTCCTGCAGTCAAAATGACAAGAGACCCTGTAAGCTAACCCTTTATTAAACCGAGGGTTACGGGTAGGCGGTTTGGGAAGAACCGTTAAAAGTTTTTAGTTTGACTCAAGCCTATTGCTTGAATCTATTGCGAGGACATTCGTTTGGTTGATCAAAACGAACAGCTTTATTTCAGAGATCTCTACCGGCATTCCATCATCACGCCGGATGAAGAAAAGGATCTCGTTAAGCGCATCAAGCAGGGCGATACCAAGGCCATGCACAAACTTATTCTGGGCAATTTGCGTTTCGTGGTATCCATCGCCCGGCGCTATCAGGGTAAAGGCCTTTCGCTCTTGGAACTGATCAACGAAGGCAACCTCGGTTTATACAAAGCGGCCAAACGCTACGACCCCGCTCGCGAAGTGAAGTTCATTTCCTATGCCGTGTGGTGGATAAGACAATCCATTCAAAAGGCGCTATTCGAGCAAGTGGGCGCCGTGCGGATTCCGCCCAATAAATTGGCCATGGTCAACCGTTTCAAAAAAGCCTTGGTGCAAAACGGCGGCGATTACGAAAAGACCATAAACACGGGCGACTTCGCCGAACATGAACGTGAAATCGCGGAGGTGATGGAAAAAATCGCCGACGTGTCCTTGAACGCGCCCATCGGTTCGGACGGCGAAGGTTCACGCGATGCGGTAACCACCTTGATGGATGTTTTGGGATCCGAGGGCAATCAAGAGCCCGAAAGCGAACGCGCCGAACTCCGAAGCGTGATCGATTCGGTGCTGGGCCAAATGTCGGAACGCGAAGAGAAAGTTTTGCGTATGTATTACGGCATCAATTATTCGCGTGAATTCACCCTCGACGAAATCGGCAAGGAATTAAAGCTCACTCGCGAGCGCGTGCGGCAAATCAAGCACAAATCCCTGCGCAAACTCTTGCGATCCAAAGATTATAAAGACAAGCTCCTTCCCTTCATGTCCGAAGGGAAATAGGGTTATCCTCCCTACATGAGCAGGCGTCTCGGGCTTCTACTCCTGCTTCCAATCGTAGTCGGGCTGGCGGTTCTTGCCTTGTTACGAAGCCAATCCCTCATCCATTCCCCAGAGCAGGCCTCCCCTTCCGATTCCGTGAATATTCCCGCCTCGGAGCTTGGAATCAGCGCAGCCGAATCCGGCATGGGTGTTCCCGGTAAAAGAGGTTCGCACAAAGAGGAACAGGCAGTCTTTGCCATAACTCTGCTCAAGCGTAAAGTGGAAAAGCATCCGGAAAATGCTCCTCTGCGGCTGGCCCTGGCCGAAGCCTATTTTCACCGCGGATTTTTCGGTTTGGCCACGGAAAGTTTGGATAGCGCCCTGGCGCTCGATTCTTCGCTTGAGGAAGCTCAGGAATTGCGCGCCGCCGCTTTTTCCGCCTGGTCTGCCGAAGCGGGAACTTCGCCGCCCCCGGCCAAGCCTCCGGCAATTTCAGCGACACCCCCGGTGAATTCCGATACCGTGATTGAATTGAGTGAAGGCCTCCCCCGCTTTCAGGAAACCCAGGTGATACTTCCCGGGCGGCTGGCTTTGCTGGGAACCTATACCGTGGGTTGGGGCACTCCTCCGGGTGAGGTACGGCGCGCCTATCCCGACAAACAATTCGCCGATACGGAAACCGGCAACCTCCGCGAAACCTTCAATCATCAGGGGGTGAGCTATGAGAATACCCTCGCCTATTCTGAAAGCGCGCTCTGGGGCGTAAGCGTAACCGCACGGGAATACCAAGATACCGGCGATTTGTTTGGAAGGCTGATTCATCTCAAAACCATGATTTCCGGCCCGGGAAAGGGCACGGGGGAGGCGCAATGCCCCAATATGGAGAATTTTCAGGGGGTTATCTGGGAAAACGAGGATACCTTCGAGTTTATGGCGCTTTTTGGGCATAAACCCAAGGAGGTGCGCCTGGTCCGACTCAACCCAAAAACCCTTCCCGAAGATAAGCGCTTATGCAACCTGGCAAAGCTTTTTGCCGATAAAGGCTGGCGTTAATCCCGTTTATGTTTTTTGAGAATTTTTACCTGGCGAACCCAAAAGACCAGCCCTATATTGGAAGGGGTGTGCGGCATAGGTTCCACCCCTTTTTCTTACCGGGTTATCTTGCCGATTTTAATATTGCCAGTTTCAATAGGAGGCTCATGCGCCCCGATTCCAAAAACACCCATTCCAACCACAACCGCTCCGGGGCCCTTTTCGCCCTTGCTGCCTTGGCACTTCTGTCGACGGGACTTTTCACAGGTTGTAAAACCGAGGAAGCCAATCCCCCGGTTACCGTCGAAGTCCTTCCTCCG
>JBGTHM010000115.1:0-128619 GCA_041746255.1 Fibrobacteria bacterium | reverse complement strand
CTGGATTGAGAAGGACGAAAACCGGTCACTTTGAACCGGATTTTCACCCTCGGGTCAATCGTCCGAACCGGTCATCTTGAACCGGATCGGCCGGTCACTTTGAATCGGATTAGCCGGTCACCATGAACCGGATTTTGCATGAAACGCCATATTTTAGCCGAATTGGAAGCATGGAAGGTAAAAAAGGAGCGAAAGCCGTTGCTCTTGACCGGTGCGCGCCAGGTGGGAAAGACTTTTGCGCTACAGGCGTTTGGTGCGGCGGGTTATGAAAAGACTGACTACCTCAATTTTGAAGAAATGCCGGGGCTGGCCGCGATATTCGAACTGGATTTGCAGCCGGAGCGTATCCTCCGGGAAATCGGCTTTCATCTTAACCGCACTATAAATCCCGAAAGGGATTTTCTGATTTTCGATGAAATTCAGGAAATACCCAAGGCCATCACTTCTTGCAAATATTTTGTCGAGAATCTCCCGGGCCTTTCCTTGGCAGGTGCCGGTTCCTTGCTGGGCCTTCACCTTGCGGAGAGCAACTTTCCCGTCGGCAAGGTTGAATTTTTGGATATGCATCCCATGTCGTTTTCCGAATTTTTGCTGGGAATAGGCGACGACAAGTCTTATCGCTTTCTCGAAGAGTTTGACTTCAAGGATCACTTGCCGGAAGTGGTGCACCGTCACTTATGGGAGATGTTAAAGACCTACTTTATCGTGGGAGGATTGCCGGAGGCCGTTTCCACTTATGCAAAATTGCAAAAGGACACTTTAAAGGCTTATGAGGAGGTACGAAAAAAACAGCGCGATCTTACCATCGCTTATCTTGCCGACGTGGCGAAGCATGCAGGCAAGGTTAATTCCATGCACATTGAAAGAGTGTGGAGCAATGTACCGGCGCAATTGGCCAGGACCCTGGACGGATCCGCTCCCAAATTCAGATTCAAGGGAGTGGTTCCGGGAATACAAGGGTATGCGCGACTGGCCGGAGCCATCGATTGGCTGAAGGCGGCCGGGTTGATCTTCAAAATCCCCATCGTTAACAAGGCTTGGCATCCGCTCACGGCCTATGCCGAGGAGAGAGCATTCAAATTATACCTATTCGATGTCGGCCTGCTCGGATCACTGGCCGGGCTTTCGCCCAAGGTTCTGCGTGATTTTTCCTTCGGCTCCTACAAGGGATATATCGCCGAGAATTTTGCGCTGCAGGAAATGATCGTTTCGGGAAGCGGAAATCCGGTCGCCTGGCGGGAGAATACCGCGGAGGTGGAATTCCTGTTGGAGAGGGACGGCATCGTGCTGCCCATCGAAATAAAATCCGGTTGGGCCACCAAGTCGAAAAGTCTGCGGGTGTTCGCCGGTAAATATCAGCCACCCCGACGAGTAACCTTGAGTGCGAAAAATCTGTCTATCGACAAGTCCAGCGGAATTTTTCAGGTACCCCTTTACCTGGCGGGCTATCTATCCCGGCTTCCCGCTGTCGCGTGACGGTCCTTTGTGGGTATATTGGGATGATGGTTAAAGCCACCTCGATAAATGCGGCCAACAAAGCCCTGCAAGCCAAATACGCCATGACCGCGTGGTGGTATGATCTGCTCGATTATCCCTGGGAAAGACAATACCGGCGTTGGCGGCCCGCTTTTGTGGGAGACCTCGAGGGAAACGTGCTGGAGGCGGGGGTGGGTACAGGAAGAAACCTGGAGCATTACTCTGCATCGGTAAATCTGACCGGTATCGAACTCAGCAAGGCCATGTTGAAAAAGGCCCGGCGGCGTTCCCGGAAAGCCAAATGCGTGGTTTCGCTGGTGCAGGAAGATGCCACCCTCATGACATCTATTCTTTCAGGCCATTTAGATTGGGTGATATTGCAATATCCACTTTCATGTGTTGCGTCATGCCCGACGAACTCCAATCCGCTGCCATCTCGCAATTCGAACGTGTACTGAAGCCCGGCGGCGGCAGGAACGCTTAGCGCCCTTTGTCGAAAAGGTTTATGGGGCACGTTTCGACCGCGATACGCTGGGACATTTGCGACTGGCACCGGGGCTGGAGGTGAGCAAAACCTGGTTTGTGAAAGACGATACCTATTTGGTCATCGAGGGGGGCAAGCGCACAGCATAGTTCCGTCAGGTAAGCTCCATCCTTGGCGGGGTTGCAGATGGGTATCAGTTTGAGATGGCCAGCTAATCACCGGAAGCTGCTACTCAGTACCAAACCCTGAATCCGGACCGCCAACTCACCAAGCAGATCTCCAACGGGCTGGTGTACCGTTACATCGCCAAAGAGGTTCTTGATGGCCTTGATGGTTCCGAAGAGGGAACCTTCAATTTTCTGCACTTTCTGGATGATCGAAGCCTTGACCCGGGCAGGGCGATTCCGCCCGAAATATCTTGAGGAGGCGCGCTTGCTTTTCGAGCACATGCTCGGATTCGCCAATCATCTCCGGCTGTATTCCGAAGAAACGGGTCCCCGGGGCGAAGGGGCTGAAACAATCCTTCCACAATCATTTATTCATTGAGATATTTTATTTGAGGTTATCCCGTACCGCTTGAATCAGCGAATCGGGATTGATGCGGACGCGATAATCCGGATTCGAATAGACGAAGCGGATGACGGCTTCCGCGTCCACCAGAAACACCGAAGGAACCGGAAGCAGTCCATGATCCTGTCCCGCGGATTCTCCCAGGTCCATTCCCCGGTCTTTCAAGCGGGAAACGGTTTTCTTCTCCACGCGGAATGCGATGCCGAAGGCCTTGGCGGCCTTCATTTCACTGTCCGACAACAGGGTGTAATCAATTTCATGCTGTTCGAGGCTTTCACGGAGCTTCTCCGGCTTGTCCGGGCTAAGGGCGAAAATCCGGATGCCCGTTTCAAGCAGGGAATCCTGAACCGTCGCCAATTCTCCCAGGTGGGTATTGCAAAAAGGGCACCAGCCACCCCGATAAAACATAAGCAATGCCGGTTTTCCCCCCAGCGCTTCGGAGAGTCCCAGCGATGCCCCATCCAGATTCCGGATTGTGACTTCCGGAAGCTTTTCGCCTACGGCCAGCGGTTGCGTTGCTTCCGCCGAGGCGAACACACGGTTTGAATTGGCCGCTTCTCCACCTTCAATCGGAGTATTCAAGCCAATAACGACAACCGCAAGGGTAATGGTGTTGAAAAGGTGTTTTAGCTTCATTTCGAGGTAATCTCCTAGGGCTCATAAATTTCGATGCCCTCATAATATACGCCCCAACTCCACCCAAAACCCGTGTAGACCGTAATGACGGGTATCCACTCCACCCCTTCGGCTTCGGTGTCGAAAGTTCCCCGGTCTTCAATGTAAACCGGTGGGAGTCTACCGTCCAATCAGCCTTCCCAATTTCAGCACGAGTCCGAGCAGCTTTTTAGCGCCCGTGGTCAGCCGGCCACGATTATACTGATCCCCCAGCTTGCGGATGATTTCCACCTGCGTCGGATAGGGATGAATGACATTCGCCATGGAACCCAGGCCGATTCCGCCCGCCATCGCCACGGTCAATTCCGAAATCATATCGCCCGCCCGGTTGTGGACGATGGTAGCGCCGACGATTTTGTCGGACCCTTTTTGCACAAGCACTTCGGCGAATCCGTCGGTTTCCTCCTCCAGCAGGGATCGATCGATGTCCTTGAAATCAAGCCGGAAGGATTGGACTTCGAGGCCTTTTTCCACGGAGTCTCTTTCATAAAGCCCGACATGCGCTACTTCGGGTTCCGTGTAGGTTACCCAGGGGACCAGTAGCGAAGACGCTTTTTTGCGTCCGAAGAACAGGGCGTTTTGAATCACGATGCGCGCCTGAAAGTCGGCGACATGCGTGAATTTGTAGGCCGAGGCCACGTCGCCGCAGGCGAAAATGCGGGAATTCGTGGTTCGCAATTTATCGTCCACCTCAACCCCGTGACGTCCGAAGCGCACCCCGGCGGCTTCGAGGCCCATCCCTTCGACATTGGGCGCTCTTCCGGCGGCCACCAGCAGCTTGTCGGATTCGACGGTGATTTCCTGGCCGTTTTGCTTGAAGGTCAGTACCTGCCGTCTGTCATCGCCCGATGCCGATACGATTTGCACGTTAACCTGAATGGTAACACCTTCGTCCCCAAGCCGTTTTTCCAGGATCGCCACCGCCTTGGAGTCTTCGCGCCCCAGAATATTGGGACCGGCATCGATGAGGGTGACTTGCGATCCGAGACGCTGGAAAGCCTGTGCCATCTCTACGCCGATGGGACCCGCTCCGATGATGGTGAGCCTTTCCGGGAGTTCCGTCAGATTGAACAGATTTTCATTCGTGAGGAAAGGAACGTCCTTCAGTCCCGGAATGGGCGGTGCCGATGCCCTCGCCCCGGTGGCGATGCAGGCCTTGCGGAATGGAAGAATCTTTCCGCCCACCTCGACGGTATTCGTGCCCGTAAAGCGTGCATCCCCCAAAAACACGTCCATGCCCAAATCGGTGAACCGGCGCGCCGAGTCGTGGGAGGAAATATCGGCTCTTTTCCGGCGCAATGATTCCATGGCCTTGCGGAAAAATTCCTTGGTATCGGTGGAATTTCCGTAAAGCTTGCGGAGGTGGGCCTCCTTGGCTGAATGCAATAGCGCCTTTGAAGGCACGCACCCGTAATTGAGGCAGTCGCCTCCCATCAGCTTGCGTTCTACCAAGGCCACCTTGGCTCCCAGGCCCGCAGCTCCGGCCGCCGTTACCAGGCCCGCTGTTCCGGCTCCCAATACCACCATGTCGTATACCCCCGTTGGATCGGGGTTTTTCCAATCATCTGGATGGACATTGCGCAGCAGGGTCACGTTGTGTACATCCAGGGGGGAAACCAGCTCCCCTGTCAACTTCCTTTGTGATTCGCTCATCAGGTTCCTTCCGGTCGCAGATTCGTCTTTTCGGCCAAAGCCTTCTTCGCCATGCGCGTCACCAGGACGGTGACCGCGAAGGTCGCCAAAAGGCCGACACCCAATAGCACCATGCGCAATGTATCGACACCGCCCGCACCTTCTGTCAATTCCCTGCCGACCATGCCGATATAGATGTACAGGAGCGTGCCGGGCGCCATGCCCAGCCAATTGGCCAGCATGTACCACCCGAAATGCACGCGTGTGAGGCCGAACAGGTAATTGCTGATGGAGAAGGGGAAGGCCGGGCTCAAGCGCACAAGAAAGGTCACTATGGCGCCTTGCCGCGAAATCGCCTCATTCACCGCCTGAAAACGGGGATAACCCTTCGCCCATGACTCCACTTTCGAACGCAAGAGGCTTTTGGCCAATAGAAAAGCCAGGGCCACGGCGATAAGCGAAGCTGCGGCCACCACCAGGTAGCCTTGCACGAAGCCGTAGAGAACTCCTGCGGCTATGGTCAAGGCCGAACCGGGCATCAGCAATAGGCTCAAGCCCACGTAGGTGAGGATGAAAAGCACCGCGCCCCACGCTCCCAGACCCCGATATCCTTCGATGGCCGCCGACAGCCATTCCTGGATGGGAAGAAAGCGGTACAACAGAAACAAGGCGGCTATGGCAAGGACACCGATAACAATCTTCTTATTCATTGGTCAAGCTCCCGGATGCCGATAAAGTCCACATACGAAACCGAGGCCTCTCCGGTGTTGTCCGAATCGTTCATGATGGCGATGGACGCTTCCTTGGGAGGCTCCTTGCCGAAGGCTTTGCGGTAATCTTCCAGCACGTTGACGCTTTCCTCCCGCCAGCTACCCACCTGGGATTTTCCGGAACGAAGCACTATCATGTGGGCCTTGTCGGTGTAGGGATTGGGGAAACGCTTCGTCCCTCCTTCCTTGCTGGCCCACACATAATTCAAGCTGCTTTCGGGAGGATATTCTCCATAAATCAATTTGGCCGAGGCGTATTTGGCTCTTTCCCATAGGCTTGCCCGCTGGGGGTCGTATTTGAACACGACGTAGATCCGGATGGGATAATCGTCTCCCGCCTTGGTTTCGCCGTCGGCATTTTCATAGACATTGTCCACTTTCCAGCGCCAGGTGACGATGGGATATTTGGTAACGTCGAATTCACGCTTGTGGATGATTCCGGAAGCGGAAGCCCGGCTCTCGGCCCGCAGCAGGCTTCCCCCGGAATTATCGGGGATAAGGGAATATTCGCTATGCTCCTTGATCTTGGGGAAGGTCAAAGGCTTCCAGTCATTCAGGTCATCGAAGTTTTCCTGCCAGGGCCGGGCTTCGGCATGGGCCGTCCAGAAGGTCAGGAGGGCGACGGCAAGAGCGAGCGGCAGTAGCGATTTTGGTTTTTCGACCATTCCGGGCCTTTTCGATTCAGGTTGTGGTGAATTTGTCCGATTCGGGTGGTGGTGTGTTACAGGGAAGGCATCAGGGAAAAATATCGTAACATTAGCCTGAAAAACAGGACTTATACCTCACTTCAATTCCGTAAGGTTAATCGACAAAGGCTAATCGAAAAAAAATGGCGAACTATCGAAAGTCCCTCCTCACGCGTCTGACATGGGCGACATCCATCCTCTTCCTGGCGTTTGTAGAAGCCAAGGCCGGTAAACTCTGCCAAGAATACGATGGCGCAACCATTACCGGAGTTCGTTTCGAGGGTTTGCGGCATACCCGTGATGCCGTGGTAAACCGGGAACTGTCGCATCGCGAAGGAGTACGCTTTTCCTGTCTCGAGTGGGAATCGGAAAAAAAACGACTGCAGGGTCTCGATATATTCGCAGATATCAGTGTGCAGGGCGAAGCCATGGACCATACGGTCGCGCTTGTCTATCACTTCAAGGAAGTGCCCGCCTATATTCCCTTCATAACGGTCAAGAAAACCGACCAGGATGGATTCAGCGCCGGACCGGCCTTGGCCTCCCTCAACTTTCTGGGCCAGGCCGTACGCCTGCAGGGAAGTGCACGTTTCGGCGGCACCAACGAAATCCTTTTGCTGGTGAGTTCCCGTTGGCTGCACACGCTTCCCGTCAAATACGACCTGGCCTTTATCCGGGTCGACAGCGACAATGCCTTTGATGATTACCGTGAAACCAGCAACCGGGCGTTGTTGGAAATGAATTATCGGGTGAAACCCTGGCTCGGACCGATTTTGGCAGCGGAGCTGTGGCATCTCAAAGAGGACGAGGCGCGGCCGGAACTGCTGCTGTCGGACGGCGCGGCCGATTGGGTTCCGCGCTTGGGAGCGGGCTTCATACTGGACACGCGTGACGTGCTGTTCAATCCCAGCCGGGGCATATACCACGAAATGAGGTGGACACAATCGGGAGGGCCCTTGGGCGGGCCCGCCGATTTCCAGGAATGGCTGTCCGATACCCGACTGTTCTTGCCATTGGCTTCCCGGGATATCGTGCATGCAACCCTCCTATACCGTTATCGAACCGGAGAGTTGGGCCAGACCCTCGGCATTTATGATGACTTCCATCTGGGGGGCGGAAATTCATTGCGGGGATTTGCGCCCAATACTTCGAGCGGCAAGAGCGAGGTGCTGCTTACCCTCGAAAACCGCTTCGATTTGCTGGGACGGCGGACCTTATCCTGGTGGAAAATCAATCTTCATTATGGACTGCAATTGGTGGCGGGCCTCGACTGGGCCGCCAATTGGAATCAT
Organism: Fibrobacteria bacterium; assembly: GCA_041746255.1. GTDB lineage: Bacteria > Fibrobacterota > Fibrobacteria > UBA11236 > UBA11236 > JBGTHM01. The sequence continues at coordinate 121,034 of JBGTHM010000115.1, read as the reverse complement.
GACGCCTTGCTGGGGGGAGATTTGTTTCAAAGCGCTTATGGGGGGGTGCATGTCCTCCTGCCCGGAGTCGATCGCATCCGGATGGAGGTGGGGTCGGGAACCGCGAGTTTGGATATGGTTTTTTCCTTGGCCATGTTCGAAAAAAGTTACTTTCAAAGGTTCCGGGATCGATGAGCGGCAGCGGCCTGATTTCGTTCCCATATAACCAAAACGCCCTTGCCGGTAGCGTCGCCCTGATAAGAGTCAGGGTGCGGATATCTGCGATTCGCCCCCAAATCCGGAGCCTGGATGCAAAAAGTCCGCAGTCCCCTCGCAAGAAAAACCCCCGGACTCGGAACGCTCGACTCGAAAGAATGCTCCGGCGTGCTCAAAGCCATGGCGGACCCCACCCGTATCGCCATTTTGCTTCTTCTGGTGGACGGGGAAAAATCGGTATCGGAAATGGTGGAAAAACTGGGCCTGTCCCAACCTTCCGTTTCCCATCACCTCGAAATTCTGAAGCGCGCGGGGCTGGTGTTCAAGGAGAGAAAGGGTAAGCACATTTTCAGCCGCATCCATCCGTCGGTGCTATCGAAAACCTCGAAAGGCATGGAAACCATCGAATTCGGTTGTTGTTCCATTTCCCTGCGTAGCGGTGGAACCCGTTCAGGCGGAAGCTGACGCGAATAGACGGGAATTTTTCTCGGTCATACATATAAAGATATCTACATATGATTATGCGATTGATGAAAAGGACTACGATGAAAAGGTTACAGTGGGCATTCACCCTGGCGATCCTCTCGATGGCCGCGGGTTGTTCGCAATCGGGAGAGCGTAACGGAGAATCACCCGGGAAATTGGTTATTACCGGCTCCAGCACGGTGGCTCCGGTGGTCGGGGAAATCGCGCGTCGCTTCGAATCGCTGCATCCGGGAGTGCGCATCGACGTGCAAACGGGGGGCTCGTCGCGCGGCATGGCCGATTGCCGGCAAGGGTTGAGCGATATCGGCATGGTTTCACGCGACTTGAAGGAGAATGAAGGCGATCTCATTCCCTACGCCCTCGCCCGGGACGGCATTACCCTCATCACCCATCGCGACAACCCCACGGGCGATTTGACGGACGCGCAGGTGAAAGCCGCGTTCTCCGGAGCCGTTACGAATTGGAGCGAACTTGGCGGTCCCGACCTGCCGATAACCGTTATCAACAAGGCGGAGGGCCGTTCCACGCTGGAGTTGTTCCTGTCCCATTTCAAATTGGCCTCCACGGACGTGAAGGCCCATGTGATTATCGGGGACAATGAACAGGGTATCAAATCGGTGGCGGGAATTCCGGGAGCGGTGGGGTATGTGTCCATCGGCGCGGCGGAATACGCGATGGGCCGTGAGGCGGCCATCAGGAGTTTGGCTCTAAACGGTATTGTGCCCACTCTTACCGGTGTCGGCGACGGTTCCTTTCCCCTCTCCCGCACCTTGAATCTCGTGGTGAAATCGTCGCCCCAGGGTTTGCTTAAGGAATTCCTGGAATTCGCCCAATCGGAGAAAGTGCATGACCTCCTTGAAAACTTCCACCTCCTTCCCATCACGGATTGATCGTGTGCTGGCCTGGGCTCTGCGTGGGGCGGGGGTCCTGGCGGGCTCGCTGGCATTTATGCTCGTGGCCTTCATCGCGATGGAATCCCTCCCCATACTGGCCGCTATCGGCCCTTTCCGTTTTTTCACCGACCCTTCATGGCACCCGCTGCAAGACCGCTTCAATCTGTTGCCCATGCTGGCAGGCACCTTGTTTGTCGCAACGGGCGCCGTGATTTTGGCGGCCCCGTTGGGCGTGTTGTCCGCGCTGTTCTGCCGTTATTACGCACCGGCGCCCATGGCCGTGGCCTATCGCAGGCTGGTCGAATTGCTGGCGGGAATCCCTTCGGTGGTCTACGGTTTGTGGGGGTTGGTGGTGCTGGTACCGCTGCTGGGTCGCATTCAGCCCCCCGGACAGAGCCTGCTGGCCGGGATCCTTATTCTGGCGCTGATGATCCTTCCCACCATCGCTCTCCTGGCCGACTCCGGTATCGCCAATGTTCCCCGGGATCATATTCTGGCAGGCGCCTCGTTGGGAATGACGCGCTGGGGCCTTATCCGGCGCATCGTGCTTCCCTCCGCGCGTCCGGGCATCATCGCTGGAATCATCCTCGGCGCCGGCAGGGCGCTGGGTGAAACCATGGCCGTGCTCATGGTGGCCGGCAATGTGGTGCAGGTTCCCACGGGATTTTTCGATCCGGTCCGTACGTTAACCGCCAACATCGCCCTGGAAATGGCCTATGCCATGGACGGCCACCGCTCCGCGCTATTCATGGGCGGATTGCTGTTGGCGTTGCTTACGATAGCCCTTGTGGCCGCCTCCCATCGCTTCGGAAAGGGGCCCGCTTTTGCCTGAGTCGATTCCGGTTGTGAAGCGCCTGCGTCCGCCGCGCATGATGAGCACATCTGGCAGGGTGTCGTCCGTCCTGGCCGGTTTTTTAATCCGGGCCTCCGCCGTAATCGTAACCGGCCTTTTCCTATGGATTCTTTTTGACCTGCTGCGACAAGGGCTGGGAGGGCTGTCCTGGGAATTTCTGCTTGCCGATCCGGTCAATGCGGGTAGGGAAGGGGGCATCCGCTCCATCTGGGTTTCCACCTTGCTTATCCTATCGGTATGCATGGCGACGGCCGTTCCGCTGGGAGTTGCGGCGGCGGCTTATCTCGCCGGGTTCACGCGCGAAGAGTCCAATCTCGCGCAATTGTTGCGACGCAGCCTTGAAGTGTTGGCCGCCATGCCTTCCATCGTTTTCGGGCTTTTCGGCAACGCGCTGTTCAGCAAACTTTTCGGCATGGGCTTTTCCATACTTTCCGGCGGCCTGACCTTGGCCTGCATGGTGCTTCCCATTCTGATACGCGTCGTAGAAGAGGAATTCCGGGCCGTTCCGTCGGAATTCCGCATGGGAGCCGCCGCCCTCGGGCTGTCGCGCGCGGGCATGCTGTTCCGTGTGCTGCTTCCGCTCGCGCTTCCCGGCATTACGGTGGGGTTGGCCTTGGGCGTGGGCCGCGCGCTGGCCGAAACCGCCGCGCTCATCTTCACCAGCGGCTATGTGGACCGCATGCCCGGCTCGTTGTTCGATTCGGGCCGATCGCTTTCAATACATATCTTCGATCTATCCATGAATGTTCCCGGAGGCGATACCAACGCTTATGCTTCGGCGCTGGTACTGGTCGGTCTGCTGTTGATAATCAACGGCATCACCGCGATGGCCATGGGAAAACGCTTCACCGGAAGGAAACGCGCATGATAACTGATTCCCACCCTTCCCACCGGAACGGGGGTCCTTATCCGGAGGATTTCCTGGAGACACCCTGCCACGCCGTCGCGTCAGCGGGCCATCCCTCGGATACCCCGTCGGCCTTATGCTCGACAAACCTCTCCCTATGGTATGGAGACAAGCCCGCGTTCCAAGCCGTGTCCGCGATGGTGGGTAAAGGCCGCATCACGGCATTGGTGGGTCCTTCGGGATGCGGCAAGTCCAGCTATCTCATGTGCTTCAACCGCCTTACCGATCTCATTTCCGGCTGTCGCGTTACCGGCCATATTCGGGTAGGGAGCGACGACGTTCTGGACAATTCCACGGACGTGGTTTCCTTGCGCCGTCGCGTAGGCATGATATTCCAGAAACCCAATCCATTTCCCTTTTCCATCCGCCGCAATTTCGAAATCCCACTCAAGGAAAACGGGATTTCGGAACGGATGGACATCGAGGAAATCACCGAAGCCTCGCTGCGCTCCGTCGGGCTGTGGAACGAAGTGAAGGACAGGTTGGGAGCTTCCGCGCTCAATCTCTCCGGCGGGCAGCAGCAACGCTTGTGTATCGCCCGCGCCTTGTCTCTCAAACCCGAGGTGCTGTTGCTGGACGAGCCTTGCAGCGCGCTGGATCCGATTGCCGGCGGCGTGGTGGAAGATATGATTTCCGGCCTCAAGGAGCGCTATACCGTCGTCATCGTCACCCATAACCTGGCCCAGGCCCGCCGCATCGCCGACGAGGTGATGGTGTTCTGGATGCGAGAGGGTTGCGGAAGCCTGATAGAGCAGGGAGAAACGGCGCAGATCTTCGAAGCGCCCCGCGACGCCATCACCGCGGCCTATGTGAACGGGGTGCGGGGCTGAGGTTACCCTTTGAGCGCGTGGAAGCCTAAAGCGTATTCCACCAGCATCTTGGGTGCAATACGGTAGGTTTGCGTCCCGCAATACCAATCGCAAACGACTTCTTCACCTCAGAAACGCCAGTCTACTTGACGGCGGCCTACGCTTCGGATTGGGCGCTGATCCTTTTTTTTCAGGTCTTTGCAGTCGTTTGCCGCTCCTCCCAATCCCGTCTCCGCAGATTCGTGATGGCCATGCCTTTTTTCAGTAATCGCCCCCTCAGAAAGGAATAGAAATACCAATCTCCCAGAATATGGGGGGTATACCGGTAAACCATCCGCTCCCACAGGTCCCAGCGCAAATGGGAGCGGTCCGCTCTTCTTTCCGAGGCCAGGCACCAGAGGTCCTTGTGGTAAAGGGAACGGCCCACCTTGAACATCCGGTGCATGACTTCGTGGTCCGCATACATGAGGTCCCAATGCCGGGTCGAAAACCCTCCCGCTTTTTCCAAGGCCGCACGCCGGAAAACATGGCCAGCGTTTCCGGTAAACGCTTTGCGGGTCAGTAACTTTGACCAGAAAACCGTGCGCATAAGTCGCTTGCGCACGGCGGGGTCCTCCGGTCCGGCCTCCAGGGCCTGAGCCATGAAGGCCACGATGTCGGCGGGGGATTCCCGCGCCAGGGCATCGCAAAGCTCCAGATAATGCGGCGGATAATACGTATCGGCGTCGCTGAAAGCGATGAACTCCCCCTTGGCGAAATGACAGCCCCTTTCGAGGGCATGCGTCTTGCCGGCCCGGGGCTCGCGAAGATACAGGATTTCGAAGAGCGGACAGTCCTGCAGGTAATCGCGGCAGAGGGTTTCGGTACCGTCCGTGGAGCTGTTATCGACCAGGATCAATTGATCCGGAAGCCTGTTTTGCCCCTTCCAGGATTCCAGGGTATGAAGGATGTATTCCCGTTCATTGAAATAGGGCATGACTACCGAAAACCGTGGATTCATTCGCTCACCCTCTCTTTTATGGCAAGACCCGGTCGCGAAGCCGGAGTTGCTTCCGGTGCATTTCGATAACGGGCTATGACGGCGAAAACCACCAGGAACCCTGCTGCCGACAACCCTTGTTCCCAATCCCCGGGCGCGAGGTGGATTCGCATTGGCAGGAATACAAGAAGGGCCGCGCCAAAGGCCGACAGGGGACCTGCCGCCGCACGCAGGGAAAAGAGCGGCATGCGCAACCGGCGAACTTGCAAGGCGGTCAGAGCCTGCACACAAACCATGGACGTGGCGGTGGCCGCCGCGGCGCCGTAAACGCCGAACCTCGGAATCAGGGCAAGGTTCAGCCCGGCATTGACGACCACCGTGACCAGATTGTTGGCCAAATGCAGGCCGGTTCTTTGGGAAGCCAGCAGTAGGGCCGTATTCAATCCGAAAATTCCGTTCACCAGCGGACCTACGGCCAAGAGCAGCAGGCAGGACGCGTAGGAGGCGTAATCGGGGTGGTAGATCGCCAGCAGGGTCTCCGGAGCCAGGAGCAGAACTCCCGCGAAAGGCAGGATTGCATAAAGGCTCCAGCGCCAAGTGGTATGGAATACATGCTCCAGCTCCCGCATGTCGCCTTGGGCCGTCAATCGCGATGCCAAGGGCTGGAATACTTTCATGAAATTCAGCCGCAACATGCGGAATCCGAAAGCGATACTCGCCGCCACGCCGTAAAAGGCGAGTTCGAAACCTTCCACGGCTCCGAGAATGACGAGCATGAGCATGTCGAGCTCCTGAACCAGGAAAAGCAGCAAATCGTTGGCCCCCAGGGGCAGGCAAAAGGCCAGGAACCGTTTGTCCCATCCTTTCCAAACCAATATTCCTCTCCAACTGAAATGACGGGACATTGCGATAAGAGACGAAAGAGCCAGTACCGTATAGGTTACCAGATGAATCCATGCCAGGGTCATACCCCACTCCGGACCCGCCAGCAGAATCAACGCCAGTGCCAGGGGAAGGAATTCCCTGGCATAGCTGTTGATCCAGACGTCGTATTTGAATACGACAATGCCTTTGAGCGCCGAAAGGGAATATTGGACAAGGAAACCCAATACGATAATCGGAAGCAATATGCTCAGGGAAGCGCGCAAATCGGGCGAAAGCAAGTTTGAGTGATAGCCATCCAGGTATGCCAGCCCTGCGTATCCCAAACCCACGAAGGTCAAGGAAACCAGCATGCCGCCATAAAATGCCGTGGAAAGAGCTCCATACACTGCGCCGGGAATCACGATGCCGCTTCTACCTTCTTCAAAATGGCGGGGAACAAAGAGCGTCGTGCCCTCGCACAGTCCGCCGGATGAGATCTTCATCGCGACTTGTAAACATGCCCAGGCCCCGAAAAAAGCTCCCAGTTGATCGGGTCCATAAAAGCGGGAGGCGATAATCAGGAAAAGGGGTCCCGCCAGCTTGCCCCCGAAGCCCGTAAAATAGAGCAGCGCTCCCCGCGCTACCTTTCCGGTGTTCTCGAGGCTTTCCGGTTGGGAATGCGGACGTGGTTTACGCAGAAGGCCCTGCTACCGTTCGCATGTGGGAGGTAACCAGGGCGAGATCCTTGAATGGGCTGCGTAAGCCGGTACGGGGCATTTTCGAGTCGTCCAGGTAGATTCCCCTGTCGAGGTTATAGCCGGATCCGTAAATATGCAGACTCACCACCTGATCCCCTTCTAGGGGCGTAGCGGTTTTATGCCAATCCGGCGATGGGGGGCAGAAGCATTGACCGCTTCCGGTTCCCAATGTCGATGCTCGTATACGGACATAGCCGTCCTTCTCGGGTATCCAATCGGAAACATGAAGGTTACCCCTGAGCACCCAGAAGCAACCCCAGGTTTCATGGCAATGGATGGCGCCGGTATAGCCTTTGGAAAAGACATCCACCTGCACGTTGAAAAGATCATCGGAGTCTTGGAAAAGCAGGTACCGGCCATAGGGGATGCCCTCGCCTTCCACCCGGTAGTTGGAAACCACAGGGGTAAGCAGGTTCATCGCATCGGCCACCTGTTGGAAATCAGGATAAGGTCCGAGGGGCGGAATGACACGCCGACAGGCATTGATGAGCGATTCCCACATGGATTCAATTCTCCCTGGCCAAATGCGGATGCCGGTTCGGTGCAAGGATTGGTTCCCGGCAGGAGGAAAGATAGGCTTCCATACAAGCCAAAACCGTATCCAACCGTTTTTCGTCTTCATAGTAGGGGAACCCGAAACGAAGCAGATTCCGGGTCGCTCCGGCTATCTGTTTTCCCTTGATGCATTTCACATGCACCCCGTTTTCCTCCAGGTGGATATAGACGGGGTAGGGATCCAAATCCACGAAATCGACCGATAAAACGGCTGAGGCGATGGGAAAGCCTTTCGGGGAGTCCATGAATTCATGGGTAATGCCGGCATGTTCGAGTATGTCGCGCAGATTTTTTCGGAAATAGGCGGAAAGGGCCGAACTTCTTGCAAATATGGTTTTGTTTCCCACGAATTGATGAAGACGCAGCGTGGCTTCCAGTCCGGAGAAAATGGAGAAGTCCATCCCGCCCGAGGGGCCGAAGCCCGATTCGCCGGGTTGAAACGACAACGATTCTCCCGACCATTGCAACGCCCCTATTTTCCTTCGGAAACGCTCGTTGGTCCAGAGTATACCCGCTCCCTTTGGTCCGAACAGCCATTTATGGGAACTGGTAAACAGGACGTCGGCATATTCGAAAGGCGGATCCAACAATCCCAGCGACTGACAAAGATCAAGAATAACCAGGGAGTCGGGTAAAATAGCCTTCATGCTTGAGGCCCAGCTCTCAACGGGAAACCGCCAACCCGAATCATAGGCGATATGGGAATAGAAACCCGCATCGGGACGGTGTTTGCGAAGGAAATCCACGAAGGTCTCATTGTCCGCCATTTCCAGGGCGGACAGGTAAAGAACTTCGAAGTCGGACAGGGCTTCAAATGCGCTGATACCACCTTGATGTTCGTGGGGCGTGGTCACGATGCGTATCGGTCTGGAACGGTTCGGGAAGGAGCGTGCCATGGAAAGCGCCAACAGGTTGGTGAATTGGGTGGCGCTTGCCGAAACGGTCGCCAAATGGGAATTCGTTTTCCATAGCACGGGAATAAGGGATAAACACCGGTCCAAAACCTCGCGCCCATGCTGGTACTGCCCTAGCGGATGCCCCAAACGCTCATCCTCATGAAATCTCCCCATGGCTTCAAGGGTATCCAACGATGGGGAACCCAAGGTTCCGGGATTCAAGTTGATGCGGCCATAGGGAAAATGGCGCAGGCGAAAGTTTGCATCCGGGAATTCATGCGGGGACGATTCCGACTTTTCAAAAACCGGGGAATGACCGTTCCATAGGGTCTTGGGGGCGAAAAGAGCCGCATTTACGCGGTGTCTGTAAGGCAGAACCATCCGAAAGGTTTTGGAAATAACCTCTCTCATTCCGGCGGACTCGAAGCTCTCCGAAACATACCGTCTTTCAATGCGATATTCCATCTTCGCGGGGGCTGTCTCTCCTCTTGGGTCGTGGGCGCCTCTTTCAATTGTGACCAAAAAGCCTTCCTCCATGGCAATGCCGCGCATCGTTTCCGCGAGTTCGATTACCGAAAAGGAGTCTTCCGTTACATGATTGATGACCCGGTGGGTGCCGACCGACGGCGCTTTGTCGCATAGGGAAACCAAAGATTGGATGGAATCGGAAAGGGCCATCAGGCCCGTGCGTTGGTGGCCGGTTCCATAGACGCTCAGGGATTTCCCCCGTACCACCTGGGCGAGAAACCGGTTCACCACGGTGCCGAAACATTCGTCATAGTCGAGGCGCGTAAAGAGCTCATGCGCGGCCCCGGTTTTCTCCGTCCACGAACCGAAAACCGTCGATTGCATGATATCGGAGACGCGCAGCCCCCACTTTCTGCAGGCCACGGAGATATAATTGCTGTCGTTGATTTTGGAGGCATGGTAGAAGTCGTCCGCCTCCCTGGGATAAGGCACAGGCCGTTCCGCGATGCGTCCCCGGTATTCGGGACGGAAATATCCTTCGGCGATATCCAAGCCCGACTTCGCGTACTCTCCGAAGGTCCCCAGCTTGACGATATGCGCCTCCGGAACATGACGCCGCACGGCCCATAATACACGCATGTTACCTTCCTCATTGTTCCGGAGGGTGAACAGCGCTTCCCGGCTTCCGCGCATGGAATAAGGCGCGGAACATTGTTGGGCCAGGTGGTAGACCGTTCCCGGTTTCCGTTCCCGGATGAGCGCTTCCAGGACCGGAGAGTTTACGTCGAGATGGATGAACTCAAGGTTGTCGACGGAGTGGATATCCCGCGCGGCCTTTATGCGCCCGGATGGAGATAAAATGGGAAGCAGGCTTTCGCCGCCCGTTTCCTTCACGAGTCTGCGTCTGAGATGATTATCGGCCATGATAACCGGCCTGGAAGGATGTTCCAAGGCAAGATGCAGGGAAAGGGGCCACCCTAAATACCCGTCGCCTCCAAGAACCAGAATGGGTGAATTTTCACTGAATGGCATACCGATACCCCTGCTTCACCGGGAAGCACTTAAACCAGGATGGAAATGTGGGTTTTAGTCCGGGAAGGGGTGGAAAAGGTTACAGGGCCTGTCAATTTTTAGTAAAAGCGACGAATCCGGCACGTTACGGCCATGGTGTGCCCTGACGTTACAGCTCTGCAGTCAGGATTCAACCATATCACCGTCACCCGGGCTCGCGGGAATATCCCCTAACCGGCTTTTTCCAATACAAAAACATCATATGTCCACAGCCCTTTACGAAAAGTGGTGTACTGATGATAGGTAGCCCAGGCGTTACCTAGTTTTTCCCGGCTGGTCAATCCCAGTTTATGCCCCAGAAACCGTAAAGGCCCGAAAAACAATCCAAAGCGATAAATTGCGAAGGCATGCGGCGCCACGTCGGCGCTGATATCCTCGTGCAAGGCCACTTTCAGCGATGCCTCGGCGGCATAGCCGCGCATTTCTTCCCGGGTGCAGAGGTGAGGCACCGCCCAACCTTCCAGAAACCGGGAGTATTGCCGGGTTTCGCGGGGGGTGAATTCGCGGTCGGCCCGAAACCCATCCGCGATGACGATTCTTCCGCCCGGCGACAGCAACTTCGCCATTTCCGCGATAAAGGCGGCTTTGTCGAAGGCATGATCGAAGCTCTCCACCGCCCAAACAAAATCGAAAGACCCGGGTTTGAAAGCCGGAGCGGTAAAATCCATGGCGGAAAAGCGAGCCTGGGCCGGAGGAGATTTCCGCTCGGCGAATCCCCGGGCCAGGCGGGCTTGCGGTTCCATCAAAGTGATGCCCACGCTTGCGCAGCCTCGGTTCTGCGCCAACCAAATCGCGGAGCCGCCCACGCCGCATCCGGCATCCAACACCCGGGCGCCCGCGGTGATGCCTCCCGTGTCGGCCAGGTAACGCACCAGGTTCTCGGTGGGATTGCCTCCCTTGGGTAAATCACGTTCGAAGCCGTAATGCATATGGTGATGCCAGTCGGCTTCATAGTATTTCAGATAATCTTCGGTGGCGGCGGCATAGTAGCGCCTTACCCGGGCTTTGTTGGAATGATTGGTTCCGATGTCGGTGGTACTTTTCGATGGAGCGTTGGTGGAAATCATGATGCGTTTCCCGGTTGAAGAAGGGAGTTGTTTTGAGGCGGTTCGGTTAAACCTTGAACTCGCATAAGCAGCCGTGTCAAACCCTCGCGAAATCGCTCGGGCGGTAACAGGAGGCTCACGACCAAGCCGCAGGGGTGTGGCAAATCGAAATAATAGCCGGGATGGACAAAAATCCGGCATTCTTCCAGTAAGATTAGGGAAAGGGTCTCATCATCCATGGCAACATCGCAGAGCAGGATGAGTTGCCATCCTCCTTCGGGAGGTAGAATTTGAACGGCGCTGTATTCGCCGACCATATCGGTGGCGGTTTTCAAGTTTGTGCGAAGTCGCGAGAGAATCTGGTTTTGTAATTGGCCCCGTAATCGAAATAACCCGGCGGCGGCGTTCTGAACCGGTGAATTGACCGAGAGGTAGGCATCGGCAATGAATTCCAGTCTCTCATGGTAGGGACGGATCAGCGCTTCTTCACCGGAGATATGTATCCATGCCAATTTCAGTTGTGGCAGACCCAGGGTTTTGGAAAAGCCGTTCAAAGTGAATAGGGGGCGGGTCAGAGAAACCTGTGTGGACTCGGCCGCGAAATACTGTTCCGGCTTCCCTAGCAAGGCATAGTCGCGAAAAACTTCGTCCACCACGACGGCAAGGTCATGGCGCGCGGCGATTTTTAGTAATGCGCGGGCTTCGTCAGCGGTGAAATAATGCCCGGTAGGATTGTTGGGATTCACTACGACGAGTACTCGAGTGAGAGTCGAGATGGAATTTTCCAGGGCATTTAAATCCAGGGTCCAGGGCCGCGCTTGTTCCGGGTGAAAGGCCAAAGGATATTTAACGAGGCAAACATGCTCCAGTTCGGACAGGCAATCCAGCAAGGGATAGCATGGCGAGGGGATCAATATCTCATCACCCGGTTTGCATAAAAGTTTGCATAAAAAACCATAGGCTTCCGAAGTTCCGGACGTGAGGATCAAGTTTTCGGGCCGAACCGGCGGATAGGTTTGGGTCGTTTGTTCCGCATTTCCCATGTGTTTCGCTTGAGGGTCGGAACGGATTTCAGCATAGTACTCGGCAACGGACTTGCGTGCAACGAGGAGTCCGGCGGGTTCGGGAGCATAGCTCAAACTTTCGGGGCTGCTCAGGGCGGCAAGAATTTCGGTTTCGGGGTAGGTAAAACCGACATGGGTGGGGTTGGATTCGGTCAACTCCAGGATTTCCCCGCCTTCGCGGCGAAGCCGCTGAAGTAAGGCGTGAAGGCGATTGGGAGCCTGTGGCTCTTTCGCCTGGCTCACGAAATCAACTCTCCGGAGAGTCGGACTCGACCCGGAAATGACCTTCCCGTCGCAAGTTCTCGGTTATGCGCACGGAGGATTGGTAACGGTTGAGGCAATAGAGATGGATTCCGGCAATGCCATTGGCAAGCAAATCGAGGCATTGTCGGGTGGCGTATTCGATGCCCCGCTCCTGTATTTCTTCATTTTGACCTTCACCCAGCGCGGCAACCAATTTCTCGGGAACTACGCATCCGGAAAGTTGTTGAAAGCGAGGCAGCTGTTTCAATTCGAGTACCGGCATGATTCCGGCGACCAGGGGAATTCGCACTCCGGCCTTATAGGCCAGGTCGCGGAACCGGTAGAAGTTTTCATTATCGAAGAATAGCTGGCTAATGGCTACGTCAGCGCCTCTATCCTGCTTCAATTTGAGATGGAGGATATCTTCTTCGAGGGTAGGCGCTTCGACGTGTTTTTCGGGGTAATAGGCACAGCCTAAATTAAAGGTGAATTGCTCGCGGATGAATTCAATCAAATCGCTGGCATGGGCAAAGCCATCGGGATGAGGCTTGAAAGCCGTGTCACCTTTTGGTGGATCTCCCCGAAGGGCCAGGACGTTGCGGATTCCGACCTTTTGCAGCGACTGCAGCAGATTTTGCAGTTCATCGCGGGAATGGCCCACACAAGTCAGGTGGGCCATGGATTCGATACCCAATTCATTTTGAATGCGACCGACCATATCCACGGTTTTGTCTCGGGTAGATCCCCCGGCACCATAGGTTACCGAGATATAGTCCGGAGCTTGCTTGGCGATTTCGGATAGCGTGGCATACAAGGTACCCCAGCCCGTGGGGTTTTTGGGTGGGAACAATTCATAGGACAAAGTCGGGATACTTTTGCGGATTTTTTCCAGAAAGGCCATATATTCCCCAATTTACATCACACAAAGGGCCTTGTCAGCTGTGCCGATTGGGCTAGACTAAGTATTTTTGAGTCTATGAATAAAAGAGTCGTCATTGTAACCTTGATACTCGCGGGCTTGATTGCTGAAACGAATAACCTGTTTAATCCCAACGGTGTGCCTTGGTTCGGCAGTCCCCAGATTTTGGAAACGCCTCCGGGTTATCCCGCACCGGGATTTTGGGCGGGACTGTGGTCCGCTATTGAATTGGCCTGGAGAGATACGGTTCGGCATGGCGCCCTCATCGTGGGATTGTTGCTGGCGTCGCTGCTGCTCGGGTTCGTCCTGATTCGAGCGCGGTATATGCGCTTGGACGACTATTTAGAGTCTTTTTTCCGAGTCGGACTGGGTGTGATGTTCCTGGCGGCGGCATGGCCGAAATTGGTGAATCCCACTGAGTTCGCTATGGCGGTGGCCCAATATCAATTACTCCCGGAATTACTGGTCCATCCCTTTGCGGTCGGCATGCCGGCGTTGGAGTTGGTGGTGGCCGGCGGGCTTATTTTTACCCGTTATTCCCGGGAATACTCCCTTTTCATCGGAGCGCTCATGATCATGTTCATCGTCGCGCTGTGGCAAGCTTTGGCGCGGGAATTGGGCATTGCCTGCGGCTGCTTCGATATTTCCGGCGCGCAAGGCCCTGCCGATGCCTGGTTCGCGTTGACCCGTGATGTGGTTTTGATGGTTCCTATCGTCTGGTTATGCCTGCGGCGAGAAGAACGATATCTTTGGCAGCGAAGTGTCACCCAATTTTCCCGGCCCGCTCGGTTTCGTGGACGGTAGGTGGGATAGCCGGAGAGTGAAAAAAAACGCCGCGGTTATTGGCCTCCTGATCTGGGCGACGCCCATCTCCGCCACGCAACTCTTTTTGTCGCTTTCGCAAGGTTATACCCATTACGAAGCGGAAGACTTAAACCGGGTTCTGGTATTGCTGGAAAAAACCACGCAAGTATCCGGGTTCAATAATTACGAGGTCAGTCAATTCGACGGACATCCCCAGCAGGCGGTTGTAGCGGGGTTTCAGATCGGCGCCTGGCGATTTGGGTTGGAGGCGGAATTCTGGACCGAATCCTTTGAGCAAACTGAAGTTCCCTTCGATTTGGAAAACGCGGAAAGGGATTATCGCATCGACTGTGCGTCACTGAGAGCCGGCGGCAATGGCTTTGATGGGTTGGCCGGCTGCGTCCAAGCTCAAGAGGTTTTTTTATTTCTCCCGATTACCTTGCAGGTTTCCAGGGAAATCCTGTTGTCGCCCTCCTGGCGTCTGGCTCCCGGAGCCGGTCTCGGGGTGATGGCCGGTTCCGCCTCCATCCGCATGAAAACCGACTATTTCGGGAAATTCGGCTTACCGTCCGATGATATCCGTTATTCGGTCGATCCGGGTATCAATACGGTGCAAAAATATTTCGTCGACCTGGAATTCCGCTCCACCCGGTTTTTGGGTGGATTTTTGGGATTTCAGACCCGATTGGGGTGGCGAATAACCCATATGCCGCAATTCACCTTAAAAGATGAAACCGGGAATTCGCAGGTTTTCGACATTGTTTTCCCTGAGGCTGAAAATGGAGCCATTTTGTACATTCAGTCCGTGACCTCCAGGCCCGAAGACGATCAAATCTTTTTCGGCTCGGAGGCTTCGGCACGAAAATTGGCGGAAATCGGCGAGTCCCGCTTCCGAACGGTTACGGGTGATTTCACGGGATGGTTCGCCTCGCTCAAATTAAACGTTTACTGGGGTTTGTAGTGAAATATTGGCTGGTTGCATTGGCCCTGGTTTGGAGTTCCTGCTCCAAAAAAGCGGATGATATCACCGGGCCCGGTTTGGAACCAAAATATCCTCCCGATTCCCTGACGGGTCCCTGGACCGATACCCTGAGCTTCGCCACGTATAACATGGCAATTGGTTTCGATATCACTTCCCTGATTTTCATCGATCCGAACAACACGGATACGGTATATTCCGCGCTTAGCAAAATCCGTCAAGACTATTTCGCAAACCTTCCCTTGGAACGGGTCAAGATAATGGGCAGGGTCATCGCGGAAGAACAGCCGGATATCATCGGTTTACAGGAAGTCATGGCCATGGAATGGAATGACACCGCGCATAGCGATTTTATCCCTCAATTACTGGCCGCCATCGAAGCATCGGGTGGGCCGGACTATCGGGCGTACTGGGCGCCATTGAACGATACCATTTTAGCCGTCGACGCCTCGGCGGGTAAGTTGAAGGTGAGATTCGTGGAAGGCAACGCCGTTCTATACAAGGCCGAATTTGAAGTTACGGATTCGGCCACCCAATTTTTCAACAGTTATTTTAAATCCCGGGGCTTTTCGGCGAAGAGGGCCTTTAACCAGGTCGATTTGAAAAAAGGTTCGCTGGACTTCCAAATATTCAACACCCATTTGGAGGTCCCCTTAATCGGCCTCTATCAAATTAATCAAGCCACGGAATTACGGACTCACATGAATAGGGTTCGCATGGACGGGGTGCCGCAAATTTTGCTGGGCGACTTCAACGGGGAACCCGGCTCAACGGTATACTCGACATTTATCACAGCGGGCTGGCGGGACGCTTACAGTGCCGTGAATGATGACAAGGGCGGGACCTGCTGCGTCAGCGGCTTGCTCACCGACCCGAATGCGGCCTTTTCGAATCGGCGCATCGATTATGTTTTTCTACGCGGCGACGCCAAGTCGATCGACGCGGAAGTCCTGCTGGGCGAAAGGTTCGCCACGGAAGCGGGAGACTCTCTTTATGCGGCGGACCATTTCATGGTCAAAGCCAGCGTGGCGGTAAAATAGATGTTAGTACGAAGGCCCAGCCGATTTCGGCAAATTTACGATCCCGTGCGTTTGAAATGGGTGGCGGCGACTCCCGAAGAAGAGGTGCGGCAGTCCGTGATTACCTACTTGCTTAAAAAAGTCAGGGTTCCACCCAGGTTACTGGGGGTGGAATTCTGTCTCTCCCAAATCGAACCCGGCAATTTCCGCCGTGCCGACATTCTGGTGTGGAAACCGGGTGCGGATAACCGGCCATTGGCTCCGTGGTTGCTGGTGGAGTGCAAGGCACAAGGCGAACCATTGGGCGACGAAGTGACGCGCCAGGTTTCGCGTTACTTGAGCTTGTGTCGCTGCCGGTACTTGATGGTTACCAATGGGCTGGAATCCGGTTATTGGGAACTGTGGGAGCAGGAATATCGGCCGATTTCCGTGCTGCCGCTGTTCGGGTGATGCTTGAGTTTTGACATTGGGTCTATCAACGGTAGGGGTAGGTAAATCATCGGTAGTGGTAGGGCCTGATGCCGGGCGAGTGATTTTGCAGGCGCGCTCCGCCCATTCCGCTTTGCGATGCGGTTGCCGTCGCAACTCGCCCGCTTCGCGGGCTCAGACAGGCTCCGGCGCCCTACGCAAAGCGGGGGCTCCGCTGAAGGCCTGCAAAATCACTCGCCCGGCATCAGGCCTGCAGCATGCGGGTGGCTAAGGCTACAGCTCAAAACACGGTAGCCATAGGGCACGGGCTGAATTTTGGGTCCAGGGGAAAGTCGAGCGCAACTATGAACTTGAGCGCAACAATGACCTTAGATTGCAGCTAGGTCGTCCAGGATCTTTTGGGCATGGCCTGCGGGTTTCACTTCCGGGTATTCCAGTACGACCTTTCCGGACTCGTTCACCACGAAGGTAACCCGTTTGTGAACGGCGCCTGACATGATACCCATTTCGCTTCCCGCCTTACCCCCGGCGTCCGTGGCCAATTCGAAAGTCAATGCGAATTTTTCGCAGAAGGCGCGGTGGGAGGCGGCATCGTCCACGCTTACCCCCAGGATGCGGATATTGCGGGAATCGTATTCGCCTTTGAGCTGTTGGAATTCATTGGCTTCGATGGTACATCCCGGAGTGTCGTCCTTGGGATAGAAATAGAATGCGGTATAGGGGTGGCCTTTGATATCGACGGGACCGGCTTCGGTGGTGATTCTTGCGGCAGGAAAAGTATCTCCGATTTTGAGCATGGGCTGGACTCCTTTTGGTTTAGCTTGGATATATAAAAACCCGAGGCGCTTGCGCAACTCAATAAATCGTTCATGCAGAAAATTAAGGACTTTCGCCCGGAATAAAGCGTCCATGGCCGGTCCTTAGAGGGATTTTTTCAGGATGACGAATTTAAGGTAGCGGCCTTCGGGGAAGGCGAGGTTGTAGGCATGGTCAAAGGGTTGTTCCCGGTTTTCCACGACTTTAACCGTGCAGCGTGCGTTAACCGCGCTCTGGTGGAGAATTTTCAAAAACGTGAGCGGATCGACATGAGAGGTGCAGGAGGCGCTTACGAGAATGCCGCCCGCCGGGAGTTTTTCCAAAGCCTTGGAGTTGATGGTGGTATAGGCCTTGATGGCGTTGGTGAGTTGTCTTTTGTTCTTCGCGAACGAGGGCGGATCCAGTATAATGAAATCGAAGGCGCCCGGCTCCAACGCCTTGAGGTAATCGAAGACGTCTTGGGCGATGAATTCATGTTGAGGCGCATCCAAGCCGTTGAGGGCGAAGTTTTTACGGCATTGCTCCATGGCCGGCTTGGAAATGTCGACGCTGGTAACCGATTTGGCGCCCGCTGAAGCCGCGTAAACCGAAAAGCCGCCGGTATAGCTGAAGCAATTGAGTACGCGACGACCCGCGCAATAATTGCGAATGGCGCGGCGGTTCTCTCTCTGATCCAGGAAAAAGCCCGTCTTCTGTCCCTCCATTACATTGACTCCGAAACGCAGCCCGCTTTCCCTTATTTCGATTTCAGAGACCGGGTCGCCGTACAACATGCCCACCGGCATATCGCTAAGCCCTTCTGTGCGCCGGATGCTGATATCGCTGCGCTCGACGATGGCTCGGGGGGCAATGGCGTCTACCAGCGCGGAAACGACCAGGGGTTTGAGCTTGTCCATGCCCAGGGTATGGAATTGCGCCACCAGCACTTTCCCGTAACAATCGACGACAAGGCCAGGGCAAGCGTCGCTTTCGCCGAATACCAACCGAAAGGCATCGGTATCGGGCGGCAAGAGGGGTTTTTTATCCGCCAGCAAATCCGAGAAGCGTTTGCGGAAAAAGGCGGCGTCGATTTGGGCCGGACCTTTGTGCAGAATGCGCACGGCGATGTCCGTATGCGAATTGTAATACCCGGTGGCCAGGATGCGTTGACCGATGCACAGGTGGACGAGCTGGCCGTCAGGGATTTTGGGTTTATGCGTCAAGGCGCCGGAGAAAACCCAGGGGTGTCCTCCTACTAGGGATTTTTCGCGTGCGGGGAGGATTTGCAGTTCAGGGTAACCGGCCATAGCCGCGAAACTTAATAATTACGGGAGCCCATAACCAGGACAGGCGTCGAGGTAACGCGTGGCCCAGGAGGATAGGTGGCTTTTACTGAGTAAAATAGGCTAGAATCAACAGCAATTACCGGGGATTTACACCCGGTGAGCACCGGGAATGATTCGATGCATCGTGTGGCCTTAGTGGATTATGGTTCGGGTAATTACGCATCCGTGCGAAATGCCTTCCGGCATTTGGGCGTTACCGTTGCCGATGTGGAAAGACCTGAGCAATTGGAAGCGGAATCGCATATCGTCCTGCCGGGCGTCGGAGCTTTCGGTAACGTCATGGATAAGCTCAGCAAGAGTGGCTTCACCGAAGCGATTCGGCGCGAAGTCCTGCACCGGGAAAAATTTTTCCTGGGGATTTGCGTAGGCATGCAAGTATTGGCGACAACCGGAATGGAATTCGGTTCGCATCCGGGGCTTGGCATCATTCCCGGCAAGGTTACGCCCATCGAGCCCGACGATGGGAAGCTTTCCATCCCCCATATGGGGTGGAATCAGGTTTCCGTCCAGGGGGACTGCGCGCTTTTTACGGGAATGGACTTGGAACCCACCTTCTATTTCGTCCATAGTTTTCATTTTTTACCCGACAACCCCGAGGACCGATTGGGAATCTGCGACTACGGCGGACCTGTTACGGCCTGCGTAGGCCGCAACCGCGTTTTCGGCGTGCAATTCCACCCGGAAAAAAGCCAGGAGGCCGGATTGCAACTCCTCCGGAATTTCGCCAACATATGCTGAAAATCAGACTGATTCCCGTGGTTTTGATGCGTAACGGCATGGTCGTGCAAAGCAAAGGTTTTTCGCGGTACCAGGCATTGGGAAACGCCTCGACGATTGTGGGACGGCTCAGCAATTGGAGCGCCGACGAGTTGATCTATCTGGATATCAGCAGGGAAGCCAAATATGACCTGCGCCGCGAAGATTTGAATTATCCCAACCGCGCGGAATTCGAAGAAATCATGGTGGATATCGCAAAGAATTGTTTTATGCCCCTGACCGTCGGCGGCGGTATACGCACCTTGGACCAGGTGAGGCAACGATTGAAGGCGGGTGCCGACAAGGTAAGCGTGAATTCACAGGCGTTCCGGGATCCCGGCTTCATATCCGCGGCAGCCCGGGAATTCGGCTCCCAATGCGTGGTGGTTTCCATCGACGTGCGCGGCGTCGAGGGCAGCGGCGGGTGGGAGGTTTTTATCGACGGCGGAAAAACGGCGACGAAAAAAACGGCGGTGGAATGGGCCCGGGAAGTCGAGAGCGCCGGAGCCGGTGAGATTTTGTTGAATTCCATCGATCGCGACGGAATGCGCCGGGGATACGATATCGAATTGATACGCGCGGTAACCGATGCGGTACGCATCCCCGTCATCGCATTGGGCGGGGTGGGGGAGTGGACGCACTTTCAGGAGGCCATCGAATCGGGCGGCGCCCGAGCCGTCGCGGCCGCGAATATTTTCCAATACACCGAAAACAGCGTGCACCTTGCGAAGACTTTCCTGCACAAGCAGGGAATAGACGTGCGGTCCCCGTTGATCAAGACCGTGACCGGCCGGGAGGGAACACGATGAACTACTGCAAACGCTGCGTATACCCTGAAATCGCCGTGAATTTGCTCGTCGACGACGAGGGAATTTGCAGCGCCTGCCGCGTCGCCGATGAAATGGAGACGATCACTCCCGACCAATGGAAGCAAAGGGAGAAAAAATTCTTGTCCATCGTCGAAGAGGCCGCAGATGCGGGACAAAGCCGCTATGACTGTATCATTCCCGTGGGCGGAGGCAAGGACAGTTGGTGGCAGACGCATGTCGTCAAGAACATCTGCGGATTGAACCCGTTGCTCGTCACCTACCACGGCAACCGTTATTATCCCGAAGGCCAGGCCAACCTGGATCGCATGCGGAAGGTCTTCAACGTCGATCATCTGCAATTCGGTCCCAGCGTGGAGACCTTGATCAAATTGAACCGGATGTGCTTCAAGAAAATGGGCGACATGAATTGGCATAACCACGCCGGTATCAAGATAATGCCCATGGCGCTGGCGGTGAAATTCCGCATCCCCATCGTGGTGTGGGGCGAAACGGTGTGGGACATATCGGGTATGCACTCTCCCGATGATTACGTGGAGTACAACAAGCGCATGGTCCTGGAGCATGATTTGCGTGGGTTCACTTGGGAGGACATGATCGGCGGTGAAGAGGGGCTGACGGAGAAGGATTTGCTCTGGCTGCGCATGCCCACCGACGAGGAATTCGCCGAAACCGGCGTCCGGGGTATTTACGTCGGCAACTTTTTCAAATGGGATCCCAATAAGCAAACGGAATTGATGGTGGATAAGTTCGGTTTCGAAAAAGCGCGCCAACCCTTTGACCGGACTTATCGCACCATGTCGAACCTGGACGATTTACACGAAAACGGACTCCACGACTATATGAAGTACATCAAATTCGGCTACGGCCGCGCCTCGGATCACGCCTCCAAGGATATCCGCACCGGATACATGAGCCGCGAAACCGGAATCGAGATGGTACGTAAATACGACCACGTCAAGCCGGGCGATTTGGCCGGTTGGCTCGAATACGTGGATATGACCGAAGCGGAATTCGACCGGATAGCCGATACCTTCCGGGACAAGCGGGTCTGGTCGAAGGATGACCGCGGGAATTGGATCAAGGATAATATCTGGGATTTCGAGGCGCGGGAAAACCGGTAAGGACGATAGGCTAAGGAGCGGGTATGCGAGAGCTTTCATTCAGCAGTTTCAAGGATTTGGCGCAAAGGCGGCAAGGTCGGGAATTGGTCCTGTTCGGCGCTGGGGACATTTCCGCTAAAACCGCCCGCAAGCTTGACGGCGCGCATGCCTTCCTGGTGGACAACAATTCCAACCTGTGGAATTCGAAGGAAGGCGACATCCTCATTCGCGAACCGGAAACTCTCAAAGCGAAAGGCCCCAAAGGGTATTTCATCGTCATTTGCACGACTTCCTTCATGGAAGTGTCCACCCAATTGCAGGGGATGGGCTTTCGCCCGACGGAAGACTATATGGTCAGCCCCATACTCAACGATTTACGCATCATCGGCGAAATGGAAAGCTGCAAGGCCAAACTGGTGTTTTCCAGCGGGTCGCCGCCCCAAGAGGCTCCCGGATATGGAGGGGGCCTTTACGAATTGACGGTGGACGGGGATTATCAGTACCGCAAGGTTTATAGCGGAAATTGCCACGGTATTTTACCCTTTGCCGACGGGTTCGTAGCCGTGGACGACGACGTGGGACTTATCGAACTCGATAAAAATTACCGGGTAAAGCGGCAGGCGGAATTGCCGTCGCGGACCCGCGGCCATGGTATAGCGCATTCAGAGCTTACTGGTTGCTTTTACGTGGTCTCCACCTATTCGGATAGGGTGCTGGTATTCGACCGCGATTTCAAACCGGCGGGAAACTATCCCGTTTCCGGCAAGTTCGACAAGGTGGGGCTGCCTTCGCACCATTGCAACGATATTTGCGTGGTGGGAGAGAGTCTTTACGTTTCCATGTTCTCGCATACCGGGAATTGGAAAAAGGATATATTTGACGGGGTGGTATTGGAAATGGACGTCCGCACGGGAGAGGTGATCGGCCCCGTTATTCAGGACTTATGGATGCCGCATAATATCTCCTTTATCGAAGGGTCGCTGGTGGTGCTGGATTCGCTACGGGGCGAATTGAGGCGTAATAACGCGCAGGCGGTCGGGCGCTTTCCCGGCTTTTCGCGGGGCCTGGCCTATGACGGAAGCTATTATTACGTCGGCCAAAGCCGGAACCGCAATTACAGTAAGTTCCTCGGCTTGTCCCTGAATATTTCCATCGATACGTCCATTATCATTTTCGACGAACAGACCAAGGTTTCCCGCAGCTTGCAATTGCCGGGAAAGCTCTCGGAAATCCACGCCATCGCGGTAGTTTGAGGTAAGGCTACAGGCCCTCAGGGAGTGACGCCATCGTCGAACTTGCTCGCGAGGATGGCGTGGCTTTTGCGGAGGCAGGGGATGCCGTCTAGTACGGGATAGACCACTCCGTCGTGGGGGCAGAACAGCTGGCCTTTTACCTCGGAGAGTCTGCCGTCGCAAAGGGGACAGGCGTAGGGCGCACCCGGTAAACCGGATTCGGCTTCCTGGGCTGCGGGTTTTTCGATAATCATCAACGCGGATTGATTGGCCGAGCTTTTCGTCGTTTCGAAAAGGCGGTGCTCAATGACATGGTATCCCAAGTCTTGCGCGGTACGGTGTAAATCACGGCAATAGCGGTGCTTTTCGATATGCGCCTGGGTTTCAAGGTTACCGAGTTCGTTGGAGGGCTCCAGGGTGACGACGTAACGCCGTGCGACCCGGAACATTTCCTTGAGAATGGCGGTTTCGGATCCTCGATTCGGTTCGATGGAATGCGAGGTAAAGACGGTATCAACGCTTCCGGTCAGGAAGGGAATCCGGGTTAAATCGCCTACGGCCAGGTCGGCGGACAGGCCATGGGCGCCTAAATGGCGGCGGGCATAGGCCAGACGCGACCAGGAAATATCGAAGCCCATCATTCCTGAAAGGGGTCTGCTCATCTGGGTGCATACCCCGACCAAAGTGATGGCTTCTCCTACTCCGCCCACCAGCACCGAGCGGAATTGCAGACGTTCGAATATTTCCGCGATGGACCGCGTATAGGCATCGTTACGCGCTTTGGCGGCGGGATCGCGCAGTGATTCGAGGTATGTGCCGGCTTGGAGGTCGTATGCCATCTCGATGGCCTCGCGCGAGTTGACCTCGGTGTCACCCGCCTGCCTGAGCAGTTCCATGATGTTGGCGCCGCGCGCATAGGCTTCTCTTACCGTGGGCAAGGAAATTTCCATTTCTCTCTATCTCCAATAGTGAGGATATGCGGGATCAGCCGTTTTTCTTGGCCGGGGCAACTTCGGGAACCACCGGACGCCAATCATTCCTGTCGCTTGGCGCGGCGTTTTCTCCCGCCGCCGGATTTTCGCCGAATTCGTTTTGCATCCACCGCCGTAATTCCGCGGCATCCATCCATTGGGTATTGTTGTCGCTGGTATAGGAGAAGCCCTCGGAACAAGGCCTACCACCGGCTATGCGCTTGGGATCCCGGTGCCAGTCGTGGATGGAGGGAAGGATTTTGTAATAGGTATCGTATTCGTAAGTATAGGGTGAATCTTCGGTGCTGATCATCTGCTCGTGCAGCTTTTCGCCGGGGCGGATGCCGATGGTCTTCAATTTCGCGTCGGGTGCGACCGCCTTCGCGATATCAGTGACCTTCATCGAGGGGATTTTGCAAACGTAAATTTCGCCTCCGATCGTGTCGGACAGCGCATTCCAAACCAATTCGACGCCTTGTTCCAGAGAAATCATGAATCGAGTCATCCGTTCGTCGGTGATGGGGATCTCCCCCGTCGCCGCCAGCGACTTGAACAGCGGGATTATGGAGCCCCGGCTTCCCATCACGTTCCCGTATCTAACGATAGCGAACCGGGTTTCGGCTCCGCCTGTATAGGAATTGCCGGAGATGAACAATTTGTCGGAGCATAATTTGGTGGCCCCATAAAGGTTCACGGGATTGCAAGCTTTGTCGGTGCTCAACGCCACCACGCGCCGCACTTTCTGATCGATCGCGCAGTCGATGACGTTCATGGCTCCCTGCACATTGGTCTTGATGTATTCGAAGGGATTATATTCCGCCGCGGGCACGATTTTCAAAGCGGCGGCATGCACAATGTAATCGATGCCCTTCAGCGCACGCACCAGGCGCGATTTGTCGCGCACGTCTCCGATGAAAAACCGAATGAGGTTTTTTTTGGGATGGTCTTTGAATGCGTTGGACATGTCCCATTGCTTCATTTCGTCGCGCGAATAGATCACCACTCTCGCCGGGGTGAATTTATCCAGGGTCATGCGCAGAAATTTCTGGCCGAACGATCCCGTGCCGCCGGTAATCAGTATCGATTTGTTATTGAGCATATCCATCCTCATGCTGCCACCCGTTCATTCTAGTATTACCGGCACGACTGCCGCAACCGTCGGGTTGACTTGGCGGTGAATGTCGTAATAGAATTGACTGCAACCCTCGCTTGGAGAAGTTCGCGGTTTTTGCGATTAAACGGTCGAATGCATGTTTAAATACCCCAAAAAAGACCGTGGCGGAAAAATGGGCGGTCGAGCCTGGGCGGGCTCTCCATGATCCCTTACGGACGGCAATCCATTTCCCAGGCCGATATCGACGCGGTCGTCGAGGTGCTTCGATCCGACTGGCTGACGCAAGGTCCCGTCTTGGAGCGTTTCGAAAACGCCGTGGCGGATTATTGCGGGGCCCGGTATGCCGTCGCTGTGAGCAGCGCAACCGCGGCTTTGCACCTGGCCTGCCTTGCCGCGGGATTGGGACCGGGAGGTCGTCTGTGGACTTCTCCCGTCACCTTCGTGGCTTCCGCCAATTGCGGTCGTTACTGCGGGGCGGAAGTCGGATTCGTGGACATCGATAGCGAAGACGGCAACCTTGCGCCGGCAACTTTGCAAGAAAAATTGCGACGGGCGGGCGAAACCGATTCGCTGCCGCAGGTCCTGGTTCCCGTGCATTTGAGCGGGCGTTCTTGCCGCATGGATGAAATTCGAAAACTGACCGAGGAAAAAAACATCGTCATCATCGAGGACGCTTCCCATGCGTTGGGGGGACGCTATTTGGGGCGTCCCGTCGGCTCATGCCAATTTTCCGACATGACGGTATTCAGTTTTCATCCGGTTAAAATCGTGACGTCCGGCGAGGGCGGCATGATCGTGACGAATAATGAAAAGTTGCATGCGCGGCTGGTGCGGTTGCGTTCGCACGGCATCACTCGGAATCCCGCCGAAATGGTAGGGGAGAACCATGGTTCCTGGTATTATCAGCAGATTGAACTGGGATTCAATTACCGCATGACCGAAATTCAGGCGGCGCTGGGATGCAGCCAAATGCAAAGATTGGATCAATTCGTGGAAAGGAGGAATTACCTGGCGGATCGTTACGACAGGCTGTTGTCCGGTTTGCCGCTCCGGCTTCCACAAAGGCATGCCGATGTCCGCTCGGCTTTCCACCTATACGTTATTCGTCTGCTACCCGGACAGGGCGGAAAAAACCGCGCGCAGGTTTTCGAGGAATTGCGTCGTGCCGACATCGGCGTCAATGTCCATTATATTCCTGTGCATACCCAACCCTATTATCGCGGACTCGGATTCGGGGACGGAGACTTTCCGGTGGCCGAAGCCTATTACCGGGACGCCATCAGCCTTCCCTTGTTTTTCGATTTGACCGAAGCGGACCAGGATAAGGTGGTTGCGGCATTGGGGGCAATCCTGGCATGAAGACCGTAATCATCACCCAGGCGAGGATGACTTCGACGCGCTTGCCCGGCAAGGTCATGCTGCTGGCGGCGGGAAAGCCCTTGTTGGAATTCCATTTGGAAAGGTTGCAAAGGGTCACCTTGGCGCAACAGGTAGTGGTCGCGACGACGGTGAACGCCGAAGACGATGTGCTGGTGGAATACTGCCTGCGAAAAAACATCGCATACTACCGAGGCTCGGAATACGATGTCTTGAGCCGCTTTCATGGCGCTGCGGCCGAGCATGGGGCGGAAAGGGTGGTTCGGGTCACATCCGATTGCCCGTTGATCGATCCCGAAGTGGTGGACCGGGTACTCCGTCACCATTCGGAAAATCCGGAACTGGATTATGTCTCCAATATTCTGGAAAGAACCTATCCCCGGGGATTGGATTGCGAAGCCTTCTCTTTTCACGCCTTATCCCAGGCCTTCGCCGAGGCGAAATCACCTTATGAAAGGGAACATGTCACTCCCTTTATCCATTCGCAACCTTCACGGTTTCGTCTCGGATCGATCCGGCATGAGCGGGTTTTGAGCCACCATCGTTGGACGGTGGACACGCCGGAGGATTTACTGCTGATCCGGAAAATCCTGGAGGATGTTTATCCCCGCAAACCGGAATTCGTTCTGGAAGACTGTCTGGAAGCGGCGGAAAGAAATCCGGACTGGGCTTTGCTCAACGGCCATATCGAGCAGAAGAAATATTAATCCAGGGTGCGCCCGGGGGGATGCCATGAAAAAAACCGACCAGGAAATCTTTTGCGAAGGATTCTTCGGAGATGATTACATCATGCGCAACCAACCCGATTCATCCCGTGATCGGGTGCTGATTAAAGGCATCCTCATCCATAGGTAACCGGTAAAACGCGCTGAGAACCATGCAGGACAGCCTAATCAGTCCCCTAAACGACACCCTGTTCATCCGTGCCGACTCCACTACGCGCATGGGTACGGGCCATGTCATGCGTTGCCTGGCCGTGGCGCAGGAATGGAAAATGCGGGGGAGGGAAGTCGTATTCATCGGCGCATGGGAGGGCGGAAAACTTCGTGAGAGACTGGCGGGCGAAGGGTTTACCTGCCTGGAGATCAAGGCTCCTCATCCCAATAACGAGGATGTGAAAGTCACTTTGGCGGCCCTGGAGGAAAGCCGCGCAAGTCGCGGCGGCGCGGACACCTGGCTGGTCTTGGACGGATACCATTTTGACTCCCATTATCAAGCCGCCATCCGGGGCCACGGCTTCAGGTCGGTGGTCATTGACGATACGGCGCACTTGGATAAGTACTGCGCCGATATTTTACTGAACGCGAACCTGCATGCGCCCGGACTCGGCTACGTGTGCGAAGGTAATCCGCTCCGGCTGCTTGGTTGCGGCTACGCCTTGTTGCGCCGGGAATTTCTCCGGCAAGCGTCGTGGGAGCGGAGCCTGCCCATGACGGCGCAAAAGGTATTGGTCACCATGGGGGGATCCGATCCCGATAACATAACCCTCAAGGTACTGGAGGCGTTGCAGGACCTGCAGTCCGCATTGGGAGTTGAGCCGGAAGTGAAGGTGGTGCTGGGCGCGGCGAATCCCCATGGGGATGATTTGCGATCGGCCATCCGTTCCTTTCCGTCCCGGTTCACGTTTTGGGACGGCGCCGGGGGAATGCCGGAAGCCATGAAGTGGGCGGACCTGGCCCTTTCGGGCGCCGGTAGCACCTGTTGGGAGATGGCGTTCATGGGCCTTCCCTTTTTGACGGTGACGCTGGCGGACAACCAGAAGGAAATCGCCGCCAGCCTGATGCACCGCGGCATAGCCCGGAATTTGGGATGGCATGCCGGGTTAATGCAGGAAAGAATTTTGGCATCGGTAGCCGAATTGGCGCTGAATCGCTCTGCCCGTCTGCAATCCAGCCGCAACGGACGCGCACTCATCGACGGTAGGGGATGCGCCTTACTGGTGGATGCCATAACGGGGGCAAATACATGAAGGTTTTATTCATCGGAAGCCTGCCTTCGCCCGTGACGCCCATACTGCTGGCCTCCGGCTGCCAAGTCGAGGAGACGGAGAATCCTTTCGACGTGCAATACCTCAGAACCGCTGCCATTGATTTCGTGGTCAGCTACCGTTATCGCCATATCCTTCCGGCGGAAGTGATCCGCCACCTGGAAGGAAAAATCATTAATTTGCATATCTCGCTGCTGCCCTGGAATCGCGGCGCCGATCCCAACTTGTGGAGCTTCCTGGACGATACTCCGAAGGGATGCACCATTCATTATATGGATGAGGGATTGGATACCGGGGACATTATCGCCCAACAGGAATTAACCTTTTCCCCGACCGGCGAAACCCTGGCCACCACCTACCGGAAGTTGGACGACGCCATGTTGGATCTCTTCACGCGGACTTGGCCCCGATTAATGGCAGGAAAGGCCGGACGAAAAAAACAGGAGCCGGGAGGCTCCATCCACCGCGGTAAGGACAAGAAAAAGTACGAATCCCTCCTTAAGGAAAATGGGTGGGATACGGCGATAAGCGAAATAATCGGCCGAAACCTTTCACAGGAACAAAAACGGCGGGAAAATGGAATTTAAAATCAAGGATAGGAAAATCGGTGCCGGTCATCCGGTTTATGTAATCGCCGAGATTTCCGGAAACCATAACCAGGACTTAAACGAAGCGTTGGCATTGATCAAGGCCGCCAAGCTGGCGGGAGCGGATGCGGTGAAGTTGCAAACCTATACACCCGACACCATCACTCTGGACTGCGACTCCGAAATTTTCCGGATCAAAGGTACGATTTGGTCGGGTAAGCGGCTGTACGACCTTTATGGCGAAGCTTGCACGCCCTGGGAGTGGCAGCCTCGATTGAAACAGGTGGCCGATGATTTGGGCATGGATTTGTTTTCCTCGCCCTTCGACTCCACTTCCGTGGATTTTCTGCAAGCGATGGATGTTCCCGCCTATAAAGTGGCCTCCTTCGAATTGGTGGATATCCCTTTGATACGGAAAGTGGCGGCCACCGGCAAGCCCGTGCTGATGTCCACGGGAATGGCCACGTTGGGTGAAATCGAGGAGGCTGTGAAAGCGGCGCGTGACGCTGGAGCCAAATCGTTGGCGCTGTTGAAATGCACCAGCGCTTATCCCGCTTCGGCGGAAGAAATGCATTTGCGGACCATTCCCCATATGGCGGAAGCCTTCGGGGTTCCGGTTGGATTGTCGGATCATACTCTGGGATCCGGCGTCGCCGTCGCGGCGGTGGCATTGGGCGCCTGCATCGTTGAGAAGCACTTCACGCTTTCGCGCGCCGTACCCGGACCCGACAGCTCCTTTTCGATGGAGCCCGCCGAGTTCAAGGAAATGATGGATGTTATACGGATGACGGAAAAGGCTTTGGGAAAAGTCCGATACGGTTCCAGCCCGAAAGAAGCCGAAAGCCGGATTTTCCGCCGCTCGCTTTTCGCCGTAAGGGATATCCGGGCCGGGGAGATTCTCACCGCCGAGAATGTGCGTTCCATCCGTCCCGGAAACGGAATGCATACCCGCCATTTTGACGAGGTGATGAATCGTCGCGCTCGTAGGGATATAGCCAAAGGCACACCCATGGACTGGGACTTGATTGAAAATGTCGACTGATCGCGATGAGGGGAAGGCCGCCTCGAGCTCAGGCATGAAGGGAAATACCGCCATGGGTATGACTCTTTCCGAATTACAGGAGGTGGCCAAGGATCGGCCTCATCCCACCCACGGCCCCATTTGGTCCGAACAGGTATACGGGTTGGGAAAATGGCTGAAACGTTTCGTCGGCTATCCCGACACCCTGCCGTTATGCGCGCAAATCGACCACGGTCCCTCGCGCTCGCTGGTGGCCAGTCAGATGGACATGGCTTCACAAGCGCCCATCCTTTTGTTTCACCATGCGGTCAGCGCCCAAGTGACCCGCGAATTCGTGGCTAAACCTTGCGCCGTAATGGGTGCGCCGTTCGTCTACTGCCGCCGCCTGCACGGTTTCCAAAAGGCAAAAGACGCCCAAGGCACGGTGGCCTTTCCCAGCCATAGCACCCATCACATCCGCGTAAGCGGCATCGACTGGAAAAAATACTGCCGCGACTTGCGAGCCATTCCCGAACGCTGGCAACCCGTCAGCATATGCCTGTACTGGAAGGATATTCTCCACGGACTTCACTCAATTTTTCTGGAGGAAGGTTTCCCGGTTTATTGCGCCGGCCATATGTACGACGACGGGTTTACGGAAAGATTCTATCGCATCCTCTCCCGGCATAAATACGTCACTTCAAATGAAGTCGGAACAGCCAGTTTTTATGCGGTGGAAATGGGGCTGCCGTTTTTCCTGTGGGGGGAACAGGAAGTTTCCATGATCAATTCGGGCGGCGAGCTGTCCTATCCCAAAGGCGAAATCGTCTGGAAGGATTTGATCGGATATTACATGCTCGACTCCACCTCCCTGGAAAGCCTCGCGCAGGCGGGGTTATTCCCGGTGGAAATCCAGGGCTTAAGGAAACTGATCGGTCGCAAGGTGAAGACGCCCGGGGATTTTCTCGCCCTGTTAAAATGGGAGGGAGACCTGGCGCGCGCATCCGCTTTTGAGAGCGTCATTCTGAAAGCTGCCCAAAGGCCGTTCGGTAATCCTTGGGACGTCAAACCTTTCCTGCAACCTCTCGAAAAAGTCTCGGCCGAGCAAAAGGCCTACGTGGATCGCTATCTGGGTTTGCGCGACGCCCTGCCCGCTTCGGTGTTGCGGGAAATCCTCTGGAGAGCTTTCGACACCTTCTATTTGGGTAAAAGCGGGGATGGTTTGGCGGTATTCGGGCGAGTGGAGGAGACAAAGCCCCCCGTCTCTAGCGGACAAGCTTGCCCGGCTTGCGATTCGATGGAAACATCGTGCCATGAATTACCCCTGCCGGATTTAAATTCCGTAACGGAAAAATTTGAAATATGCCGCGTCTGCGGCAGCGCATTCCGGGGAGCGGAGGATTTACATCCTCCGCCGGAATGGGACTCACCGGTCTCGAACGAGGTTCACGGCCAGCCGACCCGCCTGAACGGGTTGGAAAGAATCCTGCATCCTCACGAGGCCTTGGTTCGTTTTCGGAATTCACGGGAAAAGGAATCGCGTATTGCCGTGGACGCTCCCTGCATCGGCGGTGGAGGGCTCCGTGATTATGTCCGGGACGCAGAGATTCGAATATTATTTACCGTTACGGGCTTGCGGTATTTGCTTAGGCGCAGCGGTTACCAGGCAATTTCGGTGACGCAAGGCGAGGACGGACGGCTGAAGGCCGAAGCCGAACCGCTCACTTCCGGTTTCACACCTATCATCGCTCCACCCGAAGAGGCTGTGCTGCGAACACTCAGGCTGCTGGGCATAGATACCGGTCCTATACCAGCAGCCCCCGATGATTCCCATAAAAGCAGCCCGCCCACGGCGGCTACTCCGGTGGATACCCCGGTGGCACAAATCGCCAAAGCGCTGGAGTCCATGCGAATCAATCCCTCGGCGCCTGAGCCTTATCAGGAATTGGCGGCGGCTTATCGCAATAAAGGTGAACCCGGGACATCGGAACAATGGTTGGGTTTATACCTCGAAGCCGCATTTTCGCCCAGCGGGCCGCCCTCGATCCCGGCGGAGAAGTCGGCGACGAATCCGGCGGATGAAGACGACAGCGGTTTGGCTTTGATGGATATTTTGGAATGCATCGGAGCAGACCGGAACGAAGAAGCCCTGCGACTCATCGACAATAAAATATCGGGAGGGATGGGGCGTCCGGAATACCCCTACGCGCGGGCCTTGGTTTTGAATCGCCTAAATCGTGAAGGCGAAGCCGCGCAGACGCTTCGGGACCTTTTGACCGCTTGGCCCGAACATGAGAAGGCCAGGGAAATGTTGGCGGAAATGACCCGACGGTCTGATGCAGCGGGAAAAGATGCGTAGCGATTAGCCTACGGGTTGTTTCTGAAACCAGACCCCTTCGCCGTCAATGGATTTCAAATCGAATTTGAGTCCGCGTCGGGATTCGAATTCGTGCATGGCGCGTTTGCAGCCTTCCCAATGTCCGTAGTCATCGACTTGCAGAAAACCTCCCGGAACGACTTGGTCGTATAAGTTGTCGAGTATGTCCCGAGTGGATTCATACCAATCACCGTCCAAATGCAATAATCCGATGGGACCGATTTCCTCCCGATGGAGAGGCAACGTATCCTTGAAGAACCCTTTTACGGGACGCACCAATTCGGAAGCCTGTAAAATTCCGGAAATCTCCATCAGGCTGCTTTCCGGGGCTGCGCAAGTTCCCGTGCCCCAGCCGCTACTATCGGCATGCATGCCGGCATGGGTATCGTGTTCGGTGGGCGCAGGCATGCCTTCGAAGGAGTCGAAGGCGAACAGACGGCGGGGAATTGCGCTATGGTTCTTGATTATCCATGCGAGCATGGCCGAAGAACCCCCGCCCGCGACGCCGCATTCGACGAAATTCCCGGGAATTCCCTGGCGGCAAGCCTGGCGGGCCAGCGCAAACAGGGAGTAAAGGCGGATTTCAGGAACCATGGTGTATTTGCGGATGCGGGGAAGCAAAGCCGCAAACTCCTCGTCTTTCACGGAAGCGACGAAATGGTTGGGAAACCGTGCGCGCAAATCGGCCAACAGGGTGGAAGCCTCCCGATTACCGGGAAAATGCCGCAGTTCCTCTTCCAGCGATTCGCGGGCATCGCCCGCACGGCCGAGTTTGATAAAACAGAGCGCCCGAAGATAATCGAGGCCTTGCCGTAATTGCCGCAGGGATTTCGCTCGCTGGACGGTTTCGAAAGCGAGTTGATGTTTTCCGCTTTCCAGAGCCTGAATGCATTCGGCCATCAAGCGATCTATTTCTTGCGGCCCACTGGCTTCAAGCCCGTCCTTATTCGCCGCCTCAATCCCGGTCGTATTTCCGGGTTCGTGTTTAATTCGCATCTTCCCTCCCGAGGCGTTATGACGCCATGCTTTCCCATTAAAACATAGCGGGCCGGGTCGAGGCAAGGATTGTCAGGGTATTATCTATCGGTGGATTTTTACCGTCCATTTCTGTTACACTACGGTTCAGGCAATCGGTCTTATCCCATAAGTCGGTAAGATCACGGATGAATAAAGGATGTCCACATGGCCACAACCCTGGCGCCCGAATCGGTCAAATGGATGGGTGTTCGGTTCCTCGACCCGCATGGGCGGGTATTCGAGCATGAAGGGGAGTTCTATCGCGCGATTTATCCTGCCTCCGCGGCGTTCATGGATGAATTGTTTCGCAAAGGGATAATCGAAAATCTGGTCCGCTCGGGCCTGCTGGTGGAAACGCGTCCTACGGATTTGCATGTTCCGGGTTTCGCTTCAGTATTGCACCATCGAAAGATTCCTTTTATCACCAAAGCGGGGGATTGGAGCCGCACTTTTCTCAAGGACGCGGCTTTATGCGTACTGGATCTCAACATCGAACTTTTGAAATATGGCATGGGTACCATCGATTACCATTCCGCCAATATTCAACAGCAAGGCCGAGGCGCGCCGGTTTGGATAGATCTGGGATCCATACTCCCGCTAGGTAACCTGCCTCCCAATGAGTCGTTCCCAGCCGAATTCGCCAACAATTTTCTCTATCCTCTCCTACTCTATGCCAAAAGCCCGGCACTGGGTCGCATTTGCAGGATATTGTCGCATGCGGGAGGGCTTTCCGACGTCGAATTTTCCGCGCTGGTAGGCGAGAAGATCAATTTGAAACCGGTTTCCGCAAGTCGCGAAGCTTGGCTGCGAACGGCGCGTGCTTTCGTGACGAATATTGAATTTCCGGAATTGGACACTTTTTGGAAGGAATACCATTCCGGAGGCAAAGGCCCGACTGCCGACTTAGATGAGTCCAATGGCCGCAACCACGCCATCAAAACCGTGCTCGCCAATGCCAAGCCCAAACGCGTCGTGGATTTGGGGTGCAATGCAGGCCGTTTTTCCCTGCTGGCGGCGCGGATGGGAGCGCAAACTTTCGCCGCCGATTTCGATGAAGGGGCCATCGAGCGCTTGCACGGCATGCTCAAGCAGGTGCCGGAAAACCTATCCATCACCGGAGCGATACGGGACCTTTCGGCTCCACAGAAAAATTCGCCCGTCAGCGGAGACATGGCGCTGGCCCTCGCGCTTTCGCATCATTTATCGCTGGGTCAGCGATTTCCTTTCGCACATATTGCCGAGGTATTGTCCTCCTATTCGACCGAAGGATTGTTGACCGAATTCATGCCCAATGGATTGGGGGGCGTCCGAAGGCTTCCCGATCCGCTTCCGGCTTGGTATACTCTGGAATCGTTCCGAAAGGCTTTCGAGCCCCACTTCCGTAAAATCGAAACCATAGAATTTCCCAACCCGCCTCCGAATAGTCCTCGCATATTGGTTTATTGCACGGGAAAACGATAACGCTTCTCCCTAAGCATCCCGTCCTTTACCCTGCGGCTGGGAAATGATAAAATCGTACCATCAAGCCCGTGGAAAAAGGCCGCTTCGCGAGGCCGTTTCCGCATCGGAAAAGGGAAACTCCAAATGGCCGACATACTCCACATCATCCACGGCCTGACTTTGGGCGGAGCGGCGCGATCGATGATCGCCATGGCGAAATATTCGGGGTCCGATTCGCAATCCGGTGAAAAGCATAGTCATTCGGTGGCGTCCCTGCTGCCGGTCGAACCCGCGGCCGCTGAATTGGCGCGACTTGCGGGGATGCGAATCCTGTCGGCGCCCGATCGGGAAACCCTCTTGCGCGAAATGGCAGCCGCGGACATCGTCCAGTTGCATTGGTGGAACGTGCCGGAAATGTATGATTTGTTCTGCGGCTCCCTTCCGCCCATGCGGTTGATGGTTTTTTACCATGTCGCGGGAGATCGTATTCCCCATATCATCACCCCGCGCCTCGCGGCCCTCGCCGACGTCAACGTGCCTTGCAATCCCTATTCTTTCCGGGAATTGGAGGTTTTCAATTCCATGGATCCCGTCGCTCGATCGGAACGCGTTTCCATGGTTTACGACGCGGCCGATTTTTCCCGTCTGGAAGGGCTGGGAAAACGCGCGCATTCCGGTTTCAATGTGGGATATATCGGAACGGTGGATTTCCTGAAAATGCATCCCGACTATGTGGCCTTGTCGGCCGCCGTGCGTGTTCCCGAGTCCCGCTTCATCGTGTGCGGTACGGGCGGCGCCATGGACTCGCTGCGTGCGCAAGCTTCCGCCTTAGGCGTTGCGAACAGGTTCGAGATCAAAGGGTATGTCGAAGACATCCGGGAAGTACTGGCTGTGCTGGATGTGTACGGATACCCCCTGTGCGTGGATACCTACGCCGCGGCGGAGCTGAACCTTCAGGAAGTCATGTATGCGGGCATTCCTCCCGTGGTGTTTCCCCATGGCGGCGTGAAAAGCCTGGTGGTCAATGAATTCACCGGTATGGTGGTGCATTCGCCGCAAGAGTATCGCGAAGCCATCGAATACCTTTTCCACTACCCGGCCGAAAGGGTGCGAATGGGAAGCAACGCCAGGACCTATGCCGAACAGATTTTCGGCGCCGAAAACGCGGCCCGAAAAATGGATGCCCTCTATGGCAGCATGCTCAAGCGCCCGAAAAAAAGCCGAGAAGGCTTCGTATCGCCTTCGGAGACAGGCGCCGGCGCCCGGGTCTTTTTGGAAACCCTGGGAGATGCCGGAGCATGCTATGCGAAAAGCCGCGACCCCGCTACCCTGGAAGAAGCATGCGAAGCGGATAATGAAATCGCGTCGGCCAGCCGCCTGGCATTCCTGAGCGGAATCGGAGCCTATCGGCAGCGCTTTCCCACGGACCCCTACCTTCGGTTCTGGGCGGGCCTGGTGATGAAGCATATGGGTAGCATGGCCGAAGCCGCCGTAGAATTCATGGAGGCCATCAAAAACGGATTTCCCCATTGGCGTGTGCATTGGCACCTCCTTTCGGTCGCGGAAGCCATTGGCCAGCAGGAATTGGCCGCCGGCGCGCGTAGGCATTTGGAAAGGAATCGGCCCCGGTTTCGCGAAGAAATTTCCAACCTGGGGGAAGCCGAAGCGCCGTCCGCGCCGATGCGGGCAGAGTCGATTAAAACGAAGACAACGCCCAGTGCCGAGTCTGTCGACGCCGATGCCGGGGAAAATCACAAGCGCGGGCGAGACCTTTTTGCGCGGGGTGATGTTCGCGAGGCGTTACCGTATTTGCTGTCCGCCGTAAAATCCGATCCTACCGACGCCCGGGCGGTGCTCGAATTGGGCCGCGCCCTGGAGGCTTGCAATTTGCTCGCGGAAGCCGGCGGGCTCTATTTCACTTTTCTGGATCAGGATCCCGTGCATGACGCGGTCTTGCGCGCCCATATCGCCGTTGAAGAAAAATGGGCCGATTCCATTATCGCGCAAAGCCGGCGCAGCGATGAAAATTACGTCAGGCGCGAGTATGCCGTTTCCGCCATCGTATCCACGTATAACTCCGCCGAATTCATGCGGGAGTGTCTGGAGGATTTGGAAGGCCAAACGCTTTCCGACGATTTGGAAATCATAATCGTCGACGCGGATTCTCCTCAGGATGAAGAAAAAATCGTCCGCGAATTCCAACGGGAATACGACAATATCCGTTACCTGCGCACTCCGGAGCGCATCGGAATCTATCCGGCCTGGAATATCGCCGCACGAATGGCTTCCGGCAAGTTCATAACGCCTTTCAGTACCAACGATCGACTGAACCCGGACGCCTATCGCATCATGCGCAACGCTCTGGAAGAGCATCCGGAAGTGGCATTGGTATACGGCGACTCGCACCTTACCGACATTCCCCATGAAAAATTCGGATCGCATACGCCGAGCAGGAATTATGGAGGCGTTTTTTTGTGGCCGGAATACAGCTTTCGCGATTTGCTCTACAATTGCCGCGTCGGTCCGCATCCCATGTGGAAACGGGAAGCGCACGCGATAATTGGTTATTTCGACGGGCGGTATAAAGCCATTGGTGACCAGGATTTCTGGTTGCGATTGGGACGCCAATTTCCGCTCATGCATATTCCGATATTCACCGGGCTGGCGTGGATTACGCCCTCTTCGCTATCGGGACAAAGCGATTCGTTTCGCGAAATCAGTGAGATTCAGGGCAAACATGGCCGAGCCTATTTGGATTATCTGGCGCGGTCGGGTGGGGAAGAGAAAATGCGGACGGCACCGGCGGTGCCGTCCGCAAGAGGCTGAATCAGAACCAGAAACGGACGCCTAGGCCTCCGTGGACGGTATTGCCTCCGCCAATGACATAGAATGTGGGCGCCAATTCCAAAAAGACGTCAAGCGGTACGGCTTTCGGAATCCAGACTACGCCAAATTTAGCGCGCGGACCCGCCCGGAAGTCCCCGTCGTAATCTTCATGGTGGTCATAATAATGGTTTCCGGTTTCAATGGCGATGCCGGGTCCGTAGAAAAACCCGATTTTTTCGCTGGACCGGAAAAAATAGTGGAACAGGTAATTGCCATCGATATGGAAATCGTTGTACCCGTATCCGCGCCTGTGGCAATGTGTATTACCGTTGTGGGTATGGCAATAACGTCCGCGATAGCCTCCTGTGCCTAGCGCGAAATCCAGGGCAGTGTTGTTTTTCGACAACCAATATTTCAAGCTCAGGGCAGTCGGGTTTCCCAGCACGAAGCCGAGACCGAGGTTACCCTGTGCCTGCGCCTCGCGCGTGGTGGAAAGAATCAGAAAAAATGACAGAATCAGGCCATATTTGACCATAAATACACTCCTTGGGGGTGTTGAAGAGTTTCCCCGCATGTGCAAAGGTAACTCACTGAGTCGTCTTCCCTAAGTCCGCCATCGCTTTTAATCGAATAACTGTGAAAGTATGGGGTGTAACAACCCCAAATCCTGGTCTTTTACAGTGGAATTATTTTCTCAGGCGGTTCTTGATGCGTTCTATCGCTTCCTCCACATTTTCCCGGTAGCCGAAGGCGCTCAGGCGAAAATAACCTTCTCCGGCGCTTCCGAAACCAGACCCGGGCGTTCCCACTACCTCGGCCTCGCTCAGCAAGCGGTCGAAAAATTCCCAGGAAGTTTCGCCGGCAGGCACCTGCAACCAGATATAAGGAGCGTTGACCCCGCCGTAGACTTTGAATCCCAGTTGCGCGAGCCCGTCGCGGATGATAGCGGCGTTTTGCATATAATAGTCGATGTTCTCCCGCACCGCCCGCGCGCCCTCCGGCCGGAAAACCGCTGCGGCCGCTTTCTGGATGGGATAGCTTACACCATTAAACTTGGTAGTTTGCCTCCGGTTCCACAGGCCGTGCACGCTTACTTCCTCCCCCTTGTCATTGCGGGCTTTCAACTCCTTGGGTACCACGGTATAGGCGCAGCGAGTCCCCGTAAACCCGGCGGTTTTGGAGAAGCTGCGGAATTCAATAGCGACTTCCCGCGCTCCCGGCAGCTCAAAAATGGAATGCACTTGCCCCGGTTCGGTAATGAATGCCTCATACGCGGCGTCGAATAGGATGATGGAGCCGCTCTTACGGGCGAAATCCACCCATTTCTGCAGCGACTCGCGCGGCATCACCGACCCGGTAGGATTATTCGGCGAGCACAGGTAAATCAAGTCGACATGGCCTTTGGGCAATTCGGGCACGAAGCCGTTTTCGGCGGTGGTCGGCATATACACCAAATTGGCGTAACGGCCCGATGCGTCGGCGGCTCCCGTTCTCCCGGCCATTACATTGGTATCCACATATACCGGATAAACCGGATCGGTGACGGCAATGGTGTTTTCCAGGGCGAAAATCTCCTGGATATTGGCGGTATCGCATTTGGAACCGTCGGAGACGAAAACCTCGTCCGGAGCGACTTCCGCCCCCTGGGAACGATAATGGTCGGAAATGGCCTGTAAAAGGAAGTCATATCCCTGTTCAGGGCCGTATCCGTGAAAACCATCGCGCACTGCCATTTCATCCACGGCGGCATGCATGGCCTTAATGATTGGCGCGGGAAGGGGTAGAACCACATCTCCGATTCCCAGCCTGATGATACGCGCTTCCGGATGGGAGGCTTGATATTGTCGCACCCGCTTTCCGATTTCCGGGAAAAGGTATCCGGCCTTCAGTTTTTGAAAATTGGCATTGATTCTGGCCACAAGCTCTGTCCTCCAGGTTCCAAATTTGATATTTTAGAGGGTGAAGCTAGAAAAATTACCGGATTTTTTCTTGGGTTCAAATAACACAAAGGATGAATTCGAGTGCTTGCGTGGTATATCATATGAACGGATAGGACTCGCAGGCATAAATCGGGAAAGACGGCATTTCCGCCCGGAGCAATCCGGTGCCGTCCAGACCAGGCGTAGATGCAATCAGGGGAGGGGAGACATAATATGTCGGATAAAAACGAAGATTTTCAATCCATAATCGATAGCTCGAGGTCGAAAAAATCAGCCAGTTCCTGGCAGGGCACCTGTCTGGATTACCTCCAGCTTGTGCAAGCGAAGCCGGGATTGGCCATGTCCGCGCCTTCCCGCATCTATGACATGATTATTTCGGAAGGCACCGAACCACCTTCCACACGAAATGAACTTCCCGGATATGAAGATTTGGTCCGCTACAAATTCTTCGACGGCCAGATTTTCGGTGAAGAGGAATCCATCCACGATATCGTAAAGTTTTTCCATGCCGGCGCACGACGCACGGAAACCGGAAAGCGCATCCTCATCCTGGTCGGTCCGGTTTCCTCCGGAAAATCCTCCATCGCCTCCCTGCTCAAACGCCGCCTGGAAGAATTCAGCGCCAAGCTTCCCATGTATGCCATCGACGGCTGCCCGATGAACGAGGATCCCCTGCATCTGATTCCCCGGTCCGACCGTCCCAAATGGGAAGAGGTTCTCAAAACCAAAATCGACGGCGACTTGTGCCCCATTTGCCGTTACCGTCTCATCAACACTCCGGAATACCGCGACGAGAAGGGCAATGTGCTCTGGGAGAAGTACAAGGTCAAACAAATCACGCTTTCCGAGCGCGCCCGCCGGGGCATAGGCACCTTCCAGCCCAGCGATCCCAAGAATCAGGACATCTCCGAATTGATAGGCCATGTCGATTTTTCCAAGATCACCGAATTCGGAGAGACCGATCCGCGCGCCTATAATCTCGACGGCGAATTGGAAATCAGCAACCGCGGTCTGATTGAATACATCGAAATCCTGAAATGCGACATCAAATTCCATTATGTGCTCATCACGGTGGCGCAAGAGCAATTAATCAAGGCTCCCGGCTTTCCGCAAATCTATACGGACGTGGTCATTCTATCGCATACCAACCAGACCGAATTCGAAAAGTTCAAGTCGAACAAGGAAAACGAAGCCTTGCACGACCGCATGTATCCCATTTACGTTCCGTATTGCCTGCGGGTAGAAGACGAAGTGAAAATCTATAAGAAGATGATTGCCAGTTCGCAATTCTCGCATATGGATATCGCCCCTTATACTTTGGAAGTGGCCGCCATGTTCGCGGTGCTGACCCGGCTGGTCGAATCGAATCTCTGCCCCGACCTCATCAAAAAGATGAAGTATTACAATGGCGAGTCCGTGATGGAGCAGGAAAAAGACCCGGTGGACTTGAAGTCGCTGCGCCTCGAAGGCAAGAAAAAAGGCGAAGGCATGTCGGGAATTTCACCCCGTTTCGTGGTCAACGCCATTAACGTCGCCCTGTCCGAAAAGGAAAAGGACGGCAGCATCAACCCGCTCGATTTGCTCAGGGCCATGCGCCACAATTTCGGCCACCATATCGGATTTTCCGAAGAGGAGGAAGAACGTTATCTGCGTCTGCTTATGGCCGATAAGGGCAGCGTGAACGCGGAGTATCGCGAAATCGCCAAGAAGGAGGTCAATCGGGCCTTCCTTTTCGCCTACGAGGACCAGGCGCAGGCCTTGTTCGACAATTACATCAAGAACACCACGTCGTATTGCCTCAAGAAGAAAATCACCGATCCGGTTACCGGCGAAGAACACGAGCCCGACGAAAAACTGCTGCGCAGCATCGAAGAGATGATAGGCGTCTCCGACAACGCCAAGCGGGAATTCCGTCAGGGGATTTTCGTTTTCAAATCGGATGCTTTGGATCAAGGCAAGGATTTCGATTTCAAATCTTACCAGCCGCTGCACGAAGCCATCGAACGCAAGCTGATGGCCGATTTGAAAAACGTGGTGAGCTTGACCATAGCCGATCCCAACAAAAAGGATCCCAAGGCCATGAAGCGGCGGCAAGACGCCATCGACGCGCTTAAATCGAAGGGTTATTCGGAGCGGAACGCCGAGCAATTGCTGCAATACGTGGGCGAAGTGCTGCGCAAAGAAGAATAGGTTAAAGGCGTTCGCGTCAAGGCGCGAACGCTCCGGGAGGCGATAGCATGACCGTCAGGGAAGTGGACTGGGACTTTTCGAAACGCGGACAGGAGGATGTCGCCAGGCATCAGGGCAAAGTCCGCGAAAGCATACGCGAAAATATCGCGGATGTGATTTCGGAAGAATCCATCATCACGAAGCGCAAAGGCCAAACCGTCAAGATTCCCATCCGCGGGGTCAAATCCTATGAATTCAAATATGGCCGCCGCAAAGGATCCGGCGAGGGCGGGGGACAATACGGTCTCGGGCATGGGAAACAAGGCAAAGGCGACGTAATCGGAAGGCGGCCCATTCCCGGACAGGGAGAAGGACAGGGGCCCGGAAAAGGCGGCAAGGCGGGCGAAGGCCCCGGTAGCGATTATCTCGAAACCGAGGTGGATATCGAAGAACTGATTTCCATGATGCTCGACGATTTGCAGCTTCCCGATTTACGCCGCAAAGACATCGCGGAAACCCTGGTTCCCTCCGGATGGAATTTCGAGAACATCGAACGTACCGGCATCAAAGCGAATCTCGACAAGAAAAGAACGGTACGCGAGGCCATTAAAAAAAGTTCCGGAACCCTCGCGCAATTGGTGCAGGAAAGCGGAAAGCCGGTTGATTTGTGCACCAAGGCCCTGAATAAGATGCGTGGCGATTATATCAAGGCATTGGAACTTCTCAGAAAACTGCAAGACGAATCGGAGCTGGCGGAGGAATCCGACCAGCTGAAGCCCTTCATCAATAAAAACGATTTGCGCTTCCGCGTTCTCAAAGAGGATGTGGAAACCCAAAGCAATGCCGTGATCCTGGCCATGATGGACGTATCGGGTTCGATGTCCACCACCAAAAAGTATTTGGCCCGCAGTTTTTTCTTCTGGATGGTTCAATTTTTGAAGCATAAATACCGGAAGGTGGAAATCCGTTTCATCGCGCACACCTCCGAAGCCAAGCTGGTGGACGAAGACGAGTTCTTTCATAAAGGCGAATCCGGCGGTACGGTTTGCGCTTCGGCCTATGAAATGGCCACGCAGCTCATAGACAACGAATACCCGCCCAGTCATTGGAATATTTACGCTTTCCATTTCTCCGACGGCGAGGATTGGGATCCGGGCAAAACCATGCATGCGGCCCGCAAGCTATTGGAAAAAAGGGTCAATATGCTGGGCTATGGAGAAATCCGTACCGAGGTCGCCTATGGCCAACAATTGATGAAAAGTTTCGAAGAAACCTTCAATCTGGAACGGTATACTTCGTATCGCGATTCCGATTTCGAATATTATCTGGCGCAGCGGCAAGACCTGCCCTTGGCGGGAGTGGTGGTCAAGAATAAAACCCATGTCTATCCGGCGCTCAAAGTTTTTTTCTCAAGAGAGAAAAAGCATTAGAATAATCCCATCATGGGATGGGGATAGGTGACTATGAAAAACGACTTGAAGCGGCTCGTGAGAGCGGACAATCATATCCAGAAAATCGTAAGCGAATACGGGTTGGATTGCTATCCCCAGGAATTCGACGTGATTCCCGCCCAGAAAATGCTGGAAATCATGTCCTATAATCTGCCCGTCAACTATTCCCATTGGTCCTTCGGGCGCGATTTCGAAAAGCAGCGCACGCAATACGAATATTCCGGCGGCATTCCCTATGAAGTGGTGCTCAACTCAAACCCTTCCCGGGCCTTTTTGATGCGCAACAATCCGTATCCTATCCAGGTCCTGGTGATGGCGCATGTTTACGGCCATAACGATTTCATGAAAAACAACGTGCATTTCGTTCCTACCCGCAAGGATATGGTGACTTCCGCCAGCGAATCGGCTTCCCGTATGCGCAAATACGAGGAAGCTTACGGCATTAACGAGGTGGAAAAGCTTATCGACGCCGCCCAGTCCATCCAGATGAACGTCGACACCGATTTTCTCGGCGCGGATAGGTCGGCGCGCGAAGAGAAGAAGGCCGAACCCCTGATTCGTCCCAAAGAGAAAACGGCAAAATACGGGGACATGTTCGATTTTGAGAAACAGAAAAACGTAAAAACCTTCGAGGAGAAGCGACAGGAGATCAAACAGGCCAAGAAGAAAATCCCCGCTGAACCGCAAACCGATTTGATGGAATTCGTCATGCGCCACTCCCCGCGTAAATTCGACGAGTGGGAGTTGGATATTCTCAGCGTCATCCGGGAACAATCCCGATACTTCATGCCGCAACGCCGAACCAAGGTGATGAACGAGGGATGGGCCTCTTTCTGGCATATGCGCATCATGTCCCGTCTCTTTCAAGACGGTTTTTTAAGCGAGGAAGAGCACGGTTTTTACAATCTGTACAATTCCCGGGTCTTGGCCAGCAATCCCTTCGGGATGAACCCGTATTTATTGGGAATCAAAACCTTTTTGAATATCGAGAAACGCTATAACACCGGACAATTCGGGCCCGAATGGGAACGCGACGAATCGCCGGACAAATGGGACATCGACCTCAAAGTGGGCAAAGGCCTGGAAAAAGTGTTTGAAGTGCGCCGGACCCATATGGATTGGTTTTTTCTGGACGAGTTCATGAACAAAGAGGTGGTTGAAGACGCCCAACTGTATATTTACCAGTCCAAGAACCGGGGCAATGTGGAGGAGTTTGTGGTGGAGGAAACCGATTGGAGGTCGATTAAAGACACCATTGTCCGCTCCTTCGCCCATTCCGGCATCCCCTTGATTAAGGTGGAAGACGGCGATTATGGCGGAAAAAGTGAGCTTTACCTCAAGCATTATTATGAAGGGATGTCGTTGGACGAAGACAGTTCCCGCCAGGTAATGCGGCAAATCCAATATTTGTGGGACCGCCCGGTCCACCTGGAAACCGTGGAAGTGGACGGAAATAGCGAAATGGCGGTGCAAATAACCTATGACGGCAAAAGTTTTTCCAAGCTGAATCTGGGGATGCT
Source organism: Fibrobacteria bacterium (assembly GCA_041746255.1). Lineage (GTDB taxonomy): Bacteria > Fibrobacterota > Fibrobacteria > UBA11236 > UBA11236 > JBGTHM01. Next base: position 76,962 of record JBGTHM010000115.1, on the reverse strand, counting down.
GGAAAAGATCTGATTTGTAATTATTTTCCAGGGTCGATATGACCCAAGCCAAAGCCGACCCTACCGACCCTTCCCATCCTGCCAATCCTTCCGAACTTTTTCATGTCCTGAAAACCCAGCAATTCACCCGGCCCTTGCTGGATGAGTTGTGTTCGTTGACCACCGCCATCCGAAGGTTCGCCAAGCAGCGGGAGGGACTGATGTTCCTGCGAACGCTACTGGCCGACAAACGGGCCATGCTGTATTTCACCCAGCCTTCGACCCGGACCTTTCTTTCCTTCAATAATGCCTGTCAGGTTTTGGGCATGCAAACCAGCGAAATCCGCGATCCCGCCACCTCTTCGGAGGTGAAAGGAGAGAGCTTTCTCGACAGCATTCGCACTTTCAGCTCTTATGTGGATGTGGTGGTCATGCGCACCCAGGTGGAAGGTAGGACCCAGGCAGCCGCGGACCTCTTCGATCATGTGCAAAGACGGGTGCCCATCATCAATGCGGGAAGCGGCAAGGACCAGCATCCCACCCAGGCCTTGCTCGATATCTACACCCTCATGCGCAGTTTCAAACATCGCGGCGGGATTGATGGTAAAACCATCGGCATGATGGGCGATTTGAAGCGAGGTAGAACCGTCCGGTCCTTAAGTTACCTCATGAAGAATTACCGGGACGTCAAACTGGTGTTCATCGCGCCTCCGGGCTTTCGGATGGAGCAAGACATCAAGGATCATCTCCAACTCCATAACGTGAATTTTTTCGAAACCGAGAATTTGCACGAGGCGCTTCCCGACCTCGATGCGGTATATGTTACCCGTATCCAGGATGAACACGACTTGGAGGGTGAATCCCGGGAGACGGATTTCAGCCGCTTCCGGTTCGGGCTTAAAGAGCTGTCCATGCTCAAGCAAGATGGTGTCATCATGCACCCGCTTCCGCGCCGCGACGAAATCGATCCGGCCATCGATGAAGACCCTCGCGCGAAATACTGGCGTCAGGAGCGAAACGGAATGTGGATGCGGGTCGCACTATTCGCCAAGATTTTCAAGGTCGACCATGTTCTCCTACCCACGCACCTACCCGAATAGGGCGGTTTATGCGAGGGCCAGAAACCAGGCCAGCCCATAAAGGGAATAACCCAGTATCAGCATCGCTCCCTGCATCCAGGGGGGAAAAGTCACTTCCTTGCGGTAGAAGATCAATCCCGCGAACATACCCAGGAAAAATCCGAAAAAGTGGGCCCGCACATCCGCGCGCTCTCCCAGTCCCATCATCACCGCCAGGAAAAAGGCCGACAGTAGCGGTGTGACCTGTCTCAGGTTTTTTAAAGGCATGGTACGCCAATGGCGCGTTTCCACGGCCGCTAAAAGACCCAGGGCGGCAAAGACGAAGGTGGAGAATCCCAAGGATAAATGGGGCGAGTGGGCATACCAAGCCACCAGCCCATTGGTGGCTGCGGAAATCAGGGTCAGGCCTAAAAGCATGGAGCCCAGGCGCAATCGGTGGTTGAGCAGGTTGAGAATGAAATAGCCCGATACCAGGTTTCCGAAAAAATGCGCGTGGTCGGCATGCAGTGTCAATGCCGTCAGGGTTCGCCACCACTCGCCGGCCAGAATTGCGAGACTATCCGCCATCCCTCGTCTTTGCAACCATACGGGCGCATCGCTATAGCCTACCGCGAAATAAACGAAGGTGGGAACCAGCAATATGGCTAGCGGTGAAAGGTACAGGTCCAGAGCCAGAGGGGCCTCTTCCGGTTGGTTGAAGTCTTCGTTTTCCCGATTATAGGTGTTCAAGACCTCCTGGGCCTGACCAAGCGCCTGTTCCTCCACCAATAAGTGGTAGTCTTGCCCGTCGAACTCAATCCAATGGCGGAACCCTTCCGAAGAGAGGACCAGGGAATAGTCCATGGTCTTGGCGCGGTTCCCGCCGGAATACACCGGCTGGCGCTGGGGTAACAGAAATGTCACGGTAGGGCGGAGCCGGGGTTGAAGGCGACGCAGTCCGCGTAGCGGATGAGGTTTCCTCCGAATATATCCAGGGCGCTGCCGATGGATAGGTCGACTTTCCCCGAACTCTCCGTGGCCACCGTTTGCAAATCCTGGAGTGAATTCGCGCCTCCGGCATAAGTGACGGGTAGGGGAGAGATTTCGGCGAGATGCCTGACCAAGGCCAGGTCGATACCCCGGCAATGGCCTTCCACATCGGCGGCATGCACCAGAAACTCGTCACAAAAAGGCGCTAACGATTCAAAAAGCTGGGCATTCAGGGCTGTGTCGGTCACGGTCTGCCATCGGTTCATGGCTACGTTCCAGCCATCCGCCACCCTGCGGCAGCTCAAGTCGACCACCAGCCGTTCCCGGCCAATTCGGCCCGTAAGTGACTTCAAGCGCTTCCAATCCAGGCGGCCCTGCGGAAATATCCAGGACGTGACGATGACATGGCTGGCTCCCGCCTGCAAAAAGGTTTCCGCGTTATCCAGGTCGATGCCGCCGCCGATTTGCATTCCTGCGGGATAGGCAGCCAATGCCTGCAGGGATGCCGCGGTATTTCCGGGCCCCAATTGAATGACATGCCCCCCGGTGAGGCCGTCTTTACGGTACAAATCCGCGAAATAGGCCGGGTCTTGGTCCGAAACGAAATTGGTTTTGAGACCCTCGCCCGAATCGGAGAGGCTGCCGCCCACGATTTGTTTCACCTTGCCTTCATGGATATCGATGCAGGGCCTGAAGCGCGTCATTTTTGAATTTCTCCGCCTGAAACTTTAGTCGATGCCGGGTAAGTAGCAATATCCACTACGCAGTGAATCGGTATAAAACTACATTCGCCAGCGGGCTCGAAAAGCTTTGTTAACGACCTATGCCGACTATTTTTCGCATAATCCGCATTCTTTTCCTGTTTTTTAAAGGGATATGGATTTCCTTTTGGACTCTCTACCAAATCGCGCTGGGAGCCTTGCTGGTTTTCATGATTTGGGCGGTCATCCAGGTTACCGGTTATTTCCACTTTTGGGACATTCGCGTCTTGCGGGATATCAACCCGCCCACTACCGCCTTCATTGAAGCGGAACGGGCGGATCTCCGTTCCGACTCCTCCCTTACCGACGAGGAGCGCGGCGTACGGTGGGAGTGGAGCCCCCTCGATAGTATTCCCAAAGCCTTGCGTGAAATGGTCTTGGTGGCCGAGGACGGTAAATTCTTTTCGCATCAGGGATTCGATATCGAACAAATCGAATTCGCCATAGTCGCGAACCACCAGTCGGGACGAAACGCCCGAGGCGCCAGCACCATAACCCAGCAACTGGCGAAAAACCTCTATTTGAGCGGAGATAAAGAGCTGACGCGTAAAATGCGGGAGGCGGTGATAACCTTGCTACTGGAAAATTACCTGAGTAAAGAAAGAATTCTTGAGATATACCTGAATGTAGCCCAGTTCGACCGGGGAATTTTCGGTGTCCGGTCCGCAAGTGAGCATTATTTTTCCAAATTACCGAATCAGCTGACACAGGAAGAAATGCTCTCCCTGGTAAGTTTGCTTCCCAGCCCCACGAAATGGGATCCGCGACGCCCCAACTGGGCATACAACCGCCATCGGGCGCGGGTGCAACGCAATTATGCTCTCTTTCGAGGACTTAAAATTCCCACCGATACCCTATCGAACAATGGCGACCAGGCACGACTCGACTCCCTGTCAAGGCGCTTGACGGACGAACGTTGGAGGGAATTGCGATCCGGTCCCGTAGTGGTGGAGCCGGATACCAATGCCGACACCTCCGAATCCGGCGATTAAAATCATTCGCGGAAAGCATCCGCGTCGATTTCCAATTCCTGCATCATTTTCATCAGCCACTTTCGATCGATTTGCAAAAGCCGTGAGGCCTGCGAAATATTTCCCCGGCAACGTTGCATGGCCGCGGTAATGGCGTCTTTTTCCGCCGCCGCCCGCGCTTCTTTGAGAGTCAGAAACCCTGGCGTTACGGGAGATTTCCGTGCGAAAGGGGATTGCCGCAGGGGTAAATCGGATGCACCCAGCAAACGGGAAGTCGAAAGCAGAATGGCTTTTTGCATCACGTTTTCCAATTCCCGGATATTCCCCGGCCAGGCATAGAGCATCAACTCCTTACGGGCGGAGGCGGAAAGTTGTTTCAGCGGCAAGCCGAATTGTTGGCAATATTTTTTGAGCAGATAATCGGCCAGGAGCAAAATGTCGTCGTCGCGTTCCCGCAGCGCCGGCAAATTCAATTGGAGTACATTAAGCCGGAAATACATGTCCTGACGGAACCGGCCCTCCTCCACCTCGCGGGTTAAATCGCGGTGGGTGGCCGATAAGATGCGGACGTTGACCGCCAAGGGTTCGTTGCCGCCCACTCGGGTTATGCAGCCTTCCTGCAACACGCGCAACAACTTGACTTGCAATGACAGGGTCAATTCTCCGATTTCGTCCAGGAAAACCGTTCCGCCTTGCGCCGATTCGAAAAGGCCTTTTTTCTGCTGGGTGGCGCCGGTGAAGGAGCCTTTTTCATAACCGAACAACTCCGATTCAATCAGGTTCTCCGGTATGGCCCCACAATTGATGGCAAGAAAGGGTTTGTCGGCCCGCCGCGACTGGGCATGGATGAAACGGGCGAGTACTTCCTTACCCGTGCCGGTTTCGCCGTTGATAAGTACGGTCGAATCGGTGGCCGCCACTCGTCCCGCCAATTCCATCACTTCGATCATATTTCGGCTGCCATAGATGACGCTTCCACCCGCGCCACCGGCTTGTTGGAGCCGGGCGATGGTTTCCTTTTGCCGCGCCCATTCTTTTCTCTGTCGCAGGATTTCCTCGAACAGGGGCCGCAGCAGATCGCAGAAGCGCCTGTCCTTTTCCGTGAACGGCATGTCGCGATTAAGCCGGTCCAGATAGAGATAGCCGAGTACCTGTCCCTGTTCGGCCAGGGGTGCGCAAAGAATCGAGCTGACCCGGTTTTTTTCCAGGGAAGTAAGCGACGAGGCGGATCCGCCTTCATCGGCTTCGTCATTCCAATCGGCCTGATGCATCAGGACGGTTTTCTCCGCATCCCGGGCCCAGTCTATGGCGCGATTGGAAAAACGCTCCAGCCCGCTTTCCCTGGGGTAACGGGCCAGTGTCACCCGTTCTTCCCGGACGGGATCCTCGCCGACCAGGCGGGCGGCATCGCATTTGAGAATGCGCGATACGCTTCCGACCAAGCGATCGAAACCATCAGGACGTCTCTCCTGCAATAGTCCCACCATGATTTCGATGAACTCCCCCACGGGGTCTTCATCCGGACCCGACTCCGGAGCATCGGCCCGCTCCAGAAACCGGAAAACCCGGCCGGCCAAATCGATTTCATCGCCATGCCGCATCTCCATGGGCGCTTGCACGGGTTTGCCGTTGAACCGTACGGAGCCGCTGTTGAGCGATTGGATTTGGTAGCGTCCGTTGGAGAAAAGGAAGTGGCCCAATCGTTCCGGGCACTCACGGGGCAATACCAATCCGCAGCTTTGCGAAGAGCCGAAAGTGAATATGCGTCCTTTCAAAGAGGTTTCCGTATGCGTCTCGAGATTTAAAAGAGCAGGATAGACTTCAAGGGTCATGCCGGGAATTCCTTTGGTTCGACGTCATTGCAGATATTTTAAGCAACCGCGTTTGAAAAGGCAGAAATGAAATTTGTTCGTTGAAGATTTCGCGTTCATCCGAGTAAAGCTGGATTCGACGTAAACCATAGGGGATGGCCACCGGCTTGCCGGATTGGAATGCGGCTGCATTTCCGTCCACCCGCAAAACGGCGGTTCCTGTTTCTCCTACGATTAACAGGCTGGCGTTGAAAGATTGCGCGGGTGTGCCGACCTCATGTAACGGTAGGTTAAGACCGGAATAACCCAAGTCGGATTGCGGCAGAAGAAAGGTATTAGCCTGGGCGATTACTGGTTTGGATCCGGAGTCGGAAGGCTGGTTTTGCTTTCCGATTAAAAAGGCTCCTATTATCAAAAATATTATCACAAGACTGCCGCTGGAAATCCACGCCATACGCAGTCGCCTTGCACGGCGTCCCAGTTGAGGCAGTGATGCCATGTAGTCGAGCGCATCGGGAAACTCAGAGTTCTCCTCCAGGCATTCGGTTACCAGCCAATAGGATTCGTCGGTACGGCCGGCTCCCCCCAATTGGCGGGCGGCCAGGTAGAGGTTTTTCGCCAAAAGGTCCGAGGCCAACTGGGCGGATAGGCTTTGCCATTCTATGGCGCCGGAACCCAATTTCATATCGGGCAACAGGCGCCACCTTTCCATCACCTCCATGCCGGAGGCGGGGCGGCGGGCGGGTTCGTCTTCCACCAGGCTGGAGAGAAATTCAGGATTCCAATTGCGGGGAAGCAGTTGATTCAGGAGTTTACCGGCCGAATAAATGTCGGTTCGCATCCAGTCGATATCAGGGCGCCCCTGGAAAATTTCCGGGGCCATGAAAGCCGGCGTTCCCTTGATATGGCCGGAAACGGATTCGAGCGCTCCACCGGATGCGTTTTTGGTGAAACCGAAATCCACCAGGTAAAGGCCTTCGTCGGGCGATACCAAAACATTGGCGGGCTTGATGTCCCGATGGACGTAGCCCGCGCGGTGCAAATGCGCCAGGGCCGTGATAAACGCGTCTGCCAGCGCCAAACGTTGTTGGTCGGTGGTGAGCCGCGAGATGAGGAGGGTGAGCGGCACCCCTTTCACCCATTGCATAACTATGCAAACCTGGCTGCGCCATTCGAAGGCGTCGAATACCGCAGGAATGCACGGTATACCCATACCGGCCTGCAGGCGCGCTTCCTTCAAAAGCTCACGGCGCTCTTCCACACCATTTTGCTTATGCATCTTGATGGCCACCCACCTATCCAATGCCTTTTGGCGCACCCGGTAAACCGACGAAAACGCGCCTTCACCGATACGCATGGGGTGGGAAAAGCCTTTGGGCAACCGGGGAATCATGGAATATCCTGGAGGTGCTTTTCAGAAAGAGCGAACCAGAAGAGAATGTCTTCGTCTTGCGGCGCGTTCTTCAATGCTTTCGACCAAAAATCGCGGGCCCCTTCGTAGTCTTGACGTTGCCAACTCAACATGCCGAGGTTGAAATTGGCAGAAGCGTTGGCAGTATCCAGGGCGAGCGCGGAAAAGAAAAGAGTCTCGCCTTTGTCGGGTTGGCCCAGGCGGCAATAGAGTATGCCCGCCAGATTGATGGCCGCCACGTCTTCGGGATCGATATCACGTGAGCGGGCCAGGGATTTGAGGGCCGAGAGGGTGTCGGAACGGTCGAGTAGGAAGCGTGCCTTCTCGGTGTACGCCTGGCTTAACAGGGACTGGGCTCCATGGTCCGGCGCTAGGGTTCGAAACGCCTCAAGGTGGAGCATGGCCTGGTCCCAAATACGAGGGTCATCGTTGCCGTCCATGGCCTTTTGCAGAAGGGCTTTTCCCATGCCCAACCGTGCTTCGGCATGATCAGGACGTTCTTGTAAGGCAGCCTCGAAAAAAGCCATGGCGCGCGGGTAATCACCCAAGCTAAGGCTGATATTACCCTTCTCAACATCGTCGGGTTGGCAGGCCGTCAGCATCAGGGTGGAAAGCACCAGGAGCAGGATCGCAATACCGGTTTTTTTCATGGTTTACAAAAACTCCCATTTGTTACGCCAGTCAAAACCGACGCCAATATCCCACTTGGGTATTTCCACGGGGGCATGCTCTGCGAGATTGGAATGGAGGTATCGGGCTTGGGAACGGAATTCGAGCGTGCCCCAGCGGAGGGTTTTCCGCTTGAGGGTCAGGGTGAGTTCCGAGGAGAGATCCACGCGCTTTTGGGAATATTTTTGTAAATCGAAAACCGGTGTGTCCTCATTGAAGAGGTCGTCTCCGCCTATTTTCTGCTCATCCACATAAAAATACCGACCTTCAAGTCGGCTATAGGCTACCGTCAGGGGGAGTGAGGGGATGGGGATGACAGGGGAAATTTGCTGCCAGACGAAATCACGGGGATAGTAAAAAGCCGAAAATCCCACTTGGATGGACCCATCCCATCGCGAGAATAGGGGATGGGTATAGGCTGGGGCAACGCTTACCGCCCAATAATCGAGTCGGGAAACCTGATCCTCCCGTTCAAAATAATTGAGGGAATTGACCGCGGAGGTAAAACGGTTGCCGGGAACCCGTTGCGTAAATGTGCGGTCGGTGAAATGTTCCGTCCGTCCCATGGTTCCACTTTCCACGAAAATTATCTTCAATCTCTCCATGCGCTGGGCATCCGCGAAATAGCCATTCGCCGAAACCGTCAAGTTGAAACCTTCGGCGGTGGCGATATTCAAATCCCAATAATACAATGCCCAAAGCATCTCATGTTTACGGCGTTGGTCGCCATAGAAGTCGCGTTCGAAGCCTAGATTGGCGAGGTGCAGGCTTTTTCGCGTTAAGGTTACCAGGGAGATATCGCTTCGCTGTAAATGTGAAACCGGGTTGTACCCATTGTCGACGCGCCAAAAACCCAATCCGGCAAATAGATGTTTCCACAAGCGCGTCATGCGTAATTCCACGCCCAAGTCGCTTTTTGAGGAGTCGCGGTAAATGGCCTTGAAGCTCCTATACCCGCTTTCGATTTCCAGGGTGGTCGTTTTTCCCAACCCCACACTCCATTCCAAGCCCGCCTGTAAGCGACGGAAATGGCCTTGTAACACCGCATTGGGCGGTCCATCGGGTCCGGGGCGGTCGGGAAACAAGGCTTCCTCCACTACCGTTTCGTGGGAATACCCGCTTCCCAATCGCAACTTCCCTTTCGGAAACCAGGACGCAACGTCGCGCCGAAAAGGGGATGCCAGGCTATCCTGAAGTCTTGCAACCTCACTTTCCATCCCTAATTCCGTGTAAATACGCATCCGCTGATTGATTGCAGCAGTATGCAGCGGTGTTTTCGGCTGGAACCCGATGGCAAAGTTGAAAACCAGCGCCGTGTCGGCGGCTCCTTTTGCAAGTGCGGTTCCGGCCAGAAAATACATGAGGCTGTCTTGCGACATTCCCTGATGGGAGGCTTCGATATATTGGGCAACCGCTTCATCCCATTGCCTCATTTCCAGAGCTTTACCGGCCCGCTCCAGCGACAAAGCCAGTGGCGATTCCGGCTCTCGACCCGATGCAACCATGGTTAGCAGCAGTAGTATGACTCCTATCGGCATGCTGTTACCGGTTCGCTGTGAAAGGTGACCGCAATTGCATTAGCCTCTGCCGGAAACGGCGAAAAAAACACCCAATGAGAACCTGGATAGGTTAGTGGGGAGCCTTTTGGGTGCTACCTTCCCCCAAAACGGGATAAAGGCGCCGTGAAAGCCCTTTCCCCTCTATATGTCGCTGTGACTTCCCCAATACATCCACCCAAATCCGGCCACCTTTTCCGACGGTGAATGGTCGGCTGTGTTGGCTTCTAAGTAAGGAAACATTTTGCGGTGATGACAAAACAAGGGTGGAAATCAAAGAGTCCGCATAATAAACGATATTAGTGGCCATATCGAGTGAGTCTCCATAGGCGATTATTTCATACCCGAAATCGGAAATGGCCGCATAGCGTACGTACTCGGCTTGGGTGGGCTTGTTGTCGGAATGGTAGAACTCCGCGTAAAGCTCGGGAGACCACAGAGCGCCCAACTGGGCGGATGAGGTGGAGTCGTAAAAAAGGATGGCGCCGAAAGGGTAAACACTATGCTCGACCAATAATTTGAATGCCAGAAACTGGGAGCGGACCCAGGCTGAGGGAGTGGGATCGACGTTTTTATCGATGAGGATTTTTTCGATGGAAATCACGCTTTTATGCCCACCGGTCGTATCCCGCAAGATGGCATGCGTACCCGGAGAGACGATATGTTGTCGCCAGGATAAGGGGAGGTCGATGGTGAAGCCGATTTCCTTGTTGGTAATGGGTGCGGAAATCAGGGTAAAGGGCAGCAGGAGAATAATCGCCTTTACGCGTAAATCGGCTATTATTTTGCCAAGCTGCATAAGGTTGGTAAAATCTCGCTCGATTCCTTTAAAGGTCCAATGAGGATTGACTTACCGGAATACCGAAATAGGGGTTCACGGTATAATTCAACAAAGTCAATTATACTCATATTCCGAAAAAAAAGCGGGAAGGATTACTCCTTCCCGCATTAACGATGGGTCGAATCAGAAACGATTTCAGGGGGCTCTATTCAGGTTTTCCTTCTCGCTCTTGCCGGTCGGCAAGACGTTTCGCCATTTTTTCCCGGGCCTTTGCGACACTTTCCTTAGCCTGCTCAGGCACCTTGTCCAGATCTTCCAGTGCCTTGTCCAAATTCTGTCGCGCGGCTGCGCGTTTCTCGGCAATCATGGATTCGATTTCTTCTTTCGATTTTCCTTTGGAAACCATTTCTTCCACATCAGCCTTGGCGGCTTTGGCCGCTTCACGGGCTGCCTGTACTTTTACTGCGACTTCAGCAGGCATTTTGGACAACGCCTCTTCAAAATACTTGCGGGCCTCCTCTTTGCGATTTTCTGCGTGTTCAGGTGGGGTAACAGTGGGTTTCCCCTGTGCCATGGCACATATCGTCAGGCCTGCGCTGAACCCGATGGCGGAAAAAAGTTTCTTCATGATTTACCTTCCAAAACCCGGGAATAGGGAAAACACTATACCCATAATGGAGCTAGAATAAGCAAAGTTTGGGCCAAAGAGCTGCTTTCAAAATATAAGAAAATAAGGCCTTTTCCCATTCAACCTCCGGGTGGTTCCGGGGTCATGTCGCCCCAGTCTTTCCCTTCCGTAGTCAAGGTTTCGCTAAGATATTGATTTCAAAGGAGTTGCGCAAACAATTGATTTGGGAGGATTTGCCCCCAGAAAAGGGCGTTTCAAGCTTATGAAGCCAGGTATTCCACAATGCTTTTTTGGAGTTTCGCATACAACCACTCCAATTTGGCCTGATTCTCCTCCAGTAAGGTAACCCTAAACCCCATTAATCCGGAGCAGAAGGAGGAAATGGGAACCATGCATATTCCGGTGGCTGCCAGCATATAGTAGACAAAGCGCTTGTCGAGAGCGACGCCTTCCACCATTTTTTCCAATTGCATTTGTATGCGGGAATCTGAGATTTCGAGCTTCTGGTGGGATTTCAAGGTGCCGGCGCGAAAAATAATGGAAGTATAAAAAGCTCCATAGGTCCGGTTCACAATGAGTTGGGGGATGTCTTTCAATGCCTGGTAAACCACTTCGCCACGGCGTTGAATATCCAAATTGAGGTTTTTTCTATACGCGGCGTACTCCGGATGGCTCAAAATTTCCGGAATGGCCATCTGTGGTAAGGTGGTGGAACACACTTCCAGCATTTTCGCATCTTCCAAAGCTTTAACTAAACGACCGAATTCGTTGTCTTTATTAGTGTTATAAAACTCCATCCATCCACAGCGCGATCCCGGCCAAGGCAATTCCTTGGAAATTCCCTTAAGGGATATACCGCAAACATCGCCAATCACCTTGGCTATGGGAACCGCTTCGACGTCATTATAGGTTATGTGGGTGTAAATTTCGTCGGCTACCAGAAAAAGGTCATATTCACGGGCCAATGCTACGATTTCACGTAAAGTATTTTCCGGATAGACCATGCCGGTGGGATTATCGGGATTGATAATGAGAATCCCAACGATATTCGGATTGTATTTAACCTGGTTGCGAAGCTCATCCATATCCGGAAACCAACCGTTTTCCGGCAGCAGATTATAGGTAATCGGTGGCTGGCTCGCGTGGCTTCCCTCGGCTGAGGAATGGGTGGAGTAGGCGGGCGAAGGCCCGATGATACGGGCGCCGGGATCCAGGAATTGGTATAAAGTGGAAATGGCATCGCCCAGGCCGTTACAAAATAAGATGTCATCCGCCCCGATTTGCGCGCCACCCAACGAGTTGTTGGCTTGCGCCAGGAATTTTCGGGTACTCAACACGCCTCGGGTCGGACAATAGCCGTAACTGGAATCCTGTTTTACCAAATTACCGACGATATCCTTCATCCATTCCGGAATCCTGCTCCCTTTTTGAACAGGATCACCGATGTTTTCCCAAAAAATTTCCACTCCCAATTCTTGGAAGAGTTGGGCTTTTTTTACAATTTCCCGGATTTCATAAACCAATTCGGTAGCACCGGGATGCAGGATATTGCGACGCATGATTTACTCTTGTTGTGTACTATTATCGGGCCCGCATCTGCTTGGGATGGGGCGTATATCCGCTGGGGAAACGTGTGGAAGAGTTATACAGGTTTTTTTGCAGGTTTTCCGGCTCCCATTGGGCTTGGCTTAAGTTGGCGTCCCGGAAATCGCAACCCGTGAGAAACGCCGCCGAAAAAATCGCCCCGGTCAAATCGGCATTGGTGAAATTGCAATTGATAAGCCTGACGCCGGTGAAGTCGACATTGCGCAGACTGGACCCGGAAAAATCGATATTACTGAGCTTTCCCACCTGGAATTTGGCTCTGTCCATACGCGCATCCAGAAATTGGACTTTGTCCAAGCTCTTACCACCGAAGATGGCTTCCTCCAGATTCGCGGCGAAAAAATCGGCGCCCTTCATTTGCGTATTGAAAAACGCGGCTCGAACGAAAGTGCATTCGGTAAAGCGGGTGGAGGCCATTTTCGCAAACCCGAATTCCGCTCCATCGAATTTGCATTTCTCAAATGTGGCACGCCTGAAATCGGCTTCCACCAGATTACTGCCGGAAAGATCAGCATTGTGGAATGCCAGTTTGCGCATGTCCGTCCCGGAAAGGTTCGCGCCTTTCAGCTGGATGGAGTTGACGCTTGCCAAACGGAAATCCGAATTTTGCAACTTGGCGCCTACAAGGTTGACGCCGTCGAGATTGGCGCCGGAAAAATCGACCCTTTCCAGCCCGCTGTCTCCGAACCGGGCGCCGGCCAAATCGGCTTTGTTGAAGCGCGCCTTCTCGACGAATTTAGCGCCGATGAAATTGGCGGCCTTGAGATCGGCGCCGCCGAAATTGGAACCCGCCAAAACCGCTCTCTGAAAATCAGCCCGAGGCAACGCTGCGTTTTTGAAATCGCTTTCCCGGATATCGGCGCCCCGGAATTCGCCGTCTCCGAATTCGACGTTGCGGAACGAGCTTTGGCCGAAATGTGCGCTATTGAAATTGATCTTGGATCCTTTGGAGCCCTCGAAGGATATTTTATTACCCATGGCCTGGTTAAAGCGGGCGTTTTCCAAATTGCAATCTTTGAATACCATTCCGCTTAAATCGCGGCCGGTAAAACCTTGACCGGAAAAATCCCTTTCCTCGAATTTTTCCTTGGCGCCGGCCGAAACCAGAAGAGCCAAGAGCACCCAAGCGAACGATAGATTAGTTCCGGAGCGAAGCGTCATAACGGATTTTTTCCCATTAATGTTTAGTTGCAATTAAACCGTTACGGGTTCATGACCCGACTTGAGGGCGGTGGTTGAAACTCCTCCAGGAATATAATTCATCGCTTCCCATAAATCGAGAGAGCTGTAAGCTTTCCCGAAATAGAGGTGGTTTCAAGATTACTAATTTACCTAAGATATCTAGCGTTCGCACGGTATTCCCAACTCCAGGAGGATTTCTTGCCGGAAAGCCGGTTTTCCACACCCCCGGTGCAATCGCGAGTCTGGTTGGAAATAGACCTCGATGCCATCCGGGAAAATTTCCGGCGTATCCGAGCCTCAGTGGCGCCCGCCCTGGTCATGCCCATTCTCAAGGCGGACGCGTATGGGTTGGGCGCGGGCCGGATAGCGGCAGCGCTTGCCGGCGAAGCGCCCGCGCGGTTCGGCGTGGCGGAGGCGAAAGAGGCCATCGCTTTGCGGCGTAAAGTGAAGCAGCCGGTACAGATTATCGGGGGGTTGCTGGCCGATGAGGCGGAGCATTGTGTCCGGGCTGGAATAATTTGCCCCGTGGGTGATTTGGCCATTGCCAAAAAGCTTTCCTCCGAGGCGGTTCGCCAGGGGAAAAAAGCCAAAGTGCATATCAAAGTAGACACCGGTATGGGGCGCTTGGGGCTACCGCACTTCGAAGCTTCCGCAGTCATACTCAAGATTCTTCGCCTTCCCGGGCTTGAAATCGAAGGCTTTTATACCCATTTCGCCAATGCGAACAATGCCCAACATGCTAAAACCCGGGAGCAGGTCACGCTTTTTTCTCGGCTCTTGCATGAACTGGAAGCCCAGGGTATTGTATTCCCTCTGGTGCATCTGGCCAATTCGGATGCCATCAATAATTTTCCGGAAACCCATTTCGATATGGTCAGGCCGGGCATCAATCTTTACGGTGTTTTTGATTTGGAGGGATGCCGCCGCTACCACCTCAAGCCCTCCTTATCGCTCAAATCCCGGCTCCTCTCCAAAAGGCTGCTGCCCGCGGGTTTTACCATAGGCTACGGCTGCACTCACACACTGATGCGCGATACCTGGGTCGGTACCATTCCGGCGGGATATGCCGATGGGATTCCCCTCGCCGCCAGCAATTCGGGGCGAGTGCTGATACGTGGAAAACGCTGCCCGATTATCGGTCGGGTGTCCATGGATTATATCACCGTCGATTTGGGGGAATGTCCAAAGTCGCGGGTCGGCGATACCGTGGTCATTGCCGGGCGTTCCGGCAAGGAGGAAATTACCATGGAGGATTGGGCGCGCATCAAGCAAACCCATCCCTACGATATCATCTGCTCGCTGGGAAACCGGGTGGAAAGGGTTTATTCCGGATAATCGGGGTGGGAATATGGTAAAATAGGCTGGTTCAAGGAGACTGATATGTCCATAAAATTCTTCGCTCCGAAAAACTTGGCTTCGCAGCGCCTGATAAATTGGTTTTTCCCGTTATGCTTGGTTTTCGCGCTGTGCGGATGCGATGCCATCGAGATTGATGAATCCAAAAGTCCCGCTCCGCCCGCCGGAACTCAGGAAGCGAATTTGAAAATCCTCAATCAAAAGACTCAAGACCCGGGAGAGCTTACTTTCCTGCTTTTCTCCGCAAACGTGCAAAACATCCATGGCGCGCCGGTGTTCAAAACCTTAGGATCCATCCCTGCAAATCAGTCGAAAAACTTTAAAGTTCCGGTGGGTATATTTAAAATCGGCTATCGGGATGTGACGGGCGATCTCCTGCAAATGCCGACTTCCGATGATGATTTGATAGGCCAAGGTAGCTGGTACCGGGTGGAATTCCTATCAGACGGGGATTATACCTTGTCGATAACCACCGATGGCAATCGTACCGTCTGGGTCAGCGATTTGAAAATCCTCCGTTAGCGGTCCTCCTTGTATTCGTCATCGCCTACCAAGGTGGTAAAACTCATGGTTTGTTCCGCCGTCAGCGGCCAAAAGACCACCACTTGCAGTAATTTCCGGCCTTTCGGGGTATTATCCTCGTTGGTTTGGGGCGAAACGCTCCAAGTGCGGATAAACCTTTCCCCAACCGTATCTGAACCCGCGGTAAGCGCGTCATAATCGACCACCTTCAGCGAATCCATGGTCAGTTTGCCCAAACTGATCCCTCGCGTCATGTCGTTGCTATTGGCGCTGAATTTGTTTTGCGTGGACAGGAAATAAAAAATGGAAGTGGACATCAAACTGAAAACCACGATGGATACCAGGATTTCCAGCATGCTGAATCCGGCCTGATTTCTTGTCAAGGTAGTCCCCCTGGCGGAAGATAACGCCCGATTAAATAGCGAACGCGATCGGTGGTTTGCGGAAGCAGGGTTTTCAAATTTTCCTTGGCCTGGTGCGAGTTGACGGCTACCAGGCTTTGGGCGCCAAAAGTTTCCCTGAATTTTTCCATATCATAAAGGGCATAAGCCCAATAAAAAGCCTGGTCATTGACCGAAAGTTCCGGAGGGGGAGAGGGCAAGGGAGAGATGGGGGACGGGGCGGCCGGAGCGGTATTTCCCTGGAGGTCCTTTCCGACCCATAAGCCGCTGATCAGCACGAGGGCGACGAAAACGGTTATGGGCCAGAACCAAGAACCCTTGGCTTTTCTGCGTTTAAGGGATTTTCCATTGGGAGGAGAGGGCGCCATGGGCCGGGCCAAACGGCCCCGCATTTTGACCAGCAGCTCCTCTTTTTTATGTATCGCCGTCGGTTTCATCAAGGCTTTCCATGCCGGATAGGGTCTGCTCCGATTATATGGGCGGCCCGGGGAAAATGCAATTCTCCTTTTCCGGCCGCCGCCTTATTTCCAGGAAAGGATTTTGACGCGGGACCGTTCGCTAATCGTCAAATCCTCTTCAAAAATGGAGGTCGTATCCATTACCGTTACCGTACCGGTTACCGTATTGTAGATGGTTGTCGTCGTTTCCACCGGGTCATACATATCGCATGAGCCGTCCGTAGTTACATAATCCCCGTGGTGGTCTATATGGGTACGGATAGAAGGCTTAGCGACGTCGATAACTTGACGATTCTCCACATTTCCTGGGGGAAGATGGCAAATTTGACATTGAACTGCGGCGGAAGCCATACAGGCATCATAGGCAGGCTGCTCTGAAAGTGGGGGCATGTCATGTGGGTCCATTTGGGTGGTTGTAGTAACGACGGACGGTACCAATTCGGTAAATGCCGAATCCCGAGGCGTAATCACCGTATTCATATTGATTACCACCGAGGTATCGATATACTTGCCCACACGTAGGCGAGCGAAAATGGAGTGGGTTCCACCTCGAAACATCCCCGTGGAACTCAAATCGACGGTATCCGCGATTTCCGAAGTACCCACCGTGGTAAGCAGAGTGGTAAACCCCCCGCCCCCAAGGGGTTCATTTTGATAGGTGGCGTATCCGGCCATATTCGGAGTAATGGAAAGCGACCCGATTCCGATATCGGCGATATTGGCTTCGATGCCGGCCTCGGCCATTTCGCGAGCCAAGGTTTTATTGGCCTCGCCGGCAATGAAGGCATGGCTGGTTTTAGCCTGGTAATAGAGGGAACCCTGAACCATGGCAGCCACCACCCCCATACCGGTAACCACCGACAGCAAGCCGGCCCCCGACTCTCCGGACAGCCGCGGGGTGCGGCGCCGAAATCCAAGACGGGCAATGAATGAGTTCAGCTTTTCCATAATTCCCCTCTTCGCTTTCTGGTTATTTCCAGGATAGCACCTGGACGCGCGCACGCTCTTGAATCTGTTCGATTTCGGCTTCGGTAATCACTTCATCCATGACGGTTACCGTTTCCGTAACCTCAACATAGGTGGTCGTAATGGTTTCCACCGGATCGTACATGTCACAGGTTCCGTCGGTGGAGATATAATCTCCATGATGATCGATATGGGTTTTAACCGACGGCCGTGCGACATCGACAACTCTTCGGTTGTCTACATTTCCAAGCGGCAAGTGGCATATTTGGCATTGCACGTTTCCGGAAGCCATGCAGGCGTCATAGGCGGGCTGCTGGTCCAAGGCCGGCATGTCGCCCGGCGACAGTTGCGTCGTGGTGGTTACCGTGGTGGGAACGGAAGTTGTCGTGGTCACTTCTCTTGGCACCAGAACCGTAACGGCATCCACCACTTTTACCGTGTCCAGATATTTGTTGACCTTGAGCCGGGCGAAGATGGAATGAGCCCCTCCCCGGAATTGTCCGGTGGATTTCACATCCACCGTATCGGTGGATTCGGAGGTGCTTACGGCATAGAGGTCGGTGCTATAGGTTCCCGAGCCGAGCGGTTCATTCCGGTAAGAGGGATGTCCGTTCATGTTGGCGGTAATGGTCAGGTTTCCCAGCCCGATATCGGCGATATTGGCTTCGATGCCGGCCTCGGCCATTTCGCGGGCCAAGGTTTTATGGGCTTCGCCGGCGATGAAGTCATTGCTGGTTTTGGCCTGGTAATACAAGGAACCTTGTACCATGGCGGCGACGACGCCCATGCCCGTCACTACCGAAAGCAACCCGGCTCCCCGTTCCCCGGGAGAAATGCCTTTTTTCACATGATCTTGGATGGTGGTGATGAATGACTTCATATTTTTCATGGTTTTCCTCCGGACAGGGTTCATTCGACTCGTGTAATCCCCTTCAATTTTTTCCCGCTATCCCGGTTAGATCAGATTCCGTGGGATGGCCGTAGTAGTGAAGTTGATATTGCTGATTGCGCCTTCCTTGGCCGAAAAGACTCCCGTAAACGAAAAAGTGACGGAACGGATATCATTGACAATCGAAGTGGAAACGCCGTCCTTATCCTTGAAAGCCACCTGGAAATTGGTAAGGTTGTGGCCTATGATGCGGCCCGCGCCATTGGAAACCGCCATCAGTTTCTGATGGGTTTGATCGGTATAGTATTTGTCGAGGAAGATCGGCATGACGATGCTGTTATCCATATCGAAATTACGGCCGATGGCTTCTTCCACGCCGATATTGTTGGAATTTTTCCAGGTGATTTTACGGATTTCGCCGCCCGCGTCATCTTTTATCGCGATATAGGCCGCGCCGGAAAAAATGGAGGGATCCGAAACATTGAAATGATCTTGCCCGGACCAATAACTCACGCCCAAAGCAGTTTGATGACTGCTTTTGTTGGAAAAAATCAGCAGGGTGTCGGTTCCCACACCGTCGAATTTCTCGATATTCTTTACACCCTGCATGCCGAAACCCGCCAGGGTTATGGCCGATTGCAGGTTTTTGCTCGCCAGGGTGATTTGATTGCGCACTTCGATTTTCTGGCGAAGCTGTACGCTTTGCTCGCTGCTGCTGAGCCACATTCGGTAGAGCCCGGTGAGGACGACGGAACTGATCAGCATGCCGATCAGGATTTCCACCAGGGTGAAACCCCTATCCGCTCTTTTGCCCCCGGTATTCATTGATTCTCCTTGAACTCATCGTCGCTTAACAGGGTTACCATGGAAACTCCGTGATCGGCTGTGAGCGGCCAGAAAACGTTGACATCGATGCGCTTACGTCCCATCGGCACTCCCATGTCATCGCTCACCGTGGTGATGGTCCAGCTCCGGATATAGCGTTCCTGAATGATGTCCGATCCGGCGGCTATTTCGGAATAGTCCAGTACTTTGAGGGAGTCCATGGCCTGCTTGCCGAAATTCAGTCCGTTGGTCATATCGGTGGTCATAATTCCCATTTTGTTCTGGGCGGAAAGGAAGTAGAAAAGCGACGAGGCCAATATCCCCACGATGACCATGGAGACCAACACTTCCAACATGGAAAATCCGGCTTGCGGCCTTATCATATTTTCCTGCCCTGGGGTATGTACCGGTCGATTATGTATCGGGTCGGACGATCGATGGACGGCATCAGCGCCTGCAGCGCCGCGGAGGCATGGGTATGGTCGACTATCGTGTGCGCGGGAACCCGGAAATCCTCTTTGAGTCTGTCGAAGTCGTAGAGAGCGTAAGTCCAATATAAGGCTTGTTGATTGGGGCTCAATTCCACGGCCGGTTCGGAAAGCGGAGTCACCTTGCTTGCGGCAGCCGGGGCCAAAGCGGCATTTTCATTGGTAGGCCATAGCCAAACTCCCAGGGCCAGGGCTACGGTTCCCAAAACCGGCATTAAAAAGGGTTTTAGACTGGTGCGCTTGACCTTCAGCTTTTTCTCATGGGCTAAAAGCAGGGACGGGGCCTGCGAGGGCCGGGTTAATTTGGCATGGGACTTCGCGAGCAGGAAAGCCTTGGGATCCTGGCGTTGCAGCAGGGCCAGCTCCGCAGGCGACCAGACTTTGCGGTGGGTCAATTTATTCGGTTTATTCGTTAGCATAATGATCCAACCTGGTTATTTCTCATTTTCCATTGTAGGGGCGGGCTTCGCCCGGCGACAATCTTTTTCCACTATGTTTGATTAGAAGGATTTGAGCAGTTTGGCGGGAAGTTTGCGGATGGGAGGCGTTTTTTCAAACGCTTTGAGGAATTAGCCCTAGGTTTGAGCCGTAATAATAACCCGGAGGGGGGCGGGGTAGCCCTCTACCGTGCGGGTTGGGTCGCCGGGCATGAGGAAATCCGCAAGGGTTTGCGCCGGCGGAGGGCAATATTCCGTGAGACGTTGTTCATCCGTGGAGGTATGGTTTTCATCAATGATTTCCGGCTGCTTGAATCCGGTTTTCCGCATCCAGCCCAGCAACGTGCGGCGCGTGGGAATGAAATGCACGTTTCCCATCTTCGCATAAGTCGCCTGGGGTGACAGGCAGGTTTCCCCGTCTCCCGGTATCACGAGGGTTTCGAGGATAAGCCGTGAATTTTCGCCAAGGCAGAGTTTCAGGTTTCGCAGGCTATCGAGCGGCGAACGCTGATGATAGAGTACGCCCATGCATAGCGCCAGGTCGAACTGACCGGGAAGCCACGCCAGATGCTCGATGCCCAGCGGCCAATAGCGCAGGTTGGGAAGCGGGCAGTATTTGCGCATCAATTCGAATTGAAAACGGAAACGGAATACCGGGTCGATGCCCAGGGCCACGCTGGGCCCCAGAGCCGCCAGCTTCATCAAATAATATCCGTTGTTGCATCCGATATCGACGACGGTTTTTCCGGACAGGTCCGGAAGAAAGGGCGCCAGGCGATTCCACTTGCGGTCGGAGCGCCATTCGGCGTCCACGTATATACCGAAGAGATTGAAGGGACCTTTGCGCCAGGGAATAAGGTCGCGAATACTTTTATCCAGAACGCAGATATCCACGCCGCATTTTTCGAAGTCCGCGGCAGTCCCGAGGGTAATGGCGGGAAGGTTCATATGCATGGAAGAAGGCTCGCATTTTGGCAGAGCTTCGTGATTGCGACGGAAGGTATCGCAATCCCGGGCCAGCAGGCGCTTGTCGCCGTCTCTAAGGGCGGCCAGTAAATTTTCCCGGTCGACGGATCCTTTGCCGCGGCTGCGGCGCAAGGCGAGCAGCGCATCCAGTTCGGGGGTTTTATCGTATTGCCAGAATGGAGACAAAGTTTAGCCATTGAAAATAGACCTGGATGCGGGAAAAGCCGGCCTGTTCCAGGAGGCGCGTCAATTCCGCTAGGGTGTTGGGGCGCAATACATCTTCCAGGGCATCCCGCTTCTGCGCGATTTCCAGCCGGGAATATCCGTGGCTGCGCTTATAGGCGAAATGTTCCTCGGTGAAACAGGCTTCCGCTTTCGCATCGTCCTGCCGGATCTTTTCCGAAAGAAAGAGCGCGCCTTCGGGAAGCAGGGTTTGCGCGATGCGGGCAAGGGCGGCGGGTTTATCCTCGGGCCGCAAAAACTGCAGCACGAAATGGAGATAGACGATTTCTGCGGGAGGGGCCGCATAGTTCAGCAAATCGGAATGCGCCAAAGCGAAGGTTCCCGGAAGACGGTAACCCGCAAGTTTCTCCCGACATTTGCGCACCATGGCCTCGGAGGCGTCGACCCCGATAAATTCCGCCCGGGGATCGTTCAAGGCCAGCGAGGCGCGCACCAGCATGGAGCCGGTGGAGCAGCCGAGGTCGAGAATCGCGGCCTGGCCGGAATGGAAGTGGCGGGAGAGGCTGGCAGCGGCGTCGTGCAGAGCCGAGTAATAGGGAATGGAGCGAGCCGCCATATCGTCGAAAACGTCGGCCACCGGTGAGTCGAAGCGAAACGGCTCGATTTTGTCCAGGGGGAGGGAATAGATGTTATCGCGGGAGGATTCGCCCATGGGCGTAAATTTAGCAGTCCGGGGTGGAAACACCAATGGCCCCTTGCGCTGGGGCCGAATGACGGGGGATTACATATAGGGGCGGCGGAACATGGGAATTTTACGGCCCTGCTGGTCATACTGCCAGCAGATTTTCCGGGTCAAGCGCTGAGGCTCGTAATGGTCTTCGCCCGCCTCTTCTTCGGATTCCTTTTCGCCGGCCTTCTCGTCTTCTTTTTCTTTGCGCTTTTTTTTCTTTTTGTTCAAACTATCACGTAATTCTTCCAGCATGCGCTCATCACGCTGCTGCAGGTGATAATCCCGGGCGGCGACGTCGTTATCCAAGGACTCCACATTCCCGATAAGGGGAGAGGGATTTCCGGCTGGATTCAACTGTTCCATTTGCATTCCCAAAAAGTAGCCACGGCACGGTGATTTCCGTCCGGGGCCTTACTTATATATCGGAATGGAACACTCCAAACTTAAGGATTTTGAGCAAAAATGGGTTTTAGCGCCCTTGCAAAGCCGATCCGGCTTGGATTCCCTCCGCATACCCTGAAATGAGGGAAAACTCTTCCGCCGTAACCGGCTGTACCGACAAGCGTGAGCCAACCCGCAGCACCTCCATTTTCTCAAGTCCGGGGATTTGCCGCAATTCCGCCAAGGGAATCAGCCGCGAGAATTCCTTTTCAAAGGTGACATCGACCATCACCCAGGGGTTTTTATCCGGTTTGGCCCGGGCATCATAATACTTGGATTCCGGGTTCAGGGCGCAAACATCCGGATAGGCGGGTTTGGAAATGCGGACAATCCCGATTACCCCCGCAGGTGCGGCATTGGAATGGTAAAACAGGGCCTTGTCGCCTTTTTGCATCGCCTGCAGGTTGTTGCGGGCCTGGTAATTCCTTACTCCGTCCCAACCTTCGGTTTTCCGCGGTCTTTTGCGCAAATCCCAAATGGAAAAGGCTTCAGGCTCGGTTTTCATCAACCAGAATCGCGGTCTCATGGCAGGGCTCCTTTTGGAGGGTTTCCGCCGGAATAGTAGTTTTATTCCGGCCTCGCGATTTACCGGGCTTCCAAGGTTATTCCCTCATGCAGAAATTCGAAGTTGTCGTAATCGGCGGCGGCCATGCCGGCATTGAAGCCGCGTGGGCTTCCGCGAAACTGGGACGCACCACGGCGATGGTCACCCTGGATGTCGAGGCCATCGGGCGCATGTCGTGCAACCCGGCCATAGGCGGTGTCGCCAAAGGACAGCTCGTACGCGACTTGGACGCGCTCGGGGGCTTGATGGGTTTGGCGGCGGATTCCGCGGGCATTCAATTCCGTATGCTCAATAGCTCCAAAGGTCCGGCGGTTTGGGGGCCTCGCGCCCAAATGGACATGGAGGAGTATGCGCGCTTCATGCAGGCCTATTTGCGCCGCATGCCCGATCTTGCGCTTATCGGGGGTGAGCTGTTGGATTTCACGCGACAGCCCGATGGCGGCTTCGTCTTGGATTTGAGCAATGGCGGCAAGCTCGCCTGCCGGGCGCTCATTATCACTTCGGGCACCTTTCTCGGCGCGGTTATGTATACGGGTCTCAATCCCATCCCTGGCGGCAGGGTAGGGGAGCCGGCGGCGGAACGTTTATCGGTAACCCTGAGGGAACAAGGCTTGCAAACGCGCCGCCTCAAAACCGGAACCCCGGCCCGGCTTGTGGCCGATTCGCTGGATTATTCCCGTGTGGAAGAGCAGCAAGGGGATGAAATTCCGTTTCCCTTTTCTTTCCGCACACAACAGCCGCTGAAAAACCGGGCGATTTGCTGGATAACGCATACCAACGAAAACACCCATGCGATTTTACGCGAGGGGTTTGACGAAAGCCCCATGTTTACCGGCGCCATTAGTGGAATCGGGCCCCGTTACTGTCCTTCCATCGAGGATAAAATCGGTCGCTTCGCGGACAAGGCTTCCCACCACTTATTTCTCGAACCGGAAGGGCTGGGAAACAACCGCATTTATGTGAACGGGTTTTCCTCCAGCTTGCCTGCCGAGATTCAGGACCGGGCCTTACGCACGGTACCGGGACTGGAGGCCTGCCGGGTCATCCGCTACGGCTATGCCGTGGAATACGATTCCGTCGATGCCTTGCAATTGCATCCCACCATGGAGTGCCGCGATATGCCCGGGCTTTACTTCGCCGGGCAGGTCAATGGAACATCCGGTTATGAAGAAGCGGCCGCGCAGGGATTGATGGCCGGTATCAACGCAGCGTTACGGCTGGCCGACAAGGAGCCTTTTCTACTTGCGCGCAGTGAATCCTATATCGGGGTTTTGTGCGATGACCTGGTAAGCACCGACCTGGACGAACCCTATCGCATGTTTACTTCGCGCGCGGAATACCGTTTGCATCTGCGTCAGGACAATGCCGAGGAGCGTTTACTTGAAAAAGGCCGGAATCTGGGTTTGGTGGATGAAGATGTCTTGCGCAATTTTGAAGCTTCGCGTAGCCGTATCGAGGCGCTGCGGCGCAGGTTGAAGGATTTTCGCGTTGCACCGCAAACTTTTACCGAGACCTTCGCGGGCCGGGAATTCAGCCCTCTGTCCGCTCCCACGGACGCTTTGTCCTTGCTGAAAAGACCGGATGTCGGGATGCGGGAATTGCTTGCGCTCACCGGGTGGACCACCGAATTGGACCGCGGGGAATTACTTAATCTAGAGGCGTCGGAAAGTTACCGTGGTTTCTACGAGCGGCAATTACGGGAAATCGAAAGAACCCGGCGACTTTCGGAATTGAGGATACCCGCGGAATTTGATTATGCCGCCGCCCATGCGCTTTCCACCGAGGCTAGGCAAAAGTTGGCGGTGCGAAGGCCGCTCACGGTGGGTTTGGCCCAACGTATCGCCGGAGTCACTCCCGCGGACATTTCCGGACTGCTTTTTCACTTGCAGGCACGCACTTCCGTCAAAACCGCCGCTATTTGACATAAAATCCTTGATATCAATGACTTATGCGCGTGCTTGAAGGCGCATTACCGTTCTCGGTGAAAAAACTTCCCCATTCTCCCCCGAAAAATTAGCTTACCCCTGTGCCGCCAATAGCGTCTTACGCCCATGGGATAGAAGGGTTCGATTCCAGGACTCAGCTGCCTGAATCCCGCACAAGGAGGTGAACTGTGGAAGCATCGTTTGGGTATGCGCGATTTGAAAAGGAGAGCGCCCCGAAATTCTGGCAATCACCGCATTTCCTGGCCTACTTTTGGATTTTTATTTTGTTGTCAACCTTGATAAGCCTGTGGGGTTGAGGTCTTCGGCATTCCCACCCGCTTTGTACATTAAGTACAATATCCGAAATACCGGCAACCATGCCGGCGGGTTCGGCGGCAAGGCAGCCGGCGATTTTGATTTTATTTGTCTGGAGAACCGAACTGGATTCTGCGCGGGTTGCTTTTTCAATTTTTTTCAAGCGGGCTCCTCTTGTCTTGCTGTGCTTGCTTTTAGGGCCTTTCGTACCGGGTTTCCTGCTGATAGGCAAGCGAGCCCGGCGTGATCCGGGTTTTCCCGCGGCGCGCAACCTGGCCTTACTGACGGCCTTCACGGTAGCCTATTGCTCCGCGCTTTTTTTGTTACCCGTGCCTAATCTGTTGTTGTTGCTTTTCCATTTTGGCTTTTCCCTCTTTTCCGGTATCCACTTTGCCAGGCGTGACCCGCAGGGTTTTCTGCAGGGCGCGAGTCAATCCTCTGTTTCCGGCCAAATGACGGCCAAGCCCAAAGCGCCGTTCAGCCACTCGCTGCTTTCGATTGCCCTGGCGGTTTACCCTCCGTTTTATTTTTGGGGTTTGCTGCGCATGCTGGGCGAGATGAAATCCTTTTCCATTCATTTGCCGAGCGCGGTTTTTACCGAATCGCTTTTCTGGTCCTTATGGGCTACACCCATCGTCCTTTTGGGATCGGTTTGGGTCCATACCAAAAACTTCCGCTTCGGCCTCCGTCAATTACTCTTCTTTTATGCGGCCTTTCCCATCCTGTTGGTGTGGATTGTTCTCTGGGAAAAAATCGACCAGGGTGTGCTGGAATTTTTAGGCGCCGCATCGCGGGAACCGTTGTTTTTCGACTTCGCTCCGGAGTTAAGTTTTCGGAAAGGATTGCAAATCGCTTTTTACGGATCAGGCGCCCTGATGGGGATCGCCTATCTGGTACGCGCACCCGGGACGGGGGTCTTTCTCCGTCGCGCCATGAGCCTGGGACTTCCCATCCTTCTGGTTTACCTGAATCTGATGTTTTATAGCGGACATTGGAACCGTTATCTTGCGGGAATGGGAACGCTTCTGGGTGAGCAGCGGGCTTACGGTCTTCGTGATGCCGCCTTGAGCCTGCAATTGAAACGCACCCCCGGAGCGTATCTGGCGCCGGAATGGGAAAAGAACCTTCTGGAAAGGGTTTACCAATCCGGAAGAGTGGATCTGGCGGAAAAGCGATTGGAAAAGTGGGTGGCCCGCAGCGGACGCAGGGAATACCATGGGCGCCACCATTTCGAAGCCGTGAGCATGCAGGAAAACTGGCAGGCCCACAACCATGGGAATCTGGCGGATACGGCTCTTTTGCTCGATGTTCCTGCGATACAGCCGGCAAATTATCTGAACACCGATTGGTACGGTCTATTAAGCGCAATCGCCTATTTGAATCCGGGAGAAGATGACCTACGTATTAAAACCCGATTGTTGGACATTTCCACCACCCTGCATATTTCCTTGCCCGACATCTCCACCCTTCCCGCACTGTCTCCGGTGCTCAGACAATTAGGAGTGCCGTCAACGGCGGCGTTTCTGAATGGAGAACTATTGCGGCAGGCTTTGGGGAAGGGACTTATACCCTATCTCTATCGGCATGGCCATTGGGTGGCGCTTTGCGGTTATGACCCCGTGCGAAAGGGCTATTACTACCTGGATTACGACAGCCGAAGGGCCAAGCCTCGCGTACTTTGGGGCGATCGGGACGATTTGTTCGCTCCGGCGAAGGATACGGAAAACAGTAGCCGGGCCTCACAACGCAGCGTGGATGCCGGCGAATCGGGTTTGCGCCGCTTCATCCTGGCGCAGGAACTGGAAAACCATTTGCACGACATCGGCGGAGTCGGAGTCATTTTAGGCGATAGCGCTTTTGTTTCGGAGGAGGAAAACCGCTCCGCTTTTCTGGTTGAGCTGGGTGATCTGAGGTATCAGCAATACGGCGATTACGCTAAAGCGGCTGAAGATTACCGCCAGGCCTATGCGCTTTTTCCGAGTGAATATGTCGCCGCGCGCATGGTCTATTTGCGGAATCTCCATATGCAAAAAAAAGGCGATCCCCGGAGTTACCTCAGCCTGTTTGAGGCTCCGGGCATTCCCGCGTGGTTTCACGACCTCCAGCTCGATTCCGATACGGAGGCGAATGTAAAGAGAAAAATCCGGACCGGCGCTTTAGGCCGGTTTTTATTGATGGGTTGGTCTTCGCAAAGTAGCGGACCCGCGACCTATGCGCAAAGAAGGTTTCAGGATAGTTTACAATTGGACGTTTACCGGGTATTGCATGAACTGGATCCCTATGAGTCCGATTTCGTCGACTCACTGGCCGGTTTGCACATGCGCATGGGAAATTGGGAAACGGCCGTACCCTTGTTGCGACGGTCAATTGGAATGAAGCCCGGTATTCATTCGCATAGCCATTATCGCTTGGCCTGGACCCTGTTTAAATCCGGTAACATGGAGGAACTCCCACATGCGCTTGCGAAAAGCCAAGGCTTTGAAAACGAACCCCGCTACCTGACCATGCAGGGCGCCTTGGCTTTATGGAAAGGTAAGCCGAGAGCGGCGCGGCCCTGGTTGGAAAAAAGTCTCAAACTGAATAAAGGCATGCCTGAAACCCATGCCATGATGGCTGAAATCGCGCGCTCAAGGAATGATTCGGCTGCGGCGTCCTTGCATGAAAGATGGCTTGAGCGGAGTGGGAGAACGTCGCGATGACAAAACTGCCCCGCTTCGCAAGCTTGTTGGCGCTATTGGGCGGACCCTGGGCGGCGCTTTTCTTCATGGGAACGGAATTTTCCCGGCGGATGAAGCGGATTTTCCTTCTGGGCGGACTTCCTCCTTATCTGCTGCTGATTTGGTCGCCCGCCTGGTGGTTGCCGCCCGCTGGATACCTGTTTTGGAATCTTCCCTTTTTCCTTTATCTGATAGCACGCCACTCCGGGCCTCGTCAGCCGCATCCGCAACGGAGAATCAACACGCTCCGCATCGCCGCCGCCGTTACCCTGGCGGCCGCCCCTCCCGCGCTCATGTGGGCTGCCTGGGAACAATGGCTGGCGGATGCGTTATGGAGCCGGTATTATCCGGTTAACGCCTCCTTGGAGGGAATCTCCACCGGGTTGGGCGTAGCTTGGACTTCCCTGATTTTGTTGGTTTTTTTCTGCGCGCTGCCGCTCGCACGTTTCGGCAAAGCGCCCACGGTTCCCGGTTTCGCGGGATTTTGCCTGCTGGCATTCACCACACATATGGTGATTTACCAGTTATTCCTCATTGCCGTAGTCGTTCCTTTTTGGCAGGTCGCCTCTTTGGGTTTGTTTCCTTCCTGGTTTGAGACCACGCGGCAATCCCTTTTCCTCTTGTTATGGCTAATCGCCTTACCTCCCGTCATTCTCGCTTTCCAGGATTCGAAGGGAGCTTTGTCGTTCAACCGACGCTTTACCGGGCGATTCGGCCGGCGCATGGGTGCGTTGCTGGTGTCCATGGCCGGTGTAACCTTCTTTACCGGCACCCCGGTAAGCTATGCGCTTTTGTTGGGACAATATTTTGAAAAGCAGGGGATGACGCATTGGTCCGTACCCTTCTATTCACGCGCCTTGGAAGGATCCGAATCGGCATCGCTGAAGTCTTATCTGCAATTCCGTTTAGGTTTGCTCCATCGCAAGAACGGGAAAATCTTAGAGGCGAAAGAAGCGTTCGTGTCCATGATCGTCAAGCATAACCGGCAATCGCAGTTGCTTTTGGATGCGCATGATTTCAAGGACAGGTTGGATACCGCGGACGGGGAACGTAGCCGCAGGGTGGTGATACCGGGCATCGAAGCGAAGACGGAATACAAAAGCGCCTATTGCGTTCCGAATTCGCTGGGACTCATTTTAAACTTTTGGGGTGATCGGGCGGGAGCCAGGCATATCGGAGCCGAAATCACGCAATTGGAACAGGGAAGCCTTATGACGGACGAGGTTTTCTTCGCGGAATCGCGGGGATTCCGGAATCTGGTTTTGCCGTTGAGAAAAATGGAGGATTTATTCCGGCTTATCGATGCCGGTATTCCCGTGCTGACATTCATACCGGGCCATGTGCTGGCGGTTTTCGGATACGATGAGGTTTTACGCACGCTGGTAACCTACGACGTCAATACCTACGATATCTGGGACGACCAAAGATGGACTCGCTTTGGAGAAGATTGGAGCCGTCTTTACAATACTCTTGCCGTTGTCGTTCCGGACTCCCGTTATGACGAAGTGATTGGAATTCTCGGAAAAGATGCGGAGGCCCAAAGCGAAGCGTATTTGCAATACCTTTTGGCGCATTCCTCCGGCAAGGATTTACCGGACGTCATCCACCATCTCGGCAGGTCGGCAGGAACGGGATTGCATTTCCCGGATTGGGAATACCGCTATTGGACGGGTATAAAGTCCCAGGATTCCGACGCCGATTCCGTCATGTCGGAATTTCTCCTGAAACACCAGGTGTACGAAAGCCAGATGCTGGAATATTTACGCAGCCTTTATCAATCCGGGGAATACGCTCGCGCCATAAATTTCATCAGACTATACAGCCGCGAAAGGAGGCTTTCCGGGGGTATGGCGATTTTGCTCGCAGGTTGTCTCTTGCGGGAGGGAGAGCGTGTGGAAGCCTTGCAGGCCATGTTGTACCGTATTGACAGCGAAGAACTGGACGGACTTTCCCTGGATTTTCTGTTGCGGCAACCGGAAATCCAATCCAACCCGCAAATGGCCCGGGGATTCGCACTGAAGGCTTTGGGATTACAGCAAGGAGTGGAGGCGGAAGCGGCGGCCTTGGCCTATTGGACGTGGCGGGAAAATACGAACATCGATAACCGGAATATCGACGAGGCATTGGCTATTGCCGAAGGTTACCTCATTTTCCAAAACCCCTTTGACAGGGATGCCTTGGCGGATTTCCTGGATTTTTTCACGCACAAACAGTTCCGACCCGACGACGAATGGAGTCGAAAAAGTTGGGAAAAGAAACGCGCTGCTTTCGCGAATCGGCTGGCCGTTTTAGAGGATAATCTGCGGTGAGAGCCGTGCTAAGAGGAAGTAACTCCTTATTTCCTGCCCTGTTGCTCGTTGTGACGGCTTTGCTTGTGGGATGTGCCGGAGGAAGCGCTTCCCAGCGGGTGGCGGAGTCGGATCCCGAAGCCGCGGCGGCGGTGGAGAAGTTCTTCCTCTCTTTCCGCCAGGCCGTCCAGGCGGGAAATTCCGAAGCGGTATTGCAGGGGCTTTCCACCCGGACACAGGAATGGCTGCAAGACATGCGTTATTCGGCCCGGGCCGAGAAGGCGGACAGATTGCGGGAACGCCCCTTCTTTGAAGTGCTGACGGTTGTGGCCTTACGCGTGGAGCAGCGCCTTAATCCCGCTTTCATACCCACTCCCATGTCCATCCTCGAGAAAGCCGTTATGCATAATTCGACCGTCAAGAGCAGCATCTTGAAAGGCGGTCTGGGAAACTACCATGTTTTCGGTAATTCGGCGGAATTAGGGTTTGCGAAAGCCGATCGGGTTCCCGTTTTCCATTTTGTGAATGAACGCGGCGGTTGGAAGCTCGATTTGTACCGGACCTTCCCCTTGATCCTGCAAGGAGCGGAAAGTCTGGCGCGAAGCAAGGAATCGGATCCTATCCGCCAGGCTGTGTATTTGCTCGAGCAGTTCGGTGGAGTCAGGGTGCGGGCCGAAGATCTCCATTGATATTCGTTCACGCATACGCTTATTCACGCCCGAAAGGGTTAAAGTCGGCGGATTCGTCCCTCCGGAATTGTTAACTTGGAAAAACCGATCCTAACCTTGAATTCTTTTCCCCGATAAAAGGAAAATGCAATGAGTGAAAAACCTGAAAACCATTCCATGCCGTCCGGAAAACCCAGATTGTCGCCTCAGGAGGCGCTTTTCGAAAAACCACCCTGGACCGAACGGCTCAGCCGGACTCTGGTTATAGGTGGATTCGTCTCGATTCTATTGGCCGGATTATGTTTTTATCTCTCCCGAAATCACCCTTTGCAATACGATGATTTCGTGATAGACGCTAATTTACTGGGGAAATACCTATTGATGGCGGGTGCGATGTCATACTTTCTGGGTCGCATCCTCTTTTATCGGCACCGGATGGGAAAAAGAAAGGGAAGAGGCGGATGATTCAAATTTCCGATTTGCGCAAAACCTTTAAACCCGAATTTTTGCGCAAACCCGTATATGCTTTGAAAGGCATCAATTTGGAAGTACGGGAGGGAGATTTGTTCGGGTTTATCGGGCCTAATGGTTCCGGAAAATCCTCCACAATCAAGGTGGTCCTGGGTTTATTGAAGGCCACTTCGGGAAAGGTCATGTTGATGGGTCGACCGGCAGGCCATCCCGAAAGCCGCCGATATGTCGGCTATCTGCCCGAGCAGCCCTATTTCTACGATTATCTTACCGGCCACGAGTTACTCCGGTTCTACGGCAAATTGGGCGGACTCCGGGGTCGTGAATTGCAGCAGCGAATCGAAGAATCGGCGGCTTTGGCCGGCGCCGATCCGGTTTGGCTGGAGCGGAGATTGCGGTCGTACAGTAAAGGGATGCTGCAACGGGTCGGATTGGCCCAGGCGCTGATTTCGCGTCCGAAGGCAGTCATTTTTGACGAACCCATGTCGGGGCTCGATCCCATGGGAAGGCGCGACGTCCGCCTTCTGCTGCAGCGTCTCCACAGGGAAGGAACCACGGTGTTCTATTCCACGCATGTGCTCAGTGATGTCGAAGCCATTTGCACTCGCATAGCCATGATTGTGGACGGAAGTATCCGACGCGAAGGTTCGGTATCCGAAGTCATCGGAGACCATTCCGACGGTTTTCAAATACGGCTTTCGCAGCCCTTACCGACGGGCGAATTGCCCGCGGATTGCGAAACGACTGATCAATTCCACATCCATTGCTCGACGGCCGCCTCCAAACGGGAATTCCTGCGATTCGCCCTGGATAAGAATTTGGAAATCGAACAGATGGAACCGTTACGTGGCTCCCTGGAAGACGTATTGGCGCAGGAGGTCGCGAAAGTATGATACAAGCGATCAGTACCATTGCCTTCAATGCGTTTCGCGAAACAGTCCGCGATAAAATCCTCTATAATCTGGTGATTTTCGCCTTGGGGCTGATTTGTTTTTCCCTGGTGCTGGGGGAATGGTCGGTACTCGGCGCCGAAAAAGTCATTAAGGACTTCACCTTGGCGGTCATGTCCATCAGCGGATTGCTCATGTCCATTTTCGTAGGCATCGGTTTGGTGCAAAAGGAAATTCAGCGTAAAACGGCTTTGACCTTGCTCGCCAAGCCCATTCCGCGCTGGTATTTCATTGTCGGCAAATACCTGGGATTGCTGGCGGTGTTGCTGATCAATTTGTCGGTGATGACGGTTTTCTTCTATGCCATTTTATGGTTCGGACACTATCACCCCGATTGGCGACTACTGGGAGCGATTTACCTGATCTATTGGGAAATGGCCGTGATCGTGGCCGTGGCCCTGCTGTTCTCCTCCTTTTCCACTCCGACCCTGAGCGCGGTATTTACCCTGGGCGTCTATGTGGCGGGCCACCTTTCCGGGGATATCTTGAACCACATCGCCTTCATTAAAAAATACGGCAGCCGTCTCCCCGGTAACCCTGAGGTTTCCCCGTGGACGGAAGGCATCGCGAAAGCCACCTATTATTTCATTCCCAACCTGGAAAATTTCAACATCCGGGGGAGAGTGGTCTATGATTTGCCGGTTCCGGAGAATTATCTGGTATTGACCACGATTTATGGCATGTCGTTCATAGGGGCCATATTGCTGATTACCTGCCTGTGGTTTAACCGTCGCGATTTCCTCTAAACTTCAACGCTTCGCGACCGACCTCGCGGCTAAATCAATCATCCCCGTTCGGCTCGCCGTCCAGGCCGTATTCGGCTTCAATGGTATAAACAGGGCCCTCCGAAGTCAGTAAGCTGGAGTATAAGCTAAAGGCCCGGGCGGTAATCACTTCCGCCTCGAAAAGCGAAAAATTTTGCAGAAACAAGCCCACCTGATCGGGACGTGCGCCCTTCACATTCGCAAGCGAGATATGCGGGAAGAAATTGCGGGAATCGCCGGGGAAGCCCATTTTTACGGCCAGGCGTTCCACCCGGTTACGGAGGGAAACCAACTCATCCGAGCGCTCTACTCCCGCCCATAAAGTTGTCGGCTGACCCCGGGGAGGAAAATGACCCATGCCCCGAATACGCAAAGGAAAATTTGGGCAACGGAGACTCCCCAGCCTTTCCCGAAGGGCTTGCAAATCCGGGCTGCTTAAATCCCCCAGAAAGCGTAAGGTCACATGGTAATTATCCGGGTCCGTCCATCGCGCGCCGATCAAACCCTGCGCCACCTCGGCGATTTCATCTTTGGTGGGGCGGGGCAGGTCGATTCCCACGAATACCCTAGGCATGCTGACTTCCGCATTCGGCGGCTATCCATGCAAGGTAATCCGGATTACCCGCCTCCACTTTTACGGAAATCACGCAGGGACAAGAATAACTGTGGAGTTCCAGCACCATGGCCTGGAGTTCGGAAAATTTCTCCTCTACGGTTTTGGCGATGAGAACGCATTCGTGTCCTTCTTCCAGCTTGCCCTGCCACCAATAAATCGATTCCATTCCCTCCAGAATATTCACGCAGGCCGCCAGGCGGTTTTTCACCAGGGCGGCCCCTATTTTTCTGGCTTCGGACTTATCTTGAGTAGTAATGTAAACCAGTAATACGTGCATGAATGCAAATTAAAAAGCGATCCCGGAAAAACACAACCGCCCTGGCTTTTGGGACTCTAGCCCTGCTGGTGACCTCTTCCTTCGCGTTCGTAACGCTGGATACCTCGGAAAACCTTCCCGACCCTCCCGAACAAGCTGAAGACACCGTAGGCACGAGCTTACCAAAGCCTCCTGAGCAGCCAGAACCGCACAATACGGCGGCCGTTTCTGTGCCGGACTCCGGAGCCCAGAAAGCGCTTCCGGGAAGTGAGCATCATGGCAACGTGCTGTTTCTCAGCAGCGATAATTGGTTGCTGTTTACCCAATTGGGCGCATTGCAAGCCATGCGCGATTATGGACTGGAGCCCGATGTGGTTTTGGCGGAGGGGATATCCGCCTTGCTGGGCGCCGCCTGGGCCGTCGATTATCCCTTGGATGAATTGGGTGTGCGATTGCTGGAGCGCGATCCCGGCTATTATTTTCGTCCTTTGGAAAGGGTTCCGCCTACAGGGCCCGCCGATTTTTTTCGGCGGCATGGTCGTCCCCAATTGGAATACCGGCTGGGTAATATCAGCGGTAGCGGTGAAAATTTACGTTTGGGAACCCGTCCCAGCACACTGACATCGGAGCATGTGCATGCCGCCTGGCTGATGGCGCAAGTGAGTCACGAGGCGCCGGGTGGGCCCGTGGATCGATTGGAGCATACGCGCCGCAAGTTGTATTTACAAATGACCGATACCCGTACGGGGGATATCGTCACTGCGGGCAGCGGTTCACTGCAGGAATTGCTCAAGGCTTCGGTGCTTCCAAGCGAGTGGGTTCGAGAGAGGCAGTACCGCTCTTTCCTGACATCGGGCTCCTTGGTCTCCGGGAATATGCCGATATTGCGGGATTCCGCTTTCACTTTCGACAGGTTGCTTATCGTCGATTTCCGTTCCGGTAGCGGCGCTGTTCCGGGTTTCTCGCATGGCGATCCGCCTTGGATCGATTCTCTCAACCAGCAGGTGAAACGAAGGTCTTCACAACAGAGTTGGAGCGGTAACGAGGATAAAATTTTGGAAATACCGGTGATTCCTCCCCTGGATTCCGCGGAGAGGTTGAAGCCCGAAGCGTGGCGGATGCGGGGATATGTCGCGGTTCTGGAAATGATGGACGTGTTGCGGGCGGTGTTGGGAAAAAAAGAGGGGGACGGGAAAACCATGGCTTCCGCCCGGCTTCCCTTGGGCATTGAACATGTGTCGGTGGATGAATTGGCGTCGGGAGGCAGGCAATTGCTGCTGGACATGTTGCAACGGGAATCAAAAAAACAGACTCCCGAATTGAACCGGGTGGCGATGGAATCGCTGGCGTTTTCCGGGTTTTATAGTAACCTGGATGTTTCCTGGGTGCGCGATTCGGTGATTGGGCGCTCCTCTTTGTTATTCGAGGGGATGGAAAAATCGAAAATCACCCTTCAGGGTGGAGGGAATTGGCTAAGCGGCCGGAATACCCAGGCATTCGGGAGGCTGACGTGGGCGGAGCCCTTTTACGTTCCTTTCGTGGTCGACGGCGCATTGGCTCTCGGAGGCAGAGGGAGCGGTTACGGAGGACAAGTTTTCGCGCATCCCTTGCATCCGGTAACGCTGCAATTTGGAGTTCGCAGGTATATCCAGGAGTGGCTTCATCCGGAGCCCACACGGGCCTTACGGAAACTCGGCGCCATCTCCACCGATGTGAAACTGGACCAGGGCGAACTTTTTTTACGGCTTTTCCCCGATTCCCCCCTCGAATTCTCGACTCAAATTGCCCGCGTGGAAATTTTGTATAAGGACGAGGATGTCGAAATCGAGACGCCTGAGATTCTGCCCATCCTGGTCATACCCAGTGGTTCCTATCTTTCCACCGACTTTACCCAGGAAATCCGCATTCGTTCGCCGAAAGACTTTTTAAAGGCGACGCACCAATTTTTCCTACGCTATAAACATCGAAACCCGGAAATCCTTTTCGGAGCGCCCAAACCGCCTTCGCAAGTGCGTGAGGCCGGCGTGGATTTACATTGGGGTGACTGGGCCATGCATGGCCATTATTATTGGTCGGATTTGGATCCAGTAGTCAAATTCCCTCCCGAAATCCTGGTCTTGGGTGAGGCGCAGGCCCTCTCCTTCCAAAATACCGCGATGATGTTGCCTTTTTTATCCGAATATTTCCTGAACGCCCGAGTAAATTGGCGGCCAACCTGGAAACGGTGGACTTTGCTTTTGGGAGTCGGTGCATTTGAAAGGCTGGGCGATGGCATGGAAAAATTACATGCACAACATGGGATGGAAATCACTCCGCGTCAATACTATTGGGAAACGGGCCTGGATTGGGCCTCGCCGGCCGGTCCCGTACGCGCCGGCTTGGGGGGGTTGAATCAAGACTCCCCTTATCTCTACGTGCAATTCGGTGTGGGAATCGATTTACCGAAGGCGCTCAGTAGCTCCAGCTTGTGAATCCCTTAGGGAAAATTACGGAGTGATGGGTACTTCCGGCTTTAATTCTCGCGTTCAAGATTGCGAAAATCTAATTTTCCCGCATTGCCTGTAAGGCGAGGATACGGGGTGAATTGATGAAGCTTTGCATGGCGTTAATGTTGTTGTTTTCTACGGGAACCCAGGCGCAGGATTTCGGCGAGATATTGGATTGGGTGCGGGAGAAAATTTTCGGATCTACGCTATTGTTGGCCGAAAGACCTTCGCTGGTGGAATTCCGGCTGGGGATGGAAGCCGGGTTATTGCTCCCCGTGAAAAATCAAATCCAACTGGGCGGGAACGGAACCCTTTTCGACTACGTGGAGGAAGGCGGACAGGACCTGGTATTTCCCTTCGCGCGTTATGAAGCGGAAATCGGTTTGAAGGGACGGCACCGATTTCTGTTTTTATACCAGCCGTTGGAATTGGAAACCCGCGTGAACCTCGATCGCGATGTGACCGTTGACGGGTTGGTTTTTCCCGAGGCCACTCCCGTAAGATTGCTGTACAGCTTTCCCTATTACCGCCTATCCTATCTCTACGATTTTTTTCAGGCGCCCCGTTCGGAACTTTCCCTAGGGTTTTCCCTGCAATTGCGGCGCGCGCTTTTCGAATTCGCCTCCTTAGACGGCGCGCTTTTTCGTTCGCGCCGAAATATGGGTCCGGTTCCTTTGCTTAATTTCCGTTTCCGTGCCCCTTTTCCAAAAAGGGTTTGGCTGGCGGGAGATGCGCAGGGTATTTATGTGCCCACGCGATTCTTTATAGACGGCGATGACGACGGAGTAGGTACCTTTCTCGGCGCGGGGTTAAGGCTCGGGTTGGGCATGAAGCCTTACTTTCAGCCCTTCGCCGGAATTCGCTATATCGGTGGAGGAAGCCGATCGAATAACCCGAATTTTAGGGGGCCGGGAGACGGTTATTCCGAGAATTGGATCCATTATACCGCTTTTAATCTGGGATTCAATTTTCAATAGCTCGCGGTATCGGGTTCTGCGATTCTGTCGGGAGCGGCCACCTCGGGTATAACGAACACTCCCCGCGCAGGCTTCTCTCCCGGTTGGAAAATACGTCCTTGCATGTCGCGTAGCGATGCTGGGTTGTGCATGTCTTGCAGTGGAAGCGCAGCTCCTTCGCCTATGAAGAGTTTATTCCCCTGAAATTTGCTGCCAGGGAGAGAACTCTCCACTTGAATCGATGTCGTCCCTTGAATTCCGAAGGAGTGGGTGAGGGTAGTCAACCCCAGGGTACGGATTTCATTAAGCGGACGGCCCAGCTTGTCGATTACCGCTTTATAGGCAGGCTTCTGCCATATCGAATAGGCTAATTCATAGATGGCGCCATTTTCCCCTTTGTATGCGTCGATTTGCGGGTGAGTCCAATTGCCGGGATTCACGATGAAAGGTGCATGGTAATCGAGCACCAATTCCAAGCCTCTCCCGTCATTCAGTTTATAGTTGTAGAGATCGATTCCCTGGTGGCGGGCGATTTCCGCGGTTTGCGCCATGGCATTCAGGGCATAAGTGGAATAATCAAGGGACTTGGTGCGATCCAATTCGGGCGTCAATTCACCCTTGGCATTTACCTGGTCGCGAATCTTGTTTTTCCAGGTTTCGAAAGCCACGTCGAGCAGAGCAGAATCTCCACCGATATAAGCACCTGCGCTAAGCAGCACCAAACGCCAATTCTCGTAGTTGGTTCCATGCGATCTCGCTTTAACGTCTTGCATAAATGTCGCGGTCCAAGCCTGGAAATCCTCACGCTCCTTTTCCGACCATCCCGAATGGTGCCATATCAAATCCGCACCGTAATAAATCCCCGGAATGGTGATGTAAAGCTCGATTTGCGACTGGTTATTGGTGATTTTCGGATTCATACGCGTCGCGGGAGCGATAAACCAGGCGCGTAACAGGGTTACGGCTTTATCGGCATAGCGCGATTCGCCCGATAGCGCATAGGCCAAACCCAGTGTTCTTACGCTGCGGCTTAAATCGGAAACGGATTTATAATCGGCGCGGTCGGCCTGGGGATTGATTTTCCCGTCGCAGCAAGACGTTCCACAAGGGCTATTGGTCGTAGACCAACCGCAATAGGGTTGTTCAGTGAAATAGTCATTTCCCTTCGACCCCTGGAACGTGACGCTGAGGTCGCTCTGCTGTAAAGCGGCGTCAGCCTCCTTGATGAGAGCATCATAGCCTTGCTTCCAAGGTTGCTCACCGGAATCGACGCGAGAACGGATGGAGGCGATTTCCGCGGAGTCGAGAAAGAGCCCGGGATGGGCGAACTCCGCCTGGATAAGCCCGGGAGAAAACAAAAGGGATAAGCATAGTATGGCAGAGGCATAAAATTTCATGGTCGGCACTCCAAATAACGCGGGGCCACAAACTACAAGGATACCCCCGATTCCGATAGCGACAAAAAGGCCGGTGCCACGCAAACACCGCTGCGGACCGGAGGCCCCTGCCGAGGCGATTTTGGAGGCGTCAGCGAAGCCCCCGCTTTGCGAAGGTTGACCGGCGCCTGTCTGAGCCCGCGAAGCGGGCGAGTTGCGTCGGCAACCGCATCGCAAAGCGGAATGGGCGGAGCGTGCCGGAAAAATCTCCCCGGCCTGGGGAGCCGGACCGCAGCGCCGTCTCCACAAGCACAATTGAGCCCATCCCACCGAATGCTATTCAACCTGGAATCGGACCCGCACCCTCACGCAAGACTTCCGGCTGCCCACCCACAAGCGAAATAATCGTAGTCGGCTGCACCGGTATGGGCCCCATGTCGACAATAGCATCCACCTGCCCGGCATATTTGGCTTCAATATCATCAGGGTCCTGAATCGCCTCCTCGTCCGAGACGCGCGCGGATGTGGCCAGCAACACCAGCGAAGGATCAATTTCGTAAAGCGCCGCCAAAAATGCGCTGTTGGGCATACGGATTCCCACCTCCGTCCGGTTAACGTCCAGGATGCGTTTGCCTTGATGCGCCACCGGCAGAATGAAAGTATACGGGCCGGGAAGCATATGCTTCATGTAACGGTAAGCATAATTATCTACTTTAGCGAACTCCGAGACCATGCTGAAATCAGCCGCCACCAGCGCCGTCAGGTATTTCGTGCGGGTGCCCTTCAGTTGGTAAAGCCGATTGGCGGCCTTGCGCGAGCGGGCGCTGCAGCCCAAGGCATAGCCCGAGTCCAGGGGATAGATGATGAGCCCGTCTTTCTCCAGGATTTCATGGATGCGCCGGATGAAGCGTGACTGCGGAGTTACCGGGTGCAATTCGATGCGAGTGGCTGTTGGCATGGGTAAATTCCGGTAGAACCTTTTCATTGAAGCGGGCGTCGACGCGTTTCGGGCCACGCTGCGGGGAAAATATAAATTTCGGCGGGACGACGATGGGGTATGCGCCGCGTTTCAATAATAGCCCGAGGCGTCTGGTAAAAAGGCATTTTCGAGGTGGCGGATTTCGGGAGCACCGTTCTCACGCAGGCTGATGCCCACTACGTCGAAACGCATGTCCCGCTCCGTCTGCCCTCTTTCATGGCAAAAACGTTGGGCCAGTCTTTGCAGTTGGCGCATTTTTTTGGCCTGCACCCAGCCTTCGGGGATTCCCGCCTGGCCGGAGCGGTCGGTTTTCACCTCCACGAATACCAGGGTGCCCTCGGGCGAATCCACGATCAGATCGATTTCGCCCGCGCGGTTGCGGAAATTCTTTTCGCGCAAGCGGTAGCCCTTGCCCAGCAAATGCTCAAGAGCCAGGGCTTCGCCGCGCGCGCCCAGTTGCTTATGGTTTTCGCGCAAGACCGTCATTTCAGAGCGGGAGCAGGGCCAGGCGCAGTTCGCGTACCGCCAGAGGCGGCGAATTTTCCGGAGCTTCGAAACGCAGGGACACATCGCCTGAGGTCGAACCAGACAAGGGAAGGTATTGTGGAGCGGATGTGGCGAGTAAATCAAACGGGCGCGGCTCTTCCCCCCGTAACCCGACGATTACCCGGGATGGGGCGCCGAGCAGGATGCCGGTGCTTTCTCCCGCCGGTCCCACCTCCAGGGTGATTCCCATCAGTAAATGTCCTGGGGGCACCGGCAGGCGTAACTCCGCATCCGCGGTTACGTTCAAAGGAAGGGTTACCCAAGCGGTGGTGGGGTCTCCATCGACCGCTAGTTGCGGGGGATATTCGCCGACACCGTCGGAAAATATTTTTCCTTCCGCGGCTACTGGCGAGGCAAGGTGTAAGCCGGGGTTCGCCGTGGGGCGAATCCAGGCATAGGCCAGACCCAGAAACAAGATGACTATCAATACGGGTTGAAGGAATTCCACCCGCCGACGGATTTGCGGTGTCAGCCCCCGTCGCCGGGGCATTTCCCGGCGGTCGGTAATACGCTGGTTGCTCGGGGCGGCGGGAACATCTACCTGAATAGGGGAGGGCTTATCCACCGAGTCGAGATCGTGTAATAATTCATCGGCATTTTTATAGCGGTCGGCCTTATCTTTTTTCAGGCACTTGGCCACGATGAGTTCCAGCCGGGGCGGTATGTCGCGCCTGATTTGGCTGAGCAGCGGCGGCGCTTCGTGAACTTGCTTGAAGGCGACGGCCAGCGAGGTGTCGGCCAAAAAGGGAGGCTTTCCCGTAACCAGTTCGAACAGGATGATGCCGAGACCGTAAATGTCGCTTTGTCCGTCTACGATTCCGCCCTGGCATTGTTCCGGCGCCATATATTCCGGTGTGCCCATGGTCATGCCCGTAGTCGTAATATTGGGGGCGTCGATGACCTTGGCAATGCCG
Source organism: Fibrobacteria bacterium (assembly GCA_041746255.1). GTDB lineage: Bacteria > Fibrobacterota > Fibrobacteria > UBA11236 > UBA11236 > JBGTHM01. Next base: position 36,106 of record JBGTHM010000115.1, on the reverse strand, counting down.
AAGTCGGAGATATAGACGCGATCTCCCGCCTCCACCATGATGTTGCCGGATTTGATGTCGCGATGGACGATATCGCTTTGATGCGCATATTTGAGTCCGCGCCCGATTTGCTTGGTGATGTGGATGATACGCGGCCAATTGAGCGGACCGTTTTGCTTAAGCAATTGGCTTAATGTGGGGCCTTGCACGTATTGCATGGCGATGTATTTCTGGTAATTTTCTTCGCCATAGTCGTAGATGGTTACGATATTCTGGTGTTGGAGTCGTGAAATCGCATAGGCTTCCGAGAAAAAACGTTCGGAAAATTGGGGATTACGGGCGAGGAGGGAAGGCAGGATTTTCAGGGCCACGGTCCTATCCAAGCCGATTTGCAGGGCTTTGTAAACATCGCCCATGCCGCCCTTGCCCAGATGCTCCAGGATTTGGTATCCCGCGAATTGCGCGGGTTGATTGGGATGAATCTGGAAATCCTGCACTCTGCTGTATTCCATGCGAGTCCTTTCCACGCATCCGGCGGAACCCGCGCCGTCGGTCTGTGATGCGGTTAATTATAGGAAATCTTGCAGGCCCGCTTCCAGGCGATCAAGACCCAGGCGTAAATTATCCGGAGAGGCCGCGAAGGAAAGGCGTACGAAGCCTTCCATGCCGAATCCCTCGCCGGGAACCAGGGCCAAGCCTTTTTCCTCAAGCAAATACCGGCAGAAATCCAACGAGGACACGCCGCCTTTGCGGGCTAACGCCTCCCGCACCGAAAAGAAGACGTAGAACGCGCCCTGGGGCGGAAAGGCGCTTACGCCCGGCAGGGCGGCCAAGCGATCGAGCACGTAACTTCTGCGTTGCGTGAATTCCCGGGTCATGGCACGGGTAAATGCGCCGCCGTCTTTCAGCGCCGCCAGGCCCGCGATTTGCGAGGCGTTGGCCGGGTGGTGCGTGGTTTGGCTTTGAATGCTTGCCACCGTACGGGCGATGGATAGGGGGGCGGCGAGAAAACCCAGTCGCCATCCCGTCATGGCATGGCTTTTGGAAAAGCCGTCGATGAGCAGGGTGCGCTCCCGCATGTCTGAACTTACCGCCGCGGGACTGGTGTGGTGGGCATCCCCGTAGCAAAGGCTTCCGTAAATCTCATCCGATATGCAGTACAGGTCATTCTCCACCAGCACTTCCGCGATCTCACCCAACTCATCTTCAGTATACATCGCCCCCGTGGGATTGCTGGGAGAATTAAGCATCAGAGCCTTACTGCGAGGAGTAAGGGCGTCGCGTAATTGAGCGGCGGAGATTTTGAAACCGGATGCGGGCGATGTCGGCAGAATCACCGGTACGCCGCCTACAAAACGCACCAACTCCGGATAGGTCACCCAGTAGGGCGAAGGAACCAACACTTCGTCGCCGGCATCGCATAGGGCCTGCAAGGCGTTGAACACGCAGGTTTTGGCCCCGCCGGAAACCACGATTTCTTCGGGTGAATAAGCCACGCCGCGGCTTTCCTGTAAATGGATGGAGAGCGCTTTACGCAATTCCGGCAAGCCGGTTACGGCCGTATACTTGGTCAAGCCCCCCCGAATGGAATCGATGGCCGCGTTTTTTGCGCCTTCGGGTGTATCGAAATCCGGTTCACCCGCCGCCAGGCTGATGATATCCGCGCCCTGGGATTTCAGCTCCTTATAGCGTGTATCGATGGCCACTGTTTGCGAGGGCTTCAGTCCCTGTGACCGGGCGCTTAATGGCTGCATGGCAATTCTCAGGCGTCGGTGACGCAACCTTCGGAGGCGGGGCTCACGGTTTTGATGTATTTGTACAACGTCCCCTTCACCGCCTTATAGGGAGGAGCCTTCCAACTTTTGCGCCGCTCGGCCAAATCCGCCTCGGTGAGATCCACTTCCAAAGAATTTTTCACGGCGTCGATGGTGATTACGTCGCCGTCGACCAATAAGCCGATGGTTCCTCCTTCCTGGGCTTCAGGCGTGATATGCCCGACAACGAATCCATGCGTGCCTCCGGAAAAGCGGCCGTCGGTGAGCAAAGCCACCGATTTTCCCAGTCCCGCGCCCATGATGGCGGAAGTGACCTTGAGCATTTCACTCATGCCCGGACCGCCCTTGGGGCCTTCGTAACGAATGACGGCCACGTCGCCGGCCCGGATGCGTTTTTGCTCCAAAGCCAGGATGCATTCTTCTTCCGATTCGAACACGCGTGCGGGGCCGGTAAAGGAAAGCCCTTCTTTACCCGTGATCTTGGCGACGGCGCCCTTGGGAGCCAGGTTTCCATAGAGGATGCGCAAATGCCCGGAAGCCTTGATGGGTTGGCTCAGGGGATAAATGATTTTTTGTCCTGCGGTTAAACCCGGTAAATCCTCCAGGTTTTCCGCCAGGGTTTTTCCGGTTACGGTGAGGCAATCGCCCGTGAGCAAGCCTTCTTTGAGCAGGAGTTTCTGTACGGCGGGCACGCCTCCGACTTTGTGCAAATCCTCCATCACGAATTTGCCGCTGGGCTTCAAGTCGGCGATAAAGGGAGTTCGGTCGCTGGTTTTCTGGAAATCGTCGATGGTGAGTTTCACGTCGACGGATTTGGCCATGGCGATGAGGTGAAGCACGGCATTGGTGGAGCCGCCCAGAGCCATGACAATCACCATGGCATTTTCGAAGGCTTGGCGCGTCATGATGTCGCGCGGTTTGATATCCCTTTCCAGCAATACGCGGATGGCCGCTCCCGCCCTTAGGCATTCGCGGAATTTTTCATCGCTTACCGCCGGGCTCGATGAGCCATAGGGAAGGGTGAGACCCAGGGTTTCGATGGCCGAGGCCATGGTATTGGCCGTGTACATGCCGCCGCAGGCGCCTTGGCCCGGACAGGCATGCTTCAAGACTTCGTTCACCTCGGCTTCGGTTTTCGCTCCGGAGAGATATTCTCCATAGGCTTCGAAGGCCGAAACCACGTCCAGCGTTTTGCCGTCGAGATGACCCGGTAAAATGGTGCCGCCATAAACCATGATGGAAGGCCGGTTAATCCTTCCCATGGCCATCACCGAACCCGGCATGTTCTTGTCGCATCCCACTACCGAAATATTGGCGTCATACCACATCGAAGCCATTACGGTTTCGATGGAATCGGCAATCAGGTCACGCGATTGCAGGGAATAGTTCATGCCTTCGGTACCCATGGAAATGCCGTCGCTCACCCCGATGGTATGGAAGATGAGGCCGAGCAGACCCGCTTCCTGCACGCCGCCCTTGATATGCTTGGCCAAATCGTTAAGGTGCATGTTGCAGGGGTTGCCCTCGTAACCCGTGGAGGCGATGCCGACCTGGGCCTTTTGCATATCGTCGTCGCTAAGTCCCAGGGCGTACAACATGGCTTTGGAGCCGGGCTGGTCCACGTTTTGGGTGAGGCGCGAACTGAATTTGTTCAATGGAGTGGTCATGAGTCCTTCCCGAATGATTTTTCTGAATAGGAGCAAAGGTAAAAATTCGCGGGGAATACCTGGTCTGGGCGGGGGAGAAAAGCGCGCGGCGGGGTGGCTTATCCGGGTGTGGGAAAACCGCTTATTTGCGGACTAACATCAATTTGAGCTCAGCACTACCCAGAATCGAGTCCCACTCCTTACGTATCGCCTCGTATTCGTCGGGCGAGGCCAGAAAGGGAGAAACCTGCCAATTCTGCAAGATCAGGATTTCTTCCGGTTTCGCGTGGTTAATCGACAATTTCCAATGCAGATTCCGGCCTGAAAATTCACGGTCCAACGATAGCGACCTCCAGGCATAACCGCTGGGAATGCGGTAAATCCATTGGGAATTTATTTCCACTTCATGGGGAATATAGATGGGGGCTTTACGGGACTGGGGTTTGGGATAGCGCAGAAAACTCAACTCCAGTTTGGGGTAGTGCACGAATTCCTCCATATGCGCCTGGAAAAGGAATTTATGCCGGTACTTCAGTAACATGATCAACGGTTTATCCGGATCCTTCTCGTTCAAAATGGTGAAATTTTCGTCCGTGAAATGGGGATAGCTTTCGGCCAGCCAGCTCAAAATGTTAGCGCTGCGCTGGTAATTGAATTTCCACCTCGACAATTGGGAACGGAACTCCGCTGCGATTTTCCCCGTCATGACAACGCTGTCGACTCCGGAGGCGGATTGGTCGGGGGCCACGTTGAGAACATGAAAAATGCGGACACCATGCTCCCCTGGTTTATGGACCTCGGGAATGGTGGTCAGAGCGGAACGGCCTGGATGGAGCGAAAGTACGTTCTTCCCTTCCAAGGCCAGCGGAGAGGAGCGAAAGGGTTGGAATTTTTCCGTGGGATCGAGGAAGAGTTCCTCCCTGCCTTCGCGAGCGGGCACATGCACTATCATGTGATTGAATTGGTGTAGACTGGGCTGATTGGCAAACCCGGTTTGGGTAAGATGCACGAGACTCAGGCGCGCTTCGATGCCTAAGGTGATCAGCATTTGCGCGAGCAATACGGCATGGCCCTTGCAGTCGGAAATCCGTTTTTCCAGCACCGCCTCGGGCGTGGTCGGCACCATGGCGTGCAGGTTGAACTCGTAATTGGTATAGCGGATGGAGTCGCGTACGAAACGGTAGAGCGTAAGCACGGGATCGCCCGTCGCGCCTTGCATGGCTTCACCCGTCACCTCCCGCACCGCCAGCGGAACGCTGTCGAGTCGAATTCCTTCCGCGTGGAGCCGATGCAGATAATCCTCTCCCACTTCCTTCCAGGTTTTAAGTGGGGCGGCGGAAAAGCCTCCGGCTATTTGATCCAGGGCGGGGCTGAACCGTTCGGGTTCGGCGATGAGCGCTTCGGAAAGCTCGATGGTGGTCATGCGAGCGGAGCTGTCCACCTGGCCTCCCCCGAAGGCGTCCACTCGCAAACCCGAAGGCGGAGAAAGAATATCGAAACGGGTTCGCAATACCGGATAAGCCGATGAGTTGACATAATCGAGGTAGGGAAATTCGGGAGACGGGTTTTCCGCTTCTTCGGTAGTCACCACCTCCAGGAAAAAAGCTCCCGGTCTCGCCTCAATGGGGAGGTGGATGAGCAGGTTTTCCGGATGCAAGGTGGTATTGTGATTTTTTGTCACATAATAACGGGAAATATCGCCGTCACCCACGGGTTTCAACTTCGCATCGTAGATCCGGAACATGTTTACATGAAAGCGGCTATAGCCCGGAACCACGTTATAGGTGAGCTCGGAAAAACGGATGAGTTTTGCGCCGTCCGGGACGTAGCTCAATTGATGCTCCGTGCGTTTCCACTTGCCGTTCGGTGCCCACCGGTAGGCGATATGCCGGTTGAGGACGATGTAGGGGTGTTCCGTAGCGGCCTGGCGCGCCTCGGGAGTTGTGATCAGGTTGAGGGCTTTTTTCAAAACGGATTCGGTTCGCAGGGGAGCGATGGGGGTTCGCAGGATATGGTTCGACTTGTTTCCGATTATGGCCGACGTCTGTGTGGCCAGTTGCTGGGCTTCCCGATTGGTTCCGTCCAGTTCAAGGGCTTGACTCAGGGATTGGGATGCCAGCCGATACAGCTTGAGATGGAATTCGGCGACACCCTGAAGGTACAGGTTAGCCGAGGTGTGGGTTACGCTATCGGGTTTTTTGCGTAAAAACGCCAAAGCATCCTCATAACGTTTCAGACCCAGGAGGGCCCGCAGGGTAAACTCGGTGGAGCGTTTGTCGGGCTCGCTTTCGCGGTGGGCGGTTTGCAGTACTTCCAAGGCCTTTTCGAACTCCTCCAGTCCCAGGTGGGTACTGGCCAGGTAGACGGCGAGCCGGAAATTAGGCCTGATACCATAGGGTTTAAGCAAGACCGTCTTCGAACGGACCCGATCGCCGAGACCCCATAGAGCATCACTCAGGTTAATAAGGGTTTCCAAATCGTCCGGGTTTTTCTCCAGCGATCGAAGCGCCCAATTCTTGGCCTCTTCAAAGTCGCCGACGGCTTCATAGAGCGACCCAAAAATGGACATGAGACGCCAGGATGAGGCTACCAGGCCAGCGTGCCGAGTTAGCTCCGTTATGCCCGCGGCATTTTGATTACGGAATTGGTGGAGCCCCACGATGTTGATGAGGCAGGAAGCACAAGCGCTGTCCAATTTCAGAGCGGATTGAAAACGCTCCATGGCGAGAACATGCAACGAATCTTCCAAAGCCTTCAGACCCGAGGCATTCAATACCGCGGCCATAAAGGATTGCGAAGCTTCTTCGGTTTCGGGGGGAACGTCGCTTTCCTCTTTTAGACTGAGGTTCAGGTTTTGCCAGGAACCGGCCTTTTCGCGGTCCATGGGGAGTTTGGATTCCACCAAAGCAAGCAATACGGTACTGTCGAGTTGTACCAGGGTGGCCCAGTGGTAAAGGGTATCTCCCGTATCGCATAGGATTGCAGGTTCCGGGTTTATCATCATCCCTTCCACCGTGGTTTTCGGGATCGCGGCCGCGTTGCAAGGTCCGAGTTTAAAGAGAAAGCCCAGCATTTCCAAAAATTCAGTGGAATCGGGAATTCCCGCATATCGGCGTGTTTCAAAAATCCGGAGTCGGGTATGCCTTTCGCGTGCTTCAACGGCAGTCAGCAGGGGAAGACCTTGCACCGTTCTTTCGGATGGGATTTGCACCCAGGTCCCGGGTTCTGCCCGTAAACCGAATCCGGCGCCACTGGAAAAACCCTCAAAATAGGGAAGGTATGCGGGTAAATCCACTCCTCCCGGCAACCCGTAGGCCAGTGAGTCGTTCGTGGCCCAGGCTTTCGTACGCAGGCTTTTTCCTGAGGATCCACAGCCCCATAAAAGCAGCGATCCCAGCAAGGGCAGGCACCACCGAATGGCCGTATAGGAAAACGGTATATGGGATTGGATTCGGCTAAACATGAATGAACGGCTGCTTTTTTGCGATTAAGGGTGCGATAAACCTGCCTCTATCCAGCATAACGTAGGAAAAATCCTTTTTCCCGCTTATTCGTAAACGCCTCGAACCCAGGTAATTAATTAAATTAACCCTTCAAGCGCGTGACATCCAGTAATCATAACGCCGGAAACCCCGCTTGGCCAATTCAATTCAACTCAATCGAACCGCCACAATTGGAACAGCATGGGAGAAGAAATCCACAGCGTCAAAGTCGGGCTTGACGCTTCGTTATCCGAGTCGCATACAGACCCGATTGCCGGAAACAATCCCTCCGCCGCCGTTCTTCCTCGAACCCAAGCCGATTCGGTTTGGCATTATGTCTTGTCGGCTCCCACGGAACTCTCTCTCAATGGGCCGGTAGCCTTCAATAACTTCGCCCGCGACGATTTGGCCCAGGCTATCGCGGTACGCGCCGATTTGGAAATCGATCTCCATTTGCCTTGGACGCAAGGACCCGGACCCGTGCATTGGGGAGTCGAGGGTATAGCCGCCCTAAAACCACCGATAGCCTTACGCGGTGTGGATTCACTCGCACTTCTCGATGATTTGGTCGCCCTTCTCGAGCGGGTTCTGAAACGGCAAATTCCCTTCGCCGAAGCCAAGCGCAACCTAGACCTTTTGCAATTACCGGCGTTTTACCGGAACCGGGTCCTGGAAAGTTCTTTTCGGACTTCAGAAGGCTCCACGCAAAGCGGGGTAGGTGGCGTGCAAGAGTTGATAGCCGCCGTGGGTGGCCAAGCCACGGGATTTGAACTCAACGAGTCAGGTGTTGCCGGGCTCTTAAAAGAACTTCGCCAGGCAGCGGGAAAGGCTCTGGATGCCTTGCTTTCCGATCCCCGTATTGAACAGACCCTTGCATTTCTGGTGGGATTAAACCGGTTGGCCAAAAAGGCCAATGGGCGGAAAAAGCAAATCATTCATTTGGTACCTAATACCTGGAGGGCCGGGGAATTGGGGGAATACTTAAAACCTTATGCGAATGGAGAGGCCGGTGATGCCCGGGTCGCGGCGCTGTGTTTTCCCTATGTGCGAGTAGGGCTCGCTTCCGATCCACAGGCCGACGTCGCCGAATGGGATAAATTGGCCTGGCTCGGCGCTTCGCTACAGGCCGCGATGTGTATTCAATTTGAAATGGATTCCGAAAGCGAATCACAGGCCTGGATAAACTTTTTACGCACCCATCCTGAGGCCGCGCGAATTTTTCTTTTCGCCGGTCGCGTGGCCCGCCGCGTGGCAGGCCCCGTTGCGGAGCGCTGTCTTTTCCAACCCGCACTGGTGACTTTTTTGGAAGGCATGCTTGCCGAAAACGCCTCTCCCGGCGATTTCCGGGATAAATATTTGTTGGTGGAAGATCAGGATGTGCACGATGGACCGGCAAAAGCTTTCTCTACGCAAGAGTTACGCACGGAAACCCAGATCAGGGATGCTTCGGCGTCCGGCTGCAATTGGGCCAACGGAGCCGTGGGCGCCGATACCGTACGGTTTCCGCCTCTAACCCCACTCGCCCCGTCTCGATAATGGACGACTTATTTCTCCATGTCATCTCCGGATCCAAGGCGGGCCGGAAAATAAAAATCGAGGACAAGGTGGGTTTAGGTCGATCGCCCGAAAACACCGTAACCTTCACCGGTCCCGACGCCGGATTGGTATCCGGCAGGCATGCGGTTGTCGAGCGGGTGGGCGGCGATTTGATTTTACGCGACCTGGACAGCCGTAACGGAGTCTTCGTCAATGGAGTGCGGGTTTTCGAACATCGATTGGCCCTCAACGAAGTTGTCAGTTTGGGGCAAAACGGACCCAAATTACGCGTGCAAACCGGTGGCACCGAGACCTTCTCCCGCAGCATGCCGCTGACTCCCGGCCTCCGTTATGATAAAAGTACGGGCGGATTTTCCGGGTCGAGGGAAAACTCGCTTCCCCCGGGCTCACCCACCCGGCCGGAAATGCCCTCGACGGCGCCGATGGCGCCTTCCGTCGCCTCCGGAATCGATGCGGGCAGCTTTACCCTGGGTTTGGCTCAGCGCATATCCGAAGATGAGGCGGGTGAAGAGGAAATCAAGGATTTGATGCGTAATTCCGGGCGTGTCAAACGTCTGGTAGCCAGCAATGCCCTGGGGAAACGCGACGCCCGCATGATCGGCCACGCCGCGGAAACCTATTCCCGTTCGCGTAGGCGGGGGAGATGGGTGGCGGGGGGTATCGCCTCGGTTTCCCTTATTGTAATAATAATGTTGGTAGTGCAAATATTTGTCTACCGGAAACGCCTGGTCCAACAGGAAAAATTATTTGCCAACATCGAACAATTGGAAGCAAAACTCGCCCACATGGAAACCGGGTCCGATGCGCCGGAACCCGGGCAGGATTCGGAAAAAAGCATGATGGTGGCCCAGTTGCGCGCCGCCGAAAGGCAGTTGATGAACCTTCGCGGCCATTTGCGGTCGAAGGATCTCATCAACACTTATTCCAATCCCCTGGGAAAAGAAATCCAGATTATCCTGGAAGGCTTCGGGAAGCAGAATTACGTGGTTCCCGATATTTTTATCGCGCAGGTCGAGAAGCACATTCGCACTTTTACGCGCACCTCGGTAAAAAACTCCATCCAGCTTGCGCTTACCCGCAAGAGCCGGTATTACGACCTCATCCAGCGCGAATTGCTCGATGCGGGAATGCCTTTGGCCTTTTTCTATTTGGCCGTGCATGAGAGTGGTTTGGATACGGCCATTGTGAGCAGCGCGGGCGCACGAGGCTTGTGGCAGTTCATGCCGGCCACGGGCCGGGATTACGGTTTGCATGTCCCGAACGATTGGCGCTCAGCGCCCATCGCCCAGGATCAACGGACCAACCCGTTGATGTCGACGCGGGCGGCGATACGCTATCTCAAGCGGCTTTACGCCGAATTCGGAGACGTGGCCTTGGCGATGGCGGCATACAATGCCGGTGAAGGCCGTGTGCGTGGGGCCTTGCGTCGGATTGACGACCCCGTCAATAACAGAGATTTCTGGTATATTTACCGTATGGGATATCTGGCCCAGGAAACCAACGAGTACGTTCCCAAAATCATTGCGACTATGATAATCGACAAAAATCGGGATCGATACGGGTTTCCGCCCTGAAGATTCGGAAATAACCGCTTCCTTAAGCGCCTTGCAGCCGAGAGCCGGCTCGTTTACATTTCTGGCTCGAAACCAATAAATAGAACCTGGTCTCATAACAGCGTAGGAGAATGAAAAGTGACTATTAAGGTAGGAATCAACGGGTTTGGAAGAATTGGCCGCTTGGCCTTTCGCGCCGCCATCCTCAGGAACGACATCGAAGTCGTCGGAATCAACGATCTCATCGACGTGGAATACATGGCCTATATGCTCCGCTACGATTCCACCCATGGCCGTTTCCAGGGGGAGGTTTCGGTTTCCGACGGAAAGCTGGTCGTCAACGGCAAGGCCATCCGCGTCACCGCCGAAAGAAATCCAGGTGATTTGAAATGGGGCGATGTCGGCGCCGCTTTCGTAGTCGAGTCAACCGGCTTTTTCACCAACGTGGAAAAGGCCAATTTGCATTTGCAGGCTGGCGCGCGCAAAGTCGTCATCTCCGCGCCTTCCCCCGATGCCCCCATGTTCGTCATGGGCGTCAATCACAAATCCTACAAGCCGGATCAACATGTGGTTTCCAATGCCAGCTGTACGACCAATTGCCTGGCTCCCTTGGCCAAAGTGGTCCATGACAATTGGGGCATTGTCGAAGCCCTCATGACCACCGTCCATGCCACCACCGCCACCCAGAAAACCGTGGATGGCCCCTCCGCCAAAGATTGGCGCGGTGGACGCGGCGCAGCCCAAAACATCATCCCCAGCTCCACCGGCGCCGCCAAAGCCGTGGGCAAGGTGATTCCCGATCTCAATGGCAAGCTGACCGGTATGGCCTTCCGAGTTCCCACCCCCGACGTTTCCGTGGTGGATTTGACCTGCAAGTTGGCCAAGCCAGCCAAGTATGACGAAATAAAAGCCGCCATGAAGAAAGCGTCCGAAACCGACATGCAGGGTATCATGGGATATACCGAAGACGCGGTGGTTTCCACCGATTTTCTGGGTGACGCCCGTACCTGTATTTTTGACGCCGATGCCGGCATCGCATTGAACGACACTTTCGTAAAATTGGTCGCCTGGTACGACAACGAGTGGGGCTATTCCAACAAACTTGTCGATTTGATGAATCATATCGCAAAAGTGTCTTAATTCCAAAAAGAGCCCCGTGTCGATACGCGGCGGCTCTTTTTCTACCGATGTCTCATTTGAAAGGAATGCCGAATGGCCAAGCTCTTCGTGGAAGATCTTGATGTCGCGGGAAAACGCGTTATCGTCAGGGTGGATTTCAACGTGCCTCTTAAGAACGGTGTGGTGGAAAGTGACAAGCGCTTGCGCGAATCCCTACCCACCATCCGATTTTTACAGGGCCAGGGGGCTAAAACCATTCTAATGTCCCACCTCGGACGGCCAAAAGGTAAGCCTACCGAGGGGATGAGCCTGGAACCGGTCGCCAAGGTCCTCGCCGATTTACTGGGCCGTCCCGTAGCCTTCTCCCGGGAATGCGTCGGACCCCAGGCCGAACAAGCCGTTAATGCACTTGCCGACGGCCAGATTCTCCTCCTCGAAAATCTGCGTTTCCATGCCGAAGAGGAAGAAAACGAAACAGGTTTCGCGAAGAAATTGGCCGCGCTAGCCGACCTTTATGTGAACGACGCCTTCGGTTCGGCGCATCGCGCCCACGCCTCCACCGAAGGAATTACCCGTTTCATCAAGCAGAGCGCTTCCGGTTACTTGATGAAAAAGGAACTCGATTTTCTTGGGGGTGCGCTGGAGAATCCCGCGCGTCCCTTTGTATCCATTATCGGTGGCGCCAAAATTTCCGGCAAGATCGATGTGATGCAGGCGCTCCTACCCAAGGTGGATAAATTGCTCATCGGCGGCGGGATGGCTTATACCTTTTTGAAAGCCATGGGACTGGAAATCGGTAAATCACTGGTTGAAAACGACAAAATAGACCTGGCCAAGTCCTTGCTGGAAAGTTTCGGCGGTAAAATCGAGCTTCCCATCGACTTCAAGGTGACGGATAAGCTCGATTTCAAGGCCCGCACTTTGGGGACGATGAGCACGGTTTCCCAAAAGGGGATTCCCGTCGAGATGGAAAGCGTGGATATCGGTCCTGAATCGGTAAGGCATTTTGCCCGAATCATCGTCGGCTCCAAGACCGTGGTGTGGAACGGGCCCATGGGAGTTTTTGAAATTCCCGCCAGCGCGGCCGGAACTTTCGCGATTGCCGAAGCTTTGGTCGAAGCCACCGAAAAAGGGGCTATTACCATTATTGGTGGTGGCGATTCGGCCGCGGCCATTGAACAACGCGGCTTGGCCGATCAAGTTTCCCACGTTTCCACGGGTGGCGGCGCTTCCCTGGAATTTCTGGAAGGCAAAGTGCTTCCGGGCGTGGCCGCCCTAACCGATAAATAAACAAGGAAAATTCGTATGCGTCGTAAAATCATCGCCGGCAATTGGAAAATGAACCAATCCCTGGCACAGTCCGAAAGCCTGGCGCGTGAAATCGTCACGGCTCTCGAGGCGATATCCCAACGGGAAAGCGTGGACGTGGTGGTATGCCCCACCTTTATCGCTTTAGCGCAGGTGGCCAAAGCCGTTGCCGGAAGCAAGGTGCGCGTGGGCGCCCAAGACGGTCATTGGGAAAACCCGGGCGCTTTCACCGGAAAGGTTTCATTCGACATGATTCGCGACGCCGGCGCCGAATATGTGATATTGGGCCATTCCGAACAAAGATCGTATTTTCAGGAAACCGACGAAACGGTGAACCGTAAGGTGAAAAAAGCCTTGGCGGAAAATCTTATTCCCATCGTATGTATCGGCGAAACCCTGGAACAGCGCGAAGCGGATCAAACCGAACAAGTGCTTTCCGAACAGGTAAAGGGAAGCCTGAAAGGCTTGGCGCCTGAGCAAGCCATCAAGTTGGTTCTAGCTTATGAGCCGGTTTGGGCCATTGGCACCGGTAAAACGGCGACCACCCAGCAGGCGCAAGATGCGCATCGTTTTGTGCGGGAAAGACTGGTCGAACTTTTCGGAGATTCCGCCGCGGGCGCCATCCGAATCCAATACGGCGGCAGCATGAAGCCGGAGAACGCAGCTGAGCTTCTAAGCCAGCCGGATGTGGACGGTGGGTTGATCGGCGGCGCTTCCTTGAAGGCGTCCAGTTTTATAGATATTATTAGGGCCGCTTGAAAATTCCAAAACGGATGAATTCATGACAATTTCGTTCATACTTCTTCTCCTCCTGCACGTCTTCCTCAGCTTCGTGCTAATCGGACTTGTGTTGCTGCAAAACGATAAGGGCGGCGGCTTGGCCGGCGCCTTGGGCGGCATGGGAGGCGGCGCCGCCTTTTCCGGCGGATCCGCTGCGACTTTCATAACCAAATTGACGACTTGGGTGGCTATGGCCTCTTTTGTAGTCATTTTGGTTTTGAACGCAATGGCCAATAGTACCAGTCCGCAAGCGCAATCCGAACTCAAGGGTGCCGCCGGAGATAGGGGGCTTTCCACTATTCTTCCTGCTATGACGCCGGGTGACGCACCCTCCGAAGGTATTCCCGGTCTTGAGACTTCCCCCCAGCCGGAAACGCAGGAATAACCAACTGTTGCTCGGGTCGGAAAAGCTGAAAAGGAAAATTGACGTAAATCCAAAGATGCGGTCGTGGTGAAATTGGTAGACACACCAGCTTGAGGGGCTGGCGGGTGCAAACCCATGGCGGTTCAAGTCCGCCCGACCGCACCAACATTTCCTTTCCCATACGGCAGTGAATCGTACAGGTACCCTATGCGTTATGTGCTTTTTCTTCTGCTGCCTAAAAACTGGCTAAGCCGACTCATGGGCCGTATCGTGCGGACCCGTTTCCCCTTCGGTTTGCATGGTCTCATCCGCGATCGATTCATTCGGTTCTACCGCATCAATACCCTTGAGGCCGAGGCGCCGCCGTCGCAATATGCAACTCTAGGCGATTATTTCATACGCCGATTGAAAAAGGGTGAGCGTCCTATTGCTCCTGATTCCCTGGTATCGCCCGTGGACGGTTTGTTGACCCAATCCGGATGGCTCGAATCTCCGGATTTGTGGTTGACCCAGGTGAAGGGGAGGCGCTACTCGTTTTCCCAATTGACCCGGAGTCGGTTCAAAGCGGATTCCTTTTCGGGAGGCTCATTTTTCACCCTCTATTTGGCCCCGCATAATTACCACCGCGTCCATGCCCCCGTCAGCGGTGAAATCGTTCGCGCGGTGCATATTCCAGGCGCTCTTTGGCCCGTAAACCCGTGGAGCGTACAGACTATCGATGGGCTTTTCGCCGCCAACGAGCGTATTATCATTGAAATCAAAACCACGGAGGGCGTGGCTCTGGTCATTCTTGTGGGAGCCACCAATGTGGGTCGCATTTCTCTGGCCTTCACACCGGATATGCTTGCGAATGAAGCGCATGTGAAAACCATCCGAGAATGGACGCCTCCCTCAACCCTGCCTATCGGAAAAGGAGAAGAGCTTGGGTGTTTCGAATTGGGTTCCACCGTAGTACTCCTTTTGGACGGCGCCTTAACCCAAGCATGCAAGCCGGATTTTCCCGTCGCGGGGGGCAAACCGGTTAAAATGGGCCAGGGTTTGAGCCGTTGAATTGGCAGGAGCGTAATGCGCCGCTGGTCGAGGGACTCAATGCCTATATCGACCGGTTTTCGGCGGAGAAACCGACGGCCTTATCCCTTTTTAAAAGTTCGGATTCTCACCAGGGAATTTTCCCCTTTGCTCCGGATAGCGATAAGGGCCTGGGAATGTTATTGCACTTCAGCGCTCTCTTTCAGGAAATTGGAGAGGAGCGCCTTTCCGAGGGGCTGGGCCAGCTCTACCAAGAAATCGGCGACCAAATATTCCGCTTAAATAAAATTCCCTTCGACATCCTACAGTCGACGGTGAACGCTGTCCCTGCCTGGAGGCAATGGCCATTATTGTTGAAGGTGCCGGGAATCCTCCGCAGCGTCTGCGATTTCTTTTTCACGCATGGAGGCCTTAGGGAAAGGCTTTCACAATGCAACGACGGGGAAGAGGAAGTCGCTTTCCTGGCCCGGGAAATTTTCCTCATGGGAAAAACCTCCCTGCACCGCTTTAAAGCACGTTATTTCCTGTGGCTATGTGGGCTGGCATCCTTAAGCGGGTCGCTGCGGGTTCCAACCATAATGCCTCCACTCACAGGGGGGCATGTGCGTTTTATGAGTTGGGTAGGGCCTTATAAGGGGGTTTCCAACCCTCCCTTGCCGCAACGATTGGAGCAATATCACAACTTTTTGGAAAGGACGGTTGAAGGGGGCGCAACGCGCGCCTTTATTCCCTTGGAAGCCTTTTTAAATCGTTCCGGCCTCAATTCCTGGAAATGCAGAACTTTGATGGGAAACTGTTCTTCCTGCCCGCTGGAGCGTTTCTGTCCGGGTAAAATCCTTTGAGTGTAATACGTTTTACGCTTTCGGCATGGGCTGGGATTGCCCTGATGGCTTGTAGCAACGGGCCGGAGCCGGAAAGGAAACCGAATTGGCCGGCTGAGTTCCACTGGCTCGAGCGTCGTCCTACAACCGCGCATACCCGCGACACGCTAGTCGATTTCGGCATGGGGAATCTCGAACAACGAGTACCCGCACAGATCCACAGTCTCTTTTTTGTGGCACACGATACCTTGGAGGTGCGGTTATGGGAATTTTCCCAGGATTATTGGGCCTATTTTCTATTTCAGCGGAATGCACCTCCGGATGCGGAATTGGACAAGGGGGTGTATCGCAAAGGACCTTCTTTGCTATTCCATTTGGGTCATTTTCTGGGGGAGGTTCATTATTCCCACCATGCCCTGGTACCTCAAGCCTATTTGCAGGAAAGCCTAAAAGACTTTGAATTGGGTCGCCTGCCCGAGGTTTTTCGGGCTTTCCCCCGTTTACATAGAGTGGCGGGCAGTGAACGGGTACATTTAGGGCAACCCATGGGTTTCTCTTGGGAAACGCCCGCTTTTTCGGTAGCCTACCCCTGTCAAATTGATACCGCGCAAATCATTCGATTGCCGGGAAAGGCCGCCCAAGCGCGTTTGGCAGAGATGACCCGCTATTGGCAGGGCCAAGTCGATACCCTTTCATGGGGGAGGGAAATGCGCTTCCAAGGGTGGACGGACATGGGCGTTCCCGTCCTTTTTTACGCTTCATCGGCGGGTTTGGTCGGAGTTGAGGGTTGTTCGGATACTGCCCGTGCAGCTGAATATGTCGAAATTATCAAAAAAATGGATGTTTTATTGCCGAAACCTTGAATTTTAAATAAAAAAGGGGTTTTCGGTTTGACATTTCTAATCCGCTTATGCAATTTAAAGGTTCGATAGGCCAAGAAAAGCCTAAAAAACATTTCTTACCTCGGGAGGTCTAGTTCAATGAGTACAATTCAAGATTTGGAAAACGAGATTGCCGTTTTGAAAGAAGAATACGAGAAGTTCGAGCGCGGCAATAAATCCGCCGGCACGCGGGCTCGTAAGGTTCTGCAGAACATCAAGAAAATTTCCCAAGATTTAAGGGTGGGAATTCAAAGCGAAAAGAAAACTACGGATTCGGCTCCGTCCGCCTAATCCACTGCCCTAGGCGGTAAATCTCCGCCCAAGGTCAGGATTTCACCATCAAAAAGGCCCCATTAACCATGAGGCCTTTTTTTATTGGAATAAGGCCCTGGTGGCCTTACCGTGGTCGGGAAGTGGGATCCAAAGCATCCCGTAAGCTATCGCCCAAAAAGTTCATGCAAAGTAGGCACAGGGTCAAAACGGCTCCCGGGAAGACTATCAGCCACCACGCCGAATCCATATAATCCTTCCCCTCGGCCACCAACACCCCCCAGGTGCAATTCTGGACGTTCAGTCCCAAAAAGCTTAGAAACGCTTCTTGCAAAATAACGCTGGGCACCGTTAAGGTGGCGTAAATAATCACTATTCCCATTACATTCGGAATAATGTGGCGTAGGATAATCCGGCTCCGGGATACCCCCAACGCCCGAGCTGCCAGGATGAATTCCTCGTTTTTCAACGAAAGGACCTGGCCCCTGACAATACGGGCGATGGTAAGCCATTGGACCAGCCCCAGCGCCAGAAACAGCACGTAAATGTTTTTTCCGAATAGAAAAATGAGAATGATGACCAAAAACATATAGGGCAGAGTATAGAGGATGTCAACCACCCGCATCATCACCAGGTCCAGCTTTTCATGGAAAAATCCGGCTATACAACCATAAGATGTACCGATAATCACGCTCACGACAGTAGCTAAAATTCCGATGGCCAGGGAAAGACGGCCTCCCACCAGAATACGCGCCAGCAAGTCCCGCCCTAAATGATCCGTCCCCAATAAATTGCCGAGCGAGGGCGAAGCCAATTGCAATTCCAGAGTCTGGGCTTCAAAATGCGGCAACACCCAGGGGCCGAAAATTACCGAGAGAATCAAAAGGGCCAGAAATCCACCGGAAAATACGGCGCGTCGATCGCGTGCTAATTGCAGCAGGGCGGCTCGCCACGGAGAAATTCCCGCTGACAGGGCAGAGGTCGTCATTGTAGTTCTATCCGGGGATCGATAAGCGTTTGTAGAATATCCGCGATAAGATTCAAGGAGAGCAGAAAAAGCGAATATACGATGATGACTCCAAGCGCCAGAGGATAATCGCGTTGGAAAACGGATTCGACGAAATATCGGCCCATGCCGGGAATATTGAAAATTTTCTCGACAACCAGGGTTCCCGTCAGGATGGCCGCCGCCGCGGGAGCCATGTAATTGACCACGGGTAATAGGCTGTTCCGTAAGACATGCTTCCACAAGATACGTCCCATGGCCAGCCCCTTGGCTCGGGCCGTGCGGACATAATCCCGATTCAGGTTTTCCAAGAAGCTGCCCCGCGATATCCGCGTGATATAGGCGATATAAGACAGGCTCAAGGTTATTACGGGTAAAATTTTACCGGAAAATCCATCCCATCCGGCCACACGGGTCCATTGCAACTCCAAGGCGAAAACCAACTGCAAAAACGTGCCGAGTACGAAATTGGGAATGGCGATTCCCAGCATAGCCACGCCGAGTATCAAGGCCTGGTAGCCTTTACCCTGTACCAAGGCCGAACTTACGCCCCAGCCCAGCCCCATCAAAACCGCGAGCGCCATGGCATAGGCCCCCAATTCCAGCGAGACGGGCAAAGCCTCCCCGATAATCTCCATGACTTTTAAGTCACGATGCGAATAGGAATAACGGAAATCGCCCTTCAGGAATACGCCGGAAAGATATTCCCAATAGCCGAACTCATACTTTAGCTTCAACTCAGCCAGAACCTCCGCACTCACCGCCCTTTCCTGTTCAAAAGGGTTTCCGGGCGCGACCTTCATGATGGCGTAGGAAAGGCTGACGATGATGAAAAGCGTAAAGAGGTTTATCAGGAGCCGGAGACCCAGCCTTTTAAAAAACCGAATGCGCTTTTCCACTGGTGCTTCTCAATCCCGTGCGCCGTGGGCGGACTCGAGAAAAACCCGTTTCCAGGAATACATTCCCAGGGGGTCGGCGTCGGCGCCGCGTAAGGAGCGGCTACGTAATTCGTTGATGGTGTAATAATAAATGGGTATGACGGGCATATCCTCCAGAAGCAACTTTTCGGCTTCCAGCAGGTGCTGCATGCGTTTTCCGGCATCCTGAATGGTCCACGACTCCGCCAGCATCTGATCATAGCGAGGGTTGCGATAACCCGTACGGTTGTTTCCATTGTCCGAGACGGATAATTCCAAAAAGGTAACCGGATCCGCGAAGTCCCCTATCCAGGAGGAACGGGCAATGGAGGCATAGGTCAGGTTGCGGGTATTATCCAGGTAGACCTTCCATTCGTAATTGACGAGTTCCGTTTCGAAACCGAGTTCCTCCCTCCACATTTGCCGTACAACTTCCGCCACGCTTTTATGGGTTTCACTGTTGTTGAATAAAATTTGCAGGCCTTTCGGAGGATTTTCGGCGCTGAAGCCGCTTTCTTTCAGGAAACGGCGGGCTTTTTCAGGGTCATACAATTCCATGCCGGCTCCGGCATAGCCTTCGAGAGGAGGAAGGAAACCGGATGCGGGAACCTGCCCGCCTTTTAGAACATGGTCAACAATTTTTTTCCGGTCGATGGCATACGCCAGGGCTTTACGTAAGGCGGGGGAGTCGAAGCCGGGTTTGGTGCAATTGACGGAATAGTAATAGGTTCCGAACATGGGTTGAGTATGGTATTCCGCTTTTCGGGATGCCTCTTCCAACTTGCTGGGAGGAATATTGAAGATCCAATGGGCTTCGCCCGTTAGGAACATATTATATGCGGTAAGTGGGTCTTCTACGGGTTTGAAGGAAATCTGGGCTTGCGTGACCGAGGCCGAATCCCAATAATGGGGATTCTTTTCCACCACCAAATCCCGGTTTCGGCTCCAGGAGAGCATGCGGAAGGGACCATTCCCGACAATATGCTCGGGTCGGGTCCAGCTTTCCTGGTATTTTTCGGCGATTTCTACACGAATCGGGAAAAGGGGCTCAAAAGCGCATAATTGCAGAAAAAAACCAACGGGATGCTCGAGCCTGACAACGACGGTGGAATCGTTAGGGGCGGCGATGCCGAGAGAATCGGGAGGCATTTCACCCAGACGGATGGCTGAGCCGTTGACTACGGATCCCAGCAAGGCGGAATATTGGCTCGCGGTTCGGGGGTCGACAAATCTTCTCCAGGACCGGACGATCTCCTCGGCCTTGAGCGGAGATCCGTCCGACCAGGAACTGGGGCGAAGGTGGAAAGTATAAGTCAGGCCGTCTTCCGAAATATCCCAGGAATAGGCCAGCCCCGGTTCAATCTTTCCACCGGTTCCGCGCGTTACCAAGCCCTCGAACAGGGCGCCGAGGATTCTGAACTCCGGTTGCCCCGTAGCCTTGTGTAAGTCGAGAGTGGCGGGCTCGGCAGTGTTTATGACCCGTAAAACCTGGCCGGGAGCGGTTCCATCCTTCTGGCATCCTTGGAAAATCGCAAAACCGATGATTAAACTTGCCCCGAAAAATCTTTTCATGCCGGTGGAATCTCCCTTAACCATGGGTATTGCAAGTTGGAGGAGGAACGTATATGAAACCGGGTGTTTATTTGCCGCCTTCACGTTCATTGGAGGTGGTTCAAGTTAGCAATTTTTTCCATCTTGCGCCTCTGGGATGCCAAACTACCTGAGAAGGGTATCTCGTTTAAGAAATCTCCGCATCTTTTGGCAAAAATCATTTGACTTAATTCAGTTCAGAGGATAAGTTACCCATGGATTTGAATCCACTTCATCCTAATCCAGTCGTGATTGTAACCTTCGGATAGTAGGGAATTACTTTATGCGAAAACATTTGCCCGCGGCATGGCTGTGCTGCACCTTGCTCGTCCCCTCGATTACCGAATCCAAAGTGATTCGGGTTCCGGGCGGCTTCCCCACCATCAATGGGGCTCTTACGAGCGCAGACTACGGTGACACAGTTCTGGTTTCTCCCGGTCGCTACAGGGAGAACATCACTCTAGTCCAGGGCGTTACCCTGCTGGGTACCAACCCCCTCGAATGCATCATCGACGGAATGCGCAAGGGTCCGACAGTTTACATGGTCACAGGATCCGAAATCGGTCGCTTTACCATCACCAATGGAATTGACGGCATCCTATGCGAAAACGCTTCGGGATATATCCATCACAACTGGATTATCGACAATCAGGGCGCTGGTATCGGTGCGTTTATCTCGCTGCCTCAAATTTATAATAACGTCGTCTATGGAAATCGATGGTCCGGAATACTGGCTTGGGGCGCCAAGTCTCTTGATACGCGCATTGAAAACAATGTCGTCCTGCGTAATGGATATAGCGGGCTGACGCTTAAGGGCCCCAGCCGTATCATGATTCGGAACAACATATTGATGGAAAACCATGAATATGGCGTCTACTCCGACCCCGCTTCGGGACAATCGCAAATCATCTACAATAACATTTTCAAGAATGTCATTCCCTTCAATCGCTATTCGCGTGTCAATAAAACCAATATCTCCAATGAGCCGATGTTTCTGAACCCGAGCTTGGGAAGCCCGAATTTCTTTGTAGCCTCCAAATCACCCATGGTCCGGCGCGGATACGGACAGGTGGATATCGGATTGTTGGCCAAAGAAGTTCCTGCGCAAATTGAGCGCGCGCCTGACCCGATACCCTATGAGGAGCCTGCGCCACCGCCTCCTGTAGTTATGACCAAACCGGCCCCACCGCCGCCTCCGCCTCCGCCAAAACGGGAGATCAAGCCTATCGAGGAAAATTTCATCGTGGAAGGCATTGTCTTCGCGACGGGCAGCGCGGAAATCCTGGAAGAGTCTTTCCAGCATCTGGATTATGTCTATGAGCAATTGATGGCCGTTCCGGATCGTAGGTTCGAAATTTCCGGACACACCGATAATACGGGCTCGGATAAAATCAATAATCAGTTGTCTTATGACCGGGCCAATGCCGTTCGTGAATACCTGGTTAACCGGGGAATTCAAGGAGGTCGTTTGGTTGCCAAGGGCTATGGTTCAACCAAGCCGAAGGCGACCAATAATACCGCGGCGGGTCGCCAAATCAATCGTCGCATCGAATTTTACCGGATTAAGTGATGAATAGGGGAGCGTGTAAATTGAAGCGAATAATTACTATTCCGGCCCTAGTTGGTCTCGCCTGGTCCCTCAGTTCGGCTCAGGCCCCGTACAAACCGCATTTCTACCAGCAAAACGACTGGTTTTCGGAGTATGGAGACAACACCGCGATCTATGTAAATCCGGCCTCCATCGCCGAGAATGATCAGATTGAAATCGGTATCGGATTGTTCCAGACCATATCGGGAAAAGCCGGCCAGGAATTTCTTTCGGCCGTTCATCCCTTTGGCTACAATCATTCGTTGGGCCTCTCGGTTTTCGAGAACGGCTCCCGCATCGACAATACCAATTCGGTATACCTTGAAAATGCCTATACGCTCTCGTATGCCATGCGTATGCCTTTCGGCTTTCCGGCTGGGTTGTCGCATAAAATTGCCTTGGGCGTCAACTACTCCCTTATTCAATTCGACGCATTTGGTATTACCAAAAGCTTCGGCCATGGAATCGATTTTGGCTTGGGCTACAACCCTATGAGCAGTTCGCGTTTTGGCCACCTGCAATTGGGTCTGGCCATTCAGAACGTTTTGCAACCTCTGGTGGAATTGCCAGATGGGGGTACCTACAAAATTCCAATGAACATGAATACTTCGGTATTTTGGAGGGGGTTCAACCGCCGACTCGAGTTGGCCGGTTCTATCAGCGCTATCGACCTTGTGCATATCGATACCGAAGGAGCCGAAGGCCTCGATATCGTTGGTAGCGCACGCGCTACCTATTACCTGAGCCCTCTGCTCGGCCTCAAAATCAAATTCAACAAGCTCAGCTATCCGGTACTCGGAGCGACCGTCAATGTTAAACGCGTCAATCTTTTCCGGTATCTCCAGCTTGATTTGGACATGTCGCATGACAAGCTATCCATGGAGGATAAATCCCGTGGTTTCGTGTGGAACTTCAAGGCTACTACACGCGTAGGCCCCACGCGCGAAGAACGGATCGGCGAAGCCCGATATCGCAGGTTGAAACTCGAACCCGAAAACGCCTACCGCGAAGCCATGCGCCTCTACTTGGCCCGCAAATTCCTGTTGGCGTCCTATGCTTTCGGAAAGGTTATCACAAAATATCCTTCCTTTCACCTCGTGGATCAGGCCGCCTTTTACAAGGGAAAATCCTTTGAAAACCTGCGTATGCATCAGGCGGCCCGCGATGTCTATAACGACGCGCTCAAGCGATACACCGATTCGGAGCAGCGCCCCAAATACATGTTCCAGTTGATGAACATCGACTATAAGGAAGGGAAATTCGACGAGGCTACCAAGCGCTACCGTCAAATCGGAAGCCTTTTCCCCGATTCCGATGTCAAGTCGGATGCCGACTACGTTGAAGGCCAGATCCGGTTCATCCAAAAGGATTACCAAACCGCCATTTCCCTCCTGTCACCTATTCTTCCAGGCAACTCCAATTATGTTTACGCACGTTATACATTGGGAATGAGCTATGTCAATTTGAAAAGAATGCGTGAAGCCGAGTCCGCCTTCATGGATATTTTGCAAACCAGGGCCACCAATGTTTCCGAGCAGGAGATGAAGGAAGTAACCGCCGTCAAATTGGGGCATATCTACTTCAGCGCCGAACCCCCGCAGCTGGTCAAGGCCGCTGAATATTACGGGCAAGTTTCCCCGACCTGCACCAAATATGATGAGGCCCTTTTAGGTCTAGCCTGGTCTTTTCTGAAAGTGCAGCGCTTCAAAGAGGCTCAAGCTTATGCCAGCGACATCATCAATAAAACACCGGGGAGCCTCCTTGTTCCCGAAGCCCACCTGTTGATGGGATATACCCAGTATTTTGACAAAGACTACGATAAGTCCATTGCTTCCTTCGACAATGCGATGCGTTCCGCAGAGCAGAAAACCATAAGCGCCGCTGAAATTCAGGACCAGAGGCAGAAATTGATGGGTACCCAAGGGGAATTCCAGCAGGTCCAACAACGAGCCCTGCAATTATCCAACCAATTGCCTACACCTCGAGTATTGCAGCAGCGTGAAGAGCTGCGTCCCAAGTTCGAGAATATCCACGGGCAAATCGAAGCCCACTTGGAATTCATGCGCCGTGTGGAACAAATGGAGAAATTCATTGCGAACAAGGATCGTATCATCCGCGACGCGCAATTCACCAAAGCAACCGTAATTAATGTCAGAGGCTCCAAGGGTGAAAAGGCCTTGCCCTCACAACAGGAACTGCAAGATTTGGAAGTGGAGTAACTTCCTTTCCGGGCTATCGAAGCTATTGATCTAGGAGAGAAGCATGTTTAAAATCAAATTTTCCCGAATATTGGTAGTTCTCGGCGTGGTTGCATTTGCAGCCCCGCTATCCGCCAGTAATTTGGTTGAGCTGAAAAAACGTAAACTTGAGCTGGATGAGTGGCAGCAAAAATGCGACGCCATGAGTGAACCTGAGCGTTCCAAATGCCTCGATAAGCGCAGCAAGGGAGTAGAGAAGTACAAACGCGACTTGGAGCGTTATCGTGCGGATGTTCAAAAGGAATTGCAAAGAAAGGGAAACGCGACTCCAAAGGACTTGAAAACCCGTATGGAATCCCGTGACCGGAGCATTAAAGAATTCCAGGATTATGTGAATAGCTGTACCGAACGTACCGACAGATGCGCCTCGGCGATTTTTCAAGTAGCCAATTTGACTTTTCAAAATGAAGAAGACGCGTTTCTTATCAAGCAGGAAGAATACGAAAAACTCTATACGAAGTGGGAAGATCGGGATCGTAGAGGCGCCGAGCCCGTCGCGCCCCGTCGCAATCATAACGGCTCGATGGCTTACTTCGACCGGTTCCTCAAGGAATATTCAACCCATAAAGACGTTCCGCCCGCTTTGGTTAGGTCTGCCTTTATCGCCGATTTACAAGGTAATTCCGACCGATCTTATGAACTCCTCAATCTACTTGTGACCCGGTATCCCGATAACCCGCTTACCATTCCCTCCCACCTGCGACTGGGCGAGTATTGGATGATGAAGCGAAAATACCAGAGCGCCATCAAACACTATGAAAAAGTTCCCGTGAACTATCCCGGTCCCGAGGCCGGCTTGGCACTCTACCACCATGCGGAAGCCTATTACAATATGGCTGACTTCGAGCGCGCGGCTTCGCTTTATTATCAATATGTCGATCTTTGTGATGCCGGAAAATTGAAATGCGATTTACGGGAAGAAGCTTTGGAATTTATGGCGGCCAGTTGGGCCGATATGGACCATGGTTTTGATGCCGCCCGATCCTTTTTGCGGGACAAGGGAAAGCCCTGGGAAAACGACGTTTACTACGAAATCGGTCAGAAGAACAAAGCGCATGATCGGTTGGATGAATCCGTCAATGCCTTTAAATTTCTTTTGCAGCGGGATCCTACCTATCCCCGGGCGCCAAATGCCGATTTGATCATTGTCGAGATCTTGGTAATTCAAAAAAGGGCGGAAGAGGCGCAAGCAGCTCGTTTGGAACTGGTACAGCGCTATACGCCTAATTCGAGCTGGTCGACACAGAATTCGTCCAATAAAAAGGCTTTTGAGGATGCGCAAAAGGCCATTAAAATTGCCATGTATCAGATTCCGGTTTTTTACCATACCCAAGGTGAAGTCGGTGAAGGCGATATGGAATTGCTCGGAAAAGCCGAAGAACATTATCGAGGATATCTCAGCCGCTATAGCGCGGAAACTTCCTGGGATATTTATCAGGTTCACCAGAATCTTGCCGTAGTATATGGAAAGATGAAGCAATATGCTCGGTCGGCTGATGAATGGATGTGGTGCGCTAATGCTCCAATCGAGAAATACGGCAAGAAGCCGGCGGAAAAGAAAGATCTCATTTCCAAGCAAGATGCGGCTTTCAATGCTGTCGTCATGATGGATGAAAACCGAAAACTGGCGCTGTCCCGTCTTAACGACGATAAAGCGGCCGCATATAATTCTACCGAAACCCGGGATTATTTCACAACCGTAGAAAAGTATCTCTCCATGTATGGAAAGTCGGCTACTGCGCCGGATCTTGCCTATAACGCCGCGTTCGTCCATTACGAAGCCAAACAATATGACCGGGCCATCACCAATTTGGAAAAATTGCTGAAAGATTTTCCGAATCATAAACATACGAACCTGATTCAACGCGCTTTAGGTCAAAGCTATCTGGAAGCCGGTCATTTTGACAAGGCGGAAACCCAATTCCGCGCCTTGCTTCGTAGAATCCCGAAGAGTGGTCCGGAATACGGAGACGTTCGGAAATCCTTGGCTTCAACTCAATTCAAACAAGCTGAGTTTCAAGGAAGAAATGGAGATCATTCCGCTGCAGCTTTGAAATACAGTCAAATGGCACGGGATTTCGAGGATGTAGAAATTGCGGACAAGGCCCTTTACGAAGCGGGATTGCATTACGACACAGCAGGGAGGGTTGAGGACGCTGCCCGTATCCTGACCAGTATACATCAAAAATATCCAAAGTCACCCCTGGCAATCCGCGGTATTTTGAAAGCCGCCTCAATTTATGGTGAAAAGGGTAAACATCGGAACTCAGCGGAAAGTTTTTTGATGGTTCAAAAAGCATATCCCCAAGATTCCATGGGATTTTTATCAATCAGTTGGGCTGCTCAAGCCTATGAAAAAGTGCCTGATCCCAAAGCCTCGGCTGAAACTTATGTGTTAGCCCATAAATATTATCCGAAATCGGATAAAACCCCCTCGCTACTTTATAATGCGGGCCAGACTTATGAAAATTCCAATGAATTTGACCAGGCTGTCCGTATTTATAAGCTTCTCGGTGACGAGTATCCCAAAAGCACCTATGCTTTGGAAGCCGTATTTTCCGTTCCCTTGATACTGGAAAAAAAGGGTGATCATAAGCGCGCCGCCGCGGCATATGAAGAATTCGCGCAGAAGTATAAAAATGATATTCCCAAACTAATCCGCGCTCATTTGGGTGCCGGCAAGAGCTTCATGAAAATGGGAGACGAAAAAAAGGGTCTGAGTCATTTGGGGTCCGTAGTACAAATCCAGGATAAGCATGGTGTATCCGAGGGCCTTCCTCCATTATTCGCTGCCGAGGCGGCGTATCTTATCGGCGACAGCTATTTTCAGAAAATTTCCGGGATTCGCTTGAACGGATCCAAGCGAGACAATCAGAATAATGCAAAAATCATGCAAGGCCACCTGGCACCGGCTATCACCAATTTCGCCAAATCCGCTGAACAAGGCGAGGAGGAATGGACCTTGCGGTCAACTATGCGAATGGGAGACGTATTCGCAAAAATCGGAGAAATTTCCCGGGATGAAAGGATTCAAGCAAAGGGTAAGGAAGAAAGAATCGCCGAAGAAATTCAAATCAAGATGGCCTTACCGGGGTACTATGACAAGGCCCGGGAAATTTACGAGAAAAATCTTGAACTGGCCCGTAACCAGGGCATTCGTAGTCCATGGGTAGATAGCACCGGTGTCAAATTTCTCAGTATGTATTGGCATAAGGCTCAAACTTTTGAGGATTTGGGGAAAATACTCGCATCCGCGCCCTTACCGAGCGGATTGGAAAAAGAAGAACGGGAAGCATATCAGGCCGCTTTGCAGGATAAAGCCTATGAAGCTGAACAACAAGCAAAACCTATCTATAAAGAGGGTTTGCGCGCTGCTTCCTATTTCGCTTTGGAAAACGAATTCAAGTCGAGAATTTCCCGAAGATTGCAGGAGTTGGAGCCCGAAGCCGAAGAGCTGGGTCTGAAACCGGAAACTCTTCCGAGCGTACCCCGAACCGGGAGCGCCTCCGAAACTACTAATGATGAGAAATACTCGACTAACATGGAACGCATCGCAAAAATTTACGAGAACAACTCTTTGACAGATGATCAAAAAATCAATATGTACCGGCAAATGGAGGCTGAGGCAAAAGAGGAAATCAGCACTCTCCGGTCCAGTTTGGGCAACTAGAACAGGTTGCTATCCATTGCATCTGTGGCTGAAACGAAGCTTAAATCCAATCTTTTCGATATAGTCATATTTTTCAGTTATTTTCAAGGGGGTTAAAAATAAATGTGCGGAATTCCATTTTCGAGACTATTATAGGTGCATCCAAGGTGAAACTCTTGGACCAGGGTGGCTCACTTTAATCTTTGACTTTTTACAATCGAATTTCTAATAACTCTATTAACTCTAATCACTAAAATTTAGGAAGGGCAATAAAATGCGTTATATTCTTCAGGGTTTTTCGGGAGACGGCTCGGCCGCTATGTGGGCGATTCTCTGTGCAGGGGTAATTGCCCTGGCATTGGTTGCTGAGCGTGTTTATTATATCTGGATCAAATCTTCTCTCGGTCGCGGCAATTTCATGCGGAATATCGCGCAATTGTTGCAGACGGGTCGAGTGGCGGAGGCGGGTCATTTGGCTGCTTCCCAGAATTTCCCCTTGGCCAAGGTTATTTCGGCCGTTCTCAACAACAAAGCGAAGGGCGTGACTGCCATTGAAAAGGCCGTCGATGAGGTCTACTTGACCGAGGCACCCCGGCTTAACCGTTATCTTAACCTCATCGTCACCGTGGCCAATGTGTCCACCTTGATTGGACTTTTGGGAACCATTTATGGTCTTATCATGGCCTTTGATGCGGTTGCAAATCTTCCGGCCGCACAACGTCCCCAGGCTCTTGCCAATGGTATTTCCATCGCTATGGCAACCACTTGGTTTGGTCTTGCTGTCGCTATTCCCGCCCTTTTTGCTCATGGACTTCTGGCCATGCAAGCCGAAAGATTGCAAGAAGAGTTGGAAGAAAAAGCTGTTAAGGTCATGAATCTGCTTTAATTGGCACACTCCGGGTCGGGAAGACCCGGAAACCAAAAGGAAAATAGCCAATGAAAGAATCTAAGGTCAAATCCAACAAAATAGCGGATCTCAATCTGCTTCCGATCATGAACCTTTTTTCCGTCCTTATCGTTTTTCTTCTTTCGGTGGCGATTTACGAGAAATTGGGAATTCTGGAACTCACGTTACCTGAACGTACGGATGCTCCTAAACAGGCATCCAACGTCGATCCCAACCTACTGAATCTCAGCATTGTCGTCGGGCATAAGGGAATCACGATTGGTGCAGCAGCGGGCTTTCAGCCTACCGTTTTCTACTTCGAAGAAGTGGAATACCGCAGCACCTCCGATAAACACGTGTTCCGGAAGCCTTTCGTCAAAGACGAGAAGGTTTTTTCTCCCACCGACGGCAGGTTGATGACATTGCAGGAAAAGGAAACCATTTTCCTGCACGCCATTGAGAAAAAGGACGAGGCTGATCCCGGCACTTTCAAGAATGTCGTAGTTGGTCCGGATGATAACGCATTGCTCGATACCGCCGGAAATTGGTATACCACGGTACCCGCGGTGGGTCAGGAATATCGGTTGATAGGGGATCAGGTGATTCGTAAAATGGATCCGCAAACCGCGGCCTTTTGCAAGGTCACCCGGCTATCCGCCTATCAGGAGATTTCCCGTCAGCTCGAACAGGTGAATCAGGTCTATAGGCTTCGTGAGCCGATGCCTCCCGATGTGGATGACGTGGTCATCCTTGCGGAAGACGATATTATTTACGACAAAGTCATACAGGTGATGGATGCGGCAAAAGCCGCAGGCTATGACCGGGTTGCTTTGTCTCTGATGGGAGGAACCTGAGCCATGAGTAAGAAAATTCACAGACAAGGTGCGAGTCAGCTACAACTGACTTCCATGATGGATATGTTTACCATCGTACTGGTATTCCTTTTGAATACTATGTCCGCGGAGGGTAATCTCATGTCCTCCAACTCCAACCTGATTTTACCGATGTCCGCTCAGGCTAAGAGTCCAACAGAGGTTTCGCTCACTGTTGTGGGCGAACCGACTATGATTCTCGCCGATAATGAGGTCATAGTCGAAACTGCAAAGGTTCGCAGCCAGGATAGTCTCATAGTCGCGCCTCTGCTGGAAATTCTCAGCAAAAAACGTGAGGAAGAACGCAGGGCGGAGATGCTGGGTGTTATTAAGGAGTCAACCGGTAAGGTCGTTGTGCAATTCGATAAGAATACGGAATATGATGTCGTAACGAAGGTGATGGCAACTTGCGGGTTTGCGGGTTATAACAACATCAAATTCGCCGTCACTAGAAAGGGTGAGGATATATGAGCACAAATCCTGAAAACTCCTCGCAACCCGTGCATACGGAAAACCTGGAAGATTATTTCGCGGTCGAATCGGATAAACGAATCCGTAACTTTGTGCTTGGCTGCGCCATTCTGGGTGCTGCAGCTGGGTTCTATGTCACGACTGTTGAGATTTTGATTCCGTTTACCTTGTCAACCTTTACGGAAGATACCACGCAGGTGGTCCTGAAGCTTGATGAGATGAAAAAGGACAAACCGGAAGAAAAGAAAAAGCAACCAGATCCCAAGAAGAAATCGGGAGCGAGCTCCAAGCCCAAAGGTAAAGGGGACCCTAAAGCCCCGAATTCCCAAGGTGTACTTAAGCTTATCAGCTCCAAGTCACGCAACTCCTCCTTGGACGCCTATGATTTGCTGGACGCGAAATTCAATCGCGATATCCAAAAGGTCATTGACAATGTCTCGGGTCTGACTAAAACCGGTGAAACCCGAATCGGAGGGCGCCGTGGTAAAAGCGATGCCGCTTTCAATGAAGGTTTTGCGGCAGGGGGTTCGGGTGGCATCGATGACTTGTTGGGCGGACTTTTAGGCGGCGACAGCGGTCCTATCGGCGTCAAGGCGAAAGGTAACCTCAGAGCTCCAACCGCTACGGATATCGATATGGGTCAGTCCGGCGGTCAACGTTCTACCGAGTCCATCCTTCGTGTCATCCGGCAACATACGCCTGGTTTACGGCATACCTACAATAAATACCTTAAAATCCACCCCGGATTTCAAGGCAAGGTAACCGTCCGGTTCGCTATCGCTCCTGGAGGTGCTATTGTCGATATTTCCATCGTTTCCAGCACCACCGGAGTATCCGAATTCGATGCGGAAACCGTGGATAAAATCCGCCGTTGGAGATTTGAGCCAATCCAAGGTAAGGGAAACGATGTCGTAACGGTACCGTTCACCTTC
The DNA here is from genome assembly GCA_041746255.1 of Fibrobacteria bacterium. Classification (GTDB taxonomy): domain Bacteria; phylum Fibrobacterota; class Fibrobacteria; order UBA11236; family UBA11236; genus JBGTHM01. The sequence goes on along the minus strand of JBGTHM010000115.1, from coordinate 5,373 downwards.
TCGGAATAGTGTAACTTTTCGGTTTTCCCTTAACCCCCTGTCGATTTCGACAGGGGGTTATTTTTTTTGGTATTTTGGTGCATTGTCCGCGCATTTATGGGAAAATTCCGTATGCCTGAAAAAGCGATTGGGTCATAGGGGGATATGAGTATGCAGCATGGATGGCTGAGGACATTGGGTCTTTCGGCTGGCCTACTTTTTTTCGTACCGGATATTGATGCGACCTATTCTCGTGTCGAATCCATGGGAAAACGGGCCACATTTTTCATGGACGATATCAGCGTCTTTGAAAACCCGGCGAATATCAATGTTTTTCCCAATTTTCTTATTGGCGAATTGGGAGTATACAAACAGGGACTCGCCGATAGGAGGGCCCTGGAACGGTTGGCAATAACCGGATCGGAGGGTGCCGGTTACAATCGGGATCCCGAGAATTCCTGGTTTGGGGGTATTTTTTCCCATTCGATTTCCAGGGATGCTGGGTCGGCAAATCTTTACCCACAAATTAGTCTGGGTGGCGCCTTCAACCGCATCGACCCGGAACTGCAGGCGGTCATTCCAGACAGCGCAGACGGAAAGGTAGTTCCGGAATCCGCAACGAATTTTGATGGCTTTTTAGGCTTCACTTTCGCCAATGGGGGGATGCTTGGATCGCATATCTATTTTGCGGTGCAGGAAGGTGCTGATTTGAGGTCCGGTGTAATCGAGTCCATTCCGGATAGCGATATCAATGTAAAGCTTTTACGCGGGGACTTGGGGTTGAATTGGCCCATAGCTCGAAGTGTTGATGCTGAGTTGGCCTTGGGTACCGCCTATATCGGGTATGGACCGGACTATATCGAGCCGGAATGGTCATTTTTCCTTTCCGCGCGTACATTCTCTACCCTTGAGATTATCAACGGCGAGTTGGTTCCAATTATCAAATACAGTATTTTAAGGGCCCCTGGTCAGGAACTGGCTCGCTTCCGTTTGGGTTGCGGCGTGAATGTCTCCTTGGATCGGGGATTTTTCTGGTTAGGCGTGGAAGGGATTCTAGACGAAATAAGTACCACCGGAATAACGAACATTCCCGGCGGAGGATTTTCGTACACAAGCACCGCGTTGAATATCCGGAATTCGGAATCAATTCAGGGGGGAGCGATTTCCTTCGGAATCGAAAGAAATATCTGGTATGATTGGTTGGTTCTCCGGGTAGGGGGGCGCAAGGAAATATCTTATCGAGAACGCGATGGAAGCGGTGGTTCTTATAGTTATATTTTCACTAATCCGACGGGAAACGCGACATCCGAAGACCATGTCGGTTTTGGAATCGGGATTAACGTTGAAGAAAAACTGAAGGTTGACGCGGTACTCGCCGAAGACCTGCTCTTTACTTTTGGGAACCTGTTTTCAGGCCCGCATCATCACCTTATTTCCCGGATCTCCGCGACCTATTCCTTTTGAGTTGGTCCCATGAATATGACGCGCCGCGGAATCCCTATTGGAAAAGTTTATGCCATCTCCCGGTCGTTTCCTTTTTTTGGTATTCGCGCTTGTTCTCGTAGCTTGCAAGTCATCACCCGATGTGGTACAAATACGTCTGAACGATATTCTCCAGTCCGATTTGGATTATATTCTAAACGAGTTTCGTGGAAAGCCGGGGATGAAGGCGCTCAGTGCGAATCCGCATTATGTAATCGACGAGTTCAAAGAATTTCAAGGAGACACGTCACGGGTATTTCAGGCATACGCTTCGGTTTATTTCTTCTATTTGGAGTCCCTCGGACTCTGTCAGAATCGGAAATACCGCTATCGTACCACCGCAAAGATTTGGGAACGCTACGAAGTAAAACTGTTGCATATACCTGATAAATTTCTTGGAAAGCTTGAAAATTAATTGCTAAGTTTGCATAATACTTGTACTTAGGGAGATAACAACACCTTGTTCGGATTCTTATCAAGTGATATCGGAATAGACTTAGGGACTGCCAACACCCTTGTGCACGTAAACGGTCGTGGCATCGTCATTAATGAACCGTCCGTGGTGGCCGTCGAGCGAAGGACTAATAAAGTTGTCGCCATCGGCACCGAGGCTAAGCGGATGCTGGGGCGTACGCCGGGTGAAATTATCGCGGTGCGTCCCATGAAGGACGGCGTGATTGCGGACTTCCAAATGGTGGAAAGTCTGTTGACGCGCCTCATTCAAATTGCTCAGAAATATCCACTCTTTTTCTTGCGTCCGCGCATAGTCATTGGCGTACCCTCGGGAATTACCGAAGTGGAAAAACGTGCGGTATTGGAATCGGCGCAGAAGGCCGGCGCCCGTGAGGTTTACCTCGTCGCTGAGCCCATGGCGGCGGCCATTGGCATGGGAATACCCGTCGAAGACCCTTCCGGTAATATGATAATCGATATCGGTGGCGGCACTTCAGAAATTGCGGTAATCGCCTTATACGGTATAGTCTGTGATGCATCCGTCCGTATCGGCGGGGATGAAATGGATGAAGCCATCATCAGCTATTTGAAGAAGAACTATAATCTTCTCGTCGGCGAAGGCACTGCTGAGCGCATCAAGATGCAAATCGGATCCGCTTTCCCTCTTGAGCAGGAATTGGAGATGGAGGTAAAGGGCCGCGATTTGATGGCCGGCATTCCCCATACCCTAAAAATCACCTCAGCGGAAATCCGGGAGGCCTTGGCTGAACCCGTCAACGCGATTTTGGAAGCGGTAAAAAGGGCATTGGAGCAAACCCCTCCCGAACTTTCCGCAGATATTCTGGACAAGGGCATTGTCATGACGGGTGGTGGTTCGCATTTACGCGGTTTCGACCAACTGCTTCGCCACGAAACCAACCTTCCCGTCAATGTCATCGACGATCCCCTGATTTGCGTGTGCAAGGGTACTGCGCGCATTCTTGAGGATATGGACAAGTACTATAAAGTGCTGATGGATTCCAACCGCTAACTCCTAGATTCGAAGGTTCCGACCGGACGACCTTCAGCTTCAGGGAAGGCAACTTCCGTCGGCTGGCCGGCAATCATTTTCTTCCCGAGTGCAAATGAACTTCGTTTACTGGTTCATCCGGTTGTTCACGGCGGCCAAAGGGGTTGCCTCCCTCTTGATTTGCCTGCTTTTTTGCGCGGTGCTTCTCTCGATGCAACCCACGGAAAAACGCATTTTTCATGAAGTGGTCATCACTACTTTCCTTTGGCCGGTACAAGCCATTCTTTCCCGGGTAAACCGTACGGTACTCGTTTCGCGCGAGAACGAAATGCTCAAGCGCCAAAACATGACATTACGCGTCGAGAATGATTTTCTACGCCAATCCATTTCTCTACAACCTCGAAGCCAAGAGCTGAACGCCTTCCAGGAATCCATCGGATTCAGCCTGAAACTTGGGCAAATCAGCGGACAGGATCCGGGGCGTTACGGCACAGCCTGGGTAATCGATCTAGGCGAAAAGGATTCGGTGTTCGTCAATATGCCGGTGTTGACTCCAAAGGGCGTGGTTGGCAAGATTTCCAAAGGTTTCCATAGTCATAGCCTGGTCCAACTGATTACGGATCCGAATTTCAAGCTATCCATAATGTGCCAGAGCAGCCGGTTCAAAGGGATATTGGAATCTTGGAAGGTGGGGGAACTAGCGGCGCAATTTCCCGTTGAAGCCCAGGTAGTTGTGGGAGACACCCTGGTCACGTCGGGAATGGGGGGCGTTTTCCCCAAGGGTCTTTTGGTTGGAGTGGTTACTGAAGGAGGATTGGGTACCGCCGATATGGCCGATATTGTTCAAACTGTCCGTGTCAAACCTTTCCAAAACCCGCATTTGGTTGAGGAGGTTTTTGTTCTAAAAAGACAGCCGAGTTGGATTGTAGGCAAAATGGAGGCCGATATGCAGACCTCGGTACCTGATTCGTCCCGTCTGAATGCCGACCCTCTCGGAGGGGTGAGATGAACTTCGTCAAAAGCCTAAGTTTTCTGATCATCGCGTTAATACTTCAGCAAACCGTGGTAAAATTGATTTCTATCGGGAATATCCGCCCGGATCTCGTTTTGGTGGTTCTAGTGGCAATTTCGTTGAGGTACGGAACGGTTGTGGGCCTATTCAGCGGCCTTTTCATTGGAATCATTCAGGATGTTTACGCCATCGAGACCCTGGGCGCAAATGCTTTGGCCAAATGCCTCGTCGGCTATTTCACTGGGCTTTTTGATGAAAAAGTTTTGAAAATCATGCCTGCCACCAAAATTTTCTTTTTGGGTATCGCCTTTTTCCTGCACGACCTGGTGTACGGATTCGCAGTCAATTTGAGTTGGCCGGTATTGGCCGAAGCCTTGTTACGTTATAGTATTCCGTCCGCCATTTATACCCTATTGCTGGGCGCATTGGTATTTTATTTCCTTATCGCTCCGGCTAGAACCGAGCCCTAAGGATGAACGACGGCGGACACTTAGACGATCAATTCTATAAGAACACGCGAGCTCGTGTGGTCATGATCGCCTTTTCCATCGCCGTCCTGCTGCTGGTGTTTCGCCTCTTCTACCTGCAAATATTTCAAGGTCCTTATCATGAGCGCCTGTCCGCCCAAAATTTTATGCGGCTCAAGGTATTGCATGCGCCCCGCGGGCTGATTCTCGACAGGAATGACAAGGTGATTGCTCGAAACCGGGCTTCCCATCAAATTGCGATTTTGCCAACCGAGCTCAAAGAGCCTGAGATGGTATTCCAGAATCTGATGCGGTTTCGTGATACCACGGGACAGCGCATTTTCGATTCGACGCTGGTGAAATGGAGTATGGAACGGGGGAGATGGCGTCGATTTCAACCGTTGGTCATCCTGGAAGATGCATCGCCTGAATTGGTGGCAATGATAGAAGAACACCAACTGGATGTCCCGGGGGTGATTACTCTGGCCGAATCCCGACGGGCCTATCCCTATGGTTCCAACGCGGCCCACATAATCGGCTATATGGATGAAATCAAGGAGGATGAACTCGCCAAATTCGCACTTCAAAAGACCAAACAGGTCAATGCTCCATCTTATAGCTTGGGGAATCGCATCGGGCGCAAGGGCCTGGAAAAATACTATGAGCGGTATTTCAGGGGAAGGGACGGGGTTCGCTACGTTAAGGTGAATGCTTATGGGAAGGAATTGGAGGTATTGGACGATATGCCTCAGCTTGATCCCGTACCTGGTCATAATCTTGTGACGACACTCGATATGGAATTGCAGTCCTTGGCCGAATCGCTTATACCGGATTCGGTCCGAGGCTCTATTGTTGCGCTCGATCCCCGCAACGGTGATGTTTTGGTCATGATGTCCAGTCCGAAAATGGACGGCAATATTTTTTCGCTCAGTAAGGACAGGCGCTCTAAGGACTGGGCCAGACTTGCGCTC
>JBGTHM010000114.1:0-4146 GCA_041746255.1 Fibrobacteria bacterium | reverse complement strand
CCTTCACCTTGCGCTGTAAATTGGTAAGCATGGTGGGACCGGCGTACCAATCGCCTCCACCGCCGTATTTTAACCTGGCGATAGTCCAACAATCGGATGGCTTGCCGTTGACCGAAATTGCGCATACCAGCGCCAGCATACCGAGGGGTACGCGTAAAGCCCTGTAGCCGAACCCCGTCATGGTTTCTCGCTCCAGATTTGCCTGTAGGTCCAGTAATTCCCCATTACCTTTTTAAGGTAGTCGCGGGTTTCCCAATAGCTTATTTCCTCCACCATGAGGTGGAGAGGTTTCTTTCCATGCAGTTTCTGCCAACGGGCTGCCGGTGTAGGACCCGCATTGTAATTCGCCAGGACAAAGAAATAATTGTTTTCATATTTGCCCTTCAGCTCTCTCAGGTAGGTTGTACCTAAGCGAATATTCACATCGGGGGATTCCAGCAGGTAAGTGTTGAAATCGTCAAAGCGAACCCTTTGCGCCAACGCCCTCCCGGTGGCCGGCATGATTTGCATCAGTCCCACCGCTCCCGCCCACGATTTGATACGGTGATCGAAGGCGGACTCTTGCTTCATGAGCGCGTAAATGAATTCGGGATCGAGCTTCTGTTCCAAGGCGTTCAGGCCTACGAGTTCGGGATAGGGCTTGGGATAGATGAGCTTGAGTACCTCGCGCGGAACCTTGCCCATGTCCTCGGTGGGGATTTGCTGATTGAGACGCAGAGCCAGGCGGTAACTTTCTCCCCAAATTCCATGTTCCTGCAATAATTTTGCGTACGCGAAGAGGAACCATGGATTGGAGGAAATCGCGGCGGGATAGGTTTCGAGAGTGAAGATCGCGAGCGTATCCAACTTCAATTGGAGCAGGCGCGGAATGCTCACGTATTCGCTTTCGTAACTTCTATCGATATCCGCCTTGAATCGGGACAGAGAGCCTTTCATCCAAGACTGAACGTCGCCATTATGTTGCTTTCCGAAATCGACTACGAGATCCAAGCTATCTGCCCACCATTTCCGCTCTTTGAGTATTTCCTTCGCCAATTGGCCATAAAAGCGAAAATGGAACTTCTGATAGGTTTCAGCGAATACCAGGCGCGCGGAGTCGGATTTACCCAGGTCATCCAGAGTACGCCCTTCCCAATAAAGTCCCGCATCGGCTACGGTCGAACTCGCTTGACCCCTTACGTTTCGGAAGGCTTTCAAGGCTTCGGGAAGGTTTCCCGCCTTGTAATAGGAATATCCAATGCGAAAATTGGCCCATTCCCCTCGCCGCCCCCGGCTGAACCGGGTAAGTTGTCGCTGATAGTAACCAATGGCCTCATCGTATTTCTCCTCGGCTTCGAGTTCCCACCCCCTTAGCCAATAAATTTCAGAGGTCTTATCGTGGTTGGGGTATTCCTCGATAAAGCGGTCGTACCAGATAAGCGATTTGTCGGACTGTTTCAATCTGTCGTAGGAACGCGCGATTTGCAACAAGGCCTCGGGATCGGTTCCGTGGGTATTGATGAAGTCCAAGTATCCTGCCGCCGCCTTGACATAATCCCGGTTCTTGTAGTGGAGGCCTGCGATTCGGAGTGCATGGGATTTCGCCTCTACCGGACCCGGCGCCAATTTGCGCATGGATTCAGCCCTTGGAATGGCGTTGGTAAACAGGGATTTTTTTTCCTCCCACGCCAGCAGCAACGTCTGCCACCTCCACGACGGATGACCGATTTCTACTCGCGATACCACCCTCTGATACAGCGAATCGAGACGGATATCGGCATGGGAAAGGCTTATCAATTGTTCCAGTTCCTCCTCGAATCCCTCGGGAGACCCATTGAAGCCGCGCAAACGAAAGATTTGCAAGATGGCGTTATAGCGCACTTCGGGATTTAGCCGGGAGAGTCGGATTTCCTGGTAATACGCGAATTGCGCCGAGTCGGATGCCGGGGTACGCGGAAAGGTTTCCAGCCGAATGTTGATCAGATAGTTACGCCATGTGGATCCAGCTACCCAGGACAACGCATTAGCCAAAACGGCATCTCCCGAAACATAATCCCCCAGTCCGATATAGGCTTTCGCCAAGAGGATGGTTTGATAAACCTGCGCGGTTTTTTCGCTCGGCTGCAAAGTCGCTAGGTAGTCAACGGCCTTTTTATACTCCTTGTTTTGGAGCGCTTGATTGGCCTGCCCCAGCGCTAGTTGGAAGGCCTCCCGTTCTTTATCGTCGGGCGAAGGATTTGGAAGTGGCTGCTTGGTGTCGCCCTTCGGTTGGGAAACTGCGGGTAGTGGCGCACAACCGGAAAAACCGAGCACCAAAAATGCGGATATTATTCGTATAGGCAACAACATCTAACCAGGCTCCCTCACAGCCGAAAACCCCGAAAATAAGATAAAAAGTATGCGCCTCAGAAAGTCCGGAAATGGAATCAACGCCGCGGAGCCATTTCCTCGGGATATTTCGCCAGTCCCAGCTCTTCCAATCGGGTAGCATAGCGTTTGCGCAGGTAGCGGGATATTTCGTCTGCAGTGCTCAATCTCAGCAAATCCTCGGCAGCTTCCAGTGCGTCCACATAGGAAATGGAGCGGAGCAGGCGCTTCATTTCAAGAAGCGCCCCGGGTCCCATGGAAAGCTCGTCCACGCCGAGCCCCACCAGTACGATGGCCGAAAGGGGATCGCTGGCCATTTCACCGCAAACCCCCACTTCGATTCCCTTCGCCCGGCCCGCGTCGATAACCGATTTGATCATGCGCAGCACGGCGGGATTCTGAGGTTCGTACAATTCGGATATACGTTGATTGGAGCGATCCACAGCCAAGGCGAATTGGACCAGGTCGTTAGTCCCAATGCTGAAGAAATCGACCTCCCGGGCGAGTTCGTCAGCCATGGTAACGGCCGATGGCACTTCAATCATGCAACCGACCTCCATTTCCCTGTCATAGGGAATTCCCTTTTCGTCCAAATCCTGCTTAACCTGCCGCAACACCTCTTTGGCTTCCCGGATTTCCCAGAGATTGCAAATCATGGGGAACATAATCCGCACATTGCCATTGGCGCTGGCACGCAATATGGCGGATAGTTGAACCTTGAAGATTCCGGGGTTGTCCAGACAAACCCGAATCGATCTCCATCCCATGTAGGGGTTAGGCTCGCCCGCCATTTTTAGGGCCGGAACCAACTTGTCACCGCCCGCATCCATGGTCCTTACCGTCACCATTTTCGGTCCCATGCGATCGGAAATATATTTATAGGCTTGGTATTGCTCTTCTTCGCCCGGCATATCCTCGCGCATAAGGAAGAGGAATTCGGACCGGTAAAGCCCGATGGAATCGGCTCCGTACTGCAGAACGCTTTCGACTTCTATGGGTAATTCAATGTTCGCGGAAAGCTCCACGTATTTCCCGTCCGTGGTAACCGGTTCCAGGTCGCGCAGGTTATACAGTTCGCGCTCCAACGCAAAGTACGCTGCTTTCTTGATTTCGTATTCCTTGATGTCGCGCAGCGAAGGATTGATGATGACCACGCCTGCGGTTCCGTCTACGATAATAGTCTGGCCCGGCTCGACTTCCCCACCCTGCCAGGAGATTCCGGAAACGGCCGGGATTTCCAGGGAACGCGACAGAATGGCGACATGCGAGGTTTTTCCGCCGACTTCGGTGGTGAGCCCCAGGGTATTGCGGCGGTTGAACTGGGAAAGAATGGAAGGCGTAAGGTTTCGCGTCATCACGATTACGGGAGTTCCTACGTCTACATAGGGGCTACTGCTCTCGCTGAGCATGAGAATATCGATGACACGCGTGTCGACATCCCTCAAATCGCTCATATGATCCTTGAGGAACCCACCGGAAATGCTTTCGAATCGAGTAACCAGTTCTTTGATACGGCTGCTGAACGCGAATTCCGCGCAATAGAAGTTCTCGCGGATGTCGTTGACAACGGTATCGAGAACCTCGCTGTCCTGGAGAATAAGGATGTGACTATCGAAAATACGCGCCTCGTATTCGCCTACATCTCCGACGATACGGCTTTTGATGCCGAGAATCTCCTTGTGGGCCTTCTCAAGTGCGCGGCGTAGCCGAGACACTTCCTGGTCCACCTTTTCAGGAGGAATGGTGCGCTTCTTGACGACCCGTTCTTCGGGCCTCAGCAAATAGGCCGGCCCTATGGCA
>JBGTHM010000113.1:0-28141 GCA_041746255.1 Fibrobacteria bacterium | reverse complement strand
ACCGGCAATGAGTAACTTCTAATCGGTTGAAATCCGGTCCATGGTGACCGGCTATGACAAGGGTGGCTGTCGGTCACTTTGAACCGGATCGCCCGGTCACTTTCACCGGATTCTGCAGTTTCAAGATTGTCCTATTCTGTTAGGCACAATTAGCACCAAATTTCCAATCCTATTTGATTTTATAATACGGTTTTTTATAAAAATGTCAATTTTAAATACCAATAATTGACATAAATAACTTTTATCTGTAGGAATATTGGCCCGAAAGGGGCTGGGAGAAATCCGTTAAAACCTGATTTTGGGTGCATGGAAAAAGCCCTACGGCAGAAGAAAAACCATCCTGAATGGTTACCCATAAAAGTACCATGGGCTGGACGAATGGTTTTTCGTCTTCAATGAAGGGGAAACCCCCATTGCAATGCGCTTCATCTAAACGTTGAACAAACCCATCTGAATTGCATCTTCGGTGCCGCCGCCCGCCGCGGGCAGGCGCATTTCATACAACGCCTTGTCCTCCGACATCTCCAGACCCAACTTCCGGCAATGCAGCTCGAACACCTTAGCCACCATTTCCGCCATCTTCCCTTCGCCCGTCATGCGCGAACCGAAACGGGCATCATTCCCCTTCCCTCCCCGCACTTCACTTAAATGATGCGCCACCTTCCCCGCAACCTCAGGCAGCTCCCTTTTCAGTCTCTCCAGAAAAATCCCGCGTACTGCTCCCGGAAGCCGCAACATCACATAAAAAGCGAAACGCGCTCCACCGGCCTTGGCCCTGCGCAGCAATTCGGGTATATGCGCGTCGTTGAGCCCCGGAATCACCGGCCCCAAAGATATGCCCGTGGGAATGCCGCATTCGGCAAGGGTTTGCAGGGCTTTGAAACGAACCTCCGGAGGAGGAGCGAAGGGCTCCATCGCCCGCGCAATCGTTGCATCGAGAAAGGGAATGGAAAAGGTCACCGTCACGCCGGCCTTACCCAATAGCGCCCGCAGCACATCCAGATCACGCAGGATCAGATTCGATTTAGTAATAATGGACACTGGATTTGCGGCTTCCAGGCAAACTTCCAGACATTGACGGGTGAGGCGGAAGCGGTTCTCGGCGGGCTGGTAACAATCGGTGATGCCCGAAAAAACCACCACTTCCTTTTTCCAACTCTTGGAAGCGAAACGCTTGCGCAGTAATTCGGGCGCGTTTACCTTGACTTGAATCTGGGTATCGAAATCCGTTCCCGCTCCGAGCCCGAGGTATTCGTGGGTGGGCCGGGCGTAACAATAGGCACAAGCATGCGTGCAACCCCGATAGGGATTGACGCTATAGCGGAAAGGGATGTCGGGGCTATCGTTTTCAGTGAGAATAGTGCGGGCCTGCTCTTCGCGAAAACGTAAGGCCTGGGTTTGCGCATATCCTTCCTCCCATTCAATCGAAACCGGTTCGAAGCGATTGTCGGGATTTCGCCTATCCCGGGAGGAGAATCGAGCACCCATTACGGCCTACCCTCACAACCTGTGATCAAATCCACCCATTACGACTCGCCAGGCTGCTTGGTGCGTTCATAGAGATAATCGAGATCGCAGAAATCCGCCGGCATCCAATGTTTTTCTTTGTCCCACCACTTGATATTGCAACCAATGGCGTCGGTGGCCGCTAGCCGAACCGGGCGCCCGGCTACCATATCGTCCAGCGCGTCTTCCAGCTCATGGGTTTCCGCTTTGGAGGCGTCGCGCGGGCTATTGTCCATACGGCCGGTATATACCAGGATGTCATTAGAGTCGAACAGATAATAATGCGGGGTGCGATCCGCTCCATAAGCCCGCGCCACGAGTTGGTTTTCATCATGCAATGACAACCATTTGAACCCTTTCTCCTCCATGCGCTCCTTGACCTGTTCGAACCCGTCTTCGGGATGGTCCTTGGTTTCGTTTGAATGAATCGCGACCATGGATACCCCCTGCGCGGCGCATTTCTCGAAAAAGGCTTTCATCCTGTCTTCACTTCCCACAACGTAAGGACAATGGTTACAGGTGAAAAAAACCACCGTTCCTTTATCTCCCCGCACGGAAGGCAATCCGTAATAGGAATATTTGTTGCCGTCACTTCCCGGCAATTCAAAATCAATGGCCTTGGCCCCGGGTTTCAATGTAAGGTTCATTTGTTTCCTTCCTCTCGTTTAGCGTATTCCCACCGCGCGCCTGATGTTCTCCAAATAGGGCGTCGCCTCGGCACGGGCCTTTTGCGCGCCTTCGCGCAAGACTTTGTCGATATGGCCTTTATCGCCCATCAGTTTAAAATACTCTTCGCGGGGACCCCGCAAATGTTCATTCAAAGTTTCCGCCAAATCCTTTTTGGCCTGCCCCCAACCCATGCCTCCGGCCCGGTATTTCTCCCGCACGACTTGTTCCTCAGCTTCATTCAGCAGCAAACGATGCAGGGAAAAAACGGGACTGGCGTCCGCGTCTTTGGGTTCGTCGGGGGATTGGGAATTGGTGACGATTTGATTCACCTTTTTCTGCAGGGCTTTTCCTTCCAGGAACAAAGGAATGGTGTTCCCGTAACTCTTGCTCATTTTTCGCCCATCCAGGCCCACCACGGTCCGCACCTCCTCGGCGATACGGGGTTCCGGAAGCGTAAAGATTGGTGACCCATAATTATGGTTGAAGCGTTCGGCTATATCCCGGGCGAATTCCACATGCTGTTTTTGATCTTGTCCCACCGGCACCAAATCGGCCTTGAACATCAAGATGTCGGCCGACATCAAAACCGGGTAGGAATACAGACCCATATTCACGTTTTGATCAGGGTCGCGGCCTTCTTCCGAATTCTTTCCGACTCTGTCCTTATAGGCATGGGCCCGGTTCATGAATCCCTTCGGCGTGAAACAGGCGAGGACCCACGCCAATTCGAAAATTTCCGGCACGTCGCTTTGGCGGTAGAAAACGGATTTTTGAGGATCCAATCCAAAGGCCAAGTAGGTGGCTGCGATGGCATATGTATGCTCGCGCAGCTCCGTAGCGACGTGGACCGCGGTCAAGGCGTGATAATCCGCGATGAAATAGAAGGTTTGATAATCACCGGACAAAGACAGGGCGGGGCGAATCGCTCCCAGCCAATTTCCCAGGTGGGGGTCGCCGGTGGGCTTAATACCCGTCAAGGCCCTCGATTTCATACGTTCAGCCTCCGGAAAGGGGGGTTACTGCAACCCGGTGAATGGGAAGAATTTCGTTAAATTTAATACATTAGCGGGCAACGTCCCACGTTTCGCATTCGACCCGGTCCGAACCCTTTACTGGTAATCAATTTTTTCATGACTGAAACCAAACCTAATCCCTATCATGTCATTTATGTCCATGAGATAAATGAATTCCGGCGCATGCTGGAAAAACTGGGCGACGTCGAAACCGTCTTTCTCGATCTCGAAGCCGATTCCATGTATCACTACTACGCCAAAGTTTGCCTGGTGCAGCTTCTGGCTGGTGACACCTGTTACCTGGTGGATACGCTGGCGGATATTCCCGTACCGGAAATGCTTGAGGCTTTGACCGATAAAAAACTGGTGGTTCATGGCGGGGACTATGATTTACGCATGCTTTACCAACTCTTCGGGTTTCGCCCCCGCGAAATCTTTGACACCATGCTCGCCGCGCAATTGCTCGGCCTCAACTCCATCGGCCTCGCCGCACTGGTAAACCATTATTGCGGCATCACCCTCGATAAAGAGCACCAAAAAGCCAATTGGTCCAGAAGACCGTTATCCCCTGAGATGTTGGCCTATGCGGCACAGGATACGTTTTTCCTCCCCAAATTACATATCGAAATGACGGCCGCATTGAATCTCAAAAGCCGCCTGAACTGGCATGCGGAATCCTGTCGCATGCTGATTGAGAACACAGCCAAATCCAAGGAAATCGACAAAGAAAACCTTTGGAGAGTTGAGGGTTCATTTCGCTTATTGCCCCGTCAATTGGCGGTTTTGAAAAATCTATGGGAATGGCGGGAGGCCACCGCACAGCGGCTTGATCTGCCGCCTTATCGAATTTTGCCCACCGATTTATTGATGCGACTGGCTCAAGTGGCGCCGCCGGAAGGGGAACCGGAGCAAATTCCCGGTTTACCCGGTCGGTTGGACCCGGAATTCAAACGGCAGATCATGGAGAATTTCCAGAGAAGCCTGGAACTTCCCGCCTCTCTTTGGCCGGAAAAATTAAAAAGCGTGCGAAAGCCTCCCAAAATTCCCGACTCCCGAGTTCTTGCCAATCTAAAAACGGTTCGCGACCGTATCGCCACCGAATTGCAACTGGACCCCTCCCTACTGGCTCCCAAGTCCATCCTGATTGCCGTCGCTCAAACCGGCTTGAAAAGCCTCTCCCAAATCAAGTCTTCGGCTGGGATGATGCAATGGCAAGAAGCCCTGCTTTTGGAAGCTTGGGTAGAAATGCATAACACCGCGAAAAGCGAGAGCAATCCACTAAATTAAGGCAGGGTTGCAGGTATCTCCTCACTTTGCCAAAATAGACAACCGAAACTTGTCCGCTAAGAGGTAGAGAAACCACTCTGATGTCGGTATTGTGCTATATTAGAAGTAGTTCTAAACATTTTCTTGTCCGGAGGTAGTATGCCAGTTGGGCCCACCGAACTTATCATCATCTTTCTTATCGTTATTCTGCTCTTCGGGGGACGAAAAATTCCTGAAATTGCCAAAGGATTGGGAAAAGGAATCCGGGATTTCAAAGCTTCTCTTGAAGGAAAGAGCGAAGTGGAAGAAGGCAAAGTCGTTTCCGACACGAAATCCTCTCCCGAAATCGGAAAAAAAGATCGCGCCTAAGCGCTATAATTTGGCCGGGACCATCCGGTCCGTCCACCCTTGAATCCATTGGATACACAACAGAATTTCTGGGACCATCTCGACGAGCTTCGCTCCCGGCTGATAAAAGCCATAGTGGGGGTGGTCATTACGTCCCTGCTCGCCTATTCCCAATGGGAAAAAATCTGGGCCATACTTGTCTACCCCTTGGGCAAGCAAAACCTGGCGGTGAATCTAATCGCCATCTCCCCCCTCGAAACATTATTGGTGAGTGTAAAAATATCGGTAATCTCCGGTATATTGCTCGGCTTTCCGTGGGTGATGTGGCAAGCCTGGCTGTTTTTTGGACCGGCTTTTTTCGAACGCGAAAAAAAACTTTTTCTTACCGCTTTCAGTGGCTCCGTCGTGATGTTCGCCATTGGAGCGGCCTTCTGTTATTTCGTGGTACTACCCGCCGGTTTGGGCTTTTTGGCCACCTATATGGAAGGCGCCGTAGAACAGCATTGGAAGCAATCGGATTATGCTGCCTTTACCGGCCAATTCCTCTTGGCTTTCGGAGTGATTTTCGAACTGCCGGTTATCGCCTTTGTACTCGGCCGCTTGGAACTCGTGACTCCTCGCGCAATGTGGTCCTTTTTCCGTTATGCCATCATCCTGATTTTCATTATAGCGGCGGTTCTCACCCCGGGACCCGATCCCGTCTCACAATTACTGATGGCTATCCCCATGTGCTTTTTATATTTCGTTTCCATTGGCGTTTGTGCCTTGGCCTACCGGGGCGACAAGGATTCCCAACCCGCAAAAAAACCCGCTAAGCAGGAAGCCAAAGCATGATTTTCGATTCCTTGGGCTTGGGAGAATTGGGCATAATCGCCGTGCTGATTCTGCTGCTTGTCGAACCGAAAAAAGTCGGGCATTTTATTCGGGAAGCCAAGAAATACAAACGTAAAGCCATGAACTTTCAACATAATATGCGTAACCGCTTGGATGAATTGATTTTGGAGCAGGAGAACCGGGAACTCAAGGAAACCGCCGTGGATAATCCGAGTGATTTACGCAGTAAATTCCGGGACCACATCCATCGCATTCCTTCGATGGAAAGGGCCCAAAGCTCTCGCGCCATTCTTACGGCCCTTTCCAATTGGGAGCCTTATCAGAATGCCCGAGTGGTAAGTTGTTTTATAGGTATAGACGGAGAAATCGACACGGAAGCCATCGCCCGAAAGATATTGGCGGACGAAAAGGTTCTACTCGTGCCCTTTATTCCTGCTGAGCACCCGTACCCTGCGGAACCCGCCAACTCCGTCAGCCGCGAACCGGAATCTCCGCCCCTACCCATTGACTTTACGCCGGGCTTGGCACCGGTTGAGAATTTTGACGCGGACTTGGTGGAGGGACGCTACGGTATTCGGGAGCCACGAGCCGATCTCCGCGTCGCGGTCGAAAACCGGCAATTCGTGCCCGATTTACACTTAGTCCCTGGCCTGGTATTCGACACCCAGGGCGGCCGTATCGGCAAGGGAATGGGATTTTACGACCGGCTCTTAAACCGAATGCCGGGAATCCGCGCTGCGCTTTGCTTCGCGGTGCAGGTAACCGAATTTAATTTACCTTTGCAGCCTCACGACCAGAAAATGGACTTTATCATTTCGGAACAAGGAGTGTTAAAGGCGGAAAATAAGGAGAATCAGGTATGAAAGCCGTCTTAATGCTCGAAGATGGCACTTTTTTCGAGGGAATCGGATTCGGGGCGCAAACTCATTGCCAGGGGGAAGTCTGTTTCAATACTTCGATGACCGGGTACCAGGAAATTCTGACCGACCCTTCGTATGCCGGTCAAATCGTCACCCTTACTTATCCCGAAATCGGCAATTACGGAATCAATCTGGATGATGTCGAATCCAAAGGCATCCAGGTCCGCGGATTAGTAGTTAAAAATTGCTGCGAAAACCCCTCCAATTGGCGAGGCAAAAGTGACGGCAATCGATTGCAAACACTTTCACAATATTTACAACACAACAACATACCCGGAATCCAGGGTATAGATACCCGCAAACTGGTTCGCATTCTCCGTGAAAAAGGAGCGATGAACGGAATTATCGTGGTCGGGGAATACGATTTGACCGAATTGCGCGAAAGAGTGAAAAAGGTCCCGTCGCTTGATGAAACCGATTTCGTGGCGGAAGTCAGTGTAGAGAATCAAAGCGACTGGGAACAAATCGAACATGAGCTCTGCTTTCGTCCCATGGAAGACAACGGGCGCGAATTGCTGATAGCAGCCATCGATTTCGGCGCCAAATACAATATCCTGCGTAAGCTGAGAAGCCTGGGCGCCAGGGTGGTAAGATTCCCCGCTACGGCTACAGCCGCCGATATCAAAGCCCTCAACCCGGACGGCGTCTTTTTGTCGAATGGGCCGGGCGATCCCGCTGTTCTCGACTATGCCGTCAACACGGCCCGCGATCTATTCGGTTATCGCCCCATGTTCGGAATTTGCCTGGGCCATCAGATAATCGCTCGAGCCTTGGGCGGAAAAACCTATAAGCTTAAATTCGGGCATCGCGGGGCCAACCATCCCGTGCAGGACCTACGCACCGGCAAAGTGGAAATAACCTCACAAAACCATGGCTTCGCCGTGGATCCCGACAGCCTGGATAAAAAGACGGTCGAGATAACCCACATCAATCTCAACGATAAAACCGTGGCCGGATTGCGGCATCGGGAATTTCCCGTATTCTCCGTGCAATACCATCCCGAAGCCTCTCCGGGTCCCAAGGATTCCCATTACCTCTTTGAAGAATTCAAGGCCCAGGTGACCGCCCGTCGTAATAAACATCCCCAAGCGGAGATTTGATATGCCAGCCCGAGTCGATACGGATGCCTTGATAGCCGGTATCAATGCCGTCCAGACCTTGTTGGAAGAAAACCCCCAACTGGTCAATCATATCGTGTTCGCGCTCGGGCATAGCAATCCCCGTCTGTATACCATGCAGAAAAATGCCGAGGCACTGGGTATTCGCGTTCAGCAACTGCCCAAATCCCAATTGGACGAGTGGTTCAAAGGCGTTCATCAAGGGGTTTTAGCCTTCAAACACAGCCGCCCGCTCGATGCCTGGGAAGAAGTTCGCCTTCGTCTCATCGAATCGGCGCAAAACGGCGGCTCTCCCCTAATCGTGCTTCCGGCCGCCATTGAAGACCCACGTAACCTGGGCGCGATTTTACGCACCTCGGCCGGTATGGGGGTTGACGCAATTATGCTACCCGCCAAAGGAGGCGCCGGCATCACTCCCACGGTGGCCAAAGCGGCGGCAGGAAGTTTGGAAAAAATTCCCGTATGCCGGGTAAATGCCTTGGATAGGGAATTGCAATTACTTCGTGAAGAAGGGTTCGCCGTAGTCGGGTTGGACGGCCGAGTGGAAAGAACCGTCGCTGAATACGCCTTTACGGGCCCCGTAGTCGCCGTAATCGGTGGAGAGGATAGAGGAATCCCACCCCATATCGCCCGCAATTGCTCCGTCACCCTGAGCCTTCCCATAGGCCCTGGAGCCCATTCGTACAATGCCTCCATCGCCCTTGCCCTGCTGCTTTACGAAATCAACCGCCAACAGGAATTCGCCCGCCTACACGCCTGACACGCGTCTCGCCCTTTTGGGGATTGCCTCCGCCCCCATCCACCCCCTAAAATCAGAATAAGGAAATCCTAAGGCGTGGCCTTAGGTGCGTTTCGCAAATATGTCGACGGAAATTCCAGAAAAAACCGCTACGAAAGAACCTCTGAAGCAGAAGATTGTCGGTTTGCTAAAGACCCGCAAGGTGCTGATGGGGATTTTTTGGGCTTCGCTGGTGCAATGGTCAATGGCTCTAGGGGCCATTGCTTTTTTTCAATTCACGGGAGATGGGTCGGAATCGATAGAAAACTCGGCTACTGACTCTACGCAAGCCGAGCTATCGCGAGGTTCGGCCGATCCGAAGGAAATCGAAGGGCCCATATCGGTTAGCGCCGGATTCACGGTAGCTCCCGAAGATTTGAAAGCCCATGCGCGCCTGATGGAGATGTTTTTGGCGACAGGGGAATCGGATAAAGCCATTCCGCATATGGAAAGGCTGATGCCTAAGCACCGGGGTAATCCGGAATTTCTGGTAAAGGCCGCGGAGATGTATTTGGGTGCGGCAAGGTTTTCCCGGGCCTGGGAAACCGCTCAGAACTGTCTGGCTTTGGCCCCAGGCAATTCCAAGGCGCAGGCGGTAGCGGTTACAGCGGAGTATCGTCAGGGCCGGGTAGACGAAGCTTTGAAGAATATCCGACTGGCATTGGATAAAAACCCCGAAAACCCCGACCTCCTCATGGCATTGGGAATAATGGAAGCCGAACTGGGCCTGCCCTCGCCGGGCGCCCTGGAAAAATTGCTGCGAATCCGGCCCGATTTTCCTCCAGCACTTTATCAGCTCGGCCGCAAAAACCAATTGGAGGGAAACTTCCTGGATGCACTGGTCCGTTTTAAGCGGCTGGTGGAGGTGGAACCCGACAATGCCAAGGCGCGAGGTCAACTGGGAATCGTCCATTACCATCTCGGAGAAACCCCGCAGGCCCAACAACAGTTTGAAAAGGCCTTGGCGCTCAACCCTACCGACTTCAACACCTGGTATAATCTGGGTGAATTGTGGCTATCCAAAACCTATCAGGGCAAGTCACCCACCGACCATCGTCAATTCAGACATGAGGCCATGGCTTGTTACCTAAAGGCCGTGGAACTTTATCCCCCGCATGGGCCCGCGCACTATCGTATCGGCGTATTAATGAACGGAAACGGGCAATATAAGGAAGCCATCCGGTACCTGCAACATGCGCTGGAGCGGGATCCCTCCAGCGTGTCCGCACTCATCCAACTTTCCCTGGCCTATGAACGCCTCGAGCTCTATGACGATGCGCGAGAACAGTTGTTAAAGGCCTTCGACATCGATCCGCTCAACACCACGGTCATTTTCAAGTTGCGTAAACTCTCCGAGAAGGGTATTTCCTGACTTTCCGCCCCTGCGAGGCGAATTTATCAAACTTACCGGAATCAGGCTTGCTCCGACCCGGCTAAAGTGTTATTATACCTGTTGTTACATAGAATTATCGCCTAGTTGAAAGCGGCATTTTTTACAGCCGAAGCGAAACGGAGTTATGGGGAACGTCACCAAAAAAGACATCGTTGATGCCATCGCCGCGCGTACCGGGTTGACCCAGGTGGATACTAAAATCATCGTGGAATGCTTTCTCGATTCCATCGCGAAGTCACTTTTACAGGGTAAGAATATCGAAATCCGTGGATTTGGCCGTTTTAAGGTCAAAGAGAAAAAAGCGCGGACGGCGCGGAATCCCCGCACCGGGGAGATCGTGCAAATCGATGCCGGCTTGAAACCGATTTTTGAAGCCAGCAAGGAACTCAAGTTGGTCTTGAACCAATTGGTCGAAGAGGCCGCTGAAGAGATGCAGGCTAAATTGACGGACTCGCTTCAAGGCCAGGATGACCGCGATTCCCGAAATCCCGGCCGCGACTACCGGGCCTAGGATCCGGCCTTTTCCCCAGCTAATTTATACCTTCGCTGAAACCGTCGACGGCATCCGGAGAATATTATGCAAACGCCGGTAATCAACAATCGCGCGGCGCGCCACAATTACCAAGTACTGGACACCTACGAAGTGGGTATCATGTTGCGAGGCACCGAAGTCAAATCCATCCGGGAAGGAAAACTGATTCTTTCCGAGGCTTTTGCCATAGTTCGAAATAACGAACTGTTTTTAGCCAACGCGCATGTCGAAGAATATTCCCGGGGCAACATCTTCAACCATCTCCCGTCCCGGGAACGCAAGCTACTGGCCCATAAAAGCGAAATTATCAAAATGCATAATGCCACGGCCATGGATGGACTTACCTTGATTCCCCTCAAAGCCTACTTCAAGGGCAGCGTACTCAAAATCGAACTGGGCGTCTGTCGAGGCAAAGCCAACTACGACAAGAGGCAGGCCAAAATCAAACAGGAAGCCAATCGCGAAATGGCAAGGGCCCTGAGAGCGGCCAATAGGTAATCGTGAAATCACTGCTTTTGATTTTATCGCTCGGATTCCTTTTCGTTGATGCGAAAAGCCAGGTGGCCTTTTCCGGGAACAGCAACCCCTCCCAATCGGAGAATGGCTTCGAGTTCAAGCAGCGAACCTTTCCCGATACGGTATTCGAAGGCATTCCCTATGTTTCTCCGGCAATCCTGGAAAGCGTGTTCGGGCAGCGTGGCGTGTGGATTCCGGACCGGCAAAAATACCGTATCGTGGACGGTACCGGAGCCGCCTGGTTTTTCACCCTCGACAACCCGTTTTTAATCATCGACGACGAACCCTATAACCTCATCTACCCGGTTCGACGCGGTCCTGAAAAACTCTTCATACCCGTACCCGCCCTGGTTTCGGTGTTAAACCATCGCTTGGGACACACACTTCGCTATGATTTCGACTTCTCCGCGCCGGCTATAATTTCGAAAACCACTTCCACGCAGGGTCCCAATCTGACCTCCCTGCAATTCGAAGTCAGGGACAACGGCACTTTGCTTCACATCGGCGCACCCGAGGCCTTAGCCTTTCAACAATTCTGGGTTCCACCCCATTTCATTCTGCGATTCCAGCATGGACGTACCGCTCCCGCCGTGCTGGGGGAAAAATCCGGTCAAGGGCTGGTAAAAAAAACCATCGGCATCCAGGAGAAGAATCTCGCTCAGGTAACCTTGGAGATTCCCGGCGCCATTGATACGGTGCAAGCTCAATACGATACCCAGGCCAAGGCTTATAGAATTACCGTGCGCGCTCCGAAAGCGAAAGCGGTGAAAGTATCCAATCCATCCCCAACCCCGGCAGCCACAGGGACCGGGCATGTGCATGGAGCCAAACGGGCCATCCGCACCATTATCATTGATCCCGGCCATGGGGGGCGTGACCCGGGGGCGGTTTACAAAGACGGCAAGGAAGCGGAAATTACCCTGGCCGTAGGCATCGAACTGAAAAAATCCCTGGAAAAAGCCGGGTATAAGGCCATATTGACCCGTACCGACGATCGCTATCTGACCTTGGACGAAAGGCCCAAATTCGCATCCTCCCAAGGGGGAGACCTTTTCATAAGCCTGCACTGCAATGCCATCGATGGCACCCCGCAGCGGAAAAAGTCGGTGAATGGATTCGTGGTTTATATTTTGCGTGAAGGCGAAAGCGAAGAAGACAAAGCCTTGGCACGGCGTGAAAACCAGGTGCTGAACGGCGAGGGCGGAGTAAGATCTAAATCCGATATTTCTCCCGTGGAGTGGATTCTGCTCGAGCACCAGCTCAACCTTTACAGTAAGGAAAGCGAGGGTTTCGCGGAAAAAATCGTGGACGCCTTCCAAAATTTCAAAATCAAAAAATATTCCACGGGCGCCCGTCAAGCCGGTTTCTATGTTCTGGTAGGAGCCTATATGCCGGCAGTCCTTTTTGAAATGGGCTTTATGACCAATGACCATGATAGACGCGTCATGCAGTCGAAAGCGGGCCAGAAAGAAATCGCCGATCGGCTGACCCAGGCCATCATCGCCTACGACAAGAACTGATTCAACCGAGGAGACCCATGTCCGGACATTCCAAATGGGCCACCACCAAGCGCAAGAAAGCCAAGGTGGATACGGCCCGGGCCAAAGTATTCAACCGTATCATCCGGGAACTCACCGTCGCCGCCAGGCTGGGAGGCTCCGATCCCGAAGGCAATCCACGCCTCCGCGCGGCCGTCTTCAAGGCAAAAAGCGCGAACATGCCCGCCAAGAATATCGAAACCGCCATCGCCAAGGGCGCGGGAGAGTTGGAGGGCGTGACCTACCAGGAAATCACCTATGAAGGTTACGGACCCGGCGGGACGGCCATATTGGTGGAGACCATGACCGACAATCGCGTCCGTACCGTGGCCGAGGTTCGCCACGCCTTCAGTAAATCCGGCGGCAATATGGGTGAGGCGGGGTCGGTAGCCTGGATGTTCAAGTCCAAAGGCATTATCACTTTACCTAAAGACGCTATCGGAGAGGAAGAATTGTTCGAATTGGTAACCGAAGCCGGCGCCGAGGATTTGGATGTTTCGGGTGAAGAATACGAGGTGCGAACCGCTCCCGAAACTTTCAACCAAGTAGTGGAGAAGTTGCAAGAGCGAAAATTGGAACTCAGCAGCTCCGAATTGTCCTGGATTCCGGAAAACCCCGTAAAGGTAACCGGAGAAGACGCGGAGAAGGCCTTGCGCCTATTGGATATGCTGGACGAACTTGATGACGTACAGAATGTGAGCACCAATGCCGAATTTGAACAACAGGACTTGGACGCGGCCGAATAACACCGGGTTCAGGTCAATTCGAAAACGTTCGCAACCGTGATAGTGGTGGGAGTCGATCCCGGGTCAGCCGTAACGGGATACGCTTTTCTTGAACAGGGTAGCCATGCCCTCAAAGTTTTGGAATATGGCGTAATCCGCTGTAAGACTTCCGATCCCCTCGATAAGCGCTTGGGGAAAATCCATTCCGAATTGAAAGCCTTACTGGAAATCTATCGCCCCTCCGAGTTGGCCCTGGAAAGTATTTTCTTTGCGAAATTTCCCCGCTCCGCGCTGGTTTTGGGGCATGCCCGGGGAGCGATAATGGTCGCCGCACATAGCTTAGGCATTCCCGTCGCCGAATACTCCCCCAAAACCGTGAAACAAGCGGCGGTAGGCTGGGGAGGCGCTTCCAAAAGCCAGGTAGGACAGATGATCCAATCACACCTCCATTTGAAGCAGGCTCCGACGCCCGTAGATGCAGCCGACGCCTTGGCTATCGCTTATTGCCATCTCATCCAAATAAAAAACTCCATTATGGATATGACAAAATGATTGAATTCCTCCGTGGAAAACTGCTTCGCCGCAGCCCGGCCCAATTGCTTATCGATGTAGGCGGCGTGGGCTATGCCGTGAACGTTTCCCTGCGCACCTCGGAACTCGCCGGACCCGAAGGCGTTGAAATAGGCATTATTACGCATTTGCATGTTCGCGAAGAGGCCATGGAATTGTTCGGCTTCGGGGACAGTACGGAAAAAACCCTGTTCCTGATGTTGCTCAGCGTTTCGGGGATCGGCCCTCGCCTGGCGCTGCGAATTCTTTCCTCCACCACACCCGCCGACCTGGGACGCATGATTTCGGGAGGGGATATCCGTTCCCTGATGCTGCTCAAAGGCATCGGCAAAAAAACCGCCGAGGTAATGGTAGCCTCGCTGCGCTCGTCCATTGCGAAAATGTCCTGGGAAACCCGTTCCGAAACCAACTTTTCCACGGCGGAATCCGATGCGCTACGCGACGCCATAATGGGACTGGTCACCCTGGGGGTCAAAGAAGCCCAGGCGGAAGCGGCTGTTCGCAAAGCGGTCCAGAAAACCGGTGATAAGGCTACCGCCGGCCAATTGATCGCCCTGGCCTTGCAGGAAGTGTGATTATCTATTTTATAGGCCATGACGGATAGAATCATAGCCCCGGAGCAATTCGGTGACGACTCCGAGCAGGATATTTCGCTCCGGCCCGAGCGTATGGCCGATTTCGTCGGCCAGGCGAAACTGAAGGAAAGCCTGCAGGTATTTTTACAGGCTGCCCGCGAGCGAAACGAACCCATCGATCACATCCTCTTCGCCGGCCCACCCGGCTTGGGCAAGACCACCCTGGCGCATATCATCGCCCGTGAGATGGGAGCCAATCTCAAAATCACCTCCGGACCCGCCCTGGATAAGCCCTCGGAGCTGGCGGGGATTTTGACCAATCTCGAAGAGCGAGACGTGCTTTTCATCGATGAAATCCACCGGCTTAGCCGGGTGGTGGAAGAGTTTCTCTATCCCGCCATGGAGGATTACAAAATCGACATCATGCTGGAATCCGGTCCGGCCGCCAAATGCATCAACCTTCCCCTGAAACGGTTCACCCTGGTGGGGGCCACTACTCGCGCCGGCATGCTGACCTCTCCCCTGCGCGATCGATTCGGCATGAGCTTCCGCCTGGAACTTTACTCCGAAAGCGAGATGCGGCAAATACTCACTCGCTCGGCGCGCATTCTCAAAACCGAATTGAGCCCTGAAGGCACCAACCTGTTGGCCAACCGCTGCCGGGGCGTTCCCCGTATCGGCAATCGCGTATTGCGGCGCTGCCGCGACGTGGCCCAGGTCAAAGGCGGCGGCGGCATCACCTCCGAAATCGTGGTCAAAACCCTATCCATGTTGGGCATTGACGAAATCGGCCTGGACGAGATGGACCGCACGATTTTAAGAACGATAATCGGAAAATTCGACGGCGGACCGGTCGGGCTTTCCACCCTGGGCGCCTCCATTGGAGAAGAGCTGGAAACCTTGGAAGAGGTTTACGAACCCTTTCTCATTCAATGCGGTTTTCTGAAACGGACGCCACGGGGCAGACAAGCCACCACAGGTGCCTATCGGCATCTCGGTTTGATTCCGCCATCGCCATCCGATTCGGCCTTGCAGCAAGACTTGCTTTAATCAACCTGACGCGAGCCGATTTCCTCGGTCGCGCCTTCGGCAATCGGCAGGTCAATTTCGAATCGCGTGCCCTCTCCGGGTTTGCTCTTTGCCTGGATTTCCCCGCCGCTTTGACGCACGAATCCATAAATACTCGCCAGACTCATTCCGGAGGAGACCTGTCCCTTGGTGGTAAAAAAGGGCTCGAACACTTTTTTCACCGTCTCTTCGTCCATCCCCCTTCCCGTATCCGAGACCACTAATCGCACCCGGTCGCTTTTTTCATCCTTGCGAACCCTTTCGGTGGTGATGGTCACGGCTCCTCCTTTAGGCATGGCTTCGCGGGCATTGAGGGTCAACTCCATCAGCGCCAATTCCATTTTTGCGGCGTCTGCGGCGATCAGGGGTATTTCCGAATTCAATACGAGTTCCAATCGGATGGTTCCGCCCAAAGACTGTTTCAAAATCGGCTCTAATCTCCGAATCAATTCGTTCACATCCAGAAATCGATTGATCAACATTTGACCCCGACCGAAGGCCAGTAACTTGCGCGTCAACTCAGCCGCTCGTTCCGCGCCGATGCGGATTTCCTCCAAACATTCGCGCGATTGCCCGTCCAACTTGCCTTCGGACAGGATCAAATGGGTGTTGCCCAGCACGGCCGTCATCATATTGTTGAATTCATGCGCCAACCCTCCGGCAAGCCTTCCTATGGCCTCCATTTTGCCGGCTTGGAAATAATGTTCTTGGGCCTTTTCCAGAATTCTTTCGGTTTTCAGCCTTTCCTCGATATCCGAAAAAACAATGACGGCTCCCTTTCTATCCTTATTCCACCCCAGAAATGGATAGGCTCGGACATCGGCGCACAAAGTTTTGCCATCGGATTTATGCATGAGCTGCTTATCCAGCCGAACCGCTTGCCCCTCCCGAACCGCTTTCAACAAGGGGCATGGTGATTTACCGTCGGGTTCATCCCCTCCGAGAGGATGCAGGGCTATCCGGTGAAAATCCTTCCCTAGAAGATCCTCCTTGGAGGCATATCCTAAAAGTTTCGCGGCCGCTTGGTTTACGAAGGTGCAAATCAGGTTGGAGTCAACTCCGCAAATCCCTTCTTGGGTAGAATCCAACAAAAGCCGGAATTTTTCCTCACTTTCCCGCAAAGCGCCTTCAATCAGCTTCTTATTGGTGATATCCGTATTGACCGCTACCGCACCGACTATTTCCCCTCCCCTTCGAATCGGCGCAGCCGCGGAACGGACAATCAAGTCCTGGCCGGTTTTGATATTGCGAACGATAACCTCGGTTTCGAGGGATGTTCCAGTCAGTGCGCGCGCAAATGCCTGTTCGAGAATGGGCACAGGAGCGCCATTCAGGGAGCGGACTTGGATTTCTTCCGACAGTGCGCCGATATTTTTCCGCAATTGTTCAATATTATCGAATCCGAGCATTTCCAAGGCTTGCCGGTTGGCCAATTTGATAGCCGCTTCACTACCGATATACACAGCGTCGGGAATACTTTGGAATACGGCCTCCAATTCGGAAGCGCGTTCTTCCAGCTCATCCATCAAGCGCTTTTGCTCCGTATGATCGCGAATCACTTTCACATAGGCCAAGGGGTGGAAAAAATTCTCGTCCAGTTTCTCCGTAATCCCCATGGCCCACATCAGGCTGCCGTCCTTGCGCCGATGCCAACGATTATCATCGGCTCGACCCAGACGCCGGGCTTCCCGTAATTCAAAGGCAGCGGACTCTTCACCCTCATCAACCGGAAAAAGCCAATGGAAGGGCTTACCCAGAATTTCCCGGGCTTCGTACCCGAGCAAGAGTTTTGCACCCAAATTCCAGCTGATGATGTTCCCAGCTGCATCGATACCGAACAATGCCACATCGCTCAAGATATCCACCATGCGATGGAAATGATAGTCCTGTAAACCTTCGGTCAATGATGGTTCACTGGATTTGGGCTTGTTTCCAAGCATCCATACTCCCCCGTTGCGGTCCATCCATTCGGATATTTTTTGAATCCCGCCAATGCCTGGAGACGCTGCCTAAATTGGAAATAAATTCTTGAACACGGCCGATCCACTGGAAGGAAGAAAAAGCGTTCAGATAATAAAACGCGATTGTTTTTTCGGGCGCCGGTCCGCAGCGAGGTTTTCCCGAGAAGGCGTTTTCGCCTCCATCGAAATATTCGCTAGTTAGTCGTCATTCAAGCCCGAGGAGAGGAACGAAGTCAATTCATCTTCGTCCATGAGTACTTCGCGAGGCTTGCTTCCCCGCTCCCTACCCACGATGCCCGCACGCTCCAATTGATCCACCAGGCGGCCCGAGCGGGCATAGCCGATCCCCAATCTACGTTGCAAAAGGGAAACCGAGGCCTGTTTAAGCGAAACCACCAATTCTGCGGCATCGCGGAATTTCTCGTCGCGAGGCTCGTCATTGACTCCAGCGCCCGCCAAATCTTCGTCGAGATTGAATCCGGGCAATTGCGGGTAATTAACGAATTGTCCGGAGCAGACCTCGGCGATTTTTTCCGCCTGCTCGTCGTCCAAAAAACAGCCGTGCAGGCGCATGGGTTCCGGAAACTCGATGGGGCGAAACAGCATGTCGCCACGGCCCAACAATTTTTCCGCTCCCATTCGGTCCATAATGGTACGGGCGTCGATTTGGCTGGCAACCTGGAAGGAAATACGCGTAGGCAAATTGGCCTTGATGGTGCCCGTGATGACATTGGTAGAAGGCCTTTGCGTGGCCAGAATGAGATGAATACCCACGGCGCGCGCCTTCTGGGCGATTCGCGCGATATTGGTTTCTACTTCCTTGCCCGCTACCATCATGAGGTCGGCCAATTCGTCAATGATGATCACGATATACGGCATCAGCAAGTTGTCTTCGGGCTCCAGCTTTTCGTCCAGCTTCCCCTCGCGGAACTTCATGTTGAAGCCCTTGATATTGCGCACCCCCGAAAGCGCCAACACTTCATAGCGGCGATCCATTTCGAAAGTCGCCCATTTTAACGCCTGTACGGCCGTTTCCGGTTGGGTGATCACCGGATAGAGTAAATGCGGGATGCTGTCATAGGGCTTGAGTTCCACCACTTTGGGGTCGATTAGCAGCATACGCAGTTCATCCGGGGTGCGCGAGCATAAAAATGAAGCCATGATGCTGTTGATGCAAACCGATTTTCCTGATCCCGTTTGGCCGGCTATCAGCAAATGCGGTGCGCGCGTCAAATCCATGACATAGGGATCGCCGGCTATGGTCTTACCCAGGCAGATTTTAAGGGTATCCCCTTCGCTGTCGAATAAATCGGATTGCAGGATTTCCTTGATGTAGACGATTTGCGCCTTGCGATTGGGAACCTCGATGCCAACCAGCGATTTGCCGGGAATGGGCGCCAGAATCCGAATGCTTTTGGCCTTGAGAGCCAGCCCCAAATCGTCGGAGAGATTGGAAATGCGGTTGACTTTGACGCCCGGGGCCAATTCCACTTCATAGCGGGTTATCACCGGGCCGGGACAGATTTGCACCACTTTGCCCATCACCTTGAAATTGATGAGCTGATCCTCCAAGGCTTTGGATTGCGTGCGCAACTCTTCTTCGGTGAACTCCAGCGGTTGCTCAGGGGGTTCTTCGAAAATCTCGTCCAAAGCAGGAATGCGATAGGTATCATATTTGACTTCGCGCTTCTCTCCCGCCTCCGCCGAATCATCGTATGATCGCTCGAGCTGTTCCTCCGCATCGTTTGCCGACGCGGCCTCCAGCTTGCTATCCTCCTTACGGGGTACCAGGCTGTAGCCGCGCCTTTCGGCGGCCTCCTCTTTGCCCAGCTTTTCCTTTTGCAACATCCCCGCAATTTCGGGGTTTTGCTTTTTCAACTCCCAATCGTTCAAATCGGAGACACGCTTACGATGCAAATCCAAATCGCGCCGTTTGCGCACGGTGAAGGGATCGTTGTCATCCTCTGCATAGGTGTCGTCGCTATCGGCAATCCGAGAATCCGTCGGAACTGCAACTAAGCTTTCAACATCCGACTCAGACAGCGAATCCAAACCCAATGGAGCCGGAAGAGAGGTTACCTTCCCTTTTCGAGCCCTCGATTTGGGCTCGCCCGGGGAGTGAATTCCTTTGGAAGCCGTTAATGCCAAGCCGGATTGGAGCTGCCGCTCGGCACGACGGCTCTTTAGGCGCGCCAAGCCGTCGAATACGGGATAAACCAGGGTTCCCATGAGTATCGTTCCCTGCTCAACCACACGGGCGAGGGTGATTTTAAATCCCCAGACTATAATCAGGAGAATAGCCAGCGCGCTTACGAAGTAGGGACCGAATCGGCTCATGCCGAAAACCGGCACATAGCAATTCCGCACCAGAAAATTACCGAGATACCCGCCTGAGTCCTGAAAGTCCGACGGCTGCAGCTCCAACTTACCGATATTCCCGATACTCAGAAGTACCGAAGTCATTACAAAGAGCAATGTGAAGACAAAGACCAGCTGCAAACTCATTTCGCGCCGGCCCTGCAATAATTTGAAACCGAGAATACTCACGGCGGATATAAGCAAAAGGACGGGAAGGCTTCCTGCGAATAGGTTCAAGTGGAAAGCCCACCAATTTCCCAGGTAGGGGCCAAGCAGGTTTTCCTCCCCCACGGCTACGAATTCGGAAATAAGGCTGATGACGCTGATAAGCGCCACCGAAAGCAATATTAAACCCCAGACTTCCAAGCCGAAGAAGTTTTCGCCGTCGGTCCCGGTATCCACGTTAGCACGTGCCTTGGATTTGCCTTTGGCTTTAGGGGAGGTTTTAACCGGCAACTTTGACCCTCCTGTAGAAAGTACGTTTGCCCACGTGGGCGGGTTTGGCTTGTCCCCGGATTACCACGTCGACCTGGGCATCGGAAGCCGCCCAAGCCACAGGCAAATAGGCTAAAGCAATGCCCTTATTCAGGGTGGGAGAAAGAGTGCCCGAGGTAACCACCCCGCCTGCCTGACCCTCCTTGGCTACCACGCAACCTTCGCGGGGAATGGCCAACTCCAGCATTTCCAATCCCATCAACTTACGCTCCAGCCCTTTCTCCCGCTTGGCTTGCAATGCCTCGCGACCCATGAAATCGCCTTTCTCGAAATCGGTGATCCAACCCAGGCCGGCTTCCAGAAGATTCGTTTGATCGGAAATCTCATGGCCGTATAATGAATAACCGGCCTCCAATCGCAGCGTATCCCTCGCTCCCAAGCCTATGGGAAGTATATCATGCTCGGCGCCGGCTTCCAACAGGGCGTCCCATAAGGCCCCGGCGTCCGAACTCTCCGGATAAAACTCGAAGCCATCCTCACCGGTGTAGCCGGTGCGGCTATAAACCATGTGCATACCGCCTACCTTGCCCCGACGCACTTGATAGTACCCGAAGTCTTGCAAATCGTCTTCCACCAGACGGGAGGCGATGTTCTCTGATCTCGGCCCTTGTAAAGAAAGAATTCCCAGCCGGTTTCCCGCATCCTCGATTTCGGTTGCCTCGGGTTTCAGCGAATACAGCCATTGCAAATCCTTTTCGCGATTGGCTGCATTGACCACCACCATATATTCATCTTGGGAAAGCGCATAGATGAGAATATCGTCCACCACGGTGCCGTTGGGATAACATAACGCCGAATATTGCACCTGACCCGGTACCAGCTTCTCCACATTGTTGACCGCCGCCCTATTCAGGAATTCACGGGCGCCCCGACCTCGGAAAATAAGGTTTCCCATATGCGAAACGTCGAATAAGCCGGCCCTTGTCCGCACCGCTTCATGCTCCTGCTTGATACCGCTGTATTGAACCGGCATGTCATATCCCGCAAAACCGATCATTTTTCCGCCTAAGGCAAGATGGCGGGAATGCAGGGGTGTGGTCTTAATTTCCGGCACTTAAGCTCCTCTTCCCGAAATAAGCGAACCGGCCAGGCGGCGATTCGCTGTGGGGACACTGAATCGGGTCAAAAGGGTAAAAATAGCTCCAACACCCGGCAAAAGGGCTGGAATCATTCAATCGGGACGATTTTATCGAGAGAAGTGGTACTCAGCAACCGACGGACCTCCTTTGAAGGCTCTAGAATGACTAACCGTCGATTTTGGCGCAGAAGGTCGTTGAAATTGGAGATAAGTACACCCAATGCCGCGCTATCCATATAGGGAACCTCGCTTAAGCGCAAATAGAGGGAATGCCTTACTTTCGGTAAAATTTCCTTGAAGGCACGCACCAGGGGCTCCAAATCCCGTTGATTGCAGGAACCTTTGATGCTGAGGCAGGGATGAACACCATGTAATCCCGTGTGAATGCTGAGGGTCACTGTATTCCTTTGGCGGAGCCGTTCAATCCGTCTCAGCGAAACTTCGCTCCGGAAAATCGATGGCCCTCGCTTGATTGTATCCCCATTTTCCGGGAATGCCAACCCGGAATCCACGCGAATCCCCAGGGATTTTTACCTTATAGGGAAATTCCATCAACCACTCTGAAAAGTCCCCTTGATGCACGCCTTAATCCTATTAGCCCATGGGAGTCGCGAACCCGCCGCTACCGTGGACCTGGAGCGCTTCGCAGCCGCTGTTTTGCAGCATATGCCGCAGATTCCTACAAAAAACCGAGTCTACCCCGCATTTCTCTCCCTAGGTTCGCCCAATTTAAGCGAAGTGGTGGAAAGGAGCTTGCAAGACGGGGCCGTATCCATCGACATTCTTCCGATTTTCCTCTTCTCAGGCTCCCATGTGCTCCGCGATATACCGGATCTCGGCCGCGAAATGCAGATGCGCTATCCACATATCCCCATCCAAATACTCCCCCATATCGGCTCGGCGCCGTCTCTGGCCGCCTTCACCGTCGAAAAATGGCGGGAGTGGAAAACACCATGAATCGCAAAATCAAAAATATGAGAACCAACCGTCCCGCAGCCCCTAAACCCAGGCGAGCGCCTGTGCGGCGGCCGAAAAAACCCGGAGCCACGGCTCCGGAAGGCAAGCTGTTCGCACTGTGTCTTTCGGAAGCCCTGGTCGAAAAAGGATTTCCCGCCGTCCTGGGCCGCTCCAGCGAGCCCTTGGCCGAGCTTCCCTATTCCAAAGAACTGGCCGTCAAGAACAAGGCTTTTCGCGAATTCTGGAGCAGCCATAAGCTTCCTGACAAGCCGACCTTGATTGTGCCATCGCCTCTGCAACGCGCCTATCGGACCACTTCCAAGCGCAAAGTCCTGGTGCGGGCCGGCAAAACCTACCTGGTGCTCGAGGAAAGGGAAACTTCCCAGTTACCCAAGGAACCGCCTTACGTTTCGCAAAGCCTGTTGGAACCGGAAGCCCATGCAGCCATCTACGCCTTTCTCGCGGAAAAACTGAATACTTCCTATGCCGTAATCGCTTCAGCCCTGAACTATGTGATTATCCGCGGAAGCTATACCGAGTTCTGCGTCATTTTCAATCTGGCCCGGGTCAACTCGCTCATAGTCCGCAAGATGAAAGCCTTGGGCGACCATTTGCAGAAACTGCCCCAGTCGGTGATTGCGGGTTTCCTCTTCCTCGACGCCAGCCGATCCGCCTATTACCTCGACAATAAAGAAAGCGCGGGGCCGTGGAAATTGAAAAAACTTTTCGGCCGCGACAATTTGTTCCTTAAAGTCGGCGAGAATAAATTTCTATACGATCCCACCGCCTTTTCACAAATCAACGCCTCCATTCTGGAAAACCTGCTGGAAAAAGCCAGGCAATTGTTGAAACCCAGAACCACCCAGCGGTTGCTCGACCTCTATTGCGGATACGGGTTGTTCGGGCTGGGCCTACGCAAGGACTACGCCGAAATAGTGGGCGTGGACGCGGCGCCGCAAGCCATCGCTTCGGCTCGCTCTAATGCCCAGAGAGATAAGACTTTACCCCCCATCCACCTTTTCAGCGCGCCCATCAATGCCTCGGTGCTGGAAAAAAGAATGCCCGGGGATCCAACCCTGGAAGAATCGGTAGTTCTCGACCCTCCCCGTCAGGGAGTGGAATCGGGTGTGATTAAGGCGCTGGCCGGCCGGGCTCCCAAACGGGTATTGCATGTTTTCTGCAATACCGACAATATCCCTGCCAGTTTGCGCGCCTGGAGACAGAACGGATATATGGTGGGCAAAGTCATTCCCATGGATTTTTTCCCGGGAACCGACAAACTGGAGGTTCTCGTGCTCCTGATGCCCGATCAATATGGACTATTAAACCGGGTGGCGCCGCGCGTTCCCCCGGCACATTAAAGGACAATGTATGCACCTGAACCCAATTTCCAATTCGCCGCTTTATAAAGGTCCCGTCGTAATAATCGTCATGGACGGAATCGGCATCAGTCCCATCGCTGCCGGGAACGCCGTACAAGCCGCCAATGCCCCCTTGTTAAACCGGCTGATGAAAGCCTATCCCAATGTACTGCTCAAAGCCCATGGCAAGGCCGTCGGGTTGCCGTCGGATGACGATATGGGAAACTCGGAGGTTGGACATAACGCCATCGGTTCGGGGCAGGTGTATAATCAGGGCGCGCTTTTGGTTAATGAGGCCATTGCGGATCAATCCCTGTTCGAACGGCCCGCCTGGAAGGAAATCAGCGGAAACGCCCGTGACCGGAAATCCACACTGCATTTTATCGGCCTCTTTTCCGACGGGAATGTGCATGCGCATGTCAATCATTTATGCGCACTGATACTACGCGCCAAAGCAGAGGGGATACCCCGGGTTCGCATCCATACCCTGCTCGACGGACGCGACGTGGGAGAACGATCCGCGTTGGAGTATCTCCTACCCTTCGAGCAATTCCTCGATGAAATCAATTCCGACGCATTCGACGCCCGCATCGCCAGCGGCGGAGGCCGCATGAATATCACCATGGATCGCTACGAAGCCGATTGGAGCATGGTGGAAAGGGGATGGAAAACCCATGTGCTGGGTGAGGGGCGTCAATTCGCCAGCGCCGAAGAGGCGGTCCTGACCTACCGCTCGGAAAAAGACGTTATCGATCAGGATTTAGCCGCATTTGTCGTCGCCGAAAACGGAGAGCCCGTCGGTCCTATCGTCGACGGAGATAGCGTGGTCTTTTTCAATTTCCGCGGAGACCGGGCCATCGAGATTTCCCGGGCCTTCGAAGAGGAAAATTTTCCCTATTTCGACCGCGTCCGCAAGCCGCGGGTTTGTTACGCGGGCATGCTTGAGTATGACGGCGATTTGCATATACCCAAACGTTATCTGGTGACGCCGCCGCTTATCCGCTATACCCTGGGGGAGTTTTTAGCCGGTACGGGAGTCAGCCAACTGGCCATTTCCGAAACCCAGAAATACGGGCATGTCACCTATTTTTGGAATGGTAATCGCAGCGGTAAATTCGATTCCCAAACGGAAAATTATATCGAGGTCCCCTCCGACCGGGTTCCCTTCGAACAGCGGCCATGGATGAAAGCCGCTGAAATCACCGATGAACTTATCCGCCAACTTATGACGGGAAATTTCCGTTTCGCGCGCGTCAATTACGCCAACGGAGACATGGTCGGACATACCGGTAACTTCCGTGCTACGACCATGGCCGTCGAAGCGGTGGACCTCTGCCTGGCCCGCCTGCTTCCGGTATTGGATGCTTTGGGAGGCATGGCCATCATCACCGCCGACCATGGCAACGCCGACGAAATGTTGGAACTGGACAAGGATGGGAAACCGAAAAAAGATAAGGCCGGCCGGGAAAAGCCCAAGACCAGCCATACGCTCAGTCCCGTACCCTGTATTTTTTACGACAATCATCACTCCAACGCTTATGAAATCGTGAAGGGTGATTATGGGCTTTCCAATATTGCTGCCACTACCGCCACTTTGCTCGGCTACGAAGCTCCGGAAATCTGGGACGCGGGAATGCTTCGCCTCCGCTAAGCAGGCTGGAACATTAAAAAGTATTTTCCCGTTCCAGCTCCAGCAATTGCGGTAAAAAACCGGCCTGGAATTCCACCTCCGGAATCGGTGGGGCTTCTTTAAGCAGCGGAAATTGCACCTGGGGTTTTTCCACGGTACCTTCCACCACCAGGCCTTCTTCGAACTGGATTTCCTCGAACATGTACGGCATTTCCTTGCCGGGTGCAACGGAGCCCTGCTCGTCCTGCGCGAGTACGGGAGAATAGGTCAAGCCCACCACCGTCATCACGGCCAGGGTGATTCCTAGACAATTTCTTCGCTTTCCCATGGTCTATCCTCCTCCTGGCGAAGGCGCGGAATGCTTCGCCACATCCGGAAAATTTGTGATGGTAAACCCTTCCACCCGGGTTTGAATGGCTTCCACTTCTTCCCGTGAAAGACCGCCCAACTTCCAAGGAGCAAAGACAATTCTTTCGTCGCCTTCGTCCCGCGACCATTTATCCGGCTCCACTTCGTACAGGCGAACCCAGGCGAATTCACCCCAAACCAGAGGGATTGCGCCCTGGGAGGCCTTCTCCACCAGCGAGCGATAACGGATGATGGCCTCATCCTGCAAATTCATTCCCACATCATCGAAACGATCCCTAAACTGGGCAAGGTCCGATTGGGCCGTACCGGGTGGAATAGGCGGCGCGACCAGGGCTTCGCGGGCCAACAAATCAAAGCACCGCGCCTGAACGAAAAGTGTGCGCCCCAATTCATCGGAAAGGGAATCGGTCATGGGAAGCTTCAAACGCAAGTCATGGGATAATCCCAATCCCTCTTCGAAACGTTCCATTCCCTGGCTTTCCAATTTTGGAATTCCCTCTTGCACCAGTTTCACCTTATAGTAGAATCGCTCGGTGGCTGAAAAATTTTCCGGTATGGGAGCGGACCTCGCCAGTTCCGCAGCGCTGAAGTAAAGTCTGCCCAGGCGAAGGCTGCCGTTCAACACATCCGTTCCTAACGAATCCAAGGTGGGACCCACCAGAGTCCTTAAAGTGGAATCCGAGAATTGCCGGAAGAATTTGATGCCCTCGGCATGTAAAACTTCCAAATAGCCGGCACGTTCCAGCCCCACCGCAATGGCTTTTTCCATGTTGCCGACCGGCGCCGCCAACTGCCGGAAAATTTGGGTACGACTGTCGGCATATCCTTGGCGAAATCGATTGGTTCCACTTACCAAACGACTATGCGCCCGCTCCACCCATTGGTTATTGATTTCCTGTTGCCTAGCCAAGGTAATGACCTGCAGATATTGTTGTACGGCCTTCTCCTGTGCCGCGGCAAGCGCTGACAAGGCGTCCGTCTCCCTATCGAGAGCAGCCTGAGGTGTGCCGGGACGCGCTGCAAGGTAGACTTCCTCCCCAAATTGCGTGAACAGTTCTCCAATGGAAAAACTCGCGCGTAACGCCCAATCCGATATGCGGAATTCAAAAACCTTGGCGTATTCTTCCAAGGCCGACCGAAGGGCGCCGGTTTTTTTCCCGAGGTTCTGCTCATAGCTTCCCCTATCGAAGGTGACCTTGGCCAGGTCCAAAGCCTTAATCTCACCCAAGGTGAATTGCGCCTGCGCCGCATAATAGCGGCCACCCGGATTATCCGAGCCCAAGCGGATGAATTGAGCGATGGCCTTGCGCATCAAATCCGCCGACTCGCCATATTTCTTCTGATGAAACGCAGCCGTTCCACCCATGCACAGCGCTTGAATGAGCCTCTGCTTATCCGTACCGTATCGTTTAACGAATTCCGTCTGTAACTCTTCCACTCGGGCCCAGTTTTGCGATTCCATATAGGCTTCGGCGGCGCGAAAGAGAAGGTTCGGCGCCTCGGGTTTATCGGGGAAATTTCGGGCGTATAGGGAGAAAGTCTCGGCGGCCTTTTCCTTTTCCTGGCCGTTCAACCAGGCGAAACCCGCATTGTATAGCGCCGGTTCCGCCTCAGATGAATTCGGGTGGGCGCGCACCAAGTTGAGGTAATTCTGCGCGGCCACGCTCCAATCACCCACTTTTTCCCTGCTCTTCGCCTCACGGAATAAGACTTTCGGCAGGAGGTCGGAAGTATAAAATCCTTCAAAAAAGGATTGGTAGATGGATATGGCTTTACGCCAATCTTCGCGCTTTTCCTGCAGCACACCGGCGTTATACAACGCCGCCGGCGCGATTTCCACTTCGGGAAATTCCTTCGCGAGTCCGATGTAAACCTCGGAAGCCCTATCCCAAAGGGAATCCTTTTCCAGATTCTGACCCTGTAAGTACAATGCTTGCGCCACTTTCATGCGGGCCTCAGGCGTTTTGACTTCGCCTTTTTCGAGCATCCCCCGGAAAATCCCCTCGGCTTCCCGGTTTTTTCCCGTTTGCATGTAAGCCTGCGCCATCATCTGACCGGCCTGCTGGTAATAGTCGCTCGCGGGAAATTCCTTGCGAAGGCGGGAATAGATTTCCACCGCTTCATTCCATAGTCCACGGTTGTAGTGATTATTTGCCTTCCAAAACATGATCTCGGGAATCCGTTCATCGTCCGGCGCAAGTTTCAGAAAGTTTGCCAAGGCCAGGTCATAAAGGTCCGCGGCGTATTCTTCCGGCCGAGCGGTGGAATCGAGTTTTCCCAATTCCAGTATAATCGTTCCAACGGTATCACCCTTAGGCACGGTCAGCAAGGTGTCGGGGCCGGAAATCTGAGCGATGGTCTCCTTGGGTTTTGGGCCTGCGCACCCCGCCCAAAACAGGGCTGCTGTAAATAATAGGGTAAAGGTCGCTAGATTATTCATTTTGCCCACCTTGGGATTTTCTCACAAGTTCCTGGGCCGCAACAATGGCGTTATAGGCCGCCAGCAACCGGTATTCACCGTTGGACCAAGCTGAGACCTTTACATACATCTTGACTGCCTGGG
>JBGTHM010000112.1:0-23605 GCA_041746255.1 Fibrobacteria bacterium | reverse complement strand
GGCCAGCTTCCCGGGAAGCCCGCCGCCTTCGAGCACGCTCTTGCGCCGCGCCAATTGCCGGGCCTTGCGCGCGGCCTCGCGGGCCACCGCCGCGTTGTACACCTTTTCCACGATCTTTCGGGCGATGCCCGGGTTCTCTTCGAAAAAGGTGCTCAGCATTTCGAACGCCGCCGTTTCGACAATGCCCTTCACCTCGTTGTTGCCCAACTTGTGTTTGGTCTGGCCTTCGAATTGCGGCTCCAGCACCTTCACGGAAATTACGGCGGTGAGGCCTTCGCGCACGTCGTCGCCCGTCAAGGTCAAATCCAATTTCCGGTTCTTGGGGAGCAGTTCCTTGGCCTTGTTGTTGATGGAGCGGGTGAGAGCCGACTTGAAACCCACCACATGGGTTCCTCCGTCCACCGTATTCACGTTGTTCACGAAGGAGAATAGGCTTTCGTTGAAGCCTTCATTATAGCGCAAAGCGATTTCCACCGGCACGTTCGCCTCTTCCCGCAGGATGTGGATGGGCTTGTCCATGATGGGTTTTTTGTTGTGATCGATGTATTCGATAAACGCGGAAATACCGCCGGGAAAACAGAATTCGTGGTGTTTGTCCTCGAACCTTTCGTCCGCAATGGTGATGGTGAGGCCGGAGTTCAGAAAAGCCAGCTCGCGTAAGCGGGAGCTTAAGGTATCGAAATTATATTCGAGGTCGGTGAAAATTTCGCCGTCGGGTATGAAGTAAATCTGGGTACCGCGTTTGTCGGTATCCCCCTTAATCGCACCCGGTCCCTGGGGAGCGCCCCGGCGGAAAGTTTGTTCGAACTCTTTGCCCTCGCGGAAAACCGTCACCACCATTTCCCTGGCCAAGGCGTTGACGCAAGAAACGCCTACGCCATGCAACCCCGCCGATACTTTGTAGGTGTCGTGGCTGAACTTTCCCCCGGCATGCAATTTGGTCATGACCAACTCGACCGTGCCGATGTTTTCCGTGGGGTGGATTTCCGTGGGAATCCCGCGGCCGTTATCCTCAACCCTTACGCCGCCCTCTTTGGTAATCGCAACCGATATGTTCGTGCAATATCCGGCCAGGGCTTCGTCCACCGAGTTGTCGACCACTTCGTATACCAGATGGTGCAACCCGCGCGCATCGGTGGAGCCGATATACATGGCGGGACGCTTGCGTACCGCCTCCAGTCCTTCCAGAACCGTGATGTCGCTGGCTTGGTATTTTCTGACTTCGGACATGCCTTTACCTCGATTTCAAATGACAATGACGACGGAACAGCGATTACGCTAAGGTTCCGCCCTATACCAGGATGACCTCGCGCACGAGATCAAGACCCAGAATCTGATTCGCCCGAAGGCGGATTTCTTCCCGTTCAAAATGCAATTCCTGCCTCCAAGCGGAGTGCTTGACCCGAACCTTGAGCTTGAAGTCGCGGAATGAATCCAGCTCCGCCATTTCCACCGCCCGTGCACCCATCAATTCGGCCCAATGCTCTCGCAGACGGGCTTCGTAGACGATATAACCTAAACCCGCCTTTTCCAGCACGCCCCGCACGGCCGTCGAAATGGATATCCAGTTGCGGGCTCCGCTCATGGGGTCACCTCAACGACATTTCCATTTTGCATCCGGATGCTTTTTTGTACCGCGAATGGCAGTTCGTCGGGATTGGGCGAAGCGATGAATACCTGGCCTTTACCCGCGAGCATTTCACCGATGCGCGCTCTACGTGTTTCGTCCAATTCGGCAAAAACGTCGTCCAAAAGCAGGATGGGGGGCTCGGAATATTTCTCTTCCAGCACCCTTACCGCGGCCATTTTAAGGCTTAATGCCACCGACCTTTTTTGGCCTTGTGATCCGTATTCCCGAACCCGTTTTTCGTTCAGGAAAAGTAGTAAATCCTCCCGATGGGGACCAATGAGCGAAGTGCCCTGCATACGCTCCTGCGCCCTTATTTCCGCCATTTTCCGGGAAAAATCCTTTCGCAACCCTTCCAGGTCATCTGCTTGGGAATACGGGCATTCCAATGCCAGGGCGAGGGTCTCCCGCCCACCTCCGATCTGCGCATAACTTCCGCGGCATTCAGAGGCGAATCCTTGCAAGAGGCGCTTGCGCAACAGGGTCAACACCGACCCGCTTTCCACCAATTGTTCCCCATAGACTTCCAAAAGGGTTTCATCCGGTTGATGCCGGTTTTTCAGGAGGTTATTCCTCTGCTTCAAGGCTTGGGTATACCGCCGGAGATTATCCAGGTATTCCGGTGCGAATTGGCACAGGAGTACATCCAGGAAGCGCCTTCGCAATCCGGGGGACCCTCTTACCAAGTCGATGTCGTCGGGACTGAAGGAGACCAGTGGAAATGCGCCTATCAGATCGGATAGTTTGCGGCTTTCCGCCCCGTCCACCTTCACTCGCTTTTCCCCGTTTTCGGAATATTGCACACCCTGGACATGCTCCGCGTTTTTCGATTCGCCCTCCAGACGTAGGGCAAAGCAAGCCGCCTCCCATCGGATCAGCTCCTTATCCTTACGGGTTCGCGGTGAATGGGCCAAACAGAGATAGTGAATGGCCTCCAACAAATTGGTTTTGCCATGGCCGTTGAGCCCCGTTATCAAGTTGACACGCGGGGAGAATTCCAAGGAAAGTTCGTCGTAATTACGGAATTGCCGGAGGTATAAACTGCGGATATGCACGCTTGGGAAAATCTCCGTCCCGGTCATTTTATTCGAGATGGGCAACCCGCAAACAGGTAGCCCGGGCAGAGGTGGAAAGTAGCAATTTGGAGGGTGATCTGGGTTAGGTGGCGGCAACCGCTGGAAGCGCCTCAGGGCTTTAGCAGCGTAACTTCAAGCATTTGCCAGCGGGTGTAGCTTTTGCGGCCGCGTTCATCCGAGGCTTCCAACCGATAGACATAAAATCCCACCGGCAAATCCCGGTTTTGGTCATCCTTTCCGTCCCAACGGATGCTCCGTGGAGGCAATTCCCGACCGGAAAAAGAATGCACCGTTTCCTGAGGTCGGCCTTTTTCATCGGATGCCGCCAACACCAAGGTCCAATCCCTCACCTCGCGATACCCCTCTACCACCAGGTGAAAATACAGCGGTTTTTCCGCTTCGCCCAACACCCGAAGAGGGTGGTTCAAACGAACCGCCAATCCGGAAACCACGGGTTCGGATTCCCGGAAAAAATCGAAGGTAAGCGCTAACGATTGCGAAGGCCGGTTATTGTTCTCCTGGAAGGAGAGGCCGTAACGGCATACCAACAAATGTCGCTCCAGCGGAAAGGCCATCGAAAGTGAAGCGCCATAACGTGGCAGCGAATCGTTTTCTTCGGGAGGGATCCGCCAGCTTACCCCCAAGCCCAAACTACGATCCGGAAAAAACTCCGTTTGCAGGGCCCATATATGGGCAAAGCGTGATTGGGGGAGGGGATCCATGTTTAAGTCGTACATCAAAAAGCCTCGGAAATTTCCGGACTCCCGCCCCTTCCATCGACCCGGATCAATGGCATATCCGGTTCCTATTTGCACAGCGCGTTTTGCCGGATAATCATGGGGAGGATGACCGATTCCGGATTCCAACACATTCCTCCAAACGGCGTTCACCTGCCATCCGGGAAGGGGTTTGAGCATGACTCCGGTATGAAAATCGATGCCGACATTTTTCCCGACGCTTTGGCTGACAAATACCACGCCCAGCGAAAACAGATCCGGAGGTCCATAAGCCAAGCCGGCCAACAAGCCTTGGCGGGCCTCCCCGCCCGCTCCACTTTCCCGCCCATCGCGAAAAGCGGATAAAGCATAGCCGGATTCCAGCGCGGTGCGCGCTGCATAGCCGGCATA
Organism: Fibrobacteria bacterium; assembly: GCA_041746255.1. Classification (GTDB taxonomy): domain Bacteria; phylum Fibrobacterota; class Fibrobacteria; order UBA11236; family UBA11236; genus JBGTHM01. The sequence goes on along the minus strand of JBGTHM010000112.1, from coordinate 19,775 downwards.
AAGAGAGGGGAAGCTGGCAAAATCCAGCAAGGAAACTTCAGCTTGATGGCGGGCCAGGGGCTGCAAGGCGGCCGGGTTGGCGAAAAGGGCTTGCACGCCTGTAAGGGCGGCCGAACCGCCACCGGAGAAGCCGATGCGCGCGGGGCCCAGCGGTAACTCCCGAAACCCTGAAACCGAGGTTTGCGCGTGAGTGGTGGAAAGCCCCCCAAGAAAAATTCCCAGCAACGCCAAAAAACGAAGGGCGAGCCTGGGAATGCGTGGGGTCAAAAGGAGAGAATTCACCAAACCCATTATCGCAAATGTCGCCAGCGCATTGCGACAGGAGCTTTTGAGTTCCAGCCGCCTTAACCCGGTTCGCTGAGAATACGCAGGGGCATGACCAGGAAGAAATAATCGACGGTGGCGCCCACCGGCTCCACGATGATGGCGCCCAAGGGATTGGTGAACTTAAGCAGCACCTCTTCGGATTGGCACATGCGCAGGATTTCCTGCAAGTAGCCCGCGTTGACTCCCACTTCCATGGCGTCGCCTTCGTAGGAAACGTTCAAGGCTTCTTCCGAATCGCCGCCCAAATCCTGGTTCTTGGCGGAGAGGGTCAGCCGTCCATCCTGCATGCCGAATACCACCAGGCGGTTTTTGGTGCTGGCCATGGTGGCCACGCGCCGGAGTACGCCCATCAAATCCTCCCTGTCCGCTTTGAGGCGCTTGGTGAATTCTTTGGGAATGAAGTTTTCGTAATTGGGATAAGGCCCTTCGATAAGTTTTGTATAAATCGTCACGTTTTCGCCGGAAAATTGGGCGTTGGCGGGTCCGATTTTGACGCGGATGGCGCTGTCGGGATCCTCGGCCATGTTGAGTACCTGGCTCAGCGCCTTGGGCGGAAGGATAATGGCTTCTTCGAAAGGCGTTTCGGCCTCGACCCAGGCTTTACCCAGACGGTGTCCGTCGGTGGCAGCCATTTGCATGCGTCCTTTTTTGAACTCCCAATAAATGCCGGTCAGACTGATGCGCGTGAAATCGGTGGATACCGCGAAGGCGGTTTTTTCATGCAGGCGACGGAGATTTTTAAGGGAGATTTCCGCCGCGTGCTTTTCCTCCACTTCGGGAAGAGAAGGGTATTCGCTATGGTCATATCCCGTCAGGTTACATTGGAACCCCGATTCCGATTTGATGGTCACCACGTATTCGTCCACGCCGATGATCACGGGGAAGTCCGGCAGCTCGCGGATCACTTCCAGAAGCTTGCGGGCGTTGATCACGATTTCTCCGTCTTCGTATCCCTGCACTTCCAACGATTGCGCGATAGTGAGATCGAGATCGGTTGCCGTAATTTCCAGGACATTGCCTCTCAATTTGAGCATGAGATTGTACAGCACCTGCAGGGTGGTTTTATTGGGAATGGCGTTGCAGGCCATTTGCACGGCGCTGAGCAAGGCCGCTTTGTTGGCTTCCAGCTTCATAAAATCCCTTTCGCTGCTTTTAGACCGTCCGCGATGCGTCCGGCACCCGAGATGGTGAGGGTTGGAAAAATAGTCTTTTCTCCCGATGGCTCCACGCGCTGTGGGCTTTCCCAAATCGAACGTTTTAAAAGCCCGGAATAATTCCTATTTATGGAAGCTCTATCGCGCCCGCCGGGCAAAGGAAGTAGACCTCATGAAAATAGAGCCCAAAATCAGGGGATTTATCTGTACCACCGCACATCCGGTGGGGTGTGAAGTTCAATTGCAGCAGCAAATCGACAAGGTGCGCAAAAAGGGCCCCATTCAGGGAGGGTCCAAAAAGGCCCTGATTATCGGTGCTTCTACAGGATATGGCATGGCTTCGCGCGTGGCTTTGGCCTTCGGCTGCGGCGCCGACACCCTGGGTATTTACTTCGAGCGGGAAGCCGAAAAGGGCCGCACCGCCACGCCGGGCTTCTACCAATCGCGCGCCTTGGAAGTCAAAGCGCAGAAAGAAGGCACTTACGCGAAAAGCATCAATGGCGATGCCTTTTCCGATGAAATCAAACAGCAAGCCATTGCGACCATTAAACAAGACTTGGGAACCGTCGACACGGTCATTTACAGTCTGGCGGCTCCGCGGCGAGTCTTACCCAAAACGGGAGAAGCCTCACGCTCCACTTTAAAGCCCATCGGCCAAAGTTTTACCAGCAAAACCCTGGACGTGAATTCCGGAGTGGTGGGGGAGATTTTTCTCGAAGCCGCGAGTGAAGAAGAAGTCCGGCAAACCATAGACGTTATGGGAGGCGAAGACTGGGAGATGTGGATGGATGCCTTGGAGGCCGCCGGAGTGCTGGCTCCGGGCGCCCTGACCGTGGCGTATTCGTATATCGGGCCCTCCATTACCGTACCGGTTTACCGGAACGGCACCATTGGAGCCGCCAAAAATCACTTGGAAAGAACCGCCCATAAGCTTCAGGCCAAAATGCAGGCCAAGGGTGGAAGAGCCTTTGTTTCCGTGAATAAGGCCGTTGTGACGCAAGCCAGTTCCGCCATTCCCGTCATGCCTTTGTATATCAGCGTTCTTTACCGCGTGATGAAGGAAAAGGGCGTTCACGAAGGCTATTTAGAGCAGATGGATCGCCTGTTCCGGGAAAAGCTCTATTCGGGAAAGGAAATTCCCGTCGACTCCGAAGGCCGTATCCGCGTCGACGATTGGGAGATGCTCGAAGACGTGCAAAAGGAAGTGGAGCGCTTGTGGCCGCTGCTGGAAACGAGCAATGTGCTTAGCTTGACCGATATCCAGGGATACCGTGAAGACTTTCTCCGATTGTTCGGCTTCGGAGTAGAAGGCGTCGACTATAGCGCCGATGTCGACGATAACTTGATTTAGGGGATTTACGGGGCGTCGGAGGGTATCAATCCGATCCCGTGCTTTTCGAAGAGGGCCGCATTGGCGGCGTTCTTCGGCGCCTCCGTCAGCAACCAGTGGTATTCTGCATATCCGTTCAAACCATAACGACGGGGCACTTTTTCGCGAGCGATTTCCAGCGCCCCGCGAATCCGGTGGGCGGCTTCCGATGAAGCACCGTCCCAATCCGCGAGAAAGTGCGCGCTCACTTCCGTCAACGCTTCGTGAGTCAGCAGAAATTGCTTCACTTTTTCCGCACCCACTTTTCCGTCTACAGGCGGGCTGAACTCCTTCGGAGCTTCCGGCGCCTTCTCCGCTTCTTTTTGGCAGCCACTGAAACTGAATAGGCCGACCAGAGCTACGGCAAGCAGGAGGAGGCGAATGAGAATGGATTTTGTCATGCTGAAAGGACTGAAAATGGTAGCGGGTCAGGGATTTGAACCCCGGACACGCGGATTATGATTCCGCTGCTCTAACCAACTGAGCTAACCCGCCCCGAATGAGGAGACCAAAATTAACTTGTCCCCGACCGTGTGGCAATCGGAAAGACTATCGCCCGCTGCGCATAAGCGATTTCAGGGAGAATTGCAGCTTCACATTGTTCTGCTTTTTCTTGTCGTCACCCTGGAATTTCGAGAGCAATTGATCCACCGTGGCTTTGGGTTGTTTCGGTCTTTGCGGCCGGTTACCCTTCTGCGCGCCGCGGCCTTGACCGGGCTGGCTCTTCTCCGGAGTCTTTCCTTCCGCCTGTTCTTTTTTCATGGACAGGGAAATGCGTTTTTGCTGCACATCGACGTCCAATACCCGAACATTCACTATCATGCCGGTGGTGAAAATTTTCGTCGGGTCGTCCACGAATTTATCCGCCAATTCGGAAATGTGAACCAACCCGTCTTGATGCACGCCGATGTCCACGAAAGCGCCGAAATTGGTGAGGTTGGTGACCACGCCTTCCAGCCACATGCCTTTTTGCAAGTCTTTCAGGTCTTGGACCTTCGCATCGAAGCGGGCATAAGAGAATTGCGCGCGCGGATCGCGGTTGGGTTTTTCCAATTCCTCGATGATGTCCATCAAGGTGGGCAAGCCCACTTCGTCGCTGACGAATTTGTTCACGTCTATTTTGGCGATAGTCTCCTTGTTTCCGACCAGCTCCTTTACGGGAACTCCCAAATCGTCGCTGATCCGTTTCACCAACTCATAGCGTTCGGGGTGTACCGCCGAAGCGTCGAGCACATTGTCGGAGCCTTGCACGCGCAAAAATCCCGCCGCCTGCTCAAAGGCTTTGGGCCCGAACAAGGGCACCTTCACCAGGCTCGACCGTGAGGGAAAGGCGCCGTGTTGGTTGCGGTATTCGAAAATGCTTTTCGCCAAGGCCCGGTTGATGCCGGCCACGTAGGACAGCAAGGCTTCGCTCGCCGAGTTGACGTCCACGCCGACCCGGTTCACGCAGCTTTCCACGGTTTGCTCCAGCTTGCGCTTGAGTTCGCTTTGGTTCACGTCGTGCTGGTATTGGCCCACGCCGATGGACTTGGGATCGATTTTCACCAATTCCGCCAAGGGGTCCTGAATACGGCGCGCTATGGAAATGGCGCTGCGAATGGTGGCGTCGAGATTGGGGAATTCCTTCCCGGCCTGGGGCGATACCGAATAAACCGAAGCTCCGGCTTCGCTCACCACCACTTTAATGGGTGGATTTTCCATTCCCGTCAGCGCATCCTGGATGAATTCGTCCACCTCGCGCGAAGCGGTTCCGTTGCCGATGGCGATGATGCCGACTTTGAAACTTTCGACCATGGCCGAGAGGATGGTTTTGGAGGCGTCGGTTTGTTTTTGAGGAGGCATGGGATAGATGGTGCGATGCTCCAGCATCTTGCCGGTTTCGTCCACTACCGCCAGCTTGACCCCCGTACGGAAACCCGGGTCCACTCCCATTACGACTTTCGAGCCCGCCGGTGGGGCCAACAGCACTTGCGTCAGGTTCTTACCGAAAACCTGGTAAGACTCCGCTTCGGCCTTCTCTTTAAGGTGAAGCCGCACTTCGGTTTCGATGGCCGGTTTCAAAAGCCGATGATAGGCGTCTTTGACCATGCGTTCCAGGTCGGTACGAAAAGGCGAGCCCGACTTAATCACCCGCCCGGCAAATTCTTCTACATATTTCTCGTCGTTCAAAACCAATTCGGTGGAAAGTACGTTTTCTTTTTCACCGCGGCGCATCGCTAGAATACGGTGCGAAGGGAGCGCACTCACCTTTTCGCTCAAGGCATAGTACATCTCGAATTTGCTGCGCTTGCCTTCGAATTCCTTGCGCACCTTGCTGGCGAAGAGGCCGGTTTTCAACGCGGCTTCGCGCAAGTATTGCCTCACTTCGGGATTCTCCGCGAACTCTTCGGCCAGGATGTCGAGCGCCCCCTGCAAGGCCGCGGCCGCATCGGCCACATTTGCTTCGGGATTCACATAAGGCCCTGCCAGTTGCTCCGGAGTGTTATCGGTCTTTTCCTGCGCTTCCAGAATGCGCGCCAGGGGTTCCAAACCGGCCTCGCGGGCAATCATGGCCTTGGTGCGGCGCTTGGGTTTGAAGGGGAGGTACAAATCTTCCAAAGTGACCTTGTCTTGGGCGCCTTCGATTTTCGCCTTCAGCTCGTCGGTGAGCTTTCCCTGCGCCTCGATGCTTTTCAGAACGGTGGCACGACGCTCTTCCAATTCCTTGAAATAGGCGTAGCGCTCTTCAATGGTCCGGATTTGCGTTTCGTCCAGCGAGCCCGTGACCTCTTTGCGGTAACGGGTTATGAAGGGAACGGTGGATCCCTGGTCGAAAAGGGCAAGAGTATTGCGCACTTGGTCCGGTTTGGCTTTGATTTCCAGGGCGATAATTTCGGCGTACTTCACATGATCTCCGAGCAGCTGTTATAAAGGCTTTTAAGGAGGTGAAATAATAGGAATTTTTCCGTCGCGCAAGTTAGTCGCATCCCCGCCGCTCCAAGGCTTCAGGGCTCTTCGAGGCGAATTGCCCCAATTTCGCCAACCGGCGACTGCATCAGGCCTTACATGAAAAAGTGCCCTCGCATGACACAACCATGACACACCGGCCTTCCGGATACCTTATTATTGAATCAGATGAAAGCGACGATTTTGTTTTTTGCAGAGGAAGGAAGGCAGTAAATGACCCAGCATGTAACCGAATCTTGGGACGGCGCCTCGCTGTATTACCAATATATCAAGGATATCAGCCGATATCCACTTCTGACCAAGGATCAGGAGGTCCACTTGTTGAGGCGCATTCAAACGGGTGATCAAAAAGCCCTCCACCATCTGGTATGCGCCAATTTGAAGTTCGTTATCAATGTGGCATTCATGTATAAGAATCAGGGGTTTTCGCTGCCCGAACTCATCAACGAAGGCAATATCGGGCTCATTGAGGCCGCGAAGCGCTTTGATGTGAACCGCAAGCTGAAATTCATTTCCTATGCCGTTTGGTGGATTCGTCAGGCCATTACCCGCGCCATTGCGGAGCGCGCCCGTATGGTGCGCATTTCCGCGGAAAAAGAACTGATTTTGCGCCGATTCTCGAAGCACAATGTGAATATGCGCCAAGTCATTGGCGGCGGAACGCAGGTGGACACCACTGCGCTAGGCAAGAAAATGGGTTATACCGGCCGCCAAATCGAGAAAATCATGGAAATGGGAATGCGACATGCCTCGCTGGACGATTCCATCAACAGCGAAGACAGCGCTTCGCTCGTGGACGTCATCGAGGATAAACATACCGAAGCTCCGGATTTGCTGACCGTACAGAAATCCAGCCAGAAGTTCATCACTTCGCTGCTGGATAGACTGAACGATCAGGAAAAGACCGTGCTCAGCATGTATTTCGGCATCAATTACCACCAGGCTCTCAATCTGGAGGAAATCGGCGAAATCATCGGGCTTTCCAAAGAACGTGTCCGACAAATCAAGGAAAAGGGCCTCGCCAACTTGCGAGCCATGGAAGAGTCCCAGGAATTGGCGCAAGCCGCCTGATGGTGGAAATTTCTTTCTAGCGGGACCCGGAACCCTAACCCCAAAATCTCAAAAGCCCCCAAAAGGGGGCTTTTTTTGTAGATCCTGGGGCTGGATTTTCGCTTTCGACCCCTTTGAAAGTACTAGAATAGCGGGAGAGCCATGCACCTGAGCGAGACTGTCGAGCGCTTTCGAAACCTACACATCCTGGTGATGGGCGATGTGTTTTTGGATGAATATTTGAGCGGCGACTGCACCCGAATCTCGCCGGAGGCTCCCGTTCCCATCCTCGCCGTCACCTCCACCCGCCGGGTGTTGGGGGGCGCAGCCAACACAGCCGCCAATATCGCCTCTCTGGGCGGAAAAACCCATCTTATCGGCCTTATCGGCGAAGACTCGCATGGGGTCGAATTCAAAGAACTAGCCTCCCATCAAGGTATTGCATTTACGCCCATTTTTGACGGACGGCCCACCATTAAGAAAACCCGGTTGTTGGGGCAGAGGCAACAGCTCCTGCGGTTGGATTATGAACAAGTTCACTCGGTCAATACCGCCTCGGAAAAGAAAATTTACCGCGCCTTCGAAAAGCAGCTTCCCCAAGCCCAGGTTGTGGTCATTTCCGACTATGCCAAGGGGTTCTTGACCCGATCACTCTGCCAGGCCCTTATCAGCGCTTGCAAAAAAGCCGGAAAAATCGTCATCGTCGATCCGCGCCCCCAACATTTCGATTATTACCGGGGTAGCTCCTATTTGACTCCCAACTGGAAGGAAGCTCAGGAATTGCTGGGCAAAGTAGTCGGTCCCATGTCCGACGCGGAGGTGGATGCCATTGGACCCGTGCTGAGCGAACGGCTGGAAGCACGTATCTTAATGACCCTGGGATCGGCCGGCATGGCTTTTTTTCATGCCCGGGGAACCGAGGTGGAAAAATTCCGCATTCCCACGGCAGCTCGCGAAGTTTTCGACGTGAGCGGGGCGGGCGATACCGTAGTGGCGGCCTTCGCCTTGGCCAAGGGCGCCGGGCTTGCCGACGGCGACGCCATGGCATTGGCCAACCGGGCGGCCGGCATCGTGGTGGCGAAACTGGGAACCGCCACGGTTACCCCGGAAGAATTAACCGACGATGGCGGACCGGAAAGCCGCTTGCTTGGCCGGGCCGCACTTGCCCCCCTTTCCCAGCGCCTTCGCTCGCAAGGTAAAACCATCGTTTCACTCAACGGTTCTTTCGATCTCCTTCACGCCGGCCACTTACATATTTTGGAAACCGCCAAAAGCCAAGGGGATGTTTTGGTGGTAGGTTTAAACAGTGATGCGTCGGTCAAGCGCTACAAAGGTGAAAATCGCCCTATCATCGCTGAAAACCATCGGGCGCATATGCTCCTGGCCCTGCGGGCGGTCGATTTTGTGCATGTTTTCGATGAAGACGTTCCCATGCCTTTTTTGGCGGAACTCAAACCCCATGTGCATGTCAATGGATCCGAATACGGTGAGGATTGCATCGAAGCCGCTACCGTCCAAAGTTACGGGGGCCGCATCCATATCGTAGAGAAAATTCCCGGTCTTTCCACTTCCGATGTCTTAACGCGGATTCAGTCCAACGGTGCGAATTGAACTCCCTTAATCTCATCGCAAAAGCAGTTGTCCCATTGCTCGATCCCCTGGGCGGCGAAGGTAAATTCGTGTGCATTTTGAACGGAGCGGATTTGCATGTCGTTTTGTCGCCCATCGCCCGAACTCCTTACCACGCGAATATCGTCGGCTTGTATTTGGAACAAGAAGGTTTAGCCCGGGTGGAAATGCTCGCCGGCCCCAATTGCCGCATTGAAACCCAAGGCTGGTCCGTCAAAGGCGGCGGTTATTATGCCGCGCTTCCGCATGAAAGAAAAATCCGTTTTTACGGAAAGTCCACCGCCTTTGGCCGGTATGCCCGGAAATTGCTGGTTCCATTTCAAGAAACACTGCCCCAACGCCTAGGGCTTCCCGGTTTCACTCTCTCTCTGGAATAAACCCCGAAGGCCGCGTGAGATAATATGGCACAACGCCGTCGCTTGAAACCCGCCGATTGGGAAAACCTCCCCGACGAGGAATTACTAAAACTGCGCGTCCGTGACTTGGGCGTTCGCATCGAAGGCACCGTACTCGAAGAGCGCATCGCGCTTTTCCACTCCGAGTTGGAGGCACGCGGCATTAGCTTCAAACCTCCGTGTTATCTCGCCGATGAATGGCTTTGCCCCGATAAGGTTCCCAATATCGGCATTCCTTTTTTTCTGGCTCATCCCCGGCTTATCCAGCTGGAAAAGAAAATGATGCTTGAAGCTGAAGGCGAGACCGAACCCTGGTGCCTCAAATTGCTGCGCCACGAAAGCGGGCACGCGCTCAACTCCGCCTACCTCATTCACAAACGGACCCGTTGGCGCGAGCTCTTCGGCCCCTTCACCACCGAATATTACGATGTGACCTACGACGCTAAGCCCTACTCCAAACGCTTCGTAGTACATCTTGAGGACAATTATGCCCAAGCGCATCCCGACGAGGACTGGGCCGAAACCTTCGCCGTGTGGCTCGCGCCCGGAAGCGATTGGCAGGAGCGGTATAAAGACTGGCCCGCCTTTAAAAAGCTGCAATACGTAGACAAGGTGATGAAAGAATTCGGCCCCAAGCCGCCCGTGGTCACCACGCGCGATTTTTCCTGGGCCGCCGATAAAATGACCATTACCCTGGCTGGGTTTTACGAGCGCAAGAAGCGCTCTTTGGGAGGGGAGTTTCCCGGTTACTACGACCGCGGCCTCTTGCGCATCTTCACTACCCAGGCGCCCACGGGCGACGCGGGAAAGACCCCCAAACAATTGAAAGAGGCCAAAGCCGTGCGCTTTTTGCGCCTCCACCGGCGGAATCTGGTGAAAGTAATCAACGCTTTCATACCGCAACGCAAATTCGACATCGACAAACTCGCGCGCAAGCTCATGGCCCGATGCGAAGATCTTGATCTCTACGTACATAAATCTGAAAACGAAACCCTGGTCGAACTCACGGCCTATATCACGGCCATCATGGCCAGCATGCGTCGATTCAATGGGGACCATAATCGTAGGTAATGGAAAAGTGAAGAAGAAGTTACATGTCTTGGTACTGGTGGATGAAGTCACCATTCAACCGGCCGATCCCGATTTTACCTCAGGCGAAGGCGGCAAGCTGGCGGAATACTATGTCTGCAACGCCTTAAGGAACCTTAAACATCAGGTATCGGTAGTGGGACTGTACGACACTATCGAACCCCTCCTCGACTCCGTTAAGGAAAACCGTCCGGATATCATTTTCAATTTGATGGAACAGTTCCGCAACAACCGCATGCTCGATCAGAATATTGCCGGGCTGTTGGAATTGCTGGATATTCCTTTTACTGGCTCGGGTTCGGCCGGATTGCTTCTTTGCCGCGATAAAGGCCTTTGCAAACAATTGCTCAGCACCCGCAAAATCCGCGTTCCGGTTTTCATCGTAATTCCTCCCGGGAACGGCGTACGTATTCCACGGCATTTGAAATACCCCCTGGTGGTCAAGCCGCTTTCCACCGACGGGTCCGAAGGAATTTCCAACGCCTCGCTGGTGCGCAGCGAAGAGGAATTGCGCGAGCGGGCCAAACAAATGCATGAGCGTTTTCACCAGCCGGCCATCGCCGAGGAATACGTGGAGGGCCGCGAAATCTATGTGGGCATCGTGGGGAACAAACGCCTGAAAGTCCTTCCTCCCGTGGAATTGCGCTTCGGGAATTCCGAGAGCGGCGGACCCGTTCTCGCCACCTATCGCGTTAAGTGGGACAAAGACTACCAGGATAAATGGGGGATTCGTTTCGAGCCGGGAGAGCTTTCGCCCAAGGACATGGAAGCGGTTTCGCGCGTCAGCCGCAAGGTGTTCCGGCTGTTACAATTGCAGGATTATGCCCGCATCGATTTGCGCTTAACCCCCGAAGGCAAAGTGGTGGTTTTGGAAGCCAACCCCAATCCCGACATCGCCGACCATGAGGAAATCGCCATGGGCGCGAAGCGAGCCGGGTTGGATTATGCAAGGCTCATCGACCTTATCCTCCGGCTGGCCCTGCGCCGCCACCGCAACGGCAACGGGGGCGGCGCCTAAGCCTCTTTTCTCCTTGAGTTGCAACCCGGGAAAAGCCATCCCCCCCCTCTGTCTCATATCTGCACCTCCCAATATCCCCCCTTGGCTGGGCCTAGGCGTCGGACGAATTTCTCATTCTTGAGTATGCGAATTTGGTTTTCGATAGCCGTAGTGCTCAAGCCCAGGTCAGCCGCCAAAGCCTTGGCGCTGACACGCGGATTTAGATACATGGCCTGAAGAATGGCGGCACGGGTTTCACCCAACTTTTCACCCAACTTTTCACCCAACCTTGAGGCGGAACCGGGAGGGATGGTTTTCAGGTAGCTCGGTGAGAAGGGGAATTCCATCGAAAGTTCGCCTGGTTCATACGCAATCATGGGTTTAGGAGACTCCGTTTCCCGGCAGGCATCATAAATACGCTGAATTCCCCGTCCCCATGCTTCGATCTCTCCGGCACGGAAGAATGCATTGGCAATGGAAGGATTGAACGGCCTGGACGGATGCTGTCGCAAAAGTTTTTTAACCGACCAATTCTCGGGCAATTCACCCGGATTCCATATCTTCAAGCGATCAGCATAAACCCGGATCTGAATCGGAGCTGCAATCGAATAGTCACGGTGGATGATGGCATTGAGAACCGACTCACGCAATGCATCTTCGGGTACAGGGAGGTTTTCAACTCGCTGAATCCCCTGATAGCCGATGGCCGCTTTGAGGTACTTGGAAAGCAGTACCTCTATAGTCTTGCCGGCTTGGCTGAACAAGTCTCCATGGATTTCGTCATGATAAACCAATTCCGAATCGGTCAGGAAGTAACCGATCTTTATGAATGCACCCGCGAAAAATCGCTCCGGATTAGGGTGGAACAAAAGCACAGCCGCACGCTTGAGATGGTGTCCATCTAAAAGATTCAGTTTTTCAGCTAGGACGGAAGCCGAACCGCGCAGCAAATCTGTATCTAGACGGCGACTCTGCTTGGCTAGGGCGCGAAATGTCGCAATCGCCGTTTTGGAAAGGGTTCGCGTGGACACCTGGGGCACGGGAAAGCCGTCCCAGGTGCGACCCTGCTTCCGCAAAAGGAATCGATCCAGCATGGCACCTTTGAGCTCCTGCTTGGTGCTTCCGCTGCGGAAATGGTATTCGCCTTTGTAGCTCACAGGATAGGGAAAGGGCTCTATCTTGATCTCCAGAAATTCCCTCCCCGCCTTTCCGCGTAGATTCACGTCCACCAGAATGCCTAGGATGTCGCGCACCTTGTTGGGGATATCCTGCAGGAGCTTCCTAGCATCGGTGAGTCCGACGAATTCGCCTTTGTCGTTCTTTCCTATAATTAGAATACCGCCCTCGGCATTGGCGAATCCGCATATCCATCGCAAATACTCGTCCCGCCAGGTCTCCTTCCATTCGATACGCTGGGATTCTTTCATGACCGTAAAAGTATTCGTGTCCGAAAAACCAACGCCCGACGATTTAGACTCCCGTTTTGGGTTATTGCGGGTGACTTTCTTCACGACCTCCCGATTCACGTTTTACCTTCCTCGATCATATCCTCCATTGCCATGTTATCTCCACCTGTTTATCCAGAACAGCCGGTTCCGCATCAATGTCGAGTATCTCTAAACCTTTCGGTGGAATTTTTTTGGTGACGATTCTAATGTCCAGCATTTTCAGCGCGAGCATCATCGGGCTAACGAATCTCTACCGAAATGCTCAGGGTTTCGGGTGTTCAGAATATGAGACCTAAGTAGGAAATTTAGTCTCTGCGGAGTCACTGAAATGTGATCGCTATCAAGATCCTGGGATATTATTTCGGCTACTTCCCGATACAAAACGAAGAAAAGATCCGGTGCAGCACGTCATCCACCGAAATTTCGCCGAGCAAAGCCCGCATCTCATCCCCTGCCTCGCGCACCTCGAAAGCCAACACTTCTATGGCCGGGCTCTTTTCCATTTGCGCCAACGCCGCCGCAATCCTTTCCTGCGCCGCACTAACCGCCCGGAATTGCCTTTCGCCCGCGAGCAGTACGCTTTCCTCGTCCGCGCCTCCTTGAAACAACCGGGTTTGTAATATCTCGACCAACTCTTTAAGACCTTCTCCCGTAAGGCTGGAAACGCAATGGCTCCCGGAGTCGGACACAAATCCAGGCAAGTCCGCCTTGGTGCGCACCTGCAAATCGAATCTTTCCTTACCCACCCCGGTATCCATTTCCGCATCCGTGCCATCCAGCACACCGATTTTGAAATCGGAACGCTCCAGCACCTGCAGCGTCCTACCCATGGCCGCCTCGTCTAAATCATCTATGGCTTGGCCAAGACCGGCGGTATCTACCAAATGGATCAAACCACCCGGCAAACGAAAAGGCACTTCCACATAATCGCGCGTGGTGCCCGCGCGTGGAGAAACCAGCAACCGCTCCAATCCGAGCAGGGCATTGATAAGGCTGGACTTGCCCGCATTGGGTGCGCCGAACAGGGCGACCAGCGGAACACGATTCAAAGCCTTGCTCGACTCGAACCCCTTCAACAAATGTTTGAGTTCCCGGTCCACCGCCTCGAGCCGGGTTTTCCAGGACGCATAATCGGGGTCGGCTTCTTCCTCGGCGAAATCCACATCGAGTTCAAGCAGCGCAGACAACTCCAGAATTTGATCGCGCAACCCCCGGAGGCGCGCGCTTAATTCTCCCGCCAGCAACTTCTGCGCGTTTTTCAGTGCCGCGCGGTTTTGCGCATGGATGACTTCACCTACGGACTCGGCTTGTACCAAATCGATTTTACCGTTCTCAAAACTGCGGCGCGTGAACTCTCCCGCCTCGGCCAGACGCGCCTCTCCGGATTGTAAGAGGAGGTCCAGAATATGTTCCACCAGAAGGGGATTGCCGTGCGGGAAAATTTCCAGCATATCTTCGCCCGTCGCGCTGGCGGGGCCGGGATAAAAGACGAAGTTGAGCCTATCCACGATTTCACCCGTGGCCCGATCGCAAAAGCGGCCATAGTGCATATAGCGCGGTTTGGGAACGGAAGGTCGAAGAAATTTCGCGGCCAGCGAAAGACAGCCGGGGCCGGAAAGACGTACCACCGCCAAGCCGGACTGTCCCGGCGGTGTCGAGAGCGCGGCTATGGTGGGCGGTTTCAGGACTGCGCTCAGGGTTTTTTGGTCGGACGCTTTCGGGGCTGCTTGGGCGGTTGTTTTGGCAGCTTCGGCGTTGTGGCTTTGGGAGGAGTTTCCCCAGTCGAAATCGATGGCAAGCCGGCGGCTTGAAAGCTCTTCGTCACCTTACTGGTATAAAAATAGGTTTGTCCGATAGTGAAAACATTGGATACCGTCCAGTACAGCACCAATCCTGATGGGAAGGAGCAGGAAAAGACGAACATCATAAGCGGCATCATCCAAATCATGAATTTTTGATTCGGATCCTTAATGGTCAGTTTCATCTGCACATACATGGTACCCGCCATCAGGAAAGGCAGCACCGTCAGCCCCAATGGAAAGATGTAGGGAATTCGAATGGCCTCGATGATGACGTCCGGATGGGACAAGTCACCAATCCAGCCGAAGAAATTGGCGCCCTTCAGTTCCACCGCTCGACCCAGCACGTTGAACAGGGAGATGAAAATCGGCATTTGTAAAAGCACCGGAAAGCAGCCCAACATGGATGCGAAAGGATTGACCCCGGCCTTTTGATAATAGGCCATGATTTCCTGGTTCATCTTCTGCGGCTGGCCTTTATGCTTCTCCCTGATTTTGGTAATGGCGGGAGTATGCAATTGCATTTTCGCGGCGGATTTGGTTTGTGAAATAGTGAGCGGAAAAGTTACCGTCCGCACCAGCAGGGTAAGGAGGATGATGGCCACACCGTAATTCGGGATGAGCCCATAAAAGAAATTCAACAGGTTGAGCACCATTCCGCACAGGGCCACATACCAGATATCCGCGCGCAGAAACCATTCCCAACCGGAAAAAATGATTTTGTGGTAATCCTCGTTATAGGCCTTCAGTTTTTCATAGCTGAGGGGAAGCACTTTGAAATCGAAATTCAGCGAACCGGCATCGTAATTTTGGCCTTTGATTTCCAGGCTATAGGTTTTCGGAGCGTCGGCCGGGCCTTCTTGGTCATGGATAACCCTGGCCGTCACGGCATGGGTGACCGGGCCATTGAAATTAAGCAAAGTCGCCACGTATTTCCGCCGCAACCCCACCCATTCCATTACGCCGCTTTCCTCGTTGAAGGTTTTACGATCGCTTATGGCCTCGCGCAAAACGTTGTTGCCGTTGTAAAGCACCAACTCGCTGAAATAGGAAGCAAGCAAGCCGAAACCATCGCCTTCGGGCAATTTTTCGGTTTCATTCAGTCCGGCGTCCCAATGCAGCGAAAACGCATTCGAATAATCGGGTATTTCCAGCTCATGGGAAAATCCGGTACTATCCGGATGAAATGTGTAAGTGCGCTTGACGGTGCCGATTCCCGGAACTTCGCGGGTGAACACCAATGCAAGGGCGCTTTTGGAGACTCGGTAATGGTTATGCTCCGCTTCCGTCCGCCAACGCACCTCTCCCAGATCGTTATTTCCCAGTTGCAAGGTCAGTGCGCCTTTACGTGTTACATCTAGAAGCTCGGACTTGTAGGGAACATGGCCTTCAAGATCCTGAATGCGTAAACCACTCAGGCGCGCGCCCAAGTTGTCGAGCGTAACCGTGAATCGATTGGTCTCCACTTTGATTTGGCGTGGTGAGGGTTCACTCCGGACCGTCTCTGGTTTCGTCCCTTCGGAACTCTCAACCAGCGCTTCTTCAACAGCGGCCGCGGTGTCGGCGGAATACGCCTCATCCCTCGCGGTCGGCGCGGCGGGGGGAGCAGCGTGCGCGGAACTTTCCGTCGGAGCCGACTGTACCGCGGCGAGGGAGTCGGCGCGCTCCTGCGCTGTTCGCGCTTGGGCCTGCTGGCTTTTGTGATTCGTCCACAAGAAAACCAGAATGAGAATGATGGCCCAACCCAAGAGGGTGGTCGCTTTACTGTTCACGATATAACTCTCCTCGTACTTCCGAATCCGTTTTCGCCTGGCTCGGGAACCGGGTCATAGCCGCCTTGGCATAAAGGCTGGCAGCGCAGAATACGACCGGCAGTCAAAAGAATGCCGATCAGAGGTCCCCGTTTTTGAATCGCTTCGACTCCGTATTCGGAGCAAGAAGGATGAAAGCGGCAGCATCCCGAAAAAAAAACACCATGCACTCCCTGATAGAAGCGAATGCAGGCGGTCAATATCAGCGTGATTATTTTTTTGAACATTCTTCTTTATTCTCCCGGCCCACCAATTCGGCGAAAAGTTCACTCGCGACATCTCGGAATTGCCGCCGGGTCAGTTGCCAAGCATCCTTGGAAACTTCAAAGATAACCCAAGTGGGTTGAGACAAGCGTTCGAATTCATTTTGAAACACCGCCCGCAAAACGCGGCGTAAACAATTCCTGCGATTGGCCTTGCCTACGGTTTTGCGAATAATGAAGCCTACGCGGGATATCTCCGGCTCATCGGGTTGGTAATAACGCAAAGTCACAGGCGACCGCCGCAGCGATCTTCCATGGGACATTAAAGTACGATACATGGAGGGCCGGCCCAGCCGGCGAAGACGAAAAGGAATTTTTTCCGGGTCGTGATGTGAATCGGATGACACTCCGCTCCTCTCGACCTTTGAAAACTTTCTGAAAGCCTAATCCGGGAGATGGAACATCCCCGGAAGACACAATCAGATATCCTTATGCGCCATCGTGTCGCTTACCGTTAAACGGTGACGACCTTTTGCACGTCTACGGGCCAGAACTGCGCGACCATCTTTTGTGGCCATACGGGTCCGAAAGCCATGCTTGTTCACCCTCTTGCGATTTCTCGGCTGGAATGTTCTCTTCATTTTTCGCGAATTTTCCGGTTAAAATTGGATGTTGAATTTAATTGCCGCACCGCCAATGGTCAAGGGCCGGGCGGGCAAAGTTTTGGAATCCGGGCCTTACAACTCCTTTAATCCCAATACCTTCCGACCTTGTGCTGCAGGTCTACCATGGCTATCTCTATAGGGTGCGTGAGACTCTGTTTCGTCTATATCTAGAGGTATTCAGCTCTTTCCTGGCCCTGTTCTTCTTCCTATTCGGATGGAAAGCCCCGATAATCCGGACCAACCTCATCCGAACGGGCTTCCATGACTCCCTGGCCTTCCGCTGGAAACTTTTCCGCCATATGGCTCAAGATTTATTGCGCTTCTTGGGCGGTTTTTACGGACAAAGCCTTTCTTTACGGCCTTCAGACGCCTTAAAATACAAGGATTTACAAACCCAGGGGGGCTTGCTATTGGTAGGCCATTTCCACAATTGGGAGCTTTTGGGAAGCTGGCTTCGCAAGGGAGGTATGCCTTTAATCGCCTGCGCCAAGCCTCTGGCTAACCGGCATGCAAATACTTTGTTAAACCTAGCCCGGAAACGCATTCAGCTGCCCACCCTTACTCGAGATTGGCCCCGTGGGGTGATGAAAGCCCTGCGGGCGGGAAAGGTTGTGGCGTTTCTCTGGGATCAACGTCCCGAGAAAGGCGATTCCGGCCTTTTCTCCCAATTTTTGGGCCAATCCGTAGAAATGAATCGGCTTCCCGCATTTCTGACGGAAAAAGAGGTGCTCACCGTTTACTTCGGCGTTTTGCTTCCGGGTGGTGAGGTTCGCTTAGTGGCCCTAGGCCATGGCCCTCTGGAAAAATCTCGTTTGGCACGGCGCTACAATCGCATTCTGGAAATTCTGGTATCGCGCCATCCCGATTATTGGTATGGATGGGCTCATCGGCGCTTCGCTCCGACCCAACACAATCCCTAACTCGCTGCGATCTTCCGCACTTTATGGCGTTATTTCCGACCTATCCCTTCACTATCCATTATATTTACAGTATCAATTCCACTAATAAATCAATTAAATAATTCATGACCTCCAATTCGCAGCAAATCGCCCTGGATTATTTGGAAACACGATGCGGTGAATCGCAGGTGGGAACGGCTTTACCTACCAATCAAGAACTGGCGGCAATTCTGGGAATCAGCGCGGCGACGGCACAATTGGCATACTCCCAATTGATCCAACAGGACCGGGTCACCCGAATTCGGAAAAAGGGCAGTTTTGTCGGCGCGCACTCCGTACTCCAAGCCCTTTGGCAGCCGCGAATCCAGCCCAAAGGCAATCTATTGAACACTTTGAAGGAAAGAATTCGCATTGGTTTTTATCGCCGTGAGCATTTTCTGCCTCCGCTCCATGATATAGTCCGGGAATTTTCCGTTTCCAAGAGCAGTGTCTCGAAAGCCTACACCCAGCTTTTACGAGAAGGCTACACCCAAAAAACGGGAAGGCGTCACCGGGTCAACTTCGTCCGCTTACCAGTAAACTTCGCTTACCAGGCCACTTTTATTGCAATAGCCTTCCATACCGGTATTCCGTCCCACTTGTTTGATTCTTGTGGGGAGACTGATTTCTATAAAACGCTTTTCCAGGAATTGCAGAGAAATGGCATCCTGGTGCAAAAGCATATTTTACCTCTGCTGGGTGGCGACAATCTGAAAAATAGCCCCGAATTTGCGCAATTAAGTGGTATTGTCAGCGATAAAAAAAGCCCTGTTATAGGGATGAGTTTTTCCCCCTTCCTTCCCGAAGAGCATTTTCCGCTAAATAGCCTTCCTGTTCTCAATGAGTTGCCAATCCCCACTATTGCCTTTTTTCACGAAAAACGACTTATTCCGCCTGCAACTGTGAAGTTCCCGAGCCTATTCCTTTTATTCTGTAGTTATACCGAAGACCGGGCGCGTTGCCTGGGGGATGCCCTGCGAAAATTGGGACACCGCCATGTCGCGCTTATCCTTCCCTGCCCAGGCGATCGGGACCCCCACTTACTGCAGGCTCTTTCCGTAGCCTTGAAAAAAACATTGCCCGGTGGATCACTCCAATTTTTACATCCGGACTCCATTTTCACGGGAGAGTTAGCGGAGCTCCGTGCACTCTCCCTGGAAGAAGCGTTCTGTAAGGCCAATGGGAATTCTCGAGACAAAAGGGAGCGCCTCTTAAATAAAACCACACCTTTTGTGAAATGGCTTAATACCCGGCAGGATAAATTACCCACTTATTATCAGGAACTTCTCCAACAGTTACAGGAGAAAGAGGGTGGTTTTGAAGAGATTGTTGCAAAATTATATTTCGGGTTTTACCTCGCCAAATTGCCAAATTTTCCCCAAATTACTGCCTTGGTTTGCTTGAATGACCAAATCGCATCCTGGTTGGAATCCGCTCTTTCTTCAGCCCCAATACCTGTCCCAAGCCGCTTCAGCCTCTTCTCTCTGGAGTATTCGCCCCGTTTTATGGGAAATAGGGTGGCAACCATTGACCGGGGATTGGAGGCCGGCGGGTTTGCCGCAGCCCGATTTTTGCTTGGGGATCAAAGCTTTTCACTTTCTTTTGAAAAACCCAATCCCACCCTTCCCACCTTTTTCCCACGTCCCGGCATGGCGCCTCCCCGGCATGGCCCGCTGACTTTTCCGGTAGGCCTGGAAAATCTATCTCCCAGCTAGTACTTTCCCTTAGAGTGCCTAACAGAATGGAGTTCTACTACGGCCGGCTACGAAAGTCCAGGGCGTCATTCTCGACCTTTCAAACCCATCGACGTGGCCTCCAGCCACGCCTTCAGGGTTCTCAAGGCCTCGGGCCTCGCCCTGAACTTCCTCGCTCGCCCTCGCTACAAACCCCATTCTGTTAGACACTCTAAACCTTCACATTCTTTGATCCGGGGGAATTTTGTTTCACGTGAAACA
>JBGTHM010000111.1:0-25080 GCA_041746255.1 Fibrobacteria bacterium | reverse complement strand
GGGGTCCGATTGCCTTGTTCGGCATCAAACCGACGGTGACGGTTTCCGTCTTGCTCTCGTCGGGTCCGGCGCCCGAAGGGTTGGCATTCGCTTTGGTGGTCATCATCCAACGGTCGAATTTGAATCCGTCTTCCCGCATGGTAAACGTGATGGTATGGATGCCGGCCGAGGGGATGTTTAGAAAAATATTCCCGGCAACACCGCAATGGTTGGCGTTCGTTCGTTGGGCGCTGGCCCAAGTCCATGCGTTTTTACCGGTGCACCATTGCATCCTCTCACCGGAACTTGGATAGGTTCCATTGATGCCCACATGGACGCCATTGTCTTCAGGACCGGTGGAGTAGGACCTTGCCCAGACATAATATTTTCCGGGAGTTTTGAATTTCACCTTATAGTGCAGGTTGGCCATCAGTCCCGGCGTATTCGAGTAATTGGCGTCGGAGGGGATTGCGCCGGGTTGTGCCTGGATGAGGGGGTCCGAATGTGAGACCCGGGTATCCGGGAGGATTACCATATAGGCTTTCCCCGAAGCGGATGCCGAGTAGTTACTGTGGGGATTGGGTTTGGGGAGGTCCGGATTGGAGCCGTCGACCAGATACCACGCCCGAACATCCGTTTCGGTCTGGGAGTGGTAATGCTCGGCTTCGACGGTTACCACCCCACCTTCTTCGAGAAAGACCTTGTCCGGATGTCCTGAGAGTTTTTGTGCGTTGGCCATGCCAAGAGCTGAGAGAATGAGGGATGGCATGATTCCCATGCTGTACACTTTGCTCACGATTGCTCCTTGTATAGGGGGCATTGCTTCAATGTCGCCGTTTTTAAAGGGGTGGAGTCACCATAGCAAAACCACCTCTAGTATTTTGGATAATCTATGGCGATCCGGGGAACTCCGTGGGAGGTCCCGGCGAGCAGAAGGAACTTTGTGTTTTTTTGAAGAAACGATTCCGATCCGGGTTAGCGGATCGGAATTATTCAAAGGTGGGTTTAGCTTATTTTTTCCGGACCGCTTTTTTAGGAGATTTGACCGCTACCCGCTTTTTCAAATTGGCCTTAACGGCTAACTTGGCGGGTGCTTTTGCGGTACCCTTTTTATTCCCCTTTTTCGCGGCTTTTTTGGTCGATTTCTTGACCGCCTTTTTAATCGTCTTTTTGGGTGACTTGATGGGCGCTTTCCGCTTGGGTAAAACCGCCTTTTTCACAGTTTTTTTAGCCACTTTTCGGGTAGTTTTGGTTTTCGCCTTAGGCGTATTTTTTGAGGCCTTTTTCGGGGCGACTTTCTTGAGGACTTTCTTGACCGTTTTTCGGAAGGCCTGCTTAACGGCTTTCTTGATTTTCTTGGCGGCGGCCTTTACTGTGGCCTTTACCTTTTTTGAGCCACTTTTCGAGGGGGTGACCCGGCTCCTACCCTTCCGGCGCACCGGAATGCTATCGTCTTCCATTTCCTGGACGATATCGGAGTGCATGTCCCGGACTTCTCCGGAAGCGGTGGTATTGGGCAACCTGCCTGCTGAGGTATCCGACGACTGCTCGTTCTCATCGGTATCCTCCAGACTCATATCCCACAATTCGTCGTGGCGGGAATCGCTGCTGTTATTCATTTCGGCCCGAGCCGTAGGGCCGGGCGTTTCAAGTTCGGAGTCATCTTCGAATCGGGAATCCATGCACTTCTCCTTGGTAAAAAATCTAAGGAACGAGAAACTGGACTGAAGGAAGAATATAACATCGCGTCGCGGTTGTTGCTTTATGATTTAATCTGGGACAGGAATCAGGAGCGGGAAACCAGTTCGGCTTTAATGGAACCTACCGGTATTTTGCTCTGCATTTTGACCGGGATGTGGTGTTCGTCATCCGTAACCCAGATGAGTAAAGTACCACGGGCCCGGAACAAATCGTTCCCCTGCAGCTTGGGTTCCACCAGAATAGTCTTGAAGGTTCCCGCCGGCACCTGGATGGTTTCCTTTTTATGGCAGATTACCGTGAGCTTGTACTTTTTCCGGCCCGATACCGCATCCAAAGAGAAGCTGCGGCCGACTTCCAGTTTTTGCGTGCGGATATAATAGAAGGCCGAGAGCACGTCATGGGTAAAGGACTCGATGGCGAAAGTGGTGTCGTCTACCCGAATGCTCCCGGCTTTCTGGTCGAATTCCGAAGTAGACCGGGCATGGTACGAACCCTCGTTCAATACCTTGGTGAAGCGCAAGGGATAGATGCCTTGGGAATGGATGAGGGAGGTCAGTGTATCGCGTACCGGATAAAAGGTCTGGAAAAAGCTGTTGCACCAGGCTAACGACCTGATTTGCTGGAAGTGGGGAGAATTAGTGGGCAATAGTTCCAAAGTGGCTTGTCCGGCATGAACCCAGCGGAAACTCCACCCCCCCCAAACCACATCGAACAAGAGTTTTTCCGGTGCCCGGAGGGCGGTTTGCGAAATGCTACGCAAGCTCGTCGTATCATATTGGGTTATGGGAAATTGGATGGGCGGGGTATCGACCGGCTTCGGTGCGCCCTTTTGCGAGGAAAAACTCAGAGTGACCCATACGGCAAGGGTAAGACCAATAGCACCGGGTAGGAGGCGGAAAATCATGCGGGTAAACTACCAATTTGCCGGAAGTGGAGAATCATTTAATCCGACTTGATGCGGGCCAAACCCCTTTGGCCGATGTCGCGCCGGAATTGCATTCCCTCGAAGCGAATCTTTTCCACGGCGCCATAGGCACGCTCCAATGCTTCCTGCAAATCGTCTCCCAGGCCCACCAATCCCAAAACGCGCCCACCTCCGGTTTCGATGTGACTCCTGCCTCCGTCCACAGCCCTTCGGGTTCCCGCATGCACGGCATGGGCCCGGATAAGGCCGGCCATTTTTTCCAAACCTTCGATGGTGTCTCCGGTACGGTATTTACCGGGATAGCCTTGGGCTGCCAACACCACCACGGCTGCTGCTCCCTGGGTCGGCTGAACCTTTCGCCCTTTCAGTCCGTTCACCTGAACGGCCTCCAACAAAAGATCCAGCAAATCTTCCCTCAGCAGGGGCAATACGACCTGGGCTTCCGGGTCTCCCAAGCGGCAATTGTATTCCACCACCTTGGGGCCTTGGGGAGTTATCATCAAACCGACATACAAAAAACCCGTATAGGGGCATCCTTCCTTGCGCATACCCTCCAAGGTGGGAGCGATAATTCGGGAGTGGACTTCGTCAAGCAGCGCCGCCGTCAAAACCGGGGCGGGGGAATAGGCGCCCATGCCGCCGGTGTTGGGTCCTTTATCCTCGTCGAAAATCCGTTTATGATCCTGGGCGCTGGGAAGCAGCACGTAGTTTTCGCCATCGCATAATGCGAAAACCGAAACTTCTTCACCCTGCATAAACTCTTCCACCACAACCTCCGCACCGGCCTCTCCAAAGACCGCCTGGGGGCCGAGCATCGAGTCAACCGCTTCCAAGGCCTCGGAGAGCGTGGCGCAGACTATTGCGCCTTTACCGGCCGCCAATCCGCTGGTTTTCACAACAATGGGAGCGCCGTGGGACTCGATATAGGCTTTGGCCCGGCTACCTTCGGTAAAGGTTGCAAAGGCGGCGGTGGGTATGCCGTAACGGGCCATGAAATCCTTGGAAAAGGCCTTGCTGCCTTCCAAGCGGGCCGCGGCTTTAGTTGGCCCGAAAACGGCGAGTCCCTTCTCTCTGAACCTGTCGACCAGCCCATCCACCAGGGGTTGCTCCGGACCCACCAGGGTCAGGTCGATGCTTTCGCGGAGGGCTAAATCCAGCAGGCCTTGGATGTCCTGGGCGGGCACGGCATGGCAAAGACCTAAGGATTCCATACCGGGGTTTCCCGGGGCGAAATGCAATTGGGGTTGATGGGGAGATGCGGCCAATTTCAAGGCAAAGGCGTGCTCGCGGCCGCCTCCGCCGATGATAAGAACTTTCATGGCCGGAAATTTAATTCAAAAACCAGGGCACCCGGAGGATGTCATGAAAGGTGACGAATAGCGCCAACATGATGAAAAAGCTTACGGCTATCTGGTTGATGCGCATTTGAGTGGCGGCTTTGATGGGTCTTCCCCTTATCGCTTCCAAAATCAGGAATAGGATGACGCCGCCATCGGTAATAGCCAGGGGTAACAAGTTGATCACTCCGAGATTGGTGCTGATAAGCGCCATGAATTCCACGAAGCGCTGTACGCTATAGTGCAAGCTGCTGGCAATCATTTGCAGGATGCCGATGGGGCCGGCCAGGGCTTTGGCTTGGATTTGGCCCGTTAAAATACCTTTCAGAGTCATGAAAATCGCGCTGCCGAATTCAAGATTACGGCTGATGGCCCGGTCGAAGGCCTCTCCGGCCGATCGTTTCACAAGTACCGTGGGTATGTTGACGGCCGGGAAGATGCCGATTACATACCGCTCGGTTCCCTCATCCAGGACGGGAGTAACTTCCAGGTTACTTCTCTCCCCTTCGCGCTCCACCAAAAGGTTTATCGGGCGGCCCTCCGATTGATTGATGATTTCAACCAAGGCGGAAGCGGAAGGAACTCGAACGCCCTCCACCTCTACGATGATATCGCCGGCTTTCATGCCGACGGCAGCGGCGGGGCGGTTGGCCATTACGGAATGGACATAAACCTCCCCTTCGCCGAAAATTCCGGCCATGGCAATTCCCAGGCGGGGATTCATCCGGGGAGTCAAAGTCAGTTCCTCTATCTGGCCTTGGCGCTCAACCCTCAGGTCAATGGGGTTTTCGCCCCGCACGGCGATATTCTGGAGTAGCGCTTCCCAGTCCCGCACCGGTTCGCCGCCCAACGCCAATATCACATCGCCCCTTTCCACTCCGGCTTCGGCCGCGGCGGAACTCGACTCCACTTCCCCTACGACCATGGTCTTTTTCGGTTCCTGAACGCCCCACATATACAGCAGGAAAAGCGCCACTACCGAAAAACCGATATTGACAGCGGGACCGGCGAAGGCGATGGCCATGCGCACCGGAATGGGCTTGGCATTGAATTCATTTCCATCGGAGGGCTTATCCTCCTCTTCTTGATCAGGATTCTCACCGGCCATGGCGACATAGCCGCCGAAGGGGATGGCGGAAATGCAATATTCCGTATCGCCGCGGCGGTAGCGAATCAGCTTTTTCCCGAAACCGATGGAAAAGGTAATGACCCGCACCTTAAGGGCTTTGGCCATAAGAAAGTGTCCGGCTTCGTGGATGAAAACCAGAAAGCTGAGGCCCAACAAACCAATGGGTACTTGATAGAGTAAGGACCAATATCCGCTTAAGTTAAACATGTGATACCGTTCTCTTTTCGATAAGGGTGGTGGCGGATTGACGTGCCGCTCGGTCCGCATCCAAAACATCTTCGAGCGTGGGAATGGCTACTACGGCAACTTCATCCAAAACCCTTAGCAGGGTTTCCGGGATGCCGTTAAAGGATAGGGTTCCGGCCAGAAAAGCAGCGACGGCCACTTCGTTGGCCGCGTTTAAAATCGCCGGCGCGGTTCCACCGGTGCGGCCCGCGGCAAAAGCCAATTTCAGGCAGGGAAATTTTTCGAAATCCGGAGGAAAAAATTCCAGTTTTCCCACTTCGGTCAAATCAACCCGGTCAACGGCCAGGGGCCACCGTTCGGGAAAGGTAAGGGCATATTGGATGGGAAGCCGCATATCGGGGCAGCCGAGCTGCGCCATGAGCGAGCCATCCCGGAATTGCACGAAAGAATGCACGATGGAACTGGGATGGATTACGACCCGGATGTTGTCGACGGGAATATCGAAAAGGTAATGGGCTTCGATTACTTCCAAGCCTTTATTCATAAGCGAGGCCGAATCGATGGTGATTTTCTGGCCCATGACCCAGGTAGGGTGTTTCAGCGCCTGGGCCTTGGTGATGGAAGCGAAATTCTCGCGCGGCCATTCCCGAAAGGGCCCTCCGGAGGCGGTAAGTTGGATTTCCTCCACCTCGGTTGTAGGTCTCCCGGCCAGGCATTGGAAGATAGCCGAATGCTCCGAGTCGATGGGAATAAGCGCGGCGCTGGAATTCTCGCGCAAGGCCTGATTGATAAGCGGGCCGGCCATAACCATGGTTTCCTTGTTGGCCAGTCCCACTCTTTTTCCTTGGGCGATGGCTTCCAACGTGGGCTTGCAACCGATGGACCCCAGCAAACCGTTCAACACGAAGTCGACGGAAGCATCGCGTACCAAATCCAATAATCCGTCCATGCCTGAGAGGACCTGTGTCGGACTTTTCGGCCCCAGTTCCTTGCGGAGCTCGTTCGCTGCAGACTCTTCGAAAATGCATACCTTGTGCAATCCGAATTCCTCGATCAGGGGCAGTACCTTCCGCCATTGGCGTCCCGCGGCCATACTTTCCAAATGGAATTTTTCGGGATATCGACGGAGTACGCTAAGGGTGCTGTCACCGATAGAACCCGTGCCGCCCAGCAGGCTTACTGAAATTTGGCTCATTTTCCCATCAATATAGATTTACGTCCTGGCCAAGGCCAACCGAGGGTTGGGTAACGGCGGAATTTCCCAAAGTGGTTCTATTATAGCCTAAAACCGAAAGGGGAGTTTGGGGAAGGAGATGGTCATGTTTTTTCTTTGGCCGAATGGGTGGTGGGTGGATGGTCCTCAGCTTCGCCAGGCTGGCTTGGAACGTCGTCGCTCTGCGTCGTTTCAATTCGGTCCCGAACAGAAAAGTTGAGGAATATTTCGTGGCCGCCGACCGCGATTTTGCCGTATGCGCACCAATCGGACCTATCCGTAAATTCTCCCTCCGAATAGAAGGGAGTCGATGGGCGCATATGTTCGAAGGCTTCGAGAAATAGGTCATCCGCCGTCAGCAGGCCGGAGATAACCTTGGCCACTTCACCCAAGGCGCTCAATCGCAGGGCATGATCGCCTTCGTAAGGCAGGAGGTTTTCGAGATTTTTTTTGTTGGTTCCAATGGTTATATGGAAATGATATTTGGAGTTGGAACAGGGAAGAATGCAATAGATTTCCCATCCGCTGGGGAAACCCCGGCCTACTTTAAACTCCTGGGTAATGGTGGGATGGGATTGGAGAATGGATTGCAATGTCCATTTAGAGCTGGAAGTGAACATGGGAAGGAGTTGATTCAGCGCTCCTGAGATATGTTCGCTCATAAAGCCGATATCCTAAAGGCCATGGCTGTTCACATGGACGCCGGAATTCCATGAATATTCTATGGGGTGCCGTGGCGTTATCGCAACAACTTTAGATCAAGCGCCGGTTTTCCCCGGAAATTGAGTTAATAGAACCCAAATTCATCAAGCAAGCGGTTTTGATTTAGGGATGAAATAACCGGAGGGGGGAAGGTACCTCGGGCAAGGGGTTAAGGCAACACCCCGGCCAAGCGCAGGTAGAAAACCGCAATCGGAACGGATAGCAGCAGGCTGTCGAAACGATCGAGAATGCCCCCATGTCCTGGAATCAGGTGGGAGGAGTCTTTGGCGCCCGCATAGCGTTTCAATACCGACATCAGTAAATCGCCGCAAACGGCGGTGAATGCCATTAACCCCCCGAACACCAGGCTTTTCGCCGGACTCAATTCCAACCAAAGCGGCCCCAAGGCCAGGGCTATGCCTACCGAGGCGGCCAAACCACCCACGGCGCCCTCCCATGTCTTTTTTGCGCTTATGGAAGCGGCCAGCTTGTTTTTGCCCCAGGCCCGACCAGTGAAGTAAGCGCCCGAATCGTTGGCCGTCATGCAGAAAAGCACCAGTAAAAAGGGTTGGATGGCGGTCCAATCCGGCAATGGCAGGAACAATTCAAATGCAAGGCCGCCCCAGATTCCTAGAAACAGGGCGCCGAGGATTTGCAGGCCAATCCAGGCCGCCATGGACTCGATGGGAAGGTAGCGGAAGCCGGCGAGGATGAATGCGAATACCATCGCAATCAACCATCCCGAGATAAAGGGTTCCGGAAACGCTCCGGCCGCGAAGGGCCAGGAAAGACGGGGTAGAAGTAGGACCATTACTAAAAACGCAGTCAGCCAAGCCAATCGGGGCCCAGCCAAACGTTGATTGACCAAGCGAGCGAATTCCCAAGCGCCCAGGGTAAGCACGAGGATAAGCAGGCTGTTCCGGGAGACGGGGCTGAAAATCAAGGCTCCGACTCCCACCACCGTCATGATCAGGGCGGAAATGATGCGTATGCCCAATTCTCCCATGGCCTTCAACTTTCCATGACTTTGCCGAAACGCCGTTGCCGAGAATGATAGGCGTCGATGGCCTCTATGAGACCTTCTTTATCGAAATCAGGCCATAACGTGGAAGTTACGTACAGTTCGGTATAGGCGATTTGCCAAAGCAAGAAATTGGAAATGCGCTGATCGCCGCCGGTGCGAATGAGTAGTTCCGGGTCGGGCACTTCCGGCTGGTAGAGCCGACGGGCAAACGCCTTCTCATCGATTTCGTCGGGCTTGAGCTTGCCTTCCGATACCTCGCGGGCCAGCGACTTGCAGGCTTCCACGATTTCCTCGCGCCCGCCGTAGGAGACGGCAAGATTAAGCTGCAGGCCGGAATTGTTACGGGTATGTTCAATGCCCCATTCGAGTTCGCGCCGGGTCTTTTCCGGAAGGCGGGATAGGTTGCCCAGGGCGCAAAGCCGGACGTTGCTTTCCATCAGTTCCAAGATCTCCTGGTGCAACATTTCCACCAGAAGATTCATGAGTGCATCCACCTCGGCGAGGGGGCGCTCCCAATTTTCCGATGAGAAGACGTAGATGGTGAGGTGTTTAACGCCTAGCTCGCCGCAGGCCTTGACGATGCGCTTGGTCGCGCGGGTGCCGGCTTTATGCCCAAGTACGCGCGGCTGGAACCGTTTCCGGGCCCAGCGACCGTTCCCATCCATGATGATGGCTATATGCTGCGGGACATCGCGCACAAGGGCCGTCATTCTCGCCGGCTACTATACGGTGAGAACGTCCTTTTCTTTTTCAGCCACGATTCGTTCGATGATATCGGTGTATTCATCGGTGATGGCCTGTATGCTTTCCAGATGTTCCTTCACCTCGTCCTCGGATTGGGACTCGGCTTTGGCTTTCTTCTTGATGTGATCGTTTTCGTCGCGACGGATATTGCGGATGGCCACTTTGCCCTCTTCACCCACTTTACGGCAGACTTTGGCCAGCTCCTTGCGGCGATCCGCCGTTAGAACGGGCATGTTCAGGCGGATGACGTTACCGTCGTTGACCGGGTTGAGCCCCAAATCGCTGGCTTGGATGGCTTTTTCGATAGCGGAAAAAAGGGATTTATCCCAAGGCTTGATTGCGAGCATTCGGGGCTCGGGTACGGATACCGAAGCGGCCTGGGTGATGGGAGTTCGCGTGCCGAAATAATCCACGAAAACGTTTTCCAGGATGGAAGGCGATGCGATGCCCGTACGGATTTTCGTCAGTTCCTTGTGCACGGTTTCCACCGTTTTTTGCATACGGCTTCTAAGCGAGTCTTCGTCGAACATGGTACAGCCTCCTTACGAAACAGCGGCGGTAACCAGCGTTCCGATTCGGTCTCCACTGGCGGAACGCACCAGATTACCCGGCACTTTCATGTTATAAACCAGAATGGGCATGTTGTTTTCACGGCAGAGCGCGATAGCTGAAGTATCCATTACCTTGAGATCGCGATTGATGACGTCGGTATAGGTGAGGTGTTCGAAACGCACGGCACCGGAGTTGGTCCGAGGGTCGCTATCATAAATGCCGTCGACATTGGTGGCCTTCATGATCACGTCACAATTGGTTTCTATGGCCCTGAGCGTAGCCGCGCTGTCGGTAGTGAAGTAGGGATTTCCGGTGCCGGCGGCGAAAAGCACGATTCGTTCCTTTTCGAGATGGCGTACGGCGCGGCGGCGGATGTACAGTTCCGCCACCTCCGACATTTTGATGGCGCTCATCACCCTTGTGAAGATTCCCAATTTTTCGAGCGCATCCTGCATGGCTATGCAATTGATGACCGTGGCCAGCATGCCCATTTGATCGGCGGAAACCCTGTCGATTCCCAGCGCGCTCAATTTGGCGCCCCGGACGATATTGCCACCTCCGATGACGAGGCCTACCTGTATACCCATACGGTACACTTCGGCTATTTCTTGGGAAATGCTGCGAATGGTTTCCGGATCAATGCCGGATTCGCTATTTCCGGCCAAGGCTTCCCCGCTCAACTTGATGAGGATGCGCTTATACTTCAGGCTGGCCATGGGGTCATTGACCCAGTTGCATGCGGTGGAACGACAGAATCTTGATCGATCCGAGCCCCAGTTCCTTGGCCGTATTGGCGAGAAGTTTCTCGACACTGAGTTTCGAGTCTTTGATGAAGACCTGATTGACCAGGCAGCTCTCCTTGAAGAACTTCGTCACTTTGCCTTCGACGATTTTGTCGACGATTTCGCCGGTCTTGCCTTCTTTGAGCGTGACTTCACGGTAGATTTCGCGCTCTTTTTCCAATACGGAAGCGGGAACATCTCCGGCTTCGATTGCGATGGGGCTGGAGGCGGCGACCTGCATGCACAGGTCCTTGGCCAGGCTTTCCAGGCCTTCACGGTTTTTGAGCTGTCCCTCGTACCCGAGTTTGACGACGACTCCGATTTTGCCGTTCATATGCGAATAGGATTGGGCGATTTCGCCGGTACCGACCGGTTCGAAGGCGAATCGACGCACATTGATCTTTTCGCCGACTTTGGCCATCACGGCTTCGGTAACGTCCTTGACGGTTCCACCGTCGAGCGACAAAGCGGAAAGCGCTTCATTATTGGAGGGGCGTTTTTCCAGAATAACATTGAGAATCTTGGAGACAAAGCCCGTAAAGTCGTCGGAGGCCGCGACAAAATCGGTTTCGCAATTGACTTCGACGATGGCGGCGCCTTGAGCGTTCGCTCCCACCAGCACCGAGCCTTCTTTGGCTTCTTTGTCGATGCGTTTGGCGGCGACGGCTGCCCCTTGCTTACGGAGCTGCTCAATGGCTTTTTCAATGTCGCCATCTGTTTCAGTGAGGGCTTTTTTGCATTGCATGAGTCCGAGACCCGTGCGTTCACGAAGGAGTTGTACCGCTTGAGCTGAGATACCCGTCATTACTGCGAACCCTCGAATACTTCGGCGAGTTGGGGTTCGACTTTGCTGGGCTCACTGGCGGTGGGGGATTGTACCGTCATGATGGCTTCGGAAAGTACCCGAGTCAAAAGCCCCACCGACTTGATGGCATCGTCATTTCCAGGAATGGGATAGGCGATTTTGTCGGGATCGCTATTGGTATCGACCAAGGCGATAACGGGAATCTTGAGGCGGTTGGCTTCGTGAACCGCAATTTCTTCATGCTCGGAATCGACTACGAACAAGGCTCCGGGTAAAGTGCGCATATTGCGAATACCACCGAAAACCGCTTCGAGCTTGCCACGCTCTTTATTGAGGGTGAGTACTTCCTTTTTGCCGATGTCTTTGAATAGACCGTCTTTTTCCATTTTCTCGATTTCTTCGAGACGTTTGATGGACTTGCGGACGGTGGCGAAGTTGGTGAGCATGCCGCCGAGCCAGCGCTCGGTTACATAGAAGACTCCGGCTCTTTGGGCTTCTTCTTTGATGCAATCCTTGATGGATTTTTTCGTGCCCACGAAAAGGATGGAACGGCCCGTAGCGCGAATGCGACGTGCGGCGTCCACAGCCCGCTGCAGGCATTGCTGCGTCTTGGTGAGGTCGAGCACGTAGATGCCGTTGCGTTCGGTCAAGATGAATTTCTTCATCTTGGGGTTCCAACGTTTGGTCAGATGGCCGAAATGGCATCCGGCGTCGAGCATTTCCTTGATGTCTGGTATAGCCATTGAATAATCCTTACAAGGCCGCTGCGTAGGCGGCTATTAACGCTTGGTCCACTGGAAGCCTGCGCGGGCGCCCGCACGGCCATATTTCTTTCTTTCCACGGCGCGAGGATCGCGGGTCAACAGTCCGTGTTCACGCATTATTTTGCGATACTCGGGATTGAAGACCAACAAGGCCCGGGCGATTCCCAAGCGGGCCGCTCCAGCCTGCCCGGAAACGCCTCCGCCCAAGGCTGTGATGAAAACATCCCAGGTTTTGCTGCCGTCTATGACCACCAGGGGCTGCTCAATGAGCATTTCCCGTACGTCATTGGCGAAGTAGTCTTTGAATTCGCGATCATTTACGATGCGCTTACCGGTTCCGGGTTTGATGATAACCTGGGCGATTGCGTTTTTTCTGCGTCCGGTGGCCCGGTATGCTTGCTCAGTAGCGATGATTGCCTCCTTGAAATTCCAACTGGGTTAGACCGACAGGGTCTGGGGTTGCTGGGCACTGTGCGGATGTACCGTGCCCCCGTATACAAATAGCTTGCGAAACATCTGGCGTCCACGAGAATTCTTCGGCAGCATGCCCTTGATGGCGGCCCGTATCGGGTTCCCCGCATCCAATATTTGCGACTGCTCGAAGGACAGGGTTCTACCACCGCCGGAATAGGTGGAGTGGGTGAAATAGACCTTGGTCTCGCGCTTATTTCCGGTTAAAGCCACTTTTTCGGCATTGATGATAATGATATGGTCTCCCATATCATGGCTGGTCGAGAAAATGGGTTTGTTCTTGCCCATGAGCAGACTGGCGGCTTTGCTGGCCAATCGGCCTAAAACAACGCCTTCGGCGTCGATGACATACCATTTGCGTTCAATATTGTCGGGGTTGGCTGTAAGCGTTTTCATTCTACCCTATATCAAAAAAAGGAGCGCACAAAGTTAATAAAGCGGCACCTTTTAATCAAGGCCCAGGGGCTATTTTCCAGGAGCAGGGCCGGATTCAGCGTTTATGAACCGCATCCGCGAATTCACGGAAAAGGCCGCTTTCGTTTTTTGACTCGAAAAAATTGCCTACCACAATGGCATCGGCCCCTGCCTGTACTCTTTCGCGGGCCTGTTCCGGTTGGCGGATGCCGCCTCCCACAATGACCTTAATGGCTGTGGATGCCTTGACGGCTGCCACCACGGGCAGGGGAACTGCGTTGAGGGCGCCACTTCCGGCCTCCAGATAGACCCAGCGTTGACCCATTAATTCGGCGGCCATGGCGTGTACGGCCGCAATGGCGGGTTTATCCGCCGGGATGGGGCGGGTATTGCTGATGTACTCGACGGCGGTGGTTTTACCCGACTCAATGAGCATATACGCGGTGGGCAAGGCTTCCATACGCAGGGATTTGACCAGGACGGCGGCTTTAACCTGTTCGTCGATGAGGTATTGGGGATTGCGGCCGCTGATTAAAGTGGTGAAAAGGATGGCATCGGGCCCGGGGTGGACATGGGAACACCCTCCTGGAAAAAGGACTATGGGCACCTTCGTCTCTTTTTTAAGAGCCTCCGCAATTTGGGTGAAATTCGGGTTGCCGATAAAGGATCCACCCAACAGAATTGCATCCGCGCCGTTTTGGGCTGCGCGCAGTCCCGATTCAATGACTTTGGCGGGGGGAAGGGAATCGGGGTCGAGCAGCACCCAGAACAGGGCTCCATGGTCGGTGATGCTTTTTAAGAGGGATTGCTCTACCGCACCCAATTCTATACCCATGTTAACGCTCCGCCCATTTTGAAATCAGGTTTTCGGCCTCTTTTAACACCAAAGTTTCCTTTTCTGGAAATTTTGAGCCCGCTTGGGCACGATCCGGGCGGCCACCCCCTTTGCCATCGGCATGGACGGCCAATTCCTTAACGATATCCCCGGCTTTGGCCCGACTTTGGGCTTCCTTTCCGGAAAGGGCCATGATGCTGAGATTGCCGTTGTCCGCATAGGTCAATATGGCTATGCCCTTTTGCAGACTGGGCGCAAGCGCATCGAGCAAATCGGAGTGCATTTCCTTGGGGCATGCGGTTTTATCCAGGCTTGCCACCAGGATAGTCAAGTCACCGACCTGCCGTCCCTTTTCGGCTAACAGGGTTTCCGCTGCCTGGCGAGCTTGGATTTGCCGCCATTTCCCAGCCTCTTTTTCGAGCTGCTTCACACGCTCCGACAATTCCCCCAGCTTTTCCAGCTCTTCACCGGGCTTGGCTTTCAAGGCGCGCCCGATTTCGCTCAGCTTATGCATTTGCTCGCGCACCATCGCAACCGCAATGCTTCCGGTGACGGCTTCAATTCGCCTGACCCCCGAGGCTATAGATCCTTCGGATATGATTTTGAAAAGGCCGAGTTGGCCCGTGGCTTCGGCGTGAGTGCCGCCGCAGAGTTCCATACTGAATCCGCCCATGCTGATGACGCGCACGCGGTCGCCGTACTTTTCTCCGAAAAGGGCCATGGCGCCAAGCTCCTTGGCTTCTTCGAGATTGTGCAGGGCCTTAGTTACGGCCAGGTTCTCCTGAATCCGGTCATTGACCAAATCTTCGATTCGAATCATTTCTTCCGGGGTAATCGCCTGGAAATGGGTGAAGTCGAAGCGGAGACTTTCGGGAGAAACACGCGAACCTTGTTGCTGCACATGTTCGCCCAGTACCTGACGCAATGCGGCATGGAGGAGATGGGTGGCCGAATGGTTGCGAATCGTAGCCGAACGGGCTTGGGCATTCACCTGTGCGGTGAGGCCCGTCAGGTTTTCCGGTTTCAGTTCACCCCGCACGACTTTGCATTTATGCACCGTCATGTCGAGAACTTTGAAAGTATCTTCCACCGCCAATTCGATATTCTTGCCTTTTACGACACCGGTATCGCCGACTTGGCCTCCAGCCTCCGCATAAAAAGGAGATTTATCCAGGACAAGCAGAGCCTCACCTTTATCTTCGCGAAAACGCAAGACCTCGGCCTCGGAGCTTAAAGATTCGTATCCGACGAATTCGGTGAGGATGCCCGGAGAGAGTACCGTCCAACCCTCATCGGCGGAGAGGCTGCCATCGAAGCGGGTGGCGCTGCGGGCCCTTTCCCTTTGTTGCTCCATATGCTTTTCATACCCCGCCATATCCAGGGTGAGATTTTCTTCTTCGGCCAATACCTGGGTGAGGTCGACGGGAAAGCCGAAGGTATCGTATAGCGTGAAAATTTCTTCGCCGGGAATTTGTTTTCCTTGCTTAGCCTTGATTTCACGAGCGGCTTTGTGAAAACGGTTGAGACCCTGATCGAGGGTTTTCATGAAGCGTTCTTCTTCGGCGCGAATCACCTGCGCGATAAAATCGCGGCGCTGCCCCACTTCGGGAAATGCGTCTTGCATCACATCGGCCAAAACCGGAACCAATCGATGAATGAAAGGTTCGCCTTGACCCAATTCCTTGGCATAGCGGCTGGCGCGTCGGAGGATGCGGCGCAGCACATAACCGCGCCCCTCGTTGCTGGGAGAGGCTCCGTCGGCTATGGCGAAGGCAAGGGCGCGCACATGGTCGGCGATAACCCGGTGAGGCATGCCCACGGGGCCTCCGTCGTAAGGCCTTCCCGATAACTCAGCGATTTTCCCGATAAGGGGAGAGAATACGTCGGTGTCATAATTAGAAGTCTTGCCTTGGATGACGGCCGCAATACGCTCAAAGCCCATGCCCGTGTCGACGTTTTTAAACCGCAAGGGTTTAAGGCTGCTATCGGAAAGCCTTTCGAACTGCATGAAAACCAGATTCCAGATTTCAATGTAACGGCTATTCGTCCCATTGACGCCTGCTTCGGGGTCGGCGAAAGTAGCCGCTTGCGTTTCCAAGTCGCCCATATCGAAATGGATTTCAGAACAGGGCCCGCAGGGGCCCACGTCCCCCATTTCCCAGAAATTAGAGGCATCGCCGAAAGGCATAATATGGCTGGCGGGAATATCGGCCACCTTCCGCCAAATCTCCGCCGATTCGTCGTCGGTATGGTGAACCGTAATGAAAAGCCGGTCCTTGGGCAATTTCCACACTTCCGTCAAGAGCTCCCAGGCCCAGGCAATGGCTTCCTGCTTATAATAGTCGCCGAAAGACCAATTCCCGAGCATTTCAAAAAGAGTATGGTGGTAGGTATCGCGGCCTACGGCATCCAAATCGTTGTGTTTACCCGATACGCGTATGCATTTTTGCGAATTGGCGACGCGCTTCCATCCCTCTTTGTTTTCGCCCAGAAGGGCCGCTTTGAATTGGTTCATCCCCGCGTTGATAAACAGTAGGGTGGGGTCGTCTTGAGGAACCACGGGAGAAGAGGGGACGAATTGATGGCCTTTTCCCCGGAAGAAATCGATGAATGTCCGGCGGATTTCCTGTCCGGAAAGGTAGGGGACGCCGAATCCTTGTGCGGAAACAGGTTTAATATCAATTGATTTCATGCATCCAGCCTAGCGTATGTTCGGAAAATGTCCATAAAAGGTCCATAAAATTCGGGCGGGGTTATCCCAGGTGAGGGTCCGGCGGTAGTCCTTTGTCCACCAAATTAATGAATGTGCCCGTTTTTATCCAGAGCATGAGGCATTTCGGTCCGGGGAATTTTGTGCAATGCGCTAATGAGCGCCGGAATGAATTCCATGGGATGGGCGCCCTCTTGCCCGGAAGCATAACCATAAAGATGCTGCACGATGCCTGAATCGAGGGGCGAAGGTTGCCGCTCCCCATGCCAGGTGGGAGAGAGCGGTATATGGTCCGCCGCGCGGGGCCAATGACCGGGCATGCCCTCGGGAAAAACCGACCGTAGTTTGGCACAATCCATGGTAACGTTTCCGGCGCGGGGAGGCATGGGTCCAGCTTCGTGGCGCAAACAGCCATGCAGGAGTTCCGGAGCATACCCGCCCACCCGATTGATGGTTTGGGCGATTTCGAAGAGGCTTAAAGGCATGCCTCCCCCGACATGGAATATTCCCGCCCAATCCGTCCTTAAAAAGAAGGCCATCACTTTGTGTAAGTCCTGCACGTAGAGATTACTGCGGACTTCGTCATAATAGAGCGTGGCCGGGCGGCCATGGCGGAATCGGGAGTCAATCCAATCGATGGCGCCTGCATGTCCGTTAAAGGAGGGCCCCATAGGCAAGGCTATGCGTAACACCACGGCCTCGGGATTTTCTGTAAGGATGGCGCCCTCGGCTTCCGCCATGGTTTTTCCATATACGGTTACGGGTGAAACAGGAGAATCCTCCTGATAATCCCCCGTCATCCAGACGCCCTTCTCGCAGCGAGGATTTCCGTCGAACACCAGGTCCGTGGAAAGACGGATGAGGCGCGCTCCGTAACGAGAGCAAAGGCGCGCAATGGTTACGCCCGCGGTTAAGTTGAGCAGCCGAGCCTTCTTTGGATCGAATTCACAGGACTTGAGGGCGCACCAGCCGGAAGCATCTATCACCGAGCCGAAGCGGTGGGTCCGGAAAAGATTTTCCATGGCCGCTTCATCCGAGGCTTCCACAAATTCGGTTCCGGGATGTTTTTGCTTCAAGGCGTGCAGGGGACACAGCCCGATTACCGACTCACCCCAAACCCTACGGAAATAATGAAAGGCGTTATATCCCGGAACGCCGGGTAAACCGGAAATAAGCATGGGGCGACGCCCGCGGGTTTCGGTGCTTGGATTCACGTCGAAGATCTACCAAAAATTGGGGTCATGCCACCCCATGCAAGTTGTTATTGAAGTTTTAGATAGTTAAATCCGATAATACCGGAGACAGATAGAATAATTTCCGATCGAAAAAGAACACCTTACAGAACAAAATATGCCGGTCATCCGAAAACTAAAGCCTTGGGACAGGCTCAAAAGTGCCGACTCGGGCTTATATTTAGGTAGAAACCGGAATGATTTTTCAATGAGTTCTTTTAAAGATTTTATCGATCAGGTCAAGGACCAAGCCGATATCGTGGATATTATCGGTCAATACGTTCCCTTGAAAAAAGCCGGGACGCGCTTCCTCGGTCTCTGCCCTTTCCACCATGATCGCTCTCCCAGTCTTAACGTTACCCCCCAAATGGGTATTTATAAATGCTTCGCCTGCGGCGCGGGCGGCGATGTCCTGCGTTTCGTGCAAGACTATGAGAAAATCGAATTTATCGATGCGCTCAAATCGGTGGCGGAACGTTCCGGCCTTTCCCTGCCTGAAGATTTAGGCAAAGGGGAGGCTTCGGGCGAGCGTGAAAAAAGCAGTTTAATCCTCAAGGCCAATAGCGTAGCCGGAGCTTATTACCGTAAACAACTGGACAGTTGCCCCGAAGCGCTCGCCTATTTGAACGAACGGGGTCTTACGAGCGATACCGTATCCCGGTTTCAATTGGGTTACGCTCCTGAAAATCCGGATGGGCTTTTACAACGGGCCGCGCAGGAAGGCATCGGCCGCCAGGTTCTGATGGACGCAGGAATTCTCGGTCAAGGCGCCGACGGACGAATTTACGATCGTTTCCATGGCCGCTTGCTTTTCCCCATTTGGAACATGACCGGTCATATCGTGGCGTTCGGAGGTCGAGTCCTCAAGGCCGGTGCGCAACCTAAGTACGTCAACTCGGCGGAATCGGCACTCTACCAGAAAAGCCGTATTCTTTACGGCATCCATTTCGCCCGCAATGCCATCGACTCCAGCCGCACGGTCATAGTGGTGGAAGGGTATATGGACTTGCTTAGCCTCTGGCAGGCGGGAGTACATAATGCGGTGGCGGTTTCGGGAACGGCCTTAACGGGCGAACATGTAAGGGTTTTGGCACGATTCGCGGGTAAGGCCCTGCTATTTTTCGACGGGGACGAGGCGGGACGTAAGGCCATCAAGCGCAGCCTGCCCGCATTATTGGCGGCTGGCATAGAAGTGCGGATTCCCGAACTTGCCTCCAGCCACGACCCCGATAGTTTCATGCGTGAGAAGGGGCTTTCGGAAACCCAGAAACTTTTCCAGGAAAGCCCCAACCTGGTGCAATTTCTCACGTCCGAGCTCTCCGGTTCGGCACTCAGTCCGGAACAAAAAAACGCTCTCTTCGAACAATGCGTCGAAACCATCAGCCAAATCCCGGCTCCCATGGTCCGATCGGAATACCTGGGCCAATTGGCCAAACGCTTTGAACTGCGAACCCTTCCCCTGACCGTGCGTTTCGCGTCGGGAGTGGCGCCGTCGCGCATGGCCGCGGAGGTAGCCGCGCAGGCCACAGCCGAAGCGCGTATGAATTTGCAAACCCCGGGATGGCAATTGTTGCGCCTACTTCTGTCCAGCGAGGAGCTGTGCCGGAGAGCCGCCGCGGGTTTGGAATTGCAATGGGTGGACGACCCGGCCGCGCAATCCCTGATCGACCATCTTCTGGCCTATGTCGAAGAAATGGAAGGCCTCGATTTACGCGGATTTCTGGAAAGGCTTCCGGAGAAGGAACAGGGCATCGTGGCCCACATGGAAGTGGAAGCCGCAGGCGATATTGACGAAGAAGTGCTTTTCCGGTTGGAGCGGGAATATCTGGACGTCGTGACGGCCTTAGAAATCCGCCATATCCAGAAATGCCGCCGGGAAGAAAAAGATTTGGCGAAGCAAATGGAGCTTCAAAAAAGGCTGAGAGAACTGAATCAATCCAAACTCAAGGGCTGGGAGAAACCATGACGGAGTTAGACGGTCGCATCATCAGAAGGCTGCAAAAGCAGGCCAAAATGCAGGGCTTCATTGCCGAGAATCAAATCCGGACGCTGGCGCGCACGGACGAGGATTACGGCGCGCTTCGACAATTCTTCGTCGATCAAGGCGTGCAGGTTTCCGAATTCGATGTCAGAACGCGCAAACCCACCAAGACCGACAGCCTCAAGAAAATATCCCGTTACAATGATCCCACTTGGGTTTACCTGAATTCGGTGGGCAAAGTTCCGTTGCTCTCGCGCGAACAGGAAGTCAGCATCGCTAAGCGTATCGAAGAGGTGCAAAAGCGCATCGGGGCTATTATCTTCCGCACCCAGAGCATGGTGGCCGAGGTTTTGAACCTGGGCCGTCAGGTCATCGAAGAAGACCTCCGCGTCGAGGAAATCCTGCAAATCGACAATGACGCCTGGACCGACACGCGGGTATATGATTCGGAGAAGGCACGCGCCATCGCGGGAATCATGCGGCTGCGCAAGAACTTCGACAAGCTTCAGGCGCTGGTCGGATCCTACCAGGATCTCAAGGAGCAAGCCGGCAACGATAGCAGTCCGGAACTCCAGCACATGGCCTCCGAAATTGAAAACCTCGAACTGAGGCTGGTCAACGACTGCATCGGGCTGCGGCTGAACCATAAGCAAATCGACCGCCTGGTCGGCAAATACAAGGAAGAATTGGCCAGTTCGGAACAGGATTTCGAACGCCTGCGTAAAATCAAGCAATGGGAAGCCGTACGGGACCGCGCCAAAGAGGAAATCGTGGAGGCGAACGTACGGTTGGTGGTTTCCATCGCTAAACGTTATACCTCTAAGGGCCTCGAGCTAATCGATCTTATCCAGGAGGGAAACAGCGGCCTAATCCGCGCGGTGGAGAATTTCGATTATACCAAGGGATATAAATTTTCCACCTACGCGACCTGGTGGATCAAACAATCCATCACGCGCGCCATCGCGGATAAGGCGAAAACGGTGCGAGTCCCCGCCAATATGCTCGACATCGTCCGTAAAGTGATGCGGGTGTGCCGCGAGTTGCAACAATCAACCGGGAAGGATCCGGTGCCCGAGGATGTGGCCACCAAAGTCGGCTGTTCCCTTAAGAAGGTGCAGCTTGCGATGGATGTATCGCAAGACCCTATTTCTCTCGACGATTATGTCAACGGCGACCAAAGCAACACCTTCTCCGAGTTCATTGAAGACAAATCCGCGGAAAAGCCCTCGCAATCCGTGAATATGCGGATGCTGCGCAAACAAATCGACGGCGTTCTCGGATCCCTGGATTCCAAGGAACAGGCTATCGTACGCATGCGTTTCGGCTTGGACGACGGGCTGGTCAAAACCTTGAAGGAAATCGGTGACAAATACCGGATTTCGCGGGAGCGGGTGCGCCAAATCGAGTCGAAGGCTTTGGCCAAATTGCAGCATCCCAGCCGCATCAAACAGCTCGAGGGGTGGAACATGGATATCGAGGATATTTACTTCACTTGAGGGAAAGTGGAGCCGAATCACCCTGGATTTAGCGTGTTGAAGGTGCTATGTTAAGGATATGGGCCGACAAAAGCGGTCTAGTCGTTAATTCGAGCGGTTTACCTTCAGCAACGGAATCGCGAAACCATGGAACGCGTCGACCCGATCCCCACCGGTGTGGAGCCCATTCCCGAGCCATCCACCCCTCAGCAACCGACCCGGAACGGGACGGACGGCGAGGCATCGGTTACTCCTGACATCGAGGGCTTGGCGGACCTGCCCGCTGAACCGGGGGAGGACGCCGGCCGAACTCCGGAAATCGAGCGGAATCTCGATCGGGCCAAAGAACACCTCATGGCTTATATCGGAGCCCGCACTCCGAATTTCAACCGCGAGCTCATCGAAAAGGCAGTGGATTTTTCCCTTCTGGCCCATAAGGATCAATTCCGTAGCTCGGGCATGCCCTATGCGGAACATCCCTTCGAAGTTGCGAAAATCCTGGCCGACATGAAACTGGACACGGTAACGCTGACAGCAGGACTGCTCCACGACGTAATCGAAGATACGCCCCATTCTCTCCAGGAGATAAAGGAGATTTTCGGCGAGGAAGTCGCCTTTTTGGTGGAGGCCGTTACCAAGATATCGGCCATCAAATCGAAATCGCGGGCGGAGCAGCAGGCGGAAACCTTCCGTAAAATGCTTATCAGCATGGCCATGGACATCCGGGTCATCATGATCAAATTCGCTGATCGCCTGCACAATATGCGAACCTTGGGCTATCTCAAAGAGGAACGCAAAAAGGCCATCGCTTCGGAAACCTTGGAGGTCTACGCCCCCTTGGCGCATCGCTTCGGTTTGGCGCGCGTGAAATGGGAGCTGGAAGATTTGGCTTTCAAATTCCTGAACCCCGACGCGTATAAAAACCTCGTGAAAAAGGTGGTGGAAAAACGGCCCGAGCGGGAAGCCTATATCCGCAGCATCCTGGCGCCGGTAAAAGAAGCGCTGGGCGCGAACAGCCTGGAAGCCCAGGTTTTCGGCCGTCCCAAACACCTCTACAGCATCTGGAATAAGATGCAGACGCGTAACTGTCAATTCGAGGATATCTACGATCTATACGCCTTAAGGCTCATCGTGAAATCGGTGGCCGATTGCTATGCGGTACTGGGTATCGTGCATTCGGTATGGACGCCTTTGCAGTCGCGCTTCAAAGATTACATCGCCACACCCAAATCGAATATGTATCAATCGTTGCACACCACCGTCATCGGCCCCGGAGGCAAACCCATCGAGGTGCAAATCCGCACGGAAGAGATGGATCTGACGGCGGAACAGGGCATCGCCGCGCACTGGGGCTATAAAGAAGCCATGCCGTTCAAAGACATCGGCAAGGAAAATAAATGGCTCAAACAAATTATCGATTGGCAACAGGACTTAACGGATTCGGGTGAATTCATGGAATTCTTCCGCGGGGATTTGACCGCGGGGGAGATTTTCGTCTTTACGCCCCAGGGCGACTTGGTGCAGCTTTCCAAGGGAGCCACGGCGCTCGATTTCGCGTTTTCATTGCACTCGCAAATCGGATTGCATTGCATCGGCGCCAAAGTGGACGGTAACCTCGTGCCGCTCAACCGGATATTACAAACCGGCGAGCGCGTGGAAATATTGAAATCGGAGTCGCAACGGCCGTCCAAGGACTGGCTCAACATCGTTACCACCACCAAGGCCAAAAGCGCCATCCGCCGGTGGATGCGCACCGAGGAGGCTGCGCATAGCCAGCTGCTGGGCAAGGAATTGTTGGAGCGCGAATTCCGGTTGTCGCGCACACCCAAAACCATCCAACAGGATTTCGCGCCCTTTTCGGAAAAATTTTCCGTAGGCGATTGGGAAACACTTTGGGAAAAGCTGGGACACGGCGAAATAACCCTGGGCGCACTTTCCAATTTCGTACAGGAACTCGATCCCAATCGTAAAAAACCGAGCATGCTCGATCGCATGATGTTCAAGCGGCCGGTAAAAGAGGTGGATTCCGTGCTGGTGAGTGGTATGAGCAATATGCTCATTCGGTACGCCACTTGTTGCCATCCCGTTCCGGGCGATTCCATCATCGGCTATGTGACTCGGGGTAGAGGCGTATCCATCCATCGCGCCAATTGTCCCGAAGGCATGCTGTTGATGAAGGATGAGGAAAGAATAATTCCTGTGCAATGGAAAAGCGAAAGCGACGTCAAAACCGTTTTCGACGTGGTGGTGGAGATACATGCGAAAGACCGGCCGGACCTCCTCAACGACATCAGCGTCAATTTTTCCAAGTATAAGATCAATATCATTCGAGCCTATATCGTAACCCTGCGCGAACAGGTGCGGAACCGTTTCAAGGTTCAGGTCTCCGACGTCAATCAACTGGAAGCCTGCATCACGGCCTTGAAAAAAGTCAAGGGAATCACCGAAGTGTATAGACGACAAACCGGGCATTGACGCCCGGTCGGACGGAAAGGAATTCGTACGCGTGGAACCCTATTGGATCGCCGCCCTGCTTGGAGTCGGAGGGATGGCTTGGGCTGTTTATCTGAGCTTTCGGAAATACCGGCGCGGGACGGACCGGGCGGAAGCCGTGTCCTCCAGGCGGCATGTTCAGCGGGAGAAAGCCGAAGGGGGCGCTTCCCCAGGTCTACAGGGAAACCTGGAACAGACTCCCATGCACGATCTATTCCAATTCATCGCTTTGGGTAAAAGAACCGGCACCCTGCAAGTGGCCAGTGGTCG
The DNA here is from genome assembly GCA_041746255.1 of Fibrobacteria bacterium. Classification (GTDB taxonomy): domain Bacteria; phylum Fibrobacterota; class Fibrobacteria; order UBA11236; family UBA11236; genus JBGTHM01. The sequence continues at coordinate 1,356 of JBGTHM010000111.1, read as the reverse complement.
GCGCGCGGGCTCCATTGTTTTTCTCCAAGGTGCTATTGTCCGGAGCTTATTCCGGGGCAAAGAAGGCTTGGAGGCGGCCTTTCATTTTTTGGACTTGAAGGACGGCGATTTTGAATTTCAGGAACAAAAGGTTGACGTGAGCGATTCCGCTCCAGTTTTGGAAGTCGTGGACGTAATCATGGTTTGGATGAGCCGGACGGCGGAGAGACACTCTTCGCCATGAACAACCCCAACATTTTTGCCAAGAACCGCCCTTTTTTCACGCGAATGCGAAATTCGCACTATCAACTTGCCTATTCGACCTTTCTAAACCTGGTCAGCCTTACCGAACAGAAGCCTTATATGGAAAGGGATGTCATCAGGCAGCTTGATGACTTCATTGCCCAATTGGGCAAAACCCTCGACTATGCCATCGACGCCACCAAAGGCCTGAAGCGCAAGAAGCTCAAAATGTATCGCGAGGACAAACATTACGGGGTATTGGAGGAGGAAATCGTCCTGGTATTTTTTCTCAAGGAAATGATTAGTAGTACGCTTTTCCTGCGCAAACGATTTGAAACCGATTTGAAAATGCGCATTTATAGGAACCGAATTGAAAAATTCAAGGCGGGAAAACCGGAGGGCGAAGGTTTTCTCGGAAACATTCTCAAACAATTGGATGCCATGGCGGGCGCTGAAACCATCGAAATCGATAAACTCGTACGCATCATGGATAAGCGCTATCGTATCGGGCACGACCTGTTCACCATCATCCTCAATAAAAGCGCGGCTCATCCCCCTCCTGAAGCCGAACCGGACCGCTCCACCAACTTCAATCCCGGTGTGCCGGAGTAAGACCCCACTGGCCGCCACTGCTCCCACGGTCGGGTCGGCCTTTTAGCCCGCCCTTGCATGGGTTCGCCCCGTGTATTAACTTTTCAGCCTCCTAATTGTATATTGGGCGGGCTTATAGGCCGCCTCGGGCTGCTTCCCAATGGTCGAAAAAGGTCGCTGGGAGCAAGGGTACACCGCCGCAGCTTCAGTTTCACATTACATATAATCGAGCGACAAGACATGAGACCATTGGACAACCTTCGTAATATCGGCATCAGTGCCCACATCGATTCGGGCAAAACGACCCTGACCGAGCGCATCTTATTTTATACCGACATGATCCACAAGATCCACGAAGTGCGCGGCAAAGACGGCGTCGGAGCCGTAATGGATTTCATGGATTTGGAGCGGGAACGCGGCATCACCATCCAATCGGCTTGCACCCGGGTGACTTGGAAAAAAACGCCTTATTATCTCAAAACTGAAGATGCTCCTGAGACCCATATCAATATCATCGACACTCCCGGGCACGTTGACTTTACC
>JBGTHM010000110.1:0-44433 GCA_041746255.1 Fibrobacteria bacterium | reverse complement strand
TAAAATCAAGGGTGCTTGATTATGACGTGGTGACTTTAAAAAACCTCCGATTGAAGCAAAATGGCAGCCAGTTGGTTTTACAATACCACCTGAACCGGGCGAGTAAGGTGACTCTCTCAATGTTCAATGCCAAAGGCGGCCTGATCGCAACCAAGCGACTGACTGAAATAACCGGAGGAGACAAGCGAACGCATTGGAGTATGAGCGCCAGAAACGTCGTTACCGGTCAGTATTTTGTGACTGTAACCGCTGAACATTCGAGCTTGGTCAAACCGATACATATTATTACCCAGTGATATGAAGAAGGGTCGCGGGTCTCAAAACTCGTTAGAGGTTGAAGCGTACCCCGAGCGCGGCCGTCATGTCCACATGCGTCGCCCGCCAAAGCGTCAACATGGGAGCGGCCTCGGCGAATAGGTCGAAGGGAATCCTCGGAAGGTAATACTGCAAACCGACGGGAAAGCGGAGGCCGACCCGACCACTTCGGCTGGTGCGATAAGGACCGAAGGGGCTTAGTTTCCGCGATCCGACTTCCATGCGGAGCCCGGGGCCGTAATACAATTGGAATTTGCCGTTTTCGGGAGCCACGTCGAACAGTCCGTTTACCTTGAGCAGATAATCGGCATGCATGGTGAAGGGGTTTTCGACATTCACTTCGAAGGCCGCCTGTACGGCGCTGGTCTCGTCCAGATTCTGCATGAGGGATAGCCCCATGGGGCTGCCTAAAGTCACGCCAACCGCGAAGTCGCGCGGAGCCGAATAGGCGCCACTTACAAGCAACGACACTAGAATGCCTAGGAGCGGGTTTATTTTGAGGATGCGCATAGATAGCCTACTCCAATCGGCTCCAAACCGAATTCAGGAAATTGAGATCGCGCTCGGCATTGTCGAGCATCACATCCACAGACTCGCCCGTAGTGCCCGTGCCCCGGGTCAAATAAAGCGACCAGGATCCTTTGTAGCCCTTCTTCTTGAGAATGGCTATGGCTTCGAGTACTCTGTCACGGGCATCTCGAAGTGAAACCCAGTTCTTTGCGTCCTTGGCATGCAGGTGGACATGCGAAATATCCTGAACATAGTCGCCCAATAAGCGGGCCAGCTCCACGGGCGGCATATCGATAGGCTCGACCACCAGACGGTAGCGGCTTCGTTCGTCCCGGCTCTTCGAAGTCATGTCGTCCAGCAAACTCAGAGAATCCTTATTGAAATCAATGAAGACCGGCATGTTACGGGACAAATCGCGTGACCAATCTCGAAACGACTGCCAAGCGGGTCCGCTTATCGGTGATTTCTCCTTTTTCAAAGGGAAATCGCCGGAGGTGACATGCAATCCATCGGGCTGGAAATAGTCGCAGGCTTCCAGAATACCATCGCGAAAACGGCGGCTTTTTTCGGAACTGTCGGAGGGAAAGTCCGAGCTGATGAGGGCTATGGGGAGGTCCAAATCCTGGGCTTTTTCGCGAATGATTTCCCAATCGGAGCGGGAGATGAAATAGAGGTGGTTCATCCATACTTCCAGGCCCACGAATCCCGACTCCGCGATATCCTCCATATGGTCGGCCAGCAACAAGGCGGGACCTTTGCCGTTCCAGCGATTTTTTTCCAAAAGCAGGGTTGAGAGGTAGAGAGGCGTATTGCTGATGGCCATGTGTTTTCCAAATCGTATTCGGTTTATTCTTTACGTAAATATCTAAAAAAATCGGGTCCTATCGAGAAAATTTCGAATTTTGGGAGGTAAGGCAACTTTTTAGGCATAAATCCTACAATATTTGTAGGTTATCTGAAGCAATTCGACAACAAACCTGGATTTTACTCCTACAATTTCCGCGAATATTGCCTAAAAATGGCATTTTTATGGGAATCCCTTTAACTTACCAACTTTATATGTTAACTTAAGCCCTCAAACCTACCCCTGAACCCAAAGGAGCGCCCGTGGCGTCCTCACATCTCGACCATCTCGAAAACCAAAGCATTTACATTTTGCGTGAGGCATATGCCAATTTCAAGAACTTGGCGATGCTGTGGTCCATAGGTAAGGACAGTACCGTGCTGCTATGGCTGGCACGCAAAGCCTTTTTCGGCCACGCCCCCATTACTTTGGTGCATATCGATACGGCCTATAAGATTCCCGCCATGATTGCCTACCGCGACCGATTGGCCCTGGAATGGAAGCTTAATATGGTGTACGGCCAAAACACCGAAGCCCTGCGCGAAAAAAAAACTTTTCCCGACGGAACCGCCACCCGCTTGCAATGCTGCGGAAGCCTCAAAACCGAAGCGTTGAAAAATACCCTGTCGGGTGAATGGCCCCGGTACCGGCTTAATCTGCAATCCGGAAAATACGAACCCGACATCAATCGGGAACCCTACACGGGCGTCATTGTCGGAGCCCGAGCCGACGAAGAGGGCTCGCGTTCGAAAGAGCGATATTTTTCTCCGCGCGACAAAAATAACGAATGGGATGTGGGCGACCAGCCTCCCGAACTGTGGAATCAATTCAAAACCGATTTCGCTCCGGGCACCCATATCCGGGTTCACCCTTTGCTGGATTGGACGGAATTGAATATTTGGGAGTATATCGAACGCGAAAATATCCCCATCATCGATCTGTATTTCGATAAGGGCGAGGGAAAACGTTATCGGTCGCTGGGCTGCTACCCCTGCACGGCGCCGGTGGAATCGACGGCCAAAAGCGTACCCGAAATCGTGGAAGAACTTAAAAACGGAAAGTTCGCCAATATCGCTGAGCGGTCCGGTCGCGCCCAGGATAAGGAAGACGGCGGCGGCCTCGAAGCCTTACGGCGCGATGGCTACATGTAGGAGCAAGGAAAAAGATGGAAGCGCATACATTAGGACGTTCCTCGACTTCGGAAAGGGTTGACGTCGATAAATCGGGTGAGCAAATGAACATCGTTATCGTGGGCCATGTGGACCATGGTAAAAGTACCGTAATCGGCAGACTGTTGGCCGATACCGGTTCACTGCCCGATGGCAAACTGGATGCGGTGAAGGCTTTTTGCGCGTTGAATTCCCGTCCCTTCGAATACGCGTTTCTGTTGGACGCCCTCAAGGACGAACAATCACAGGGTATCACCATTGATACCGCCCGCACTTTTTTCAAGTCGTCCAAGCGGCATTACATCGTGCTGGACGCTCCGGGGCATATCGAATTTCTCAAAAACATGGTTACCGGCGCTGCCCGGGCCGAGGCCGCCCTGTTGGTCATCGATGCCAAGGAGGGTATTCGGGAAAACAGCCGACGCCACGGGTACTTGCTCAGTATGCTCGGCATTCGACAAATCAGCGTGCTCGTCAACAAAATGGATCTTGTCGATTACTCACAAGAGGTTTTCAACTCCATTCGCGAGGAGTATACCCGCTTTCTGGCCCGCATCGACATCACTCCCAAATTTTTTATTCCTATTTCCGCCTTTCAGGGTGAGAACATGATCGGTCCCTCGGCGAAAATCCCCTGGTATAGCGGACATTCGGTGCTGGCTGCCGTGGACGCGTTTGAGAAGGAACCGCCCAAACCACACCAGCCATTCCGCATGCCGGTACAAGACGTATACAAGTTTACCGCCATGGGTGATGACAGGCGCATCGTGGCCGGACGCGTCGAATCGGGATCAATCAAAGTCGGCGACGAGGTTTTATTCCTTCCGTCGAACAAAAAGAGCCGGATCAAATCCATTGAGGCTTTCAACGAGCCGATTCGCAGCGAAGTGCTGTCCGGCTATACGCCCGGATTCACGCTGACCGAGCAGGTTTATATCAATCGTGGTGAGCTCATGGTGAAGGCTTCGGAGCCCCAACCATCGGTATCGCGGCTCATTCGCGCCAATATTTTCTGGATGGGCCGCAAGCCTTTGGAAATGGGCCGTGGGTATTTCCTGAAGCTTGGCACCAGCAAGATTCCCGTTCGCCTCAAGCGCATCAACTACTTGATCGACGCTTCCGACAGCCTGGAGAAACGCGATAAGGCCAATATCGAACGCCATGACGTGGCCGACTGCGTCCTGGAGCTTTCGCGCGCCATCGCTTTCGATGCCATCGCCGACATGGAGGCCACGGGGCGTTTCGTCATAGTCGACCAATACGAAATCGCCGGAGGCGGCATCATTCGCGAAGCCCTGCCCGATGATCAGGAAGACCTACGTTCCGAAGTGGCCCAGCGCGAAGAAAAATTCGAGCGTTCCGCCATTGTTCCCGAGAAGCGGATGCAGCGCCTGAATCAGCGACCTACCCTTATTCTGATAACCGGCGAAGGATCTACCGACCGAAAAGGCGTGGGTAAGGCGATCGAAGAAGAACTTTTTGAAATGGGACGCTTCGCCTACTATATCGGCATGGCCAATCTTCTCTACTCCGTGGACGCGGACTTGAAAGACAAAGGCCAAAGCCGGGCTGAACATTTGCGCCGCCTGGGCGAAGTCGCCTATCTCATGCTGGAGGCGGGCCTATTGCTTGTGGTAAGTGCCCGCGATTTGGACGACCACGACCTGAAAGCCCTGGAAACCGTTATTGCCCCTTATCCGCTCCTGACCGTATGCATGGGAGGCTGTAAGCTGGATGAAGGCGGTGAAGAGGTTCTGTATTGCCCCAGCGGTTCGCAGATTTCCCAGGTGGTACCGCAAATCATTGCCAAGCTCCAACACATGGGGAGTATTTTCAACCCTTAACCGATTGTTATGTTGTTCTTAGAGGGCTAGACCATGGGGAATGACAAGCAGCAATCCAAAGAGCTTGGACGCGATACGGGAACCAACGTCACTTGGCACCCGGTAACCGTTTCCACCGAAGACCGGGAACGCACCACGCGCCAGAAAGGTTGCGTAATCTGGTTCACCGGACTTTCCGGCAGCGGCAAATCGACCTTGGCCTGCGCCTTGGAAAAGGACCTCAATTCCGCCGGTAAAATCACCTATCTGCTTGATGGAGATAATATCCGCTGCGGTCTTAACACCGATTTGGGATTTTCCGAAGCCGACCGTCGCGAAAGCAACCGACGCGTAGGCCATGTCGCGAAGCTTTTTCTGGACGCGAACATCATTACTTTGGTCTCGCTGGTTTCTCCTTTTCGGGAAGAGCGAAACCAGACCCGAAGCCTTTTGGGCGCTCACTTTCTGGAAATTTTCGTCGACACTCCTTTGGAGATTTGTGAACAACGTGATCCGAAAAATCTCTATAAAAAAGCGCGGGCTGGTGAAATCAAATATTTTACGGGTATATCCTCGCCCTATGAACCTCCTGAGCATCCCGATCTCGTGTTGCACCCCGCCCAGGAAACCCAGGAGTCCTGCGTAAAACGTTTACACGATCTCTTGCATAGCCGCGGTTATTTATAACCCACTTGCGGCTCCATCCTAAACAATCGTTCCTGGTTCCGGAATATCCTTTCCCTTCCCCCGAGCGGATGGTTATTTGATCCTTAGGAACCACTCCGCACATTTAAGCGGACAGATTCGTTTATAACAGGGAGGAAAATATGGCCAATGAATTACGTTCCCCCCCGGGAAGCTGGTGGAACAAAGCTTTAGGGGCGGGCGTTTTAGCGGGGGTTTTGATGAGCGCTTATTGGATGATTGTTTCCGCGTTTATGGGCGCGGGTTTTTGGACTCCCCTGAACATGATCGGGGCGACCATCCCGGCCTTCCGTCCTCCGGCGCAGTTTTTTGAATTCGGACCTGCCCTTACCGGGTTGATTATTCATTTAATCGTAGCGGCTTTTTGGGGCTTGGTCCTGGGATTTTTTGCCTCGCGCTTGGCGAATTCCTTCCGAATGGGTGGAGGCGCCTTGCTAATAGGATTGGGTTGGGGCTTGGCGATTTGGATAATCAGCGGCCTGTTGATTGGCCCATTGGTCAATCCGGTCATGGCCATGGCGCCACCGGTGAATTATTTCATTTCGCATATGATATACGGCCTGTCCTCGGCGCTTTTCCTTTGGGCTTGGGCACGGGACCATGAATTGAGCAGCGACTATTTACGCCGTCACCAAACTGGTGGCGGAGGCCTGAGACCCAGTGCAGGCTGAATTCGCGAATGATTTCCAGTGTCTCCGGTGACGGCCGAAAAAAACGAAATAGGCGGTCTCGGTTAATCCCGAGGCCGCCCTGCATTATGGTGAAGTCACTCTACCGGGATTGGAAGCGGGCACTAGGCGATCTCAATGGTTTTTGGTAAGGCTTGTTGGGCTTTGGGAATTCTCAGCACCAATACACCTTCTTTGAACTCGGCCTGGATGGCGCTTCCTTCCAGGCTTCTGGGCAATAAGAAGCTTCGGTTAAAATTTCCATAGCGGGCTTCAAAGTGCCGATACCTATCGCTTTTGACTTCCCACGGGCTATCTTTTTTACCGCTTAGAGTGAGTCTATTTTCCTTCACCTCCACCTTGAGGTCTTCCTTTTTCACGCCCGGTAATTCGGTGCGCAAAACATACCCGTTTTCCTCTTCTACGATATCCACCTCAGGGGTGAAACCTTCCCGGGTATTGTAGAGATCTTTGTCGATATCCGTAAAGAAGCTATCCAACCAGGTGCGAGGGCGATATTGTGCAGGATTCATGATTTTCCTCCTTAAAAGGTTTGTTCCCTCACCCAATGCAAGCCTCATGCCAATTCTTACAACGCCATCTGCAGTAAAAAAGGCCTAAATTTTAGGCCTTCGGCTATTTGCCTTTCGCCCGGTTATTTCAAGTTGAGACAGACGGCGCAACGTCTAGTTCCAGGATGAGACATGCGAAAATGGAGTGGGTTAAGTTATTCTTCTAAACCATGGAAAGATCCCTCTCCCCCGCCCGGTACCCCAAAATTGAAATTTCCCATGCATCCCTGGAGCGGATTTTTCATACTTGGGGCATTCCGATTCCTAGAGAAGAATGGGTGCTGCTCGGGTTTCGGGGCGCCTCCCCCGCAGTGAGAAATCGAAGCCTCGCCTCTCAAATTCTGCTTAATTTGAAACGACCGGATTATCTGCATATGCGTTGCGCTCTGGGAATCTGGAATCGCCTTTCTCGGAAGGTGTTTCTGGCGCCGGGATCAACCGTACCGCACAGAACGCAGGTGGAAAAAGCCATGCGGCTTAATGGCCGGGGAGCGAATCAGCTCGAGCCGGGCTATTACCGCGATTTCCGCAAGGGCGAGCATTTGCAGGGTAAACCACGCGGGCATGCGGCTTTGCGGCAAACTCAAAATCGATTTTACCGGCGCAGCCTGCATGCCCCTCCTTTCCGGCCTTCGGATCGGCTTTTTTTCGGCAATCCCTACGATAATCTCCATTGCGCCTGGAACCCTGCTCCCGAAAAAGAAGGGTTTTCCAGCGCAGGCTGCCTGGTGGTGAGCGGCATACCTCAATGCCCCAGACTTCCGGAGTACGGCGAAAACCTGGGCCCCTGGAAAACCTTCCATGACCTTCTCTATCAATCGTCGCAGTCGCATTATTCTCTGCTCCTGCTTGAGGCCGAGGCCGTAAGCATATCGTTGCGAGAAAAGGTCGCCAAGCAGCGCCTTTGTTTCGGTTCAGAAGGAGAAGGGGTTAAAAAAATGCAGCGGCAATTGCGAGAAGCCGGCGATTATCTGGGTCCGATAAACGGGAAGATGGACGCCCGAACCTATCGCGCTTGGGAAAAGGCGAAGCGGTCCTCGAAAAGAGCCTGATCGACGGGCTAAAAAGTATGCCGTAATTCCAGGATGAAGGTGTCGGTATGCTGTAGGTTCGCGAGCCCTTCCTCACGAATATGGGCATATTCTAATACCGCGCTTAAACCGGCATGACTCACGGGAGCCGGACGGAAACGTGTGCCCAGAGCGAAGAAATGCAAACCGTCGTCCGGGTTCGCTCCATTGGTAGGGTCGGTAAATTCATATCGAAAGAACGAATTGAAATGCTCATGGTGGGTATAACTGAAGCGGCTGGATAGGCCCCAGGTAATGCGATCAATTTTATTCGGCCCAACGGGTTCGTTACGGTTCGTCATGGCCATGGCTTCGCTTAATACCTGTACGCGTCCGTGATCAAAAAGGTGATAGAAAGAAGCGTCCACTAGCGGATTCGCCTTTAGCCAGTATGCTGCGTTCCACCAACCATGGGATCCAAAAAACTCCTGCCACTCCTTGTTCCCCAAAGCACCTATATGTCCACCGAATGAATTTTGCGTACTTACGGTCCAATCCAGGCCGAAATCGAGGCCCAAAGCCTGGGTACTCGGTCCAACCTCATAACTCGGTTGATAGATTATAACGTTTTGCCAATTGGCGTTATGGAAAAACAAACGGTAGTTCAGGTCTCCACTCCTGCTCGAACGTTCGACCTGAATACCAAAATCACGGAAATTATGAATACGCTTGGAATTTTGCCAAAGCTGGGCGTAAAAAGGGCGATAAACAGTCACTTGATCGTATTCATCCAAAGTGGTTCCGGAATAAAGCCCCGCCCCCCTGAATTTCCCCGCCGTAAAGGTGTACGACTTCCAGGTTTTAACCAAATAGACTTCACGCATGTCGGCAAAAAGCACGTTGGCGGAGAGAAAACCGCTGAAGGTGCTGTCGAAGGCGACCTTTCCATCCAAACGGAGATCGCGTATGAAAAATCCACCCCGGTTTTGATTGGCCAGCGGGTCTTTCCAAGTATCGGGCCAACCAGACCCGTTTTGCCCATAGGAATACCCCATAAGCGCGCCTCCACCCCAATCCGCCGAGGCCACTTCCGCATTAACGGGATTCCATCCCATCGCCAGAGCCAGAATACCGCCTACAATCCATCGCTTATTCATTCGCATACCCTCGGATTTTTCCTCAAAAAGTAGTTAAACCCTTTTCCTACCGGCGCTCAAAGAGGGAATGGGGATTGAGTCCGGCGTCAATTAATATCTTTTTGGACATGACCATAGAAGCCACTCTTCCTCATCGTAAACCTTCCTGGCTCAAGGCGAAAATTCCGGGGGGCGTCGAATATTCCCGCGTACGCGCCATTGTCGAGAAAAACCAGCTGCATACCGTTTGCCAAAGTGCAAGCTGTCCCAATCTTGGCGAATGCTGGTCGCGCGGAACCGCCACTTTCATGATTCTGGGTAACCTCTGCACCCGGGGTTGCCGGTTTTGCGACGTCCCCAAAGGGAAGCCTGGCTCCTATGACCGCGAGGAGCCTGCGCGCGTGGCCGATTCGATACGCCTCATGGGCTTGAAGTACGCGGTAATCACCTCCGTGACGCGCGACGACCTACCCGACCAGGGCTCCGAAGTCTGGGCCGAAACGCTTTTCCGGGTTAAGGACGCAGCTCCGGAATGCCGCCTGGAAATCCTAATCCCCGACATGCAGGCCCGACTCGATTTGGTGGACATCATTCTTGCCGGTCAGCCCGACATTTTCAACCACAACCTGGAAACCGTCGCCCGCCTTCAGAAAAAAGTACGCGGCCGCGGCAATGTCGCCGACAGCAGCGCCGTTTTGAAACACGCAAAAAGTCGCGGGTTCGTGACCAAGACGAGCCTGATGCTAGGGCTTGGCGAATCCCCGGACGAAATCCGCGAGATGATTTTGCACGTTGCCTCCCTACAGGTCGATATTCTGACGCTGGGCCAATACCTCAGCCCTTCGGACTCCCACCTGCCGGTGGATCGATATGTTCACCCCTCCGAGTTCGCCGAAATGAAGGATTTCGCGCTGGCGAACGGGATTCGCATTTGCACATCCGCGCCGTTGGTACGCAGCTCCTACCACGCCGACATGCACGCCGCGGCCTTACTGTCCCCTGCCGGCACCGTCGCCTCGCGTTGAACTTGCTAACTGGGCATCCTCTTCCCAGCCTACGTTCCAGCAATCCTCGACATAGCTGCGGATTTTCTCAAGCGAATCCCGGCTGTCTTCCCATCCCCGCGTATCCAAGGGTGGAAACACAGTAACCTGTACGGTAACCTGGTTTCCGAAGGCCCTGCGGTTCTCCACCGCGTCGCGCGACCCCTGGATGAGCACCGGCAAGACCCGTGCGTTCGCCAAGAGCGGTATACGCCCGGAACCCGGCTTGAAAGGAAGCAGTCGCCCGTCCCGGCTCCGGGTTCCTTCGGGAAAAACCACCAGCGGCCTGTCCGGCAGCCTTCCCACCTCATATTGCAAAGTTTTCCGGGCCGCAGCCTTGTCCTTACGATCGATAAAAATGCATCCCACCTTTTTCATCCAGTAACTCAGAAAAGGCACATAGGACAACTCCTTTTTGGCCACGAAAGTCAACGGGGCATGCAAGGCCTTCAACAACACCGGAATGTCTAATTGGCTCTGGTGGTTGGCAAGAATCACCCATCCTCCCTCCCAATCGGGCCGGTAATTCTCTCTGCCCCTAACATCTACCGTGGCCTCATACCATCCCAGCAGGCGATCGCCCCATTGCAAATAGATTTTCCGGAAATAGGCGTCCCGATCTTGGGGACGGAATAGATCGTAAAAGCTGAATATCGGCATATGTTTGATCATGTACCAGAATACCCGGAGCATGTTCGCCCAAGCTTTCATGGGCGTCCGTTACCCGAACCCTGCAGCAAAACCGCGAGTAGGCTCTTGATACCGACGGTTACGGGGGCTCGCAAAAACATGCTGGGACTGAACCTTTTTTTACGCCCATGCCATTTTCGTTCCAGGCAGCTGCATAAGTAGAGCCGGCTTTCCGCGCGCGTGACTCCCACATAGAAGACTCTACGCTCTTCTTTGAGCCTTTCCGCATCGACATCGCCCAGCGCCTCGCGGTACGGGCATATCCCCTGTTCCAGCCCGACGAAAAAAACGACGGGGAATTGCAGGCCCTTGGATCCGTGGACCGTCATGAAGCGGATGCCGTCGATTTCGTTTCCGGCCAAGGCGGTGAGGCTGCGCCTGTAACCCTCTTCGATGGCATTGAGTCGGTATAGCACGGCGAAATCGGCCCACTCCAAATTATATTCTTTTCGTAAGCGACGCATCTCCCCCAGCATCCATTCGGCTTGCGCCTCAACCGTAGCATGCACGGTAACGCAGGGATTCCGGTTTTCCCGGAACAGTGCGGCTTCGCTGCTACGGGCGGGCCGTAGGATTTTGCGCAATCGCCTCGGCTTATCCGCAAAAATCCGATTGGCATAAGCGACTATTCCCGCCGTCGACCGGTAGTTCTCTTCAAGCTTAATGACCTTGAGATTGGGATACATGTGAAATACGGCGTCCAGGCAACGGCTATCGGCGCCGCGAAAGGAATAAATCGCCTGGTCGTCATCGCCCACGATAAAAAAATTGGTACGATTTCCCACGAAAAGCCGCATCAATTCAAGTTGATCAGGGCTGGTATCTTGAAACTCATCCACGAGATAATGCGTATGCCGCATCTGCCAAGTATCCAGCCAATCCGGATGCTCCCGTGCCAGTTTCAACGCCAAGGGTACCATGTCTCCGAAGGCAATCAACCCTTCCGCGCGAATAAGCGACAGATATCCATCACGCACCGCCGACATGCGCGGATCCGCCTCCTCCCGCGCGAACAGACATTCGTCCACCGCATCGCCACTTACCCAATTTCCCAGGCGGGCGCGCAGGGTAGCGAGGAGGCTCGCCCTTTGCTCCTCATCTGCCAGCCTCGGCGGCCGGGAAAACTCCAACCGCTGCCAGTTATCCACTCCATCGCTCCGACCCCCTATGATTCCATAAGCCAGACCATGAAAGGTGGTTATTTCCGGCGCTGCGCTTCCCAATCCAATTTCGCGGCACCTTTGCCCCACCCTTTCCCGCATTTCCAAAGCGGCATCCCGTGTGAAAGTCAATGCGGTGATCGCATCGGGAGCCACACCACTTGCCACCATGTATGCCAAACGACTCGCCAGTACCGTGGTTTTTCCCGACCCTGCTCCCGCAAGCACCAGCACCGGGCCATTTCTATCATGATCAAAGGCAATGGCTTGGCGCTGGGCGGCGTTGGCTCGGGCAAGCAGGAATTCCATCCGGAATCGAGAGGTGGAATCTTCAAGGCCGATACCGGGGACTGAAGTCTTGTCATCGGAGAGTGGGGAGGGTATACTTGCCATATTGCAATGAATAATGAACGGGTCTCTGGAAAATTAACACTCGGTAATCAGCTCCCACAAATTTATGTATAAAGTACTTGTCGTCGACGACGAAAATGCCATTCGGGAGGTCTTGCAGGAGGCTTTGGAAGGGCTGGGTTACGATGTAGCCACCGCCTGTGACGGCCCCGAGGCATTGCAGGCCCTGCAAGCTCGGCCTTGCGACATGATTCTCTCCGATATCAATATGCCGAAAATGACGGGGTTCGAACTATTACGCGAGGTTGCCACGATTTACCCCGATATGAAACGCGTACTCATGACAGCCTGTAACCTTGACGATTATATGCGCATGGTCCGCGATCACAACATCGGCAACGTTATCCCCAAAACAGTGCCGCTTCGGCTGGGAGAAATCACCCAAAATTTGAATAACCTGCTCCGAAACGATGTATTCGGCCTCGAACGCTATATGAGGCCGGGATTTACGCTCCAGGAATTTTTCCTGAGCGAACCTTCGCAAATCGATTCCATCTCGGAATCCGTTTCCGAATTTTACGGTGAGAGCCCCATCCGCCATAAATTCCGCGTGGTTCTGATAGAGTTGATGACAAACGCTCTGTTCTACGGGGCCCGAGACGAACTGGGCGACGCCAAGCAGGATTGGAATAAGAATTTCCGCCTTACCGAAAACGAAGCCGTGCGGGTGACCGTTGCCATCGACAACGAAAAATTCGCAGTCTCCGTTCTCGACTTCGGAGGAAAACTCGACAAACATACGGTGCTGTATTGGCTTGACCGCCAAACTACCCAAGACGAAAAAGGCCTACCCTGCGGTGTATTCGACTACCAGGGTCGCGGCTTTTTCATCACCCGTAAATATGTGGACAAGCTTATCATTAACATCGAGAAAGGCAGGCGCTCCGAGTGCTGCATTTTCAACTATTTCGATGAAACCTACTCATCCAACAAGCCCCTCATCATCAACGAGGTTTGAAAAGCCTGGAAAGATTCGAGCCGGGATAAAAAAAGCGACCCGGTTAGGGGTCGCTGCTTGAACTTCAACTTAAACAAGAGGCTTTTTAGGCTTCGGCCTCTATTTGGTCCTTGATATGCTTACGAATCGCGGCGTTATGCTTTCGTTTCTTTTCTTCCGAGGGCTTTTCGTACCGCTGATTCTTTTTGACGTCCGAAAGGATTCCGGATTTTTCACAAGTTTTGGTGAAACGTCTCAGCGCCTTTTCAAACGACTCTCCGGGTCGTACAACTACTCCGGTCATGGAAATTCTCACCTCTTTTCACATCTTGAAAGTGCTCTGATAAAGGTATCAAGTAGGGAAAGGGCTGTCAAGCACAATCCACTCAACCAGACTATTCCTATCGAAATAATATGATATTGGATTTCCTTTATTATCATGGACTTGCCTTACCCATGAGTTCGACCTGGGCCCAGGTCTCCATCGGAGTTGTTCGAAGTTTTTCGGTCTTTTGGGTTCCGGTAACCAGGAAATTATTAGTAAATTTCCCTAATCTAAATCTTAAAATTCCGGCCTGGGCGCCTGGATCTTTGAAAATTCTTGAAAAAAGGTCTTCTATTCCGTTTTCGGCATGTGGGATAATAACAGGCATCCAAAGGTCCCTGAAAAGGGTTGGTTTGTTGTCCCGTGAAACCCAGTATTTCATTCAGCCATCGAGTTCAATCTCCGAAGGGGCCCTTCTATGAAAAATCCCAAATTCAATAACCGAAATTCCCTAATCGCATTGGGAATAGGCGGGGCAATGTTGCTCGGCTGCGGAAAAAAAACGGAAGAACCCGCCTTCGTAGAAGAGGTCCCCTCCTTCTCCACCGAATATGATACCGACACCAGCGCCTACCTGCCTGCTGAACCTTCTTTACAAGCCGTTGGAGGACCTTCTGGAAGTGAGCGCCGGGCACAATCAGAAGCCGATTATTCCGCCCAGCAGGCGCAATTCTCGGATAACGGAGCTTTCGTGGTTCAGGTTTCCGTTTTTAAAAGCCGGAATCAGGCTGAGAATTTCATGACCCGGCTCGCAGATAACGGCTTTCCCGCATATGTGGCCCAAGTCGAAAATCCCACTGCCGATTTGCCTGGAACCTACCATCGTGTACGCATTGGTCGCTTTCGCACTATTTCGGCTGCTAAAGCGTTTGGGGATAACACTCTGGCGGCCATGGGGTATAGCTATTGGGTGGACAACAAGGCAAATGACCAAGTCGGTTCCGGCAGCGAGTATGGCGGCGGCTATCAGCCTGCCCCTTCGTCCTACCAACCTACCGACTCTTATTCCACCCCGGCTACCGATTACTCCACCGGTTCGGCCTCGGAAAGCTATACCACACCCAGCGAGCCGGCTGCTCCTGCTATGCCTGCCGAACCCGCCCCCTCCCCCTCGCCCTGGGATATGCCCCGCGAACCGGAGGCTGTTCCTTCCGAACCCGCTACATCGGGTTGGGAAACGCCCGCATCAACCCCTGAGCCGGAAGCTCCTCAGGACACGTCCTTCAATGAAGGCGGATTTTTAGACGAATGGTAAAGAAAGTCCGAATCGTTAACCTCGGATGCTCTAAGAACCAGGTCGATAGCGAAAATATTCTCGGGGAATTTGGACGCGCCGGTTATAGGCTGGCGTTGGAGGGCGAATCCCCCGAAGTCACGGTCATCAATACCTGCGGCTTTATCGAAGCGGCAAAAGAAGAGTCCATCGGTGAAATCTTTGAGCGGGTGCAAGGACGCGGCGAAGGCGAACGCATTATCGTGGCCGGCTGCCTGTCGCAGCGATACGGCGAAGAACTCAAACGCGATATTCCCGAAATCGATTTATTGGTGGGTACCTACCGGAACGGCGAGATTTTGGAGCGCCTGGGCCTCAACTCAACCAAACCTTCCGATTGTGAAATTGGCGCATCTCCCCGCACCCTCATGGGTGAGGAACCTCATCACGCTTTTTTGAAAATCGCGGAAGGCTGCAACCGTATTTGCGGCTTCTGCGCCATTCCAGGAATGCGGGGTAAACAGAAAAGCCGCCGCATCGCAGACCTGGTAAAGGAAGCTCAGGAACTACAAACCTACGGTATCCGGGAAATCTCCCTTATCGCGCAGGATTTGACCTATTTCGGCCGGGAGAAAAACGGGCGTGAAACCCTGAGCGAACTGCTGCAAGCTCTAATACGGGAAACCGACATTTCCTGGTTTCGCCTTATGTATGCCTATCCCGCCTTCGTAGACGAAGAACTCGTGGGGCTTATGGCCAACGAAAAGCGGATTTGCAAATACCTCGACATTCCCATCCAACATGCCAGCGACGCCATGCTGCGATCCATGCGACGGAATTATGGACACGGCGACTTGCAAAAAATCTTCAGCCGCCTGCGCGAAGCCATGCCCGATCTCTCCTTGCGGACAACCGTACTTTTGGGATACCCCGGCGAAACCGAAGCGGACGTGGATGAATTGCTGCAATTCATGGAAGAGGTCCGTTTCAAACACTTGGGCGGGTTTACCTATTCCGATGAAGACGGCACCCATGCCTATGATTTACCCGGAAAAATTGAGTCCGAGGTCATGGAAAAGCGGCTGGAAAGAGTGATGACCCTGCAACAGGAGATCTCCCTCGAAGAAAACCTCAAAAAAATCGGTAAGACCCTGCGTGTGGTCGTGGATGGGGTGGCGGAAGGCCAGGATTATCTCTACGTGGGCAGAACGGAAGGCGACGCCCCCGAAGTCGATAATCGCGTCCTCATCTACTCCAACCCATCCGATGGACTTTTTGATGCGGACCCGGGCTCGTTTCGCGATGTCCTGGTTACGGATGCCCTCGAATACGATTTGGAAGCGATTCTCCTTCCGCCTAACCCCTAATTTTTTCACAATATACTGTTGGCGCGTATCGCCTTCTCCTCCTGTTCGGCTTTCGGATTTTCTCCGGTTATAGGTAAAAGTTGCATGCGTTGCAGCAACTCTTGCGGCCCGAGAAAGCCTACCACCCTGTCCACTTCCCGGCCGGCGGCATCCAGGAAAATCAGCGTGGGTATTCCCAGCACACCGTATTGCTCCTGCAATTGTTTTGCCTCAGGATGCTTATCGACATCCACGTCCAACAAGCGAAAACGGCTTAAGGCGCCACGAACCTCGGGGCGGGAAAAGGTTTTTTCCTCCATTTCCCGACAGGCCGCACACCAAATCTTGCTTTGAAAATCGATGACTACCGGTCGGTTCAAGGACACGGCCTCCACCAGGGCGGGTTCGGCGTATTCTTCCCAAACAAGCGGCGAGGCCTCCGGCCCGAAAGCCGGCCTTTGCGCGAACGAGTCTTTCCCAAGCAAGACGCGACCCAACTCCGCTGTTCCATAAAGGACAATCAGGAAAGCGACCAACCGGATCAAACCCGCCACTACCCTGCTCACGTTCTCAAGGCGGGCGAAGGGATTGATGTACAGTCCGATATAAAGGATGAGGCCTCCGAATAACAAGCCATAAACCTTTTCGCCGATAAACCCCCGCGCATAATAGACGGCAAGGACCAGCAATACCACTCCCAAAACGTTTTTGACATCGACCATCCATTGGCCCGATTTGGGTAGGCGGGTAAGCAGGGACGAGGATGTGCCCAAAATCAAATAGGGAATTCCCATGCCCAGCGCCAAAGTGGCGAACATGCCAAGACCGGTAACCACACTCCCTTTTTCGGCCACGTAAATCAGCAGCGCCAATACCACGGGTCCGATGCAGGGCGCCGCCAACACCCCTGCGAAAAGGCCCGCCAAAAGTCCTCCGGCATATCCCTGGGAATTACTGGCCTGCATGGCACGGCCCATCAGGCTTTGCGGCAGCCGGATGTTGTACAGCCCGAAGGATCCCAGAGCGAGAATGACGAAAGTGGCGGCGATAAATACTTGCGACCAGGGAGATTGCAAGGCGGAACCGAACAGGTTTCCCGAAAAAGCTGCGAATACCCCCAACGCGGAGAAGGTGATAACGATGCCCATCACGTAACTTACCGACATTCCCATCCGATGGATAAGCCCGGAACTGCTCTGGGTGCCGAAAAGGCTGATGGTGATGGCCAACATGGGATAGACGCACGGAGTCAAATTGAGCGCCAATCCTGCGCCCAGCAGCAAAAAGAACAGCGGAATGATTCCCCCCGAAAAATCGAATCCCGCCAAGGGACCGGATCCGGACTCAGCGTTCAGCGCTGAAACTTTTTTTTTATCGACAGAAGCAGGGGCGTTGACTGGAACCAGACCCCCTTCACCCTTTCCGGAGGGAAGTGGTCCGTACAGGCCCGCTATGGAGCGGGGCGGAAGGCAAATAGCCTCGTTGCAGGCTTGATAATGCAAAATGAGCTGTGTTGCTTTAAGGGCGTTCGCACCGACCGAGGCATCCACTCGCAAAACCGGCACTTGCACGGAGAAGACGCCTTGGAACAAAGAGAGGTCGGTGCCCAATATCTCGATATGCTTGACATATCCCTCTGGAAATTCAGGTCGACCGAATTCCAAACCAGGAGCGGAAATTTCCAAGCGGGTGGGAATGGAAAATTCATCCAGGGGCGCATGGGAATTGATATGCCATCGGTCGGGAATCCGGACCGTAACCTCTAATCGAAGTGAATCGCCCATGGTAAAATCGTCCGGATGGTATACGAAACCGACCTCGGGTGGAGGCATGTCGAGGGAAGCTTGGGCCTTTGCAGGAGCGGGAACAAATGCTGCCAACAGAAAAAAAAGCCCGAATCCGACCCAGGTGTTCCATAGGCGCATCCCACCTATTTTACAGGAACGGCGAAATATCGGCAATGCTTCGTTCATGAGGGGATACAATACTAAGTCAGGCTGATTCCGCCCGCATAGTAAGCCTAGACTAATGGTTAGATTTAAATTTATGTTAATTTTTGCAGCTTTTTGCGTGATCGAAGGCAATTCCGCGCGGCCCGCGAAATGAAGTTCAAAGGAGAGGACGAATGTCGGTACTCATGCGCTCGGTTTCGGGAATTCGCGGAATTGTCGGTCCGGGCTTCTCCCCCTGCCTGGTGGCTGAATACGTAAACGCTTTCGTTCAACTCACCGGGGCGAAAAAAGTGGTGATCGGCCGCGATACCCGACCCACGGGCGTTATGGTGGAGAACATCGTAGCCGGAGCCTGCGCGGCTGCGGGAGCCGAGCCGGTACTCACCGGAATCAGCAGCACTCCAACCGTCGAATTGTTGGTGGAAAAACTGCATGCCGGTGGGGGTATCATCATAACCGCGTCGCATAATCCCATTGAATGGAACGCCCTCAAGTTTCTCACTTCGGAAGGTATTTTTCTGGACGAGAACGAGGTTCAGCAGCTTTTCGAACTCGTCGACCAACGCCGCTTCGTCTGGAAAGACTATTCTCAAGTCAAGCCGGTGCAGGTATTCCTGGGAGGCGATGAGCATCATATTGAAAAAATTCTCGCATTACCCCTATTGGATGTGGCGCGTATCCGGGCGCGGCGCTTCAAGGTGGCATATGACGGCGTGAATGGCGCGGGAAGCCTTATCGTCCCCAAATTGCTGCAAGCGCTGGGATGCGAAATGAAGGCGATTTACACCGAGCCCAGCGGAATTTTCCCGCGTAATCCGGAGCCGACCTCCGAGAATTTGCGCGAACTGGAAGACCTCGTTCTCCAGGAAAAGTGCGATGTCGGTTTCTCTACCGACCCCGATGCCGACCGCCTGGCGTTAGTCACCGATAAGGGAAGAGCCATTGGAGAAGAATATACCCTGGCGCTGGCCACCTTATTGATTTTATCCCGAAAACCCGGCCCCGTCACGGTCAATCTCTCCACCAGCCGTATGGTGGAAGACATCGCCGAAGGCTACGGCGTTCCGGTGGAACGCACCAAGGTGGGTGAAGTCAACGTGGCGGTGGCTATGAAGCGAAATGGCAGCGTAATCGGGGGCGAAGGAAACGGCGGCGTAATGCTTCCCGACTTGCACCTGGGACGTGACGGTATTCTGGCCATTGCGCTCATACTGGAACTGATGGCAGAGCGAACCGAATCGCTTTCCGCCATTGCAGCGGAAATCGTGCCCTACCATATCGAAAAAACCAAATTGACCCTGGGTAGCCAACCATTGCAGAATATCTATGCAAGATTGGAGAAAAAAATCCCCGGAGCCAAAATTGACTACCAAGACGGTATGCGCCTTGCCTTTGAGAAAAGCTGGGTGCACGTGCGGCCTTCGAATACCGAACCCGTAGTCCGGGTAATTGCCGAGGCACCGGACCGGGCTCAGGCGGAGGAGTTGTGTCGGCTTATCCGGGTGGAGTTGGAATCCTAATGAAAGTCGCCTCACCGCCGCGGGCGGATATACTCGTAAAGTGGAAAGTAGGAAAAGAATATGTGCGGCATAGTCGCCTATAGCGGAACCAGGCCCGCCCAGCAAATCCTGATAGACGGGCTTAGAACCTTGGAATACCGCGGTTATGACAGCGCGGGCATTTGCATACAAAACGGTAAAGGTCTTGAATTGGCCCGTGCCAAAGGAAAATTGTGCGAACTGGAAAATGAAGTGGGGCAGACTCCCTTGCAAGGCACCACCGGAATCGGGCATACCCGCTGGGCCACCCATGGCGCTCCTTCCGTGGAAAATGCCCACCCGCATTTGAGCTGGGACGGCAAATTCGCCGTGGTGCACAATGGCATCATCGAAAATTACGGAATACTTAAGCAGCGTCTGGAATCCGAGGGCATCAAATTCGCTTCGGAAACCGATACCGAAGTGATAGCGCAATTGGTTTGCAAGCTTTATAAGGGAAATCTGGGGAGGGCCGTAGCCGAAACCATGCAATTACTCGAAGGCGCATTCGGAATCGTGGTCGTAAGCTCCCATGAGCCCGGCGTACTCGTCGGCGCGAGACGCGGCAGCCCTTTGGTAATGGGTGTAGGAGAAAATAACGAACTCTATCTTGCCTCGGATGTAGCCGCTATTGTCGAACATACCAAGAAGGTGATTTATCTCGACGACAACGATATGGTCGAGATGAACGGTACTTACAAGATTACGAATTCAAGCGAAGTGGAAGTAAGCCGCGAAGTCCAGAACATCGAATACAGCGCCGAGGCCGCCGCCAAGGGAAATTTCGATCACTTCATGCTCAAGGAGATTTTCGAGCAGCCGGACGCCATCATAAACTCCATGCGCGGCCGTCTGGTTTACGACTTCGGCACCGCGCGTTTAAGCGGCCTCAACCTCGTTCAGCAGGAATTGCGAAGCCTCAAGCGCATTATCATCGTGGCTTGCGGCACGTCCTATTATGCGGGAAAAGTCGGCGAATACATCATCGAGGAATTGGCAGGTGTACCGGTCGAAGTGGAATACGCTTCGGAATTCCGATATCGCAATCCCATCATGCCCGACAAGACCATCGTTTTATGCATTTCGCAATCCGGAGAAACCGCGGACACCCTCGCAGCCTTACGCGAAGCCAAACATAAAGGCGCCACCGTGCTGGGAATTTGCAATTCGGTGGGAAGTTCGATTGCGCGTGAGACCGACGGCGGCGTCTACTTGCATGCCGGACCCGAAATCGGGGTGGCCTCCACCAAGGCTTTTACCTGCCAAGTTACGGTATTGACCCTTTTGGCTTTGCTATTGGGCCGCATGCGCCGTCTTTCGGTGGATGAAGGCCGGAAATTCTGTCAGGCCCTGCAGAAAATACCGGACCAAGTACGCGAAATTCTCCAGTTAAACGAGCACATTAAGGAAATCGCCGGGCAATACGGCAAGGCCACCAATTTTCTCTACTTGGGGCGAGGCTACAATTATCCGGTCGCATTGGAAGGCGCTCTTAAGCTAAAGGAGATTTCTTACATCCACGCCGAGGGCTATCCCGCCGCCGAAATGAAGCATGGTCCCATTGCCTTGATTGACGCGAATATGCCCACTGTGGTCATCGCTCCCACCGATTCGCTTTTCGACAAAGTGCTCTCCAATATGCAGGAAGTGAAAGCGCGTGGAGGTCGAATATTGGCCATCACTGACGACGATTCCGATGATTTGCGGAGAATTGCGGACCATATCATACGGATTCCCAAAACCCTGCGCGTACTGACGCCCTTGCTGACGGTAATCCCCTTGCAACTGTTGGCCTATCATATCGCGGTTCTCCGCGGATGCGATGTCGACACCCCGCGTAATCTCGCCAAGTCGGTGACGGTGGAATAAAAGGGCGTCGGACTCAAACAGGGCTTTATCTCCCCGAGCTCAAAAAACCGAACCTCCATTCTTTTTAAAGCGAAAGAGGGGAAAAAATCCCCTCGCACGAATACATAACTCTTTATTAATTAAAGGGTTATGCATCCCCAAGATTTCCGTCCCGGCACGAAAAAATGGTCTACCTCCTCTTAAAATAGAACAGGCACTAAAACATTTTTCGAAATTTGAGCCGAACTTTCCGGGAAAATTTCCACTTTTCGCATTACCTTAATTCCGCACCTTTTATTCCGCGGAGCAAGCGCATGAAATCCGTTTTCGACTATACTGATTATCATCAGTTTCTGCGCGAATATTATGCGGACCGCAAGTCCATAAGCCATAACTTTTCCTATCGCTATATCTGCAATAAAACCGCCATCAAATCCACCGGCCACCTTTCGCTGATTTTTCAGGGGAAGGCGCATATCTCGCTTCCCCTGGCCATGAAACTTTCCGAACTGTGCAAGTTGAAAAAGCGCGAACGCGAATATTGGATAGAAATGGTGCTGTATAACCAGGCCAAGAACCATGAAGACAAAAAACGCCATTTCAAACGCATGGCCGCTTTCAAAGAATCCTCGGTGTATCAAGTCCATGCGGCGCAATACTCCTATTATGAGAAATGGCATCATTCCGTAATACGGGCTTTGCTGGAACGGCATGATTTCCGTGATGAATATGAAACCATTGGAAAACTAGTGATTCCTGCCATCACCGCGGAAGAAACCCGCAAATCGGTCGAGTTGCTGGTGCAATTGCAATTGGTGGCCAAGGATGAGAATGGCTATTACCGTCCGACCAATTTGATTCTCGATTCCGGCACGCGCGCACCGGCGGTAGCGGTGAATAATTTTGTATTGGATACCCTGGGATTGGCCCGCGAGGCCCTCGATCGTTTTCCCAGGGAGGAAAGACATCTTTCCTGGACTACGGTGAGCCTTTCACGTGACGGCTTGGCCGAAGCGATTGAGGAAGCGCGCCATTTCCGGAAAAGGTTATATGCCATCGCCGAAGCCGACAGGGCCGAGCGGGTTTTTCAGGTCAATATGCAGATTTTTCCGGTTTCCCAGGTTTTACTGCCCGAAGATGAAGCCATATCCGAAGCGCATGCTTCCCGGAACGAAGAGGACTTCGGAATGGAAGACGGAGCCTTCGCGGAAGGCGAGGATAAGGATTTGGAACTCCCGGAGGACGAAGCGTGATGATTGGGAAAATGCTTCGCATCATCCCCTGGCTTTACCCACTTTATCTTGTCGGGTGCTTAGCCAACAATCCGCAGGGAAGTGATGTGTCAGGTACCGGATCCGGCGGTGAAGCGCAAATCGCCGGCATCGTACACCATACCGACGGTGCCCCCGTACCGGGCATGACGGTCGCGCTGCGCAGCTCGGAATTCAACCCTCTCGCTGGAAAGAACAGGGGTACTGAATTGAAGAGCGTCACCCAAGCTGACGGTTCCTATGCCTTCCGAGGTAAAATCGGTGATTCGCGGTATACCTTGAGCGGTTTCGATCCGATCTCCGGCAAATGGATCTACCGGGGAGACTTCGCAGTGGCGACCTTGGATTCGCTCGTGTTCGAAGACAGCCTTCAATCACCGGCAGCCGCCACCATTTCCCTCAAATCGCTCGATTGGCGGCCAGGGCTGGTGGTGTATGTACCCGGAACCGATATTCAGGTTCCTATTCCCCAAGGCGATACCTTGCAGCTACCGTTGCTTCCGCCGGGTAAATTGGATTTGAAGACTTTCGACACCCGGGCCGGGAAGACCCACTCCGAAGGGCCGAGTTTTGAGGACGTCCGCTTCCTCCCTTCCGATACTTTACAGTTGGGACAAGACCTGCTTTCCGCCCTGGGAAAGGCCTCGGCCGGCGATACCCTCTGGCTGGATGATGGAGTTTATCAATTGACCAGTTGGTTATCGGGCCTGGAATTTCCCGCTGACAATCCCGTGGTGGTGAAATCCGTGCGCGAACAGGGCGCACGTTTCCTCTTGGGCCAGGGGTTCAATATCCACTCCAGCCGGGGGATCATCTTCGAAGGCTTGGAAATCGCCGGACCCTTGTTGGCAGGGAATTTGGTGCAAATCCATGGGGGTTCCGAACACATCTCTTTCATAAATTGTCATATTCATCACGCGGGTCAAAACGGAGACTGCGTACAGATAAACGGAGCGCGCAATATCAAAATCCTTCGCTCCGTAATCCATAATCCCGGATCATCCCAATACGGGAACGAAGGAAGCATTGACATCCTGAATTCCGAAGGCGTGGTGGTGCGTCAAAACCTTTTCAAAGGGACCTCATCGCGATACCATGTCGCGGCCCGGGGTGGGAGCCGCCACGTACTCCTTGAAGCCAACGTCGTTTTGGAACATGCCGGCGATCAGGGAGATCCCGTTTTTGTGCTCGGAGGCGGAGGAAATCCGGAAGAGGGGAAATTCGCTTTTGAAGCGGAAGATATAACGATTCGGAACAATATCGTTCTGAACAGTGCGACCGGCGCCCTGTCGTTCCTCAGCGTAAAAAATGCTTTCATTCACAACAATCTCTTTTTGGATTGCCGGGGCGACCGCGATTTGCGCGGCATCATCCACGCCACCCTTGGCATCGGTACGGACATGGAAGGGGGCAGCCGGGATATCCGGATGTTCAACAACGTTTTCGCGAACGTTGTCACCTCCATGCCCGCACAATTCATGAGCGTCGAAAGCCGACTCGAAAATTTCGTGTCCGAGCACAATCTCTATTTCAATCGGGGAGAAACGATTCCCGGGGGCTATTACCCTCCCTTACAGGAACCGGGAGCGGTATTCGAAAATCCCCAATTG
Source organism: Fibrobacteria bacterium (assembly GCA_041746255.1). GTDB lineage: Bacteria > Fibrobacterota > Fibrobacteria > UBA11236 > UBA11236 > JBGTHM01. The sequence goes on along the minus strand of JBGTHM010000110.1, from coordinate 20,337 downwards.
CCTACGCCCGATTCCAGGGAATATCATGATGTGGTGACCCTTTTTTCGCAAGCTTCAGCCGGTCCGGTCAAGGAGGCCGGGCGCAGTGGGGCGGGAATCCTTCCGGACCTGGGCCCTTGGTTCGACCTGTTGGGTCGGGAACGCGGTACGGCGCAATGGGATATTGGACCTTTTGAAAGCCCTTAACGGACGGCAAGAAAGCCCGGACATGCCACATATCCCGATTCAATTGCGATCTTCCCGGTCTCAGAGCCGCTCAATTTTTGCAACCGGTTATGCAGCCGCCCTGCTATTCCTGGTGCTTGGACAGAGCCTCGCACGCTCGGAGTATGCCTGCCCTCAATGGGTCGACCCGAACTCTAACCAAGTCGAGCTTTCCCCCGGAGACGATATCACAGCTGCTTTGGGCAGCGCCAAGGCGGGAACCACTTTCCTGCTTAAAGACGGAACTTATTCCATAAGTTCGAACGTATGGATTCGCGCCAATGGAATTGTTGTCCGCTCGAAAAGTGGGAATCGGGAAAAAGTCATTCTAGACGGAAACCGGGGAGGCATGCCTTTACAGCGGGAAAATTTCGTGCCGGAGGTATTGTCTATTCAAGGATCGGATATCACGGTGGCGGATCTCACCATCCGCTATGCGCGCGACCACGGAATCCACGCCTCTGCGCCCGTCGATGGACCGTCGCGAAATCTGCGGCTGCGCAATATCAATGTCTATGATTGCGGACAGCAACTCATCAAGGTCAATTCCAATGGGCGCGTACAACAGCTGCATTGGGTCGATGACGGCATTTTGGAATGCTCGCTGGTGGAGTTTCGCAATACTTCCGTCATGCACTACTTGGAGGGAAATGACATTTATTACACCGGGGGGGTGGATATTCACGGTGGGCGGAACTGGGTGATTCGTGGCAACACCTTCCGGAATATTTGGCGTGGAAACAAACCCATGGAACATGCCGTTCATATTTGGAGCAAAAGCCGCGGCAGCCTGATCGAAAACAACTATTTCGAAAACTGTTGGCGCGGCATCGGGTTAGGCATGAAGAACGCTCCGTGGGATGACCTGGTGCGCCGTTATGACGACGGGGCGGGTGAGCAGCCTTATTTCGACCATATCGGCGGCATGGTGCGTAACAATATCATATACAATGCCCGTGGGTATAGGCTGGAAACCGGAATTGAAATCATGCAGGTGAAGGATGCGGAAGTCTACCACAACACCGTGATGGCGGAGGACGAACCTTTCAACAGCATAGAATACCGCTGGCCGGATACCCGCGTGGCCATCAAGAACAACCTTTGTTCACACCGTATTCTGGCGCGCGATGGCGCAAGAGCTGAATTGGCTGGTAACCTGGAGGGGGCTTCGCCGGATTTGTTGATAAACCCGGGGCAAAGAAATTTTGGGCTCAAACCCGATGCCACGTCGGCATTGGGAAAAGGGGTTTTATTGGAAGCGGGAAAAGCAGGTGTCGACTGGACAGGTTTAATTCGAAATACCTCAATAGATATTGGCGCCGTCCAATTCGTAACTCCCGCATCTTTGTTGCAGAAGAACCGAGCGCTCCAGGGAGTCGCCGCCGTTGCAAACGCTTCCCTGCAAACTTCCGCCTCTTCCACCCGTAAGGCCCGGAACGCCTGGTTAAGTTGGGACGCCGCGCGCTTTCTCACAGACGGGAAGCGTTTACCTCTTCCTTAAAAAATCACCCCGAAAAAGCTGGATCCACTCGCTGGATTTACCTTCTTTGATTTAAACACAGGGTATTTAAAGGAAAGACGCTATGGCGTTGCGAATTGAAGATTATGCCCTGATCGGGGATTGTCAGACGGGAGCGCTGGTCGGAAAAGACGGGTCCATCGATTGGCTGTGCTTTCCCCGCTTCGATTCGGGCGCCTGCTTCGCATCGCTATTGGGTAAACCCGAAAATGGTCGCTGGCTCATCGCCCCGGCTGGAAATATCCGTGCGATTCGGCGCCGTTACCGGGGGGACACCCTGGTTTTGGAGACTACTTTCACGACCGATGAAGGAGAAGTACAAATCATCGATTGGATGCCTCCCCGCACCGAGGGGCCCGACCTCATCCGCCTGGTTAGAGGCATTAAAGGCAAGGTGAGAATGCGCATGGATCTCACTATCCGCTTAGACTATGGCTGGGTGGTTCCCTGGGTGCAACGCATCGATGGCGGAATCCGCGCCACCGCCGGACCCGACTCCCTTTTTCTCTGGACCCCGGCTCCTTTACACGGTGAAAATATGCACACCGTATCCGATTTCACCGTCCGCGAAGGGGAAGATATTCCTTTTGAACTGGCGTATGCGCCGACCTATGGGGAAATTCCCAACCCGCACGAAGTTTTACCCAGCCTGAAGCACACGGAATCGTGGTGGTCGGAATGGTCCTTGAAGTGCACCTATCAGGGTGAGTGGAAAGAAGCCGTCATGCGGTCCCTGATTGCCCTCAAAGCCATGAGTTACGCTCCCACAGGCGGGATAGTCGCCGCCGTCACCACCTCGCTCCCCGAGAAAATCGGAAGCTCCCGCAATTGGGACTATCGATATTGCTGGTTGCGCGACGCCACCTTCACCTTATACGCCTTTCTGAACGGAGGCTATAAGGGAGAAGCACATGCCTGGCGCGAATGGCTGGTCAATTCCGTGGCCGGAAAACCTTCCGAAATGCATATCATGTATGGTTTGGCCGGAGAAAGACGGTTGCACGAATTGGAATTGGACTGGCTGGATGGATATGAAGATTCGAAACCCGTGCGCATTGGAAATCAGGCCTATAAGCAGCATCAGCTCGATGTATACGGCGAGGTGATGGATTCCTTGCATCTGGCCCGCAGGGAGGGGCTCGATCCCACCGTGGACACTTGGCGAATGCAATTGGGAATTATGGAGTTTCTGGAAAGGGATTGGGAAAAACCCGACGAGGGGATTTGGGAGGTGCGCGGCCCACAGCGTCACTTTACCCATTCAAAAGTCATGGCCTGGGTAGCCGTGGATAGGGCGATAAAAGGGGTGGAAGAGTTCGGGCTCAAAGGTCCGGTGGAACGCTGGCGAGAAATGCGGGAAAAAATTCACCGACAGGTTCATGAAAAGGGGTTCGATCCGGATCTGAATTCCTTCGTACAGTTCTACGGCTCGAAAGATCTGGATGCCAGCCTATTGATGCTGCCCCTGGTCGGATTCATCCCCGCCGACGATCCGCGCATGCTGGGTACCGTGGATGCCATCGAAAAGGGACTGGTCCATAACGGCTTCGTCGATCGATACCGGAGCAGCGAAGAAGTCGATGGGCTTCCCACGGGAGAAGGTTCGTTTATTTTATGCTCATTTTGGTTGGTCGATAATTTGATTTTGCAAGGTCGTCTGAGTGAAGCCCAGGAAATGTTTGAAAAATTATTGTCGGTTCGCAACGACGTCGGTTTGCTATCCGAGGAATACGATACGAAAGGCAAACGTCTATTGGGAAATTTCCCCCAGGCCTTTTCCCATGTGGGGTTAATCAATACGGCGCTGAACCTTTCACGTGCGCAAAGTCCGGCGCAGGACAGACCCCATCAGTAGCTTAAGGACATGACCGCGGATAAACCGGGAAGACTTCCAGCGAGGTGGGAAATCCATCGATTTGTAGTTTGCTCGGTATGCACAATACCCCTTCCCTTCCGCAATTGCCGTCGGACAGTCCTTCTGTATTGGCACTTTTCGGCGCATCCTCCCGTACGGGTGTTCTGGTGACCGAAAAAGCTTTAGCATCCGGAAATCGCGTTAGGGCCATGCTGCGCCCCCATTCGCATTGGCGCTTTCCCGAATCCAAGAGATTGACATTGTCGCAAGGTCGCTTATCCGACCCCCTTTCCGTTCGAGCCATGATTCAAGGAGCTGATGCCGTTTGTTGTCTATTCGGGCCCCGTTCTCCTTTCTCCGCTATTTTCTGCGCGGAGGCCACCCGCCTCATAGTCGATACAATGCGGGAGGAAGGCGTTAAGCGCCTTATTTGCGTCACGGGAGCCTTGGTAGGTGACTATGCCGGTAATCGTGCATTTTTTTGCGAGCGTCTGGCACGTGCATATGCCAGGAGACGCACCTGGCAGGCGAAAGATCGCGAGGAGCAGGAACAGTTGGTGAAGGAGTGTGGCTTGGACTGGACCTTGATCAAGCCGCCCCGCTTAACGGATGGCCCCACCAGCGAAAAACTGAGGTGCAACGCCGATGTGAGAATCGGAGTATTCTCCCATGTAAGCAGGACGGATTTAGCGACATGCATCCTGAAAGAAATCCGGGAACCCCTGCATATGCACAATTCCGTCTTTTTATCGGCATAAAGTGACATCCAGGTGATTATTTTCTTTGTATCCAGTTCACCATTGCAGGGAAAAAGTATGGCGAAAATCCGCAATAAGTCGATCCTATCCTTGGTCTCTTTCCTTATTCTCTGGGGTTGCGGACAACAGCGCACGGACGACCGCACCGAAAGGTCCGGACAAATGCAGGGTGAGGCCATTAGCCTATATGCCATCGAGCGCTCTCCGGCGATTGAGGGCGCGCAAGTCACTCTCACGTCTCCCCAAGCGGGAGGAGTTATGGAAGAGGGTGACAGCTTGGTCGCCTTCACTTTGTCTAATTATACCTTGGGAACAAAAACGGAGACTCCGCGCGCCCCGACCATCGCCGATTCTGACGAAGGCCAGCATGTTCACATCATAATCGACAACAATCCCTATTTCGCCTGTTATGAATCGCCGTGTTCCATCGGACGCCTTGAGCCGGGTCCCCATATCCTGGTCGCTTTCCCCAGCCGCTCATACCACGAAAGTGTAAAGTCAAATACCGCGGGTCAGGTATTCAACTTCTACGTGGGCGAACCCACGGGAGAATTCTTACTCGACACCCAGCAACCTACCCTCATTTACAGCCGCCCCAAGGGAACCTATGCCGGGAAGGACGCTCGTAACATCCTCTTGGATTTTTATGTGCATAATGTCGAATTGAGTGAAGACGGCTATAAGGCCCGGTATTCCATCGCATCGGCGGGTGGAACAATCGATTCAGAAGAAGAAAACCCTGCGCTTACTCTGACTCTCACCGCCTGGCAACCGGCCATGGTCACCGGACTACCCAGCGGAGATTACCGGGTGAGGCTCGACCTGCTCGACCCCGAAGGCAATGTCGTTTCGGGGCCATTGAACAGCACTTCGCGCACCATTACCGTAAATCTGGAAGGTGTAGCCTCTTCCAGCCATGCCGGGGGACACTAATTTATACAGCAGGGAAAGTAGTCCTTTTTGTAATGGTAGTTGCGTTTTTCGCATACTTCTTACAATCCGTGAATCTTAAAGACAGCATTGAGCTGCTTTTTTCGACGATTGAGGACTTGGGATTCTGGGGCCCGGCTCTGCTCATCCTCAGCCAGGCCGTCATCACCGTTCTTTTGGTTCCGGGACCGTTTTTCACACTGGGAGCTGGGTTTCTTTTCGGGGTCATGGGAGGTACCGTCATTTCAATCACTGGGATACTGATCGGATCGTTGTCGGCTTTTCTCATTGCCAGGCATTTTTTCAGCAACAAGCTGGCTGAACGCATTTTGAATCACCGTCGCCTTCGCCTCCTTAAAGTCGGCCTAACCGACCAGGGATGGAAATTCATCATGACCACCCGCCTGTTTCCCTTTTTCCCTTTCAAGCTTTCCAATTATTTTTTCGGACTAACGCCGGTTACCTTCAAACAGTTTGCGCTGGGGAACGTACTTGGTATCATTCCCTATCAAGTTCTCGGCGTTTATACCGGCTCCTTGCTTTCCAGCCTGGGCGATTTCCGTAATCCGCAATTGCTGAATAGCCCAGTCAGTTTGACGATTTACACGCTGGGCTTCTTTTTTTGCGTGGGCATGATAATTTATATCAGCCGAAAGGCCAGACAAAGCCTGGCTCCTGTTTTAGGTAGTGATATCGACATTGCGAAATCCTCCGATCCCCCATCGGATAGACCATGACCATACCTGAATTGCATAAAGAATAAATCCTCCCCGCTTCCTGATATTCACTTGCTCCCGTAATTATCGAACGCTTGTTTGTAAGGTGTAGGTTAGGGACAAGGTTGGTCGGAGGTCTCGTTATGGCTACAAAGCACCAGGTCGAAAGTGAAATCGTGGAGTCTGGCGACATATTTTTCTTTTACCGGCCCAAAGTGCAAAATCAGCGCGTAGGACGAAAGCGGGACGTTCAACGCTTTTTCATGGTTTTGCATCCCGAAAAAAAACGTAAATATCGCCTGGCGGTAATCGGACGTAAAAGCCTCCCGAAAATAAAAAAGGGTGGTGACAGAGCCTGGGGAGCCATAATCAAGGTGGCGAAAAGCGCCACGGAATTGAGAACCCAACTGGGGGGCGAAAGTTATACGACCAAGACCCGCGGGAAACGGATTGTCGAATCCGCCCGAGCCGCCGGTGAAGGCAGATATGCCATCGTCAAGCATGGTGATCATACCCATCTTGCTTACCGATTGGAATTACCGGAGGAAACGGGTATGGTACAAAAGGCCTTCGATATTGAGCCTCAGGGAAGCTTCATTCTGAGCATTAAGAACCCGGATAGCCCTACCCCCGAGGGACAAGGGTTGAATCCGGACCCACAAGCGGTTTTTCCGGAAAAGCTGCGGAAGGTTTTTAGAGGACGGAAATTTACCCCGGCCTTCCCCAGGGACTTTCTGGATTATGAGGGAACGGAAATATTGCTTATCGGTTCCAGGGGAAATCCGGAAGCGGACCTGGGCATCGAAATCGACACGGAAAAAGAGGACGAAAAATCCGCGGAAATTTTTCGAGTTCTAAAAATCCGGGCCGAGGAATTTCCGGTAGCGTCCCTTTTCAGGGACGCTTGGGCTTAGAGCAACCGGATCGAAATCATACGCGGTTCTCAGGAATCGATGCCGCATATTTGTTCGTGCCCAGGAACCCACCCAACGCTCCAGCTCCCCCGGTAAATACCAAGGCAAGTAAGGTCCACCACGATGCTTGGCTTACGCCGGCGGCTAGTTCGCCCCCGATTTCACGGGCTTGCTGCTCGATATTGCCAGCTCCATTTGCGGCACCGTTGGCGGCACCGTTTCCACGCACCTCTCCCGCTTGCAAAGACAGCTGTTGGCCGCTTTGAATCCAATTATTGACGGTTTGCTGTGCTTGTTCCCGGTTTAAACCGGAATGGGCGACCAGACCGTTGATTAGCGTCTCCCGCTCCGAAGCGCTGAGAATCTCCTCCCTACCCTCGGCGATCTGGTTCGTGGCCCGCTGCATGAGGTGCAATGCTTCGTCCGGACTCCCGGCCGCTGCCGATTGCCGGTCGACTCGTCCCTCCCCTCCCTGGAGACCGTTTCCGGCTTGACCCGCGCCCATTCCCTGCAAGGTCCGTCTGATTTCATCCATCACTCCCTGCAATTCACCCCCTGGTTGCCCTTCTTCAGCCATGGCGACCGCCCCTAGTCCCGCTGCCGTCATACCCTGTCCAAGCAAACCCGCGGTACCGCCGATAAGCCTACCCAAAGCCGTGGTAAGGATGAAGAAAGTAACTAGCGTCACAACTCCCCAGGTCAACAATCCATGAAACATGCCGGCGAATGGTTTTGAGGCGCCCGATACCCGGGCCGCCACCCAACCTCCGAGAATCAACGCGAGAATACTGCTGACCATCCACCAAATTCCCGAACCGACCCCTAGACCCGAGAAGGATTGATTTGCTTGCGGATCTATCATCCCCATTCCAATTCCTATCCCCAGGATACTCAAAAGCAGACTTACCATGACTGCCACCACGCTGCCCGCAAACACCGAGGCCCAGGAAATACGACGGATGAAATCCGGAATGCCCGGAAAAAGCGGATCAATTCCTCCTTCGAAATCTCCAGCCTTCCCGCTGTAAATATTGGAAGCCATACACTCTCCTTGTGAATGAAGTACACCCGTTTTTACCATAAACCTTGCTCGCATGCATCTTGAATAGATTGCGTTCAAGAAGAATAGCAGCGACAAGATTCATGGTTGGAACCTAAATTTCGATAGGTAGCAAGTCAATAAATCCTTTAGTCCGTCAGTGACGCGTCTTCGCCTCTTAGAAAAGCTACGCGCCGGGCATTCCCGGCGGTTTTTCTATCTTCTGCTTGTGAAATCGCATAAATCAGCTAACAAATCGAAACCCTCCCTCCGCACCTTGAGGCGAGCTTTTACCTCCATCATTTGGCCGCGCCGGAAGCTCCTGGCCTTGGGGCTGCTTCTTATAACCGTCAACCGGCTTTCCGGGCTCGTGCTTCCCGGTTCCACCAAATTCCTGGTAGACGATGTAATCGCCAACCAAAACGTGCCGCTACTTTGGATCCTCCTGGTTATCGTCGGAGCTGCGGTAATTGTTCAGTCCGTCACCTCTTTTGCCTTGACTCGGATCCTGAGCGTGGAAGCCCAGCACCTTATTTCCAAACTACGCTCCCAGATGCAGGCCCATATCATCCGCATGCCTGTCGGTTTTTTCGACAATTCCAAGGCCGGTGTATTGGTTTCGCGCATCATGAACGATCCCGAAGGGGTACGTAACCTGGTTGGTACCGGATTGGTCCAGCTGGTCGGCGGGATTTTTACGGCGGTCGTGGCTTTTTTTCTGCTGGTAAACATCAACCTATGGCTGACCGTCGCCAGTCTTGCACCTCTCTTGCTTTTCGCGTTCATATCCTTCAAGGCTTTTTCTCACATCCGTCCCATTTTCAGAAAACGGGGCGAGATAATGGCCAATGTAACCGGTAGATTGACCGAGACCTTGGGTGGAATCCGCGTGGTGAAAGGCTTCCATGCGGAAACGCGCGAAGTGGGCGTCTTCGAAGACGGAGTGCGGCGCATATTCGAGAATGTGAAGAGCTCGCTTACCGCCACCAGCCTCGTGACGAGCTCCGCGACTTTGTTGCTGGGCGTTACGAGTGTCCTGATTATGGGACTGGGCGGACGTCTTATCTTGGCAGAGTCCATGACCGTGGGAGATTTCGTGGCTTTCACCCTTTACCTCGGATTCCTGGTAGCTCCCATCGTGCAGATGAGCAATATCGGATCCCAGATGACCGAAGCCTTCGCCGGATTGGACCGCATGGAGGAGATTCTTTCGCTTGCTCCTGAAGGGAAGGAGCCGGCGAGGCAAATGGAGTTGTCTTCGATTACGGGTGAAATTCGTTTTGAAGGCGTGCATTTCGGATATGAGCCGGGTAAAGAAGTTTTGTTTGATGTAAACCTGACCGCGCCGGCGGGATCGGTGACGGCATTGGTCGGCAGTTCCGGTTCGGGTAAAACCACCCTCGCGGGATTGGCCGCCTCCTTTTTACGCCCAACCGAAGGCGTGGTAAGAGTCGATGGAATCGACATGGCTGAAATCGTTTTGGACAGTTTCCGCAAGCATCTGGCCGTAGTACTCCAAGACGAATTTCTCTTCGAAGGAACCATCCGTGAGAACATTCAATTCGGAAATCCCGAGGCCGGAGAAGCAAAGCTACTCGAAGCAGTGCGAGGCGCGCACGTTGATGAGTTCTCAGCGCAGCTTGATAAGGGCCTGGACACTCTTATCGGCGAACGGGGCGTCAAACTTTCGGGAGGCCAGCGACAGCGCGTGGCCATCGCGCGAGCCCTCCTCGCGGATCCCAAAGTGCTGATTCTCGATGAAGCAACCTCCAACCTCGATGCCGAAAGCGAAATCTTCATCCAGCAAAGCCTTACGGAACTAATGAAGGGCCGTACGACTTTCGTCATCGCTCATAGGCTCTCGACAATACGAAAAGCGGACATGATCCTGGTGGTGGAAAAGGGACGTATAGTGGAAAGGGGTCGTCATAAGGAGTTGCTGACGATGGAAGGTCGTTATTATCAATTGCACACTTATCAGATGCGAATCTGAAATTCATGCCGAAGCCGTGTAAATTCTTTCCACGATTCCTCTTATCCTAAAACGGGAAGCCACCGGGGAAAGCGAAGCGTCGGACGCCACGGCTTCGGCTTCGCGTGCCATGCCTTCGTCCTTGATCTCATTGCGGAACCACTTGGCGATGTCGCCCTGTAAAAGATGGTGCATCCAAGTTTCATCGTCCACGCCATCGGCAATTTGCAGGAAAAGCAAAAGGTTTTGCGCCCTTAAATTCAGGCGCCCGTGCGGGCCTCGAAAATAAAAGCTTTTGTCCGCTCCCAATTCGCCTTCGGCGTATTTCCGGATATGTCTTCGTCTTTCCACATGCGAGTGGAGGTGATGAAAAAAAAAGGCATGATCCTTTCCTCCGGGTCGCCAAGCCAAAGCCTGACCGAAGCGTCCCTCCCCTTCCGGTAATCGGCCCGCCGCATATCCGGATTTACGTTCGAATGCCCGCAAAGTCTCTTGGGGATTTTCGCCGAGCGCGAGAACCAAGTCGATCCATTCGATTGCCTTTTGATGGAGGTGATCGGGATGAACCGTGATGAGCAACAAACCGGAGGGTTTTTTAACCGTTCCAATATAGGAGGGGTTCCAATCGGTCGGCAGCAAATGATGGGCTTCGTCCATGATAATCCAATGCGGACGCCCGAAGACGGCGCGCATTTCCAACAGTCTTTGCAAAAGCTCTTGGAAGAAGGCAGGCCTTTCATTCAGACTCATTCCCAGGAGATTGACCGCACAGCTCAACCCGGGGGAACTTAAAACGTCGAGGGCTTCTTCCACCGATGGAATATGCCTGGAATCACCCAGGGCCAGCACTTTCGGCAAGGAACGGTAGTCGCCTTCGGGATCGAATATACAGAATTGGTAACCGGCTTCAGCCAACTGCTCCACGAAAGCCGCCGCTAAGGAAGATTTTCCGCCGCCCGAAATTCCCGAAAGTAGCAGGTTGTAGCCGTATGGGGAAATGCGAACCGTTGAACCATCCTCCCTTTTTCCCAAAGGCAAATCGTGCCGCTCCAATTTTGAGGATAGCTGGTACAAGTCGTTTTCTACCAGCAATTCCGCCAACTCCCGTGCGCCTTCTCCTTCTCCCCCAAGGGTAGTATAATCGGCCTCCTTTTTAAGCATGGGCAACGCATCTGCGACCGCCACGGCGCATTCGCACATGGACAGAAAGGAATAGTCGTTTTCAGCATCCCCTATTCCCACCATGTTGTGGGCGGATAACCGGAGCTCTTTCAATGCCTTTCGCAACCCGGTCGCCTTGTTGGTGCCAGGCGGCAAAAGCATAAGTGCCCCTTTATTGAAGATAAGCTGGTATTCCAATCCCAATAAATGCAAAACCTTCAATACTTTCAATTCCTGGTTGCCGGACGTGGCCAATATCACCCGTCCCCGCGATAACGGCCGCACCTTCGCTTTTCGCAATTCCTGCTCCAATTCGGGCGGTGGCTCCTTGGCCAGGTTGCGATACTCCTCCTTTCCGGGATGATACAGCACTGCGCCATTCTCCCCCACCACCCGGTCGAAAATCCGCGCCTGTGGAAAAACTTTGAGCAAATCATCCACTTCGCGTCCCGTTACCAATACCAATCGTCGTCCGCTTCTCTTCACCGCTTCCAGTGCCGCCAGAGTTGAGGGCGCGACGCTTCCATGCACGGCTATGGTGGAATCGTAGTCCGTGGCTAAACAAACAAAGCGCATCAGTCTACCCTTGCTGCGCTTAATACTTGAGCCGGCTTTCGCCCCATACTTCTTCTCTCCAATAGGAGGACGTCTCCTTCTCATCCAGTAGGCGGGAATAGACGGAGAGATAATTTTCAGCCATGGTGCGTGCGGAAAACCGCTCCATGAATTGGCGGCGGCAGGTTTCGCGGCTGATTTCATCAATGCGGGTGATGGCTTCAACCGCCTCTTCATCCGTATCGAAAATCCAGCCTGTCACTCCGGACTCAATGACCTCGGGAACGGAACCCCTATTCCTGGCGATAACCGGAGTACCGCAAGCAAGTGATTCGATCATGGCCAGCCCAAACGGCTCAGGCCAATCAATGGGAAAGATCATCGCCTTGGCATTGCGCAACAACTCGCCCTTTGCACTTTCGTCCAGTTCGCCCAGAAATTCCACACCGGGCGATTTCAGCAGCGGCCGAACAACTTCTTCATAATAAGCCCTATCGACTGCATCCACCTTGGCCGCAATTTTCAGGGGCATTTTGGCCTTGGTGGCTATGGAAATGGCAGATTCCACTTTTTTTTCCGGAGCAATTCTTCCCACGAATGCCAGATACTCTCCTCCTTCACCCGCCCGGTGTAAGTCGATGGGAAGACCATGGTGGACATTACCCCTCCATCTTGCGAAGGGAAGAGGACTTCGCTGCGCCATGGAAATGGATACCAACGGCATTTCCGCGAATTCCCGATAGACATCGCCGAGGGCGGGAATATCCAGACGGCCGTGTAAAGTAGTGACCGAGGTGGAATAATCGCTTCGACGCAAGGCCGAAAAGGGCAGGTACTCGATATGCCAATGTAGGATATCGAAATCACTTTGCATGGCAAGGGCTTTTTCCACCTGCAAGAGATGATAGGCCAGTCCATCGTCGGGAATCGGGTTCGATCTCAATGCCTGGGTACTTCCTTTGATTAACTTGTCGGAAGCGCTGGAGTCTCCACTGGCGAATAGAGTGACCTCATGACCCAACTCTATCAGTCCACGCGTCAAATAAGCCACTATGCGTTCCGTACCGCCATATGCCTTGGGAGGAACGCTTTCGTACAGGGGAGCGATTTGAGCGATTCTCATAAACGGACACCTCCGGTGGGTCGGGCCCAGAATTATTGTTCGTAAAACAGATGGGAATCCGAAGAGCCGGAAACCCGCATGTCTGGAAGATATATTCTGGTGAATCCCGCTCGAAAGTGGAATCGGGCGCAAAAGTGGAAATTGCGGTGCTAGAAACTCCAGCGCAGTCGCAGGAATAAGGTGTTCGCCAAGACACGGGCATCTCCTCCCGCGTGCAACCCCATGGTAAAAAATGATTGCGCGATGCCCTGCAATTCCCAATTCTGTGCCAGACCATAGGATACTGAAGGCATAACGACCCATCCGTCAAGATTGGGTGCATAAATCAGGGAGAGGCTTCCGGAGAGGATGGGGGTGAAGGAGCGCGAGCCTTGGGCCAGAAATGCCCATCGCGAAGGAAATAAGTTACGAGGGGAGAGCGGCTCTCCCTCACCCGCCACTCCAAACCCTGCAAGACCGGAGGCGTCGCTTGAGGCAGCGCTGTTGAAGAGTGCGGAGCCCGTGAGGAACAATCCGTCGGAAAAGACATAGTCCAGTCCCGCGGTTACGGCCACCGAGCGCGAGCCACTGTCGCGAAGGGGCTCGAACCAGGAGGCTTCACCTTTAAATCCCGCATCACGTAGGTTACCTGCCCAGCCCAGGCCTGCCACCAAGTCGTCCTTATACCTTCCCGCCAAAATCTGAAGGTCGTAAGCAAAACGGTTGAAACCCAAGCGAATCGCTCCCGTCGCCTCCCGGCCTTCGTCGAGTTTAGCGGCGAATTCGATTTGCACCGGAAGCGCAGGATAAATCTGCAAGCGAACGGCATCGGACCCCGGTCTTTCCTCATAATCGAAGTCGAGAAAGTCGTATGCATTGAAGAGGTCGTTGGGATTCCAGGCCAAAGCCATGCCCCAGTGGATTCGCTGCCGCCCCGCGCGTAATTGCCACCTGTCGGCCCTCCATTCCATCCAGGCCCGGTCCAATTCCAGATTCCATACTGCGCCGGCCTCATCCACCGGCGTCCAGGAAAGATCCATCCAGCCGGGATCGCGCGCCAAGGCGTTTCCCAGACCGGGCGACGTTCGCGGTATTTCCCCGTAATAAAGCCGGTTGCGGCCCTCCAGAGCGGCGGCATAGGGAGCTGCGGGGGTGAAGTGGAGGTTCAAACGATTGTGCAGAAGATTTCCCGAAACGAGCGAGTCGAGGTCAGCAGCAAAAGAGGCGCTTTGCAACGATTTGATATAACCCCGCAGAGAGAGCGAGCCTTTTTCCAGGGCAGACTCGACGGGAAAGGAAGCGATGGCGAAATAGAAGCCAGCGATTATCCAGCTTCGTCGCGCTATCGGAGCGCGAACCTTTACCGATTCGGTCGCGCGGATTTTCATCCTTGTCGTCTCTCATCCGATACGATGCGACCATCTTCCAGCCGAATCACGCGCATCGCCCTTTCCATCACCCGGGAATCATGCGTAGAGAAAAGAAAGGTGATGTTTTCTTCTGCATTGAGATTGCGCATGATATCGAGCAACTTAAACGCCGAAGCGGAATCCAGATTGGCGGTGGGTTCGTCTGCCAGAATAAACCCCGGTCGCGAAGCCAAGGCCCTCGCCACCGCCACCCGCTGTTGCTGCCCACCGGAAAGCTGTGAGGGGCGGGTATCCAACCTGTCGCCCAGACCCACGGCGTCCAATAATTGCCGGGCTCGTTCTTCCCTCTCCTTTTTCGGCCTACCCTGCAATAGCATGATGAATTCCACATTTTCACGGGCGGTGAGCACGGGAATGAGGTTGTAAGCCTGGAAAACGAATCCGATATGGTTTAACCTGAAATCGATCAGCTTGTTGGGCTGCATGGCGGAAAGATCTCTTCCGTCCACCCGCAAGGACCCGTAAGTAGGCGTATCCAACCCTCCCACCATATTGAGCAAGGTCGTTTTTCCCGAACCCGATGGACCTATGACGGCGGTGAATTCACCTCGCGCCACCTGAAAATCCACTTTGTCCACCGCGGTAACCGGTACTGCCCCGGAATAAATTTTGGTCAATTGCCGGGCTTCGATTACTGTCGTATCGTTGTTGCTCATTTGGATCGAATCGCCTCCGCGGGGTTCAACTTGAGCGCTTTGCGCGCCGGGTACAAGGAGGACAGCACCGCCGTTACCGCCACCATAATCAAAACCTGCCAATAGAAACTGCCGGACAGTACGGGATAAACGATAGTGTCCAGGCCCCATCCCGCCAGCCCCTCCGCCCATGCCGAAAGGTCGATGCCGGTGCGCCCCAAAATAGCCACGGTCACCGCCGCCAAACCCATCCCCACCGGGCAACCCGCCAAGACCAGAATAAGGGTTTCCAACAGGATCATCGTGAAAATTTTGCGCCTGTTCATACCCAGCGCCATCAGCATCCCGATTTCACGCACACGCTCCAGCACAGCCATAAGCATGGTATTGACGATGCCGAAACCCAACCCCAGGAGAATTATTCCCATGGTAATGGTCATGCTCTGGGTGGCGGTGGTGAGAAAAAGATTCAGTTCGGGCGAAATCTCCCTCCAGGTTTCCACCCGCAAATCGGGATTTTCGATACGTAACACTGAGGCTACTGTATCGACTTGATCGGGAAGAGAGAGGACCAGGGCGATTTGGTGGACCTCACCCATCAGCCCCATCAAAGTTTGTAAATCGCTCCGACGCACGAACACAACCTGTTCGTCGATGCGGGCATCTCCGGTTTTGTATAGCCCCGCCAGCCGAAAGGCGCCTGAGGCGATTTCGCCCGACGCATCCTGAAAGGTCAAGACCACCCTTGACCCCAACGATAACCCGTTATCACGCGCGAACTTCTCCCCTACCAACGCGGGATTGCGTCCGGGCGCTTCGTCCAGGTAGACTCCTTCAACCACTTTGTCCGATAAATTCGTCGCCGCGCGTTCTTCATCGGGGCTGACGCCCCTTATTTCGACTCCCAGGCTTTTGCGAGCTGTAGCCAACATGCCTCGCGCCAGCAAACGGGCGGCCACTGCCTTGACCTCGGGGTTATCTCGCAATTCCTCCGTTAAAATCATGCCGTCGGGAACAATTTGATTCGCATTAAAATCGTCGCGAAATCCGGGCACATGGATTTGGATATGGGAAATAGCTTCTATGCCGGTGCGTAACTTTTGGTCGACCATGCCCGTGAAAAAGGAAATGACGAAAAGCCCTGCCCACAGGCCCATCGATACGGCGGAGACTAGAATGAGGCTGCGGAAGGGATGCCTCCAAACATTCCTCCAGGCGATGACGGCAAGTTTCATCTTTTCATCGCCTCCAGCGGGTTAAGCCGTAAGGTGGTGTATACGGGAAAAAGCGAAAGAAGTATCGCAACGAGGAGAATCACCAGGCCCTGACCTGTGAATACGGATACATCGGTGGAGACATGAAGTACGGGTTCGAGCCCAAAATCCCGGTAAGCTTCCGCCCAGCTTCCGGTAAGCTGAATGGGATTTCGGGAGAACCAGAGTACGAGGGGAAGACTTCCTCCCATGCCCGCCAGCACACCGATCCCAGCCAGGCCAATGGTCTCCAAAAAAACCATGGTCGCCATGCGGCCCCTTCGCATGCCTATGGAAAGCAAGACCCCGAACTCCTGCCGACGCTCGAAAGTCATCATCACCAAAGTCCCGAAAATGCCGAAGGCGATGACCAGATACAACACTCCCATGAAAATAATACCGCCGGCGCGATCGAAAGCAATGGCCTGTACCAGGCCGGGAAGCATTTCCTGCCAATCCAGAACCCGGAATTCCTCCCCAACCCCGGCGCGCAACGTCTCTAAAATTTTAGCTACGTCACGACCGTCGCGTGGTTTGATAACCAGGGAAGTCAAGCGACCTTCGGCGGCAAAAAGGTTTTGTGCCGTCTCCAAGGTCAGATACACCATGCGGTCATTGAGATCGGGGGATCCAAAGCGGACAATTCCGCCCACCCGGAAAAGACCGGCGGCACTGGCGGCCCGAAACCCTTGCCCAAGCAGCACCAGGGAGTCTCCCGGAGAGAGCCCCAATCTTTCCGCCAATCCCTGGGCCAACAAAACATCAGAAGCGCCCGCCTGTAGGTAGGTTCCGGAAACCAGGTTATTCGCAAGTCCCGTAAGTGCCTGTTCGGAAACCGGATCTATACCGACCACCAAGGAAGGCGTAGTGGTATTTCCGGTGGAAACCAGGACGAAGGATTCCAGCCTCGGGGCCAAGGCGTCGATGCCGGGTATTTCACGAATCCGCCGTAGCAGATTTTCCTCGGAAACGAAAGTATTTTCCAACACCTTATCGTCCCAATAATCCACCTGTTGAACTTGCAGGTAGCCCGTATGCATGCCGGCCACGTTTTCGATCATTTGGTCATAGGTTCCCTCGTTGAGGGAGCGAGTGGAAGTGGCCAATAGCACAGCGAAAAACACCGAGGCCATGGTGATGAAAGAGCGCGCCTTATTGCGCCAAAGATTGCGCCATGCAAGCAGGAGAATCATTTCGCCGGACCCCCAATTACCGTAACCGGGACATGTTCCGCACAGTGAAGGTTTCGTCCGGAATGGGAATATTGAACTGGGCTGATTGAATGGACATCACCGTGCTATGGCCGGGCTCATCGGTGGGAAGAACTTCCACCCGGGTGGCCAGCATACGTCCTCCCAATTCCCCAACCTGCCTGGCCTCCAGAGTATATACCGACTCCCCAACCTCGTCGTAAAAAACCGCCCGAAGTTGGAGGTAATCCTCTTTCCCTATCCACACGACCACTTTGCCCCAAACCACGGGAGCCTCGGGCTTGGGGGTCAATTCGATAATCCAGGCAGGACGGTTCAATAAAGTTTCTTCGCCGGTCAGCCTATGGCTATAGTCGACGAGGAAGGAAGCCTCCCGCACGAAATCCTCGTTGGTGAGATCGGTTCCCATCCACGATTGCGACATCATCGAAGGCGGCAGCTTTACGGTGCGCTCCACCGATGGGATCCAGTTCCACATTTCCCGGCCGACACGCAAGAAAGCGGTTCCACGCTCCCGGGCGGGAGCGGTCACCAAAACCAGGGAGCGATCCTGGCCCTTGCTCCACGAGCGCATGGCCATTTCACGCGTCCAAGTCGGTCGCACCACTTGGAGGGTCACCTCCATTATGGACGACTCTCCTCTCGCCCGCTTGTCGGCCTCTTGCAGTATTTCCGAAGGGTTTTGCGCTCGGGATTCGCTTAGCGCCACAAGTAGAATCAGGGTTGCCATCCCGGTCTGACGAAAAGTTTTCATAGCCAAAAATTAGAGTATTTCACGGGGATTTGCATTTAATTTCAATTCGGACGGCAAAGCGGAATCAGGCGTGAACGCGGCGAGAAATACTAACTTTTCCCTCTAACTCAATAATCCAACTAAGGAGTGGTATCTTGGACAACGCAACCCTCAAGAGAATCGCAGACAATATCCGCGTGCTTTCGGCAGCCATGCCCGAACAGGCCAAATCGGGCCATCCCGGCGGACCCATGGGCGGCGCTGACTTCATGGCGCTTCTCTACACCGAATTCCTGCAATTCGACCCCAAAGATATGACCTGGGTCAACCGCGACCGCTTCTTTTTGGATGCCGGCCACCTCTCTTCCATGCTTTATTCCACCCTGAGCCTGTTCGGGCTTTATTCTATGGAAGAGCTTAAAAATTTCCGCCAATGGGAAAGCCCCACTCCGGGTCACCCTGAACATGACGTTCTGCGCGGTGTCGAGAACACCTCCGGCCCGCTGGGCCAAGGCCACGTCATGGCTTTGGGCGCTTCCATCGCCGAACGTTTTCTATCCGCCCGCTTCGGCAATTGGCTCGATCACAAAACCTACGCTTACATCTCCGACGGCGGCGTGCAGGAAGAAGCTTCGCAAGGGGTGGGACGGTTGGCGGGGCATCTCGGCATGTCCAACCTGGTTATTTTTTACGATTCCAACGACGTGCAATTGTCGCATATGACTTCGGAAACCATGAGCGAGGACACAGCCAAGAAATACGAGGCTTGGGGCTGGCGCGTGGAAACGGTCGATGGACATGACTTCGATCAAATGCGTAATGCCCTGAAAAGGGCGCAGGCGGAAACGGAACGCCCCACCTTCATCGTGGGACGCACCATCATGGGCAAAGGCGCGGTAAAAGCAGATGGTTCCCCCTATGAGGGCTCGCCTAAGCTGCACGGGAATCCCCTATCCAAAAGCGAGGCCTCTTTCGAAAAAACCATCGAAACCTTAGGCGGCGATCCCAAGCAACCCTTCGCTCTTTTCCCGGACGTCGTCGAAGCCATGGCCAAGGTCAAAGAAGAAAAAAGTAAGCAGGCTCTCGCCGCTAAAAATAAGCAGAACGAATGGGCAAAGCAGAAACCCGAACTGGCCAAGAAATTCCAACAATTTTTTTCCGGCCAATTGCCCGCGCTCGACTGGAGCGCGGTGGACCTTAAACCCAACGAAGCCACCCGCGCCGCCTCACGCGCTTGCCTCAGTTACCTGGCCGACAAGGTGGAGAATCTCATCGTCGCTTCGGCCGATTTAGCCGACAGTGATTACACCGACGGCTTTTTGAAAAAGACCACCATCTTTTCCAAGAAAAATTTTTCCGGCGCGTTTTTACAAGCGGGAGTATCGGAACTCACGATGGCCGGCGTCATGACGGGCATGGCTTTGCATGGTGGCGTCATTCCCGCGGGAGGCACCTTCTTCGCATTTTCCGATTTCCAAAAACCGGCCATCCGGCTGGCGGCCATCATGGGAGTGCATACCATTTACATTTGGACGCACGATGCCTTTCGGGTCGGCGAAGACGGGCCCACGCACCAGCCCATCGAACAGGAGGCGCAAATCCGTTTGCTGGAAAAGATGAATAATCTCGAAGGCCATCGCAGCACGCTGGTATTGCGGCCCGGCGACGCGGCTGAAACCGCCATGGCCTGGAAAATGGCCATGGAAGCCAAAACTCCGGTTGCGCTTATCCTCACCCGTCAGCCGGTTACCGACCTTCCCGCGCGCGCCGGAACCGCCCGCTTCGAAATCGCCCAGGGAGCCTTGAAAGGCGCTTATATCGTCAACGACGTATTCGACCGCCCCGATCTGATTCTGGTCGCCAATGGGTCTGAAGTCTCGCTGATGGTCGAAGCCGCGGAAAAACTCTCCAAGGACAAGGGCCTGAAAGTACGCGTGGTATCCGCGATTTCCGAAGGCCTTTTCCGAGAGCAGGATCACCAATACCAGGAAACCGTACTGCCTTTCGGCGTTCCCACCCTGGGATGGACGGCGGGTCTTCCCGTGGCCCTACAAGGATTAGTGGGACCCCTCGGCCATGTCGAGGGCATGACCCGCTTCGGAGCTTCAGCTCCCTTCAAAGTGTTGGATCAGAAGTTCGGATTTACACCGGAAAACGTGGTGGAAAAGGCGACGCTCTACCTGACGAATTTCGCCGATAAAAAGCGCCGTCTGGCCGCTTTGGCCTAGAATACCGGGTAGCGGCAAACCCTAGCGGTTATCCGTCTCACAAGCGAAACCGAGTCACCGTCACGGTAAACGTGGCGGTGACATTACTGTTGGTTACCTTGAGAGTAACCTCGGCGGTCCCC
>JBGTHM010000109.1:0-3265 GCA_041746255.1 Fibrobacteria bacterium | reverse complement strand
TCCGGCACCTTCGCCCATTGGGTATAGACCCGGTGTGGAAACCGACTCCAGGGTCACAGGGTCCCGGAGAATCCGTACCGGCGAAGAGGTTCGACTTTCGGGACCGATGATAAGCCCCTGTTCGATGAATCCCGGAATTTTTCCTTCAAAGGCCTCGAACGCACTGCGTAAAGCCAAATTGACCTTCTGGGAAAAGAGACCGTTGAAATCGGCCGGTACCAGTGGAAGGGAAAAGGAAGAAGCGGGAAGCGGGTTTTTATCGATTCTTCCTTGCATATAAGCGGGAAGGGTTTGCGCCGGAAAATGAAATCCGCCGCCACCCAATGCGAATGCTCTTTTTTCCAAATCCTCCTGGTAGTCGAGCCCGGCCAGCCCCTTGGATTCGGAGGCGGCCCCTTCGCCGGGCTGCGGCAGTTCGGAAGGATCCACGGGCACCACCACGGCCGAGTTGGCGAATCGACCTCCGCGCGTGGAATAGCTCATGCCGTTGGTAAAGAGCCCATCGGCGGAATCCGCGCAAGGCACCACTACTCCACCCGGGCACATGCAAAAGGAATACGCCGAGAGATTGCGTTGCGCATCGTTCCAGGTGAGATAATATTCGGCGGCGCCGGTGAGTTTCACGATTTGTTCGTCGCCGACTTGGCGGGCGTTGATAAGCGTTTGCGGGTGCTCGACCCGCACGCCAACCGCGAAAATTTTAGGGGCCATGGCGACCCCCCGCGCCGCGAGATCGCGGTAGAGGGGCCGAGCCGAATGGCCTGCAGCCCATACCACCGCGTCAAATAAGCGGGAATTACCGTCGCATTCCAGTCCGCGTACGCGCCCGTTTTCAAAAACCAGACGAGTGACGGGCGAATTGAAATGGAATTCACATCCTTGGGCGATGCAGACTTCGCGCCATCGCTTCACGATGAATTGTAATTGGTCGGTGCCGATATGCGGGTGCGAGTCGTAAGTGATGCTTTCCGGCGCTCCGCATTCGACCAGCAGCCGTAAGAAGGCCAAGGTCTCCGGCGTTCGTGACCGGGAAGTGAGCTTGCCGTCGGAAAAGGTTCCCGCGCCGCCTTCTCCGAACAGAATATTGGAATGGGGATTGAACAAGGCTTGCTTCATGAAGCGACGGATGTCTCGGAAACGCTCTCCCACTTCGCTTCCCTGTTCGAAGACCCGTACACGATAGCCCTTGGCCGAAAGCGCCCAGGCAGCCGCCATGCCGGCCGGACCGCTGCCGATTATGGCGATATTGCGTCCCGGAAAACGGGAGGACGGGGCCTTTGCCTCCGGTTCCCGAATCACCGGCGCCACCCGCGGATGGCGAATGGGCCCATCAAATGCGAACTCCACCGTGAATTTCCAGTGGGGTGCCCTGCGCTTGCGCGAATCCAAGGAGCGGCGCAACACCTTTACCTGCGAGATGCGGGAATGCTTGAGACGCAGGTGGGCGGCCACCGCGCGCGTTAAATCCGGTTCACCGGCGGAAACCGCCCAGGGTAGCTCGCGTAATACGTAAGTCGGCAAGGTTGAATTTCCGTCAGTGGTGATAGGGTTTGTTGGCTAAAATACAAAAGGCCCGGTACAGCTGCTCCAGCCATAATACATGCGCCATTTCATGCGGAAGGGTCATGGCGGAAAGCCTTACCGCCATTCCCGCGCCCGCCTTCAGCGAAGGGTCGAGACCGTAAGCGGAACCGATGACCACCGAAAAAGCTTTGGCGCCCGCAAGCTGCTTGGAGGCGATAAGGCTACTAAGGTCTTGCGACGATAAATCGCGCCCGCTTTCGTCGGATACGATAACCACCCCGCCGGAAGGCAGCCGGGCAAAAACGCGTTCGGCTTCGCCTTTCAGCCTTTTATCCAAGTCCTTTTCTTTGCCCTCCCGGATTTCAACCCGCTCCAGGGGGGTAAAGCGCCCAAGCCTGGCGGCGTAATCGTCCGCCAGGGACCGGTAGCGGCTGTCGGCGGTTTTACCAAGCGAAAGCAGACGGATTTTCATGCTTCGGAAAGATAGGATTGGATGTCGGTGAAAAAGCCGCTGAGAAAAGCTTCCTTTTCCTCCTGGTTTTTTTTGCCTAGGGGTCCATCCCAGCAATCTTCCGGAATTTCAAAGACAAATCGGGAGGGTATCACTTCCCGGGCAGCCCGGTGACGTACTTTGGTGGCCGCCCAAGATAGGTATAAACGTTTGCGGGCCCGGGTAAGAGCCACATAGAAAAGGCGCCTTTCTTCTTCTATTCCCACGTCCGTATGGTTTTTCTTGGAAGGAAAGACATCGTCGTCCAACCGGGGTAGAAACACGCTATGGAATTCCAAACCTTTGGCCGCATGAACGGTCATAAGCCGAACACCGGGCTTTTCCTCCTCATTTTCACCGAATTGGGTATCCAGAGCCAAAAAATGCAGGGTGTCGGCCAATGACTCGCTGGGAGACCGTTTTTCCCTTTCCTGGAATAATTCCAGAAATCGCTCGAGGTTATTCCGCTTTTTTTCGTTTTCGGCATAGGCCGCAATCACCCCGGTTTTTTCCAACAATGCGCGGAAAGGTGCGAAGAAAGCTCCCGGCCGGCAGCACTGCGCAGCTTCCCGCAAGGCTTCCAGTAATTCTTCCGCCGAACGCGTCAAAACCCCACCGTCTTCGCGGCAATAGGCCAGCAGGGCAGCCACCGCGGAGAGATCCTCCCGTGGCGCGGCCTTTTCCAGAATTCCCCGCGGAATACCGCGCTTGGGAAAATTCAATACTTTGCCAAGCGACATCTCGTCGTGGGGATTCATCAAAACCTTGGCATAGGCGATAGCCATCTGCACTTCGGAAAGTTCCAGGAGATTGGCGGCTCCCTTTACCACATAAGGAACGCCGGCTACGATGAATTCGTCCATGATTTCGCGCAATTGGATGTTGGTGCGCATGAGTACGGCTTGATCCGACCACTTGAGCCCTTCGCGAGAGACATTTTCCTTGAGCGAGGAAATCAACCAGTCCATTTCGCTTTTTTCATCGTCCGCCACGTGGTGCCGAAGGGGTTCACCCGGCCCTTCGCGCGTATAAACCGTCTTGGTCCGCCTTAATTGGTTTTTCAGAATGACGGAATTCGAAGCCGATATGATATGGCCGGTAGACCTGTAATTGCGTTGCAGTTTGACGACGCGCGCACCGGGAAAATGGGTTTCGAAAGACAGCAGATTCTGTAAATCAGCGCCGCGCCAACCGTAAATACTTTGATCGTCGTCACCCACTACGAAAATATCCCGCCTCTGATCCTGTCTT
>JBGTHM010000108.1:0-31536 GCA_041746255.1 Fibrobacteria bacterium | reverse complement strand
ATCACTTGGATTGAGTCTTTAGCTTCAATGCGGGCCTCTTCATCGAAACGCAGCAGCATCACAAAGGTTCGATTCGCTGACCCCTGGTAAGTGAACGTGCCTCGCAAAAGCATACTGTATCCTGCCATTTCCGGTTCCCGTAAAGCGGGTTCCGAATCGGGACGGTAGGGATCCAATTTTATATCCACCCTATGATAGTTACCGACGGGAATACGGATCGCAGCCAATTCGGCGGGAGGAACACCCGAGATTAAATCGGCGAAAAAGGGTCCGTCAAGTTTAATATCCCTCGCTTGACAGGGTTCCTCCAACTGACTGGAACACGTAACATCATTCGGTAACCGTATGCGGATTCCACCGATGTGGGCCCTTGCTTCAGTCAGGATCAGACTCATTCCACCCCGGTCACTCAACTTAAAACCATTTTCGAAATCCGAAGAGGGAATCAAATCCCTGCCTGCGATTTTCGCCATGGTCGTGGTTTTGGAGAGGGATGTGGCTGCGAAGGCAAGTTCGGCTTGCGCATGCTGCGGGGGATTGCCGACCCCCGTGCCTCCCGCGGATCTATCAGCTATGCAGGCGGTAAGAATGCCGGCGGCGAGAAGGAGTATAGCCAACAGGATTTTTTCCCACTTCTTGGCTAGCCTATTCATGGGATTCCCCTTTGGTCAAGGGAAACAATTGTAAGTTGACTTGGCAAACTTCCTCAACCGGCTCCGGGCCGGCAGCCAAGGACAGCAGTTCCTTCCACAGTGCATCCATGCGGCGTTGAATGCTTTGATAGGTTTTTTGGGAAATGCCCAGCGTTATCGAGCGTAATTCCCGTTGTTCCTGGGGAAAGCCTTCGATGGCTTCGGACCCAAGGTTAAACATGGCACGCTGGTAGTTGGCCACCGCCAGTGAAGAAACCTGTGAGGGAGTTCGGATGACGGTCTCGGTCTGGAACCATTTCCCCGAATTCCCGTCTTTTTTTACGAAGCCTATTTCCTCCAGCAGGCGGACGGATCGGTCCACTTCGGAAACGGAAATTCGCGGATGGATATGATCGGCTATCCATCCCATGTCCCCATTGAAGTCCCTGTGTACCAACAATTCACGAACGACGGGATTGTACCACTTCTCGAAATAGCGGTACTCCAATTTGTTTGCGCTCTCGGTGGCGCGGTCGAGATTATAGGGACGGGCGCGCATCAGTCGCCGGTACTGGAGGTTTTTGTCTTCATGCGTTCGGGCTTGATTAAAAGCCACGAGGGCCGCGAAATATTCCGCTCTACCTTTGCGTAACCCCAGAACCCGCACAGTTCCGGCGATTTGGATGGGGTTCATGTCCCGTTCTCCTCCGATTAGGAGTTGGAGGAGATTCGGGGAGGAGTAACCGGCATCGCGTGCGAAGCCGCGATAGGACAATCCCGGACGGGAATTCTGCAAGGCCGTGAACGCATCGCGGAGGTACTGGCGGTAATCCAGATACGCGTATATGTCAGGCAGATTATTCATGATGGGTTGCATCCGGAATTGCCCAGAGCCTTATTTTTTTTCCATGTGTAGAGAATACTTGATGTTTTTCTTCAAAACATTTTCAACGTCCATGCATTTGCCCAGTTCGGAATTATCGGTAAGCGTCAGCCTTTTCGCGTTTGCAACAGCCACTTTTTCTTGTTTGAGGCAGGCGTCGAAATTGAGTCCGGCCATCCATTTACTGATGTCGAGGGAAACCAGAATTTTTGCGACGGCGCCTGAATTTAATTTCATGACATCGGAGCTTTCAACTTCGATATCTTCCATAAAATTCAATGCCAAGTGAAAAGGCTTCGCTTCGGAACCGTATGTCCCCTTCACCACGAGGGAGTTTCCATTCAATTCGTCATTTTCCGTCACGAGTCCATCTTCTGCGCGTGCGTCCTCTATACGGATTTTCAAGCGACGATAATCACCGGCCGGGATACTCAGTAATTCAGGCATAGGGGTGGAAATTCCCGTCAAAAGGTCAATCACAAAGGGGCCGGTTAAATCAAGATCCGGGAGGTCGCATCGTGTCGGCAATGAGTTCACCCCGGAGTTGGCTGATTTGCAGGAATCGCCACCTTCGGAATCCAGACGGATACGTCGAATATTGACTCGTGCCTCCGCAATGGTAAAAATTAGGCCCGAATCATCCTTCAGGGTGAGAGGGGCTCCCGGAGTGGCGGCGGTTTTGGCGGAAAGGGCCTTGAACTCGATCCGGGCGCTGCTGTGGCCTTCACGATCGCCATCCTCCTGTGTCAGACAGCCAGTTAATAGGGTTGCGGTGATGAATAGGGATGGAATTATCTGGGGCATTTTCATGTTATTCTCCTTAAGAGTTGTCTATCCGGTTGCTTATGGCTCCCGTCAGATGCAAGAATACTCAGAAGGAATGAAAAAAATACCGAAAAAAAATTAACAAAAATATTTTAATTCATCAGCCTATTTAAAAATATCTATAAAACATTATAATATATAGACTTATATAAAATCAAAAAACTCAAATAAAAATATTTATGCATCAAAAATAATTCACCTTATTATTTCCAATCAGTTCTTGGTATGCCTTACCGGGCGAATAATGCTGCCGGAGAAGGGTGGGAATTGAACCCTCCCCTTAGCGCTTCTTGGATCCACTTTCTTCCGCTTTGGCAACTTTGGTCAGCCGCACCACTTTTTTCACCGGGTGTTTGGTGACCGTGCTTCCGTTGGTGCCGCGCGCCTTCACTTCGAAATCTTCGAAGTTGAGATTGATCTCGCTCTTGACCCGCGGCTGAGGCACAAGCAGGATTTGCACCTTGTCCGCGCCTTTGGCCGGTTGCTCCTCGAGATACCAGATTTTGGATTGCGCGCTGCCCTTGGTCAAATCGTATTGCTTGTCCCTGGTGATGCCGCCCACCGTGAAGCGTTTGGCCAAGGTGGGGCCGCCCCGTCCGTCGCGATACAGCATATTGTAAATGATTTGATCGCCTTCTTCGCGGTTGAATTTGGTGGCGAAAAGAATTTTGTTTCCGACATAGGTTTTATCCGTCACTTTAGTTACGGTAAAGGTGCCGTCTTCTTTGAAAGCGATGATTTCGTCCAGCGGCGAGAATTCACCGATGAGTTCGCCGTTTTTCACCGAGGTGCCCACGAATCCCGCTTCGCGCTCGATATACACCTTCAGGTTGGAGAGGATTACGTCGGCGGCGGAAATCTCCTCGAAGCGCGCGAGTTTGGTTTTGCGCTGGCGTCCCTTGCCGAATTTCTCCAGCAGGTTTTCATAATAGGCGGTGGCGTAACGGGTGAGATTGCGCAGGTTCTTTTCGGTTTCGCCGATGTATTTGGTGAGGGAAAGAAGTTCTTCTTCGGCCCGCTGCGAATCGAAACGGGAAATGCGCTTGATGCGGATTTCCGTGAGGCGGGTTAAATCCTCCGTGGTGACTTCGCGGATGAAGTCCTTTTTGAAAGGCTTGAGACCCGCGTCTATGGTCTTGAGAATGGCTTCCCAGGTTTCGCAGGTTTCGATTTTACGGTAAATGCGCTCCTCGATGAAAATCTTTTCCAGCGAACGCATATGCCATTTTTCTTCCAGCTCCCGTTTGCGGATTTCCAATTCGAGCTTAAGCAGCTTCACGGTATTTTGCACGCTGAGCTCGAGCAGTTCGGAGACACCCAGGAAAACCGGACGGTTTTCGAAAATCACGCAGCAATTGGGCGATATCGATACTTCGCAATCGGTAAATTTATACAACGCGTCGACGGTCTTGTCCGGGTCGGAACCCAACGGCAGGTGGATGACGATTTCCACCTTCTGGGCCGTTTTGTCTTCGATGCGCTTGATTTTGATTTTGCCTTTTTCGTTGGCGGAAACGATGGAGTCTATCAGCGCCGGGGTGGTGGTGCTGAAGGGGATCTCCGTGATCACCAGAGTTCGGTTGTCGAACTGGACTATTTTGGCGCGGATTTTCAATTTTCCGCCTGACTGCCCGTCATTATAATTGGATGCGTCCACCATGCCGCCGGTGGGGAAATCCGGCAGCAGTTTGAACTTCTCTTTTTTCAAAACCGCGATGCAGGCCTTGATCAATTCCACGAAGTTGTGCGGCACGATTTTGGTGGCCAATCCCACCGCGATACCCTCGGCGCCTTGCGCCAGCACCAGGGGGAATTTCATGGGGAGCAGAATCGGCTCCAGATTACGGCCGTCGTAAGATCGTTGCCAGGTCGTAGTGGAAGAATTGAAGGCTACTTCCAGAGCGAACTTGCTCAGCTTGGATTCGATATAGCGCGCCGCCGCGGCGCTGTCGCCCGTCATGGGATCGCCCCAGTTCCCCTGGGTTTCGATAAGCAAATCCTTTTGACCCATGTTCACCAAGGCATCTCCGATGGCCGCGTCGCCATGCGGGTGGTATTTCATGGTATTCCCGATGATATTGGCCACCTTGTGGAAACGTCCGTCTTCCACTTCGCGCATGGAATGCAGGATACGCCTTTGCACGGGTTTGAGGCCGTCGGCCAGATGGGGCACGGCACGGTCGGTTATCACATAGGAGGCATAGTCCAGGAAATAGTCCCGGTACATGGTCTGAACATGGGGTGCGAATTCCGGCGACTTAACCATTATCGTCTTCCTTTTCGGCGGGCGAGACATCGCGTTCTTCCACGATATCCTCTTCGATGCGGAGGTTTTCCACGATGAATTCCCTGCGGCTGGGAGTGTTCTTTCCCATGTAATACTCCAGCACCTCGTGCAGTTTGGTTTCGCCGTGCAAAATTACGGGTTCCAAGCGTATGTCCTTGCTGATGAAGGCCTTGAACTCATCGGGCGAGATTTCACCCAGCCCTTTGAAACGGGTAATCTCGGCGTTCTTGCCCAACTTATTCAGTGCTTCCAATTTTTCGGTTTGGCTGTAGCAATAATGGGTTTCCTTCTTGTTGCGCACTCGGAACAAGGGGGTTTGCAGAATATAGATATGGCCTTTTTGCACTAGGTCCGGAAAGAATTGGAGGAAAAAGGTGAGCAGCAGCAGACGGATATGCATGCCGTCGACATCGGCATCGGTGGAAATGATGACCCGGTTGTAACGCAGGTTTTCCAGCCCATCCTCGATATTCAAGGCGTGCTGAAGCAGGTTGAACTCCTCATTTTCATAAACGACTTTTTTCGACATGCCGTAGCAATTTAGCGGCTTGCCTTTGAGGGAGAAAACCGCTTGGAAGCGCACCTCCCGGGCCTTGGTGATGGACCCCGAAGCCGAATCGCCTTCGGTTATGAAAATTTCAGACAACTCCCGTTGCTTATGGTTGGAGTTGTAGTGCACATTGCAATCGCGCAATTTCTTATTGTGGAGGTTGGCTTTTTTCGCCCGCTCATTGGCCAGCCGCCGCACTCCCGCCATTTCTTTGCGTTCGCGCTCGTTCTGCTGGATTTTAACCAGCAGGTTTTTTGCAGCCTCCGGATTTTTATGCAGGTATTGTTCCAAGTGGCGGCGCGCGAAGTCCACGATCCAGGTGCGCAGGGAGCCGCCCTTCTCGTCATAGGTCGTGGAGCCGAGTTTGGTTTTAGTTTGCGATTCGAACACGGGTTCGTGCATACGTATGGAAATCGCCGCTACGATGGAGGAACGGATATCGTTGGCGTCGAAATCTTTTTTATAGAAGTCTTTACACGCCCGGACCACACCTTCGCGGAAGGCCGCCAGATGGGTGCCGCCTTCCACGGTATATTGCCCGTTTACAAAGGAGAAATACCGCTCTCCATAAGACCCGTCGTGGGTCAGGGCCGCCTCCATATCCCCTTCCTTCAAATGAATGATGGGGTAGCGGATGGTGTCGTCGGTATGGTGGGTGAGGAGGTCGAAGAGGCCATTTTTGGAAAGGAATTTCTGGCCATTGAAAATGAGCGTAAGCCCGGCGTTCAAATAGGAGTAATACAAGATGCGTTCTTGCAGATAATCGGGCATCCAACGGTATTTCGGGAAAATATCCGCATCGGGAGTGAAGCGGACCAGGGTGCCATTCGATTCTGCTGTGGACTTATCCTTTTCCACTTTTATCAATTTCCCCCGTTTAAAGGAGGCGCTGCGGGTTACCCCGTCGCGGAAAGATTGTACGTAGAACTCGGAAGACAGCGCGTTGACCGCCTTGGCTCCCACTCCGTTCAGTCCCACCGATTTTTTAAAGGCTTCGCCCTCGTATTTTCCACCGGTATTGATATTGGAAACGCATTCCACCAGCTTCCCCAGGGGAATGCCTCGTCCGTGATCGCGTATAACCAGCGTGTCGTCCTCGATGGAGATTTCCACCTGCTTGCCCGCACCCATGATATATTCATCAATGGCATTATCCACGATTTCCTTGAAAAGGACGTAGATGCCATCGTCGGGGGCGGAGCCATTTCCCAGCTTACCGATATACATACCCGGTCGGAGGCGGATATGTTCAATCCAATCCAGGGATTTGATACTGCTTTCATCATAAACCGGCTTTTTACCGGTAACGGCATTTTCCATTTCAGCCTTTTTCAGAGTTAATTTCGCGGCGGTTTTCGCCATGCCTACCTCATTGGGTGCCGGAAATCCCTCGGGGGTCCAGTCCACCGCCATTATACATACTCAATTTGGGGAATTTAAAAGCAAATTTGCGACCTACTGCTCATATGAACAGTTATTTGGCCTCGAAGGAAAATATCAACCCCGCTGGGGTGTGTCAATTTTTTGAGAAAATTGGGTAAAATGGCGAAATTAGGCGGTGAAAGAGGCTATTGGGATTGGGAAAGGGAGAAAATCTGGAAGTGAAACCCGGGAGACGCACCCTGTGACCAGAGAAAAGGGATGATTTCAGGCTGAACCCGAGGGAGAAAATCAGCATGGTAGGCGACCAGAAAATGGTCGGGGGCAGTTGAGGCAGGGTTTCCGTCGTGGTCCTGCAGCATGAACTTCGGCATGTTACCGGAGCGGGCGAAGGGTTCCACCCCGGAGAAAACCGGAATAACTTCCGGGTTGCCGTCGCGGTTATACAGGGCGTAAACGCCCACGTAATAGCGACCCTTGTCCCGAATACTGAATGTGAGGCTATCGGTGGGTGAATAGCGGAGGTCGAGGTAGCGCCAATGCTGCTCTCCATCGTAAAGCAATTCAACTGCCGAGGCATTTCCGGCTTGATACGTGAAAGTGGAATTATCACCCGGCCGGGAGAACCAATGCCCTGCCAGTGAGAAAATGAACAGAATGAGAATGACAATGGGAAGGTATGTCCACTTGGATTTACGACGCGTATCTTTGCGGTCCAGGAAGAGGCGAGCCCACCGCGACCGCCCCACAATTTGCGAACGACCCTCAAGTGCATCCAGTCTTTCCTGCAATTCCGGAGATTTTTTCAGCATCTCCCGCACCGCTTCGGATTCATCTACCGAAAGCCGCCCTTCCAGGAATTTTTGCAGATGAAGGTCGGTAATCATATTGATATAAGTCGTTATTCAGTAAGAGCTTCCGCGGCTTTTAGGGCAAAATACGTGAGAATGCAATCCGCACCCGCACGCCGGATGGAAAGCAGGGACTCGAGCATGGCTTTTTGACCATCGAGCCAGCCGAGTTGGGTGGCCGCTAGGAGCATGGCATATTCACCGCTTACCTGATAAGCGGCTACCGGTACCTCCACGAAATCCTTCACCTGACGGATGATATCCAGATAAGGCCCGGCCGGTTTCACCATGACCATATCCGCCCCTTCGTCCACATCCAGGGAGACCTCGCGCAGGGCTTCACGGGCATTGGCAGGGTCCATTTGATAAGTTTGTTTGTCGCCATGGCGAGGAGCCGAATCGAGAGCTTCCCTAAAAGGACCGTAAAAAGCCGAGGCGTACTTAGCGGAATAAGCGAGAATGCCGACATTCGCATATCCGGATTCATCCAAGGCGCGGCGGATGTAACCGATACGTCCGTCCATCATATCGGAGGGGGCGACCATATCGGCTCCGGCTTCCGCTTGCGATAGCGCCATGGCAGCCAGAATCGGCAAGGTTTTATCGTTGACCACTTGGCCATTTTCCACCAGGCCATCATGGCCATCGCTGGAATAGGGGTCCATGGCCACATCCGTAATAATCGTCAATTCGGGCAAAGCATCTTTGAGGCGCTTAATGGTTTGTTGTAATAATCCGTTGGGATTGACCGATTCGGTGGCCGAAACATCCTTTAAAGCATCGGGAAGAGCGGGGAAGAGGGCAATGGCGGGAATACCCAGCTTGAATGCGCGCCGGGCTTCTTCGATGAGGAGATCGGCGCTTAGCCGGTAAACTCCGGGCATGGAAGCTATGGCTTGTTTTTGACCCTTACCCTCCACCAGAAATTGCGGAAGGATGAAATCGGCGGGAGACATTCGGGTTTCCCTGACCAGACGTCGCATGGAGTCCGATTTACGGTTACGGCGGGGTCGGGACGGTAGGTCGAGAGGAAAATCGGATGGGGTGCGCATGGTTAGTTCAAAGCCGCGCGAATCTTTTCGCCTAATTCACGTAAGTCTTCATTTTTAGCCGCCTTAGCGCGATCAAATCGTAATTCTCCTTCACCTGAAATGGGTACCAGGTGAATATGCGCATGGGGCACTTCAAAGCCGGCGACAATAACCCCGACCCGGGCGCAGGTCACGGCCTTGGGCAATGCCCGTGCTACCTTGCGTGCGAATACCCAAATACCCGCGGTTTCAGCTTCGGTAAGCTCAAAAAGATTTTCCACCTCCCGTTTGGGGAGGATGAGCGTGTGTCCGGGATTGATGGGACGGATATCCAGGCAGGCGAAAAAAAGGTCGTCTTCGAGAATCCTTTCGCCGGGAATCTCACCGCTGATGATGCGTGTGAAGATCGTGGCCATGGATGCCTGAAGTTTACTTTACTTCGCGGTGGAGGGTGCGCTTGCGCATGTACGGATTGTACTTCTTTTGTTCAATGCGGCTGGGCTGCTTGGATTTATTCTTGGTGGTCATGTAACGCGAAGGCGACATCCCCGCGGGGCGGGCTTCGGTGCATTCGAGCGTGACGACGACGCGTTTACCTTTAATCTGCGGCATGAGAAATCTCCTGCAATCTACGGCGCCTCAGGTGGACGCAAAAACGGTGTAATTTTTGGGAAAAATAGCATTTCGACCCCGAAAATGCAAATTAAAAAGCGGCGACATAATTACCTTTTGGGCGAGTTTCGACGTCAAAATTCCAAAAGAGGTGGCCATGTACGTTTTTACCCTGTTTATCCATTCCTGGTTACGGTGGATTGTGTTGATTTTACTGGCATGGGCCACCATTCGCGCCTTCGTGGGACTTATCGGTAAAAAGCCCTGGTCGGGCCTGGACCAGAAAGTCGGGCGTTTCGCCGTCATCTCCATCGACGTGCAGCTGCTACTCGGCCTTATTCTATACCTCTTTCTCAGCCCCGTCACCACGGCGGCATTTTCCGATTTCGGTGGAGCCATGCGCGATCCCGTTATACGCTTCTGGGCGGTGGAACATGGATTCATGATGTTGGCGGTGGTGGCTCTGGCTCATATTGGCAAGGTGAAAGCCTTCAAGTGGGGGAAAATTGGAGAGGCCGTCAAAGCTCACCGGCTTGCGGCCATTTTCTTTGGCCTCTGCCTTTTGATTACCCTGATTGGCACTCCCTGGCCCGGGTCCGCGGCGGCTCGTCCGCTATTCCGTTTTTTCTAAGGGCGCGCCTGTGGTCATAACCGTTATCGGTACCGGTGCATTGGGAGGCTATTATGGCGCCTTATTGCAAAGGGCCGGTCATGCGGTCCATTTCGTCCTGCGGAGCGATTATGCGGAGGCCCGTAGAAATGGAATCCGCGTGCTTTCACCCCGAGGCGATTTTGTCTTGCCTCATGTCGATGCCCATAACTCTCCCGACAGTCTGCCTCCCAGCGACGCCGTGCTGGTAGGGCTGAAAACCACTGCTAATGGCATCCTCAAGGATTACCTGCCCCGGGTATTAAAGTCCGACGGCGTGGTTATCACCTTACAGAATGGATTGGGCAACGAAGCGCATATTGAGCGGCTGGTCGGCACCGGTCGGGTACTGGGAGGATTGGCTTTTCTGTGCGCGCGCAAAGCCGGGCCCGCCGTTATCGAACACCAGGATTACGGGTCCGTCACGTTGGGGGAATTCGGCCCAAACCCGACAACCGAACCCAGCGCACTTTCGCTACGCTGGGCGGAAATCTTTTCCGCCGCCGGCATAGAAACCCGGGCGGTGGCCAACCTCGAAAAAGCCCGCTGGCGCAAGTTGCTGTGGAATATTCCCTTCAACGGCCTATCGGTTGTGCTGAATGCGAATACCCGGGAAATCATGAACCGTGCGGAGGGCCGCGCCGCGGCGTTGGCCTTGATGCAGGAAGTATTGCAAGTGGCGAATGTCTTGGGCCATGACTTCCAAGGCTCCCTTATCGATAAGCTGATGGAGGATACCCAAACCATGATTGCCTACGACCCCTCCATGCGCCTGGATTTTCTGGCGGGTAGGCCGCTGGAATGGGAGGCCATTTATGCCGCCCCCTTATCCGTCGCCGAAAAAGCCGGGGTGGATATGCCGGCGGTGCGTCTGCTGATGCGGCAATTGCAATTTCTGAGACCCTTAATGTAACAGAAATGTAAGTAGTCGCAGCCTCACTCCTTTGGCACATTATCGCCGCATAGAATCGTCTAACCACCCTGGAAAGATGCATTCGCAAGAAATACAAGATTTCGAAAAGAGGAGAAATTCCATGAAGCTATGGCAGGGAAGCCGTTCCTTGGCTTTCATCTTGGCCGCTTATCCGGAATACCCCACGCCTCACAATTGGGTATCGCAGGTGGAGCAGCGGGTTTTCAATTTGCAGGCTTATGTCAAAACCATTTCTTATGGGGAAGGCGCGCTTGAAGCCCGGGTATGCGGACCTTTCGAACTCGGACCACGCGAAGAATATGCGGGCATGCAAAAGGCCACGGAAGCGGCGGTCAGGGCATTCGCACAGGAGGCCCGATCGGGTGAGAGCTTTGTGTGCGTCCTTTTCAATCTGCCCGGCAATGGGGGATTTTTTTGCTGGGAGGGCTATGCGCCGGACCATTTTTTCCCAGGTTCCGAAATTTTCGGCGTGGGTTATGCATTACGCGACACCTCCTTGAGCGTGTTCGCATTGGATTGTCTGGACACGTTGGTGCGATTTGATGAAAGTATCCAAGGCCGGAAAAAAAGTCCGCTCGGTTAGCGACGGCCCTACTTGGCGCGAAAGCGGGTTTTGTCGAGCGCCTTGAAGTAGGCGGCTTCCTGGGTGACACGACCCGATTGCACCATCTCCAGCAGGCAGTCGTCCATGGTCTGCATCCCGAGTTGCCGACCCGTTTGCATCATAGTCATCAATTTCGAGGTGTCGCCCGAGCGGACGATACCCGGTAGCGCCGAAGTATACAAGAGGATTTCATAAGCGGCTTGCCTTCCCTTTCCGTTCGCGGTGGGGAGCAATTGCTGGGCGACCACTCCTCGCAAGCTATTGCCGAGCAGGGAACGCACCTGGTTTTTCCGTTGCGCGGGAAAGGTATCGATGATGCGGTCAATGGTTTTGGCCGCCGAATTGGTATGCAGGGTGCCGAAAACCAGCATGCCCGTTTCCGCCGCCGTCAGCGCCAATTCAATGGTTTCGCGATCGCGCATTTCGCCTACCAGCACGATATTGGCGTCGCTTTTAAGCGCCCCTTTCAGCCCCGATGCGAAGCTCTCGGTATCCGGTCCCACCTCCCGGTGCACGATGAGCGATTGCTTGGGCACGTGCATGAATTCCACTGGTTGTTCGATGGTCACGATTTTGCGGATGAAGTCGCTGTTGATATGGTCGATTACACCAGCTAATGTGGTGGACTTTCCGCTACCCGTAGGGCCGGTTACGAGAACCAGACCGGATTGCAGGGAAGCGAAGGTTTTTAGCGCCGGGGGCGCACCCAATTCGTCCAAGGTCATTATACGCGAGGGTATCACGCGAAAAATGGCGCCGTTACCATGGAATTGCCGTAGATAATTGGCGCGGAAGCGGGCTTTGCCGGGGTAAGCATAGGCGAAATCGACATCGCCGGTCTCCGCAAAGTCCTCCCACAACGATGCGGGACAGATTTCCGCCAACAGGGTTTCCAGCCGCTCGCGGGTTAGCGGCATCTCTCCGGGCAGGCAATCCAAATGGCCGTGCAGCCGCATTTTCGGGGCGGAACCTTCCAGCAAATGCAAATCGGAACCGCCGGCTTGGATAAGGGTATCGAAATAGGAATCCAATTGCGCCATGGTTCTCAGGCCTTTTTCAGGTAACGTTCAAAATCCTTGGGGCTGTTGGCGCGTTTATATGCCTCTTCGGGTGCGACCAAGCCCGTCTCCACCAAGCGGCGCAGCGAATCGTCGAGAAGGACCATACCGGAACCCTTTCCGGTCATCATGGCCGAGCCCAATTGATGGGTCTCATCCTTGCGGATGAGGTTGGCGACCGCGGAAGTGACCAGCAATACTTCGTAAGCCGGAACCACGCCCGAACCGTCGAGGAGCGGAAGCAATTGTTGGGATATGACTCCGCGCAAGCTTTCGGAAATCATATTGCGGACGATGGCCTGCTCGTCCGCGGGAAAGGAATCGATGAGCCGGTAGATGGTACGCGAGGCGTTGGTGGTATTCATGGTGGCGAAAACCAGATGGCCGGTTTCCGCCGCAGAAACGGCCATGGAAATACCCTGGAGATCACGTAACTCGCTGATGACGATGATGTCCGGGTCCTGACGCAGGGCGGCGCGCAAGGCGTTGTCGCGGGAAAGGGAGTGCAGCCCGAGTTCGCGCTGGGTGATTTGGCATTGTGCGGGCGTATAGACGATTTCCACCGGCTTTTCCACCGTAATGATATGGTCCTGGCGGGATTGATTGACCATTTCCACCAGCGTGGCCAAGGTGCTGGTTTTCCCGCAGCCGGCGGGACCCGTAACCAGCACGAGACCTTGCGACCAGCGGGTGAGATCCCGGCAGCCTTCGGGAAGCCCGGATTCCTCGAAGCTGCGGATATGCATGGGAATGATGCGCACCGTTATGTCCAGGCCCTTGGCATGCCGCATGGCGGTAACCCGAAAGCGGCCCGCGCCCTCCAGGGTATACACGAACTCAAAATCTCCCTTGTCGTTGAAGAGGGCGAGTTCTTCCCGGGTGAGCGCCGAGGCCAGCAGCGTTTCCACGGCCTCGACCGGGAAAATTCCCTCAGCGGCGGGGTGGAGTCCGCCGTGATAACGTAGTAGCAACGGTCTTTGCGAAGACAGGTGGAGATCGGTGGCGCCACAGCCGCGGCCGAAGCGAAGGATTTCCTCCCAGGTGCTTTCCGGGCCCACCTTGTCGGGGACCGTGGCTGCGCTGGGTTCCAAACCGGCGCGCCCGCGGAACTCGATGGGAAGCAATTCTCCCGGCTGGGCGGTTTTGGCTTTAACTTTTGGTTTGGAAACCGGGTTCGGCTGTCCGGCGCTCGGGGTGGGTGGTTGGTCCGGAGGTGAAGGGACTGGCGCTTTGTTTACGGTTTCCGCAACAGGCTTTTCCGGACTTTTCCCATCCAACTTCGCGATATACTCGAGCAATTGCCGATAGACCTGCGGTTCGAGCAACCCTTCGCCCACCATCAGTTCGGCGATATTCGCATGTCCGTTCAATTGGGGCCACAGGGATTCCAATTGCTCACGGGTGGCGAGGCTGTGGTCCAGCAGGATTTTTGCGATTCCCTGGTTGTTCACGGAGTCAAGGAGGCGGCGGAGGGGATTTATCGGGGCAGTGTAAAACCTGTTTTCCCATGTCGGCGCGATAGACCATCGAGCATCCCTCGGGAATGCCTTCTCCCTGTGGTTCCGCCCGTAACCCCGGAGATACGGGAGAGCGGCTCTCGATTACGGCATCTCCCGATCCTTCCGATCCGGAATCCGCGATGCACGCGGATAACCCATTCACGGAAAGGAATGCAACCAGGATGCATTTCCCTTTCGACCCGAACTGTTTCCGCATGAATCGATTCAGCATAACCCCTCCGCGAATCCGACACCGCATATGGTATTCGAGTATAGCACCCGGATTTGGGGCAAGGTCAAGGCCAAACCTTCGACAGGTTTATCAGTCGGGAAGAAAAGCTTCCTAAAGCCCTTTGGACGGGGAATCGGGGCGATTTTCCCCATTTTTTTCCAGCCGCAAAAAACCAAAAAAACAGTTGCATATTCGAGATGTTGCCGCTACTATCAATAAACCTCTATCAACCATCCCTTTCCAGGAATGCCCACTCGCTTATCCTGTAAGCGAAGTCGAAGCGGGCCGGCACCCGGGTTTCCGGTCCTGAAGGGGGATATGCACGAAAGGGTTTTCCATGCGCCTGCTTTCGCCCGTTACCATGCCCTTGATGCTTTTTATGTGCGGGTTCAGCCTGGACTCCCTGGCCGGTGAGTGCAAGGATTGGCGCACGCGGAATCCGGCTTGGATTTTCTGCGACGACTTCGAGTCGAGCGCCGCTCTGGTGGGGCCGGGCCGCTATTTCGAGGTGGATAACAATAAAGGCGATTTCGCCGCCATTGTCGGGGTCGGCCGCGGCGACAGCCGCGGAATGCGGGTCATTTGGCAGCCCGGCGAGGTGGAGGCGGGAAATCTCAAGCTGGGTTTCGGTAAAAATCCTTCCTCCTACATGAATCGTGGTGTTTTTCCCGATGAAACCTTCCGGGAAATCCACTATCGTGTATTCGTACGCAT
The DNA here is from genome assembly GCA_041746255.1 of Fibrobacteria bacterium. Classification (GTDB taxonomy): domain Bacteria; phylum Fibrobacterota; class Fibrobacteria; order UBA11236; family UBA11236; genus JBGTHM01. Next base: position 16,795 of record JBGTHM010000108.1, on the reverse strand, counting down.
GGAAAAGGGCTGGCAGGGAGCGCCGTATAAGCTTTCGCGCGCTACCGTCATCTCCGGTTCCGACTGGTCGCAGGCCATGATCGCCCATTTATGGACGGGTAACCAGGAAAACCTCATGTTGGATCCCGTGCGCTGCGTGGATGGAAACAATAATGTCAAATGTAAAGGCTATAACAATTTCGCTAATATGGAGTGGATTGGCCAGGCCAAAGGCGCTTCCCGCATTTTCAGCCCGGACTCCGGCGGAAAATGGATGTGCATCGAATCGTATGTACGCCTGAATAGCCCGGGAAAAAGCGACGGCGTCACCGCCTTTTGGGTCAACGGTAAGCTGGAAGCAAAGCGGGAAGGGGTGGATTTCGTGCGGGGATATACCAGCTACGGACTCAACGCGATTTTCCTGGAGAACCATTGGAACAGCGGATCTCCCAAACGACAGGAAAGGTATTTCGATCACTTCGTGGTGTCGCGCCAACCCATTGGATGCAACGACTCCCCAGACGTGGTCTCGCTTTCACCCGCACAAGCGACGCGGGGAGGCGCTCTTTCCGGCAGTATTGGGTGGGGCGGAAGGGTACCTGAAGGTAGCCTCGGCTTCGATGCGACGGGTCGTATGCAGTTTCCACCCCTTGCACCGAATGCAGCATCCCATGGGGCGCGTAAATCCCTGTCTACTCCTATATTTTCCCGTTAATATCGGCTCCTGGCGGAGCTTGCGCACGTTATCCCAGGAATATAACTTGCTGGTAAGCTAATATCGACGGGAGAGAGCATGAGCGTCATGACCACGACTGTCCTTTTGGGCATACTGGGTTTCGTATTACTGGCCCTGGTCCTGTTTTTTACCATCAAGGCTTTTCGCAGGATGAATAAAAATCCCTATCCCTACCAACGCGGTCATCCCGACCCCATGGAAAAGGAAAGTTAGGGCAGGGAAGTAATCGGCGTAAATCCCCAGGTAGCCCGGGAGCCACGCACGTCGACATGCACGAAGGGGCCATGCGCATGGTTCGCCTTGTATTTGCCGATGCCTCCGAGATAATTCGTATGGTTGACGACTTGCTCCACGATATCGATGAGAATGTCGGAATCCTTTCCATCGATTATTCCATCTTTATTGAGGTCGTCCATTTTTCCGTTCGCGGATTCATCCACGAAGATATCCGCGGCGCCTCCCCATTGATGCATGCTGTACTCGACGTTTCCAATGGCCTTGTTATAATGGGGGGTGCGATACGCGCTCATGACATGCAAGGTGGTGACGGGATGGCCTTCTTCGTTCAGTTTATCGATGATGGCCTCGAGTTTAAGCAGCAAGCGTTCTTGTAACAGCAGGAATTTCGGAAAGTCGGAATTCTGCTTGCACAAGAATTGTCCCAGGGTAAATCGGGGCGAGACCTTGAGGTTATGCAATTCCTCGGTCACTTGGATGAACCCAGGTGGCTGCTTGTAAATATCCAGGTTTTTCAGGGGCTTGGCCGGATAATGGCCGATACGATAACCTTTCAGGAATTCGCCCTCTTTGACGGTTCTCGGAACCATCACGAAGATATTGAAAAGCGCCGTATCGCCCGCCGTTTCCTCGTGTACCATGGCTTGATAAGCTCCTGGTACAAGTGGAGCGGTGTAAGTCGCGGAGTTGCGGCTATTTTGCGGCGCCTGTCCGTCCGGAAAATCAATGCGGAAACTTTGTAAGGGTGAATCCGCATGGACTCTAAGGGTGAGCTCTTCGCCGGGCATTAAAAATACGCTGTTGATCCGGTACTTGCTCGCCTCGTTCCGATACTCTACCGTAAAAGGCACTTGGTGCGCGGCCGCGGTGGAAGCAGCTCGGCATGGCTTAGGAATCAGAATAGCGCAAACGCATAAGGCGAATACGAGCCGGTGAGTTTGGGCAAATGCCTGGCGGAAAAAACCGCGGATTGGGAATCGGGATTCGGGTCGCATTGAGATACAGATAAATACAAATTCCCGAGTCCAAAAGCGGATTCGGCGGATTCAGCGGATTTAACCGTGAAAGGATCCGGTAGCGGACCAATGCTTTACGGCCTCGTCGAAACCACTTTCATCGATTGTGGTTTTTCCCAGAAATTGAGCCCTTTTCTCCACTTCTTTCATTACTATCGCTCGAATGAAACCGGGGATACGGTTCGCCCTGGCTTCGGCTTCCTGGCTCCAAGGCAGCGTCGTCTTGTGTTTTGCGCTGCCTTCGGCCCAATTTTCGAATTTATCGGCCATAGCGGCGAAATCCACTTTATTCCGACCGTCCGCGCGCGTCCACTTCTCAACGCGCCAGCGGGTCATGTCGCGCATGAAACCTTCGGGGACCCGTTCCAGACGTTGTAGCGAATCAGTATCCCAATCCAGTTTTTGGAAGACCGAGAGTGGCAGCTTCGCGTGTTTCTCCGAAGTCACCGGCATGAAATGACCGGTGGCGCAATTGCCACATTCACTCGGTTTGCTTCCATCGGCAGTGAATCCGCATACATGGCATTCCCAAGCTACCGTTCCTGTGGCTTCCGGTACTTCGGCCCCTGGATGTGCGATACGGCCGGCCATGGCATCCCGCATCATTTCCCGGGCCTTTCCCAGTCCGGCTTCCGCCACTTCCAGGCTGATTTGCAGATGGCCTTTTTCAACCGCGAATTTTTCCACCGTGGTCTTGGCCGCATGCCGCATAAAGCCCTCGGGTATGCGTTCGAGACGTTCCAATCCGGCTTCGGTCCAAAGCGGCTTCGCCGCGGCCGAGGATGGAACGTTTGTCGGCAGGGTGGGGTTCTGGTGTCCGCCACTCGAAACCGGCGCGGCGAAGGATTGGACTTCCTGCGCGGCTTGAACCATTTCCACCGTGACGCCGGCGGCTTTGTCAGTCAAGGCCCGTTTCTCTACCCGGTTGCGTAATTGTTCGCGCCAAACCGGATCGGGTATCGCCTCGATCTTTTCCAAGGCTTCGCGTTCCCATATCAGTTTGCGGTTGCCCAGCGTGTTTTGGGCTTCGCCGTCCTTCACTTCCGATTTTTCCAGCAGTTGGAACACCGCTCCTTCACGGCCGCATACGGGGCAGGAGACGGGCCGGGAACCTTGATGATGGAATCCGCATACGGGACAGCGGAAAGACAGTTCGATTCGATCGACAACCTCCGCTTCGGCTTCGCGTTTGGCTTCGAGATCGATTCCCATGCGGGCCAGCGCCTCGGGAGGCATGATGGATCGCAACGCTTCGAAAAGAATGGATTCGGTGATGACGGTATGGCCTTCGGCAATGCAATATCCTTGGATGGCCTTCATTGCCATGGGGCGCGCCATATCGGGAACCTTATGCATGCGCTCCTTGGCTTCCACCGTCCAACTCACCGTCTCTTCGGCCTGGAATTCCACCGGGGGTTTGCTTTTACTTTCCACTATCAGCAAATTGAAGGGGGACATGCGGCACAGGTTTTCCGTATTGCTGCCCAAATCCATGTCTTCTTCGCTGTGGAAGCCGATGCGTCCGAGTACCACGAGCCAGGGCGGATTTTCTTCGCAATATTGCAGGATTTTTTCAAAGGGTTTGCCGTCCAGCAATTTGGTATCGATGGAAACCCCGGCTTTTTCGGCTAGTCTTTCCGCGATATTCAAATAGGACTGATAGATTTTCGCCAATCCCGAATCGATGATGTCTTCGTGGAGCTTTTCCTGCTCCTCGAATTTGAAAACCTTGCGGGCCTTGTCCGTCAGCGCCGTATTGAGGCTCTTGAACATGGCATAATGGAAATAGGGATCGAAGGCGGAAACCGCTACGATACGTTTATCGAATTTTTCGGCCAGGCTGAAGGCTCGTTGCAACCCGCCCCAACTTCTCTCGCTGCCGTCGAGGCAGACCACGATGGTATCCGATTGATTCTCCATCTCCGTGCGCTTGCAAATAAGGAAATCGCGCCGCACACGTCGCAGGGTTCTCTCCGTCACCGAGCCGAGCAGGGATCGGCTGACACGGCCGATGCCGAAACCGCCGAAGACTATGAGGTCGTGAGCGTGCGAAGCGATATCTTTGGAGAGAGCCTGCCAATTCTTCCCTTCGAGTGAAACCGGGGTATAGGTTACCTGATGTTTCGCGCATTCGCGCGCCATGACCTCGAGATAGGAGTCGGTGATGAGCTCCAAACCTTTGGTGATGAGGCTGTCATGGATTTTACGTTGTTTTTCCAGCTCCTTCTCTTGTTGATATTCAGCAGGCAGGCCTCCTTCCATGGCACGGAATCGGTTGTCATGCATTTTGGCGGCGTATACGTGGCTACCGTGCAGGGTGGACCCGTAGGTCTTTCCCATGCGCACGGCCAATTCGGTGGCGGCGGTGGAAAGCTCCGAAGAATCGAGCCCCACGTAAATGCTCTGATACCGGGTCAAATCGACGGGCTGTTCGGGCTGGGACGCGGGTTTATCCTCGCCGTCGGCAGTCGTATTGCGTTCCATCACTTCCCGGGCTTCGCGCACCACTTTGGCGTCGATGCGCGTGAAGCCGCGCGAAAGGGCGTATTTTTCGATGGACTCGGTGATGAATTGCCGGATCATTCCGGGGGCGCGGTTTACCGATTGCATGGCTTCGGGGTCCCATTCCAAATCGCCGCGTCCCTTCACATGGACGACGTTCTCCGGCTTTTGTTCTACGCGAAAGGGAGTCTTGTCTCCCACTTCGGTGATCCAAAGTATGTAGGCGTGCGGAAATTCCGGTTGGGCGATATGGAAACTGTCGTATTCGAACATCACCCGGGCCAATTTGATAAAGGTGTGGCGGGGGTCATCGGGTCCGATTATCTCTACCGCGCAATTGACCTGAAAGCTCATGTAATCGGGTGCATTGCCCGTGTAATGCAAGGACGCGATGGGATTGGACATGAGATTTCGGTAGGTGGTTTTCTGGAAAATTTCCAAAGTGGTCAAGGCGCGCAGATCGATGGCTTCGCGTTTGAAATAAAAACTCGACACCGCTTTGATTCTTTCCGCCATGGATTCTTGCCAAGGGCGGCCTTTGGTTTTTTCCAGCACCGAACGGAAAACCTGGATATAATGCTTCAGGTATTTTTCCTTGGGGATGAGCCCGACGCCCTTGTTCGAGCAATTGAAAGGAATGTCCTTGTCTCCCGACCACGTTACCATGACGGGCAGATGCGAGGAGAAGAACGCCGGCTTGCCTTTGTTTTGGAGCTTGTCGTACATCGACCGGCGGCCCTCTTCCATCCAATCCACCATGCGATCGGGCAAGGGAATCAGCGGCAGGCGCTTGAGACCGGAAGTCAAATTCACGTCCACGGAATTCTCGCCTACAATGACGTTCGCGGGTAGAGGCGGTATTTTTTCGGCGGTGGCGATTTGCATGGATCTTCTCCTGACGTTGCTATCCGAAACGCATGCCCAATTGGGCTTGTCTTTCGGAGCGGTGTTTCTGCATCAATTCCGGGGTGACTTCCACGCCTTCGCGTAGCGCTCTTTCTTCCAGTTTTTTCCGGATCATGGGTCGCAAGAAAAGGGGAACCTTTATCAGGCGCTCCCGCGCCGCTTGCGTCCAAACCACTTGCTCCGGTCCGTTTTCCAAGCGCGCAGGAATCGTTTCGCCTCCGACCGGCTGGTAGGAACAACTCGGATCCTCTCCCATCAAATTGCCGGTTTCGGCCAGCGATCGGGCGCGGCACCCTCCGCATATCAATTTGTACTCGCAACTTCCGCACCGCCCTTGCAACAGGGATGGATCGCGAAAAGATTGGAACAGCCTGGCCTCGTCCCAGATTTTCCAGAACCCTTTTTCCTTTATATTGCCTCCCGATAGCTCGAGGTAAGGGCAGGGGGTCATATCGCCTTTGGGGGTGATGCGGCAATAATGGGTTGCGGCTGGGCAGCCTCCGCCATCATAGCCGGTGGCACGGGTGAATTCGGATTGCGGATCGGTTTCGTAAAGAATGCGCTTGAAATGCGGGGTGCAACGCGACTGCACCAGAATCTCGCGGGAATCCCTTTGCAAGCGCGCGATACGGATCAGGGCGTTTTCGTATTCCTCCGGGGTGAGGTCCATTGCGGATTGACCGCGTCCGACGCATACCAGGAAAAAGAAATTGACGATGGATGCTCCAAGTTCCCTGGCCATGCTGACCACGTCCTGTTCGCGTCCCAATTGTTTGCGGGTCAAGGTGAAATGGATTTGCACATGCAAGTCCTGTGCGCGGCAATTTTTGATTCCTTGGCGCGCCCGCGCGAATGCGCCGGGTACTCCGCGGAATTCATCATGGGCGGATGGCTCCACGGCGTCCAGGCTTACGCCCACTCCCTGAAGTCCGGCGGTTTTTAAAAGCGAAATCTTTTCGGGCGTAAGCAATAAACCATTGGTTCCCAATACCATGCGCAATCCCGCCTTCGCCCCGGATGCGACGATGAGTGGAAGATCGGGGCGGAGCAAGGGTTCGCCGCCGGTGAGCACGATAATGGTGCCGGGCGCCCGTTCGGCGATTTCCTGGAAAAGCCCCGCCAGTTCCGCGTTATCCAGTTCGTCGGAAGCGGGTTTGCCACGCTGGTCCGCGTCCATATAGCAATGCGCGCACGCCAGATTGCAGCTGGCGGTGAGGTTGACGGCCACAAGATAGGGGGTGAATTTCTCTTGCGGCGTAAGCATCGTCATTCCCTTTGCGACCAATCCGTACGGGTTTCAAAGCTCGACGTTTACCTTGGAGTCCTGGCCGTCCTCGACTTTGACCTCTACGATTTTTTCACCCAGTCCTTCGTGCCAGACTTTCAATTTATACGATCCGGGCGGCACGTCATCGATTTTGAAACCGCCGTTGCTGTCGGTGACCGAAGCGTAAGGATGGGGAAGCGACCAGATCCAGCCCTGCATGAAGTCATGCGCGTCGCATTCGACGGAAATAAGTCCGGCCCTCCGAAGTATCCGATTGTTCTCAAGCACCAATCCCTTGCGCGGCAGGGCGAGATTGACGATTCCCTTTTTCTTGTCTCCCTCGACCTGGGAAAAATTGGCGTTATGCAACATGTCGTCGCTATTGGAAACCTTCAAGGTACCTCCGGTGGGCGCAATGAGAACATGCGGCTCGAATCGGCACTCTTTGTTGTTGTAGACCAGGTCGACTTGGCCCCAAGCCTTTCCACCTTTGGGGGCTTCTTCCAGCATGGCGACCGCCCATTTCACGCCGCCGGAAGCGGAAATGACATACTTTTGCGCGTTCATTTTGGCTCCGCATTGCTCGGCATTCTTGGTGACGATGCGGGTTTCATCCTTGGGGATGTCGCCTTTCACCTTGACGGTTCCGGTGATGCTGCCTCCCGCCCATAGGGCGCAGGCTCCGGCGAGGAGCAGTAAGCTGGTTTTTCGTATGCATGTCATGGTATTTCCTCCGGTGATGTTTATGATGGACTTTTTGGCGATAGGCTAAAAGAAAGTGTGCAGCCTGCCGATGATTTGATCCTGGTTCTTGGGACCGTTTTGGGGAATCCAGTCGTTTTTACGGTAGTACAATCCGATTTGAAACCACTGGGTCAAAAACGGCTCCGCTCCGAAGGTATAGCGCTGCTGCCCGTTCTGATCCCGGGGTATCATGGTATCGGGATGCAGGTATTCATAGGTGGTCTTGAAGTTGAGGCCGCGTATCGGTAATACATTTACTTCCGCCAGCGTCGATACGCTTTTAATATCGACGTTTTTAGTCCAGTTCCGCTCCAGCAAAAAGGTGAACATTCCGGCATTGGCTCCCCCGAATATCCCGTAGGTGTTCTTTTTATCCCGCTCCAGCTTCTGGATGGCCGAGCCGTAGGATCCGCCAACCCGTACCCGGCGGAAGTTTACCGAACCCACCGACGAGAGTTGGGTATTGGTGACGTTGACGATGGCCGAAACGGGGCCGGGCTCCCATCCTACTTCATATCCCAAATCATGTCGATTGTAGGTGTAGTTGGTTGTATTGCGGATGAATGCTTCGTCATCCATCAGTCTCAATCCATAAGGAAGCAGCATGCGTCCGAATTTGAAGAAGGTGTTATGGGGTCCTTCGACGGTGGCGAAAAATTCGCGATTAGTCGAAGATGGAGCCATGGTCTGGTCGATATAAAGGGAAAGGAAATTTTTGACCAATTCCAGGTTGAGGTACAGGTTTCCTTCGCGGATGGTGGATTCATCGGCAGAGGGAAATACCTTCCCGCTGTCGTTGGTGTATTGGGATATGCGTACCTGTTCCACGCGCCAATTGGCGCCTACGGTTATGGATTTGTTCAATTTGGGATCGAAGGAAAACGGCAACTTTTTCCCTCCCGCCGTGGCCAGGAGCAATTGGTATTGGGAGTATACGGACCCGTAATCGGTGCGCATTCCCCCGCCGGATTTGTTGACGTGGCATACGCTGCACTTCATTCCCGAACGGACGGCGATATAAGGCTCGGCGTATATCCTCGGCGCTGCCGCGAACAAGCAGGCTCCAATTATCCCGAAAGTCAGGCTGATGGTGGATTTATACATGCGCATCACAATAACTCCTTCTTCACTTCAATTTTCCGGGGATCCACCCTCGATCCATTTCTTTATGATATCGATATCGGTAGCGGAAAGTTTTGGTTTCTGCAGAGGCATGCGGGCGAAGGCCAGCGGTTTGTCGAACGCGATTTTATTGTAGAGAAAGCTGCTGTCGGGCATTCCGGGTTTTACCAACAACATTTCCGGCCGGGGCGCCTTCATTTCGGTGGAAGGAACGTTCACCAGGGCGGCATAAGCCTTATCGAGTTCCAGGGTCAATTTGGTGTAGTTATAGCCCTGTGATCCCGGCGAATGGCATTGGGTGCAATTCTCCTGGAATATCGGCAGAACCTGGTTGGCGAAAAAGTTTGCGGCGAGCGCATTGGTATCCACGGGTCCGGGATCGACCGGATCGGGGTTTGCCGTATCGATTGGAGTGGGAGCTGCCGCGAGCCTCCCGCTTTCGGTTAGTCCGGTTCCGCTCCCCACAGGTTCTACGCATGCCGCCAGCAACAAGCCGACAAGTCCTAGCGATAGAAGGAATAGCCATGACTGCATAACTCTCATCTCCTTTCCAGGGGTCATTTGGTCACTTCCGTGTCCGCCCAGAATAGCCGGTGAAACAGATTCGGCTTCTTGGGCAAAGAGCCGACGTAATGGACCAGGGCCCATTTCCGTTTTTCTTCCAGGTGCTTTCGATCTTCATCGGTCATGGATTCCAGCGCGGTCAACGAGGGTTGGGCACGGAAATACGCTCGCAGTAATTGAATATCCTCTTCTCCATAGGCCTCGGAATACTTGGCTGCGTCGAATTGACCTCCTTCGAAGAGAAATACGCCCGTGAAGGAAGGCATGGGGGTTCCGTTCAATCCGGTGGAAATAGTGCGGTAAAGTGTATGGGGATCGTTACCCGCCTTGTAGCGGAAATTCGTCAAGTTCCAGGGAAGGATTTTATTTCCCGCATCGTCCTTAAGGCCCTTGGCGGAAGCGCCGTTCCCTTTTCCGCTTCCACCATGGCAGGCCCAGCATTCCATGACCATGTAAACCATGCGGCCTTCTTCGATGAGGGCGGGAGAAGCCGCTGGGGGAGTGGGAACCGTGATGGCCTCGGGGGCTCCGAATTCCTGGAAATCCGCGTTGAAGGTTTTGAGATAGGCCACCACGTCATGAATTTCTTGGGGTGTGAGCAGCCGCTTCCAGCCGGGCATTTGGGTACGGGGAATACCGTCTTCCACGATACGGATCAGATCCGCATCCGTCGGCAATTCTCCGCTGGGTGTGGAGCGGAATTTATACTGACCGGCAATAAAGTCGCGTGGAAGGGGATCGAGGAATTTCGCCGCCGGGCCTTGGCCGTCTCCGTTGTCGCCATGGCATGCCGCACAGGCTCTTTGGTATACCCCTTCGCCCCTCACGGAAGAAGGTAAAAGTTCCGAACCGGCGAACGTTCCCGTGGCAAAAAGTAAAATTCCCAATAGCGCCGTTTTCATGTAAAGTATTCCTTTTTCATGCTTCGATTTCGGCAAGGCATCCTCCTTTTCCATATCAAAGCCCATGCCAGCGGCTAAAAGGTGTTTTGAGGGTCTTTTGGGCGGTCATCCGGCACTCCCTTGGCATATAAATGGATAAAATTGTCTGTTATGCAATTCCCTTGCCGAATTTACAAGTTACCCTTGCGTCGATAATGGTGGCGTAACGCGAAAAGCAATACGATTTGCAATCCCATGGCTAGGCCTGCCTTTCGCGCCGCCGGAAGGAAAGGGGAGGTTTGCACGGGTGATTTCAAGTACAGGTTGTACCAGGAAGTGATGCCTCGCTTATTGCCGGTTTCCTCTGAAAATCCGTCCCAAATAGAAAACGCAATGGGGATGAATTCTTCCGGATGGAAAGGCATGCCTTTTTCGGGATGGCGCGGACTTTTAAAAATGACGGACCATTCCCCGTCACGGTAATCGCTTCGCATATGGAGGTCTGATTCGGCTGCGGTAAGGTTGGACGCTCCCTTGCCGATGAAGCCTTGCGGAGAGTCTTTTCCGAGGTCAGCGAACCAGATATCGACGGGGTTTTTTCCGTCGCCGAAGAGGAAGTAGGGCAATGCCCGGCCACTGGGCGACTTGTGGGGTATTTGCAAGGCTACGGCATCGGAATAGACCTCCTGGGACGGGTTTTTGGATATTACCGCGCTCGGTTCGCTCGAATCATTCCGAACCGTTTGGGTGACCGGGGTATTGCTACCCTTTCGCTGCGCACTCATATCGTGCCATGACAGACGAATGGCGACATGCGTGCTGTCGTAAACGGCCTGCACCGAAATGGCATTTGCGGCCGGTTGAAAACTGCGGGGATCTTCAATGACTTGACCAACCACGGGAAAGAGGGATGGCGTCGCATTCTTAAAAAGCTCGTCCCCGCGCTCCAAGTCCAAAGGCTCGTCCGAAAATTCTCCGAGTACCAGGTTGGTATAGGGAGCCTTTTTGTTCGGAGAGAGCGAATGGATATAATTCACCAGATGCCAGCGATCCTCCTCTTCGATGGTGGCGAAGGAAGGCATAGGCGTTCCATTCAGGCCGGTTACGATGGTTCGGTAAATGTCTTCGCGCTCGGCGCCCCCCCTGAAGGTCCAGGGTTTGGTCAAATTAGCGGGATGGATGAATTGATTCCAATCGTCCGTTAAAGTGGGGGCGGACTCTCCGTCGCCTCGTCCGAATTCGCCATGACAATCCATGCACTTGTTTTCGCGAAAAATTTCCAGGCCTTTCCGGGCGGATTCCTCCGAATATTTGGGAGCCTTGGGAATGACGATTTCGATGGGAGTCATCACCGAATCGGAAAAATCATCGGCGAAGGTTTTGATGTATTGCACCACGTCGTCGAGATTCTGATCGGTCAAGCGTGGCCATGGCGGCATTCCGGTATAGGGCATTCCCTTGCGGATGATATTGCGTAAATCCCGGTCGGTGGGAAGTTCGCCGCTTTCGGTGGTGCGAATCTTATAGACTCCGTAAGTGAAATCGCGGGGTAAGGGGTGATTGTATTCAGCACCCACCGCTTTGGCGTCGCCTGCGTAACCGTGGCATTGGCTGCACTTCGCGTCGTAGATTGCCTTTCCTCTCTCAAGTTGTTTCGCATCGGCAGCGCCCGCGTTTTCCACGGATAGTTTCATGACGATTAAAAGGGATAGCGACAAAATCATGTTTCCACGCCAACGGCCTTTCACTGCAATTCGTTGCGTCAGGCTCATCTCACATTCTCCTTGGCACGGGGCCGATGTCCTGTGAATTCGTAAAGGAACATAATGACATCCCAGATATCCTCTTCGCTGAGCCGATCCTCCCAGGCCGGCATGCTGCTTAACCAAGGCGTTCCCGCTTCCGGTAGCCCGGGGCCTCCTTTGGCGATACGCCAGAACAGGTAGCTTTCTTCCAACATGGCGATGGTGGTGGCCTGGAGAAAGTTCGCCGGAAGCGGATCAAACCCATGGGCGAAGTTTCCTTCGGCCTCCATATTGTCTCCATGACAAAAGACACAGTTTTGATAATAGATTTTCCGGCCATTTTCGAGGTGGCTCGCGAACGCTTCCTTATCGGTGGTCTCCAATTTTCGGTAAGGGTTGTCTCCGGTTATCAGATCAATGCGCTTCCCCTTGAAAGTGATTTCGTCGGGAGGAGCCGGATGGACGGTTCTTCCGGAGGAAGGAGGTTGGACTCCGAGCGATGCTTGTCTGTAGGCGCCGTAACCCAGAAAAACTGGAATCACCAAGATTCCGATTGCCAATAGGCGTCGATATCGCGGCTCGGTGGTCCATTTCTTGAGTAACGATAGGGCTTCGTCCATTCGCCCGGCATCGGCCGTTGCATATAGGGCCAAAGACCCGGTGATGATGGCCATGAAAAATTTGACGATGGAGGCCGGGGCGGGCGGTTCTATTCCATAGCGGAGAAAAATGAAGCAGGAAATCCATATCGCCGTCAACCAGGCGAGTATGTTCGGACGGAAAAATCTCAGTCCCATCAAGAAGACCATGACGCCGGATAAAACCCAGATATTCATTGTGCACCTTTCCGGGTTGAAAGGAACTCCACCAATACGCGTAATTCGCCGGCGGTTGCTTTTTCATAAAATCCCGAGGCTGCCAAGGAGGCCGCCATTACTCCCGGCGCGTATCCCTCCGCTACCACGGCATCGGGTTCCAGCAGGGCCCGATAGAGTTCGGGTGTTGTGAGACGGTTGCCGATATTCGCCAAAGAGGGACCCAGCAGGCTTTCGGATGAGGACATACTATGACAGGATGAGCATCCGTATTTCTGGTAAACCCCAGGACCATCGACGGCGGCTACCCCAAGAAATTTTTCTCCTGCAACTTTGGTGGCAACCGGCGATTCTGATTGAGCTGACGCCCCGGAGTATTTATGGGTAGCGGAAAGGCCGACGGTTGCCTCTCCTCCCAGCGTTTGCATCCAGGCGATAATGGCGATGATTTCGGCATCGGATAAACTGATTGGGGCTTTATGCACGGCGGGCATGCCCGGGTTGAAGCCTTCTACGATGAAGGCTTCGGGTTCGTATAGCGATTCCGCCAGATAATCCAGGGAGCTCATGTCCGGGCGCCGGCTCTCGGCTTTCACTCCTATGTTTTCCAGATCGGGAAAACGCCCGCCCTCGCCTTTGCCGAGGGTATGGCAGGCCATGCAAGTTCCTTTTCCGGCGGCAAGCTCGCGTCCGACTTCCACCAATTCGGCGGTGGACATATCGGGACGTATTTCCAATTCCTGGGGAGGATGGAATTCCTGTTGGGGTACCATATGGCCCACATAGGTATAGAAAGCGGTAACCAACAAGGTGAATAAGAGGATGTTCATGAAGTTTTTCAATGCGCAGCCTCCTTATCGCTCGGCATGGCTTGCAAGGAAATTCCGGGCGGCGGAGCCATTCCGCTTATGGGAGGCGGGCTCCAATTTTTCCGGCCGGTAAGGCTGGCCAGCCAAAAGACGATGGAAATCAAGGCGAAAAACATCATTACGGTGATGGAAACCACATTGGCGGCGAATCCCAAGGTGGGCGTATAGGCCTCGGGCGATGTGTCGCGCATGATGCCATGTACATGCCAATGCTGACGGATTCCCGAGCGCACGTATCCCATGAGCCCCATGATCCAGGTGAAAGTGATGGCGATGAGAAACAGGGCGTATTGCGCTCTCCTGGGCATGCTTCCCCATTTGATTTCACCGGTTATCTTCGCCTTGTGAAACAACGCTATGTCCAATATCGTAACGGATACCATGGCGAAAAGTACCGATAACACTTGCGGGATGGAGAGCTTGATGCGCACGGCCGCTTCCACGAAATAGCCGTAAACTCCCAGAAAAATCACGAAGAGGGAGACCCCCGCGAAAATTCCGAACTGGGCATAGTTGCCGTATCTTGCCCAGGATACCGTAGCCTGTTTGTTTCCCCTGCGGTAGAGCAGGAAGCTGACGAAAGTGGTGAGAATGAGAATGTTCACGGCCGTGTTCTTGGCCGACATCACTCCAAGAACCCGCAGCGAGGGATGGTGGGAGCCTCCCATGGCTCTCGCCTCCTGCACGGTGGCGATCAGGGAATGCGGTGTGGCCCATACGATAAAGCAAATGGTAATCACGGCCAGCAACCATTTAATGAAACCGCGGAATCGTTCAGCCCCCTGTATGCGGCCCATGCCAAGCCACAGGTAATAGTTGGCGGCGAGAAAGAGAACTCCGATGAGTACCCCTTGGATGATGAATAGCCAGGAAAAGGCGCCCCCCATTAAGGTCATGCCCATGTTCTGGGAGTAGGCGTAGATTTCCTTACCCAGCCAATACCCCGCAAAGGAGAGGGGGAGCAGGGCTGCGATTGCGATGAAGTTGCCCATATAACCCATCCAATCGTAATGGGCCTTCTCTTCGTCGGTTTTGGCTCCCAGAAATTTATACGCCCCGTAAGCGGCCGCAATGGAGCCGCCGAAAGCCACGTTGGCGATCAGGCGATGGATGTTGATGGGCATCCAGGTGTAATTGTTGACGGCATCCCAGGTCGAGAGCAGCTCACCCGTCTCAGTCACCCCGCCGGGAGTATTCATGAAGGTCAGCCATCCGTCGGCGATGAAAAGGATTCCGATACCGGTAAGGTTGAGGCCTACTCCCAAAGCGAGGTGGATTCGGGGACTGAACTTTCCCCAGCCGTAGTAGTAGGAATAGAGGAAAACCGCCTCCCCGAAAAACAGGAGAACGTAGGGCAGGAAAGTCCAACCGAAAATGGAAGTCAGATACGTCATCAATTTCGGATAGAGAAAGTAAAGCATGAAGGTGAGCAGGGTTCCCAATGCGGCCGTAAAGGAAAAGGAAGTCGAAAGCAGTTTGGTGAATTCATGGGCGAGTTGGTCATAACGCTTTTCGCCGGTGCGGTAGCCGATATATTCGATTATCAAGGCAAACATGGGGACGGCGAGTACGAAGGCGGCAAACATGAGATGCAACTGGGCCAGGATCCAAATCGCCACCCGGCTTCCAATGATGGGAAATTGCCGGTATTCAATCATTTCCCCGGGTTTGGTTCCCAGCCTGGGGGATTTGGCGACCGCCGGGGCTGATTTCTCGCCTAAAGCCAGAATCCATTCGACCATCGCTTGCAGGTCGGATTCGGAAAGTTGCGGATGGGGGGGCATGGGGATGGCTCCCCAAGTTCCACTGCCTCCGTCCCGGATTTTTTCCAGTAATTTCCGGGAATCTTGTTTGCCGTACTTTAAAGCTATTTCGGAAAAGTTCGGACCTATCGCTTTGCCACTTATCTGATGGCAGGCCAGGCAATTGCTCTTTTCGATGAGCGGATGGATTTGGGTTTCCGCCGTTGCCGGAGAGGGCGTCAGCAACCCTAAAGCCAGAAACATAAGGCCCGTCAATCCGATAATTCCTTTGTCTAGCATATCAAGCGATCCTGTCCTGGCTTGAAGAGGGTAGAGTTATTCCATGCTTTCCGAGCAATCGGTATGCCGGAAACGCGCGGGTGACATCAATGGATATATTAATCCATATACTTTCCATGTCTGTGATAATAAGATGAAAAACCGCGAACGAGGCTATTTATCGTTTGCCAAAATGCCGGGTTTTTGAGCTTATAATTGACAGAATGGCCAGAAAATTGGGCCATTCAGGATGCCAAAGGCTGATATAAAGCGCATTCGGGGATTCAACGGAGTTCGATGGCTTGAATCGCCTCTTAATGGACATATTTGTCTTTTGGATCAGATGTTCGGTTATCTTTTAAAGTGTGGCCGGATTTTTGCTTTGGTATACGGTATGTGTGTTGAGATTGGAAATCGAGTCTCGCAATGCGAATTAAACTCAAGGAGTATAATCATGTCTTTTCCTAAAACTTCCCTTCCATTTCGAATTTTCACTCTGGGGCTTGCCTTTGCTCTGGCGGGAACCCTATCGGCCTGCAACAATGGCGAGAAGAAATCCCAGGCGCCCGCCGATGACCGGATTGTCGGAGAGGAAGTGGCGATTCTGACCGACGCTCCCAATGTGCCACCGCCCATTACCCGTACGCATGCCACCAAGATGGTAGTGCATCTGGAAGTCACCGAAGTCGAAAAAACCATTGTTGATGGAACCCGCTATGTATTCTGGACCTTCGGCGGCAGCGTTCCGGGAAAATTCATACGTATCCGTGAAGGAGACGAAGTGGAATTCCATTTACATAATCACCCCGATTCCAAGGTACCGCATAACATCGATTTACATGCGGTGACGGGGCCTGGCGGAGGAGCGGCCGCCTCCTTTACGGCGCCGGGCCATACTTCCGTCTTTTCCTTCAAAGCGCTTAACCCCGGTCTTTATGTTTATCATTGCGCCACCGCGCCTGTAGGCATGCATGTCGCCAATGGTATGTATGGTCTCATTTTTGTGGAACCCAAAGGCGGGCTTCCCAAAGTTGACCGTGAATTCTATGTCATGCAAAGCGATTTTTATACCGAAGGAAAATATGGGGCGCCTGGCCTGCAGGCCTTTTCCATGGAAAAAGCCGTAAGGGAAGATGCGGATTATGTGGTTTTCAACGGAGCGGTCGGGGCCATGGCCGGCGATAATGCCGTTAAAGCCCAGGTCGGTGAAACCCTGCGCCTCTTCGTCGGCAACGGCGGCCCTAATCTGGTTTCGTCATTCCACGTAATTGGCGAGATTTTCGACGTGGTCTATACGGAAGGCGGTACCATCCCGAATCAAAGGAATGTACAGACTACTTTGGTTCCGGCGGGCGGTTCCGCAATAGTTGATTTCAAGGTCGACGTGCCCG
>JBGTHM010000107.1:0-4299 GCA_041746255.1 Fibrobacteria bacterium | reverse complement strand
CCGAAAAGGTGATTCAGGATTTAGGGAAAGTGGCCAAGATGGATAAACCCTTTTTCCTGGCCATGGGTTTTTATAAGCCCCATATGCCGTTCTATGCGCCGAAAAAGTATTGGGATCTGTATGATCCAAATAAATTGGAATTGGCTAACAATCGATACACTCCTAAAAACGCATCGCAACTTAAATCCGGTGGCGAGTATAAAAATTATCACCTTCGTGGCATGACGGATAATTCCGATGAGTTTCACCGGCGGATGCGGTGGGGGTATTATGCATGCGTCTCCTACATTGATGCGCAAATCGGGAAAGTACTTGCGAAGCTCAAGGACGAGGGATTGAACGAGAACACAATGGTCATAATTTGGGGCGATCATGGGTGGAATCTGGGCGAACACAATTTTTGGGGAAAACATAATTTGACTGATCTCTCCTTACGTTCCCCGCTCATCATGAATGGCCCCGGCATACCCAAAGGTTTGGAATTAAAACAGTTGGTGGAATTCGTGGATATTTACCCCACGTTGCTTGATTATGCGGGAATAACTGCTTCAGCCAAGGTGAAGGGGCAATTAGAAGGTTCCAGCTTTATGCCATTGTTGAAAAATCCCAATCAACCCTGGAAGCCGGCGGTATTCCCGCGTTGGAAGGATGGAAATGCCATGGTCACCGACCGGTACTCTTACATTACCTGGGGAGGTTCTTCCAAAGTTCTCTTTGACCACCTCAAAGATCCGAATGAGAATGAAAGTGTCGCTAATCAAGCGGCCTACAAACCTGTTCTGGATAGTCTGGAAAAAATGTATGCTGCTGGTTGGAAAAAAGCCATTCCTGTCCCCGTAACCGTATCAATTGGAGACAAGCGCTCCCTTGCAGATGCGAGGCGCCGTCAAAGTGTACAACTTCCATTTCGGTTTGGAAGTCTGTCCAAGTCGCAGCCGGTCAGCCTTTCCATCACCCAGCCGGCATCGCTGGAAGTGCGCAATGCGCAAGGCAAAACGGTATTAACCACACGATTAGAGCCGGGGGTGAATTCTTTTTCGCAAGAGGCGCTTGATGTGGGGCTACATTTCTATACCCTTACTTCCATCACGAATGAAGACCCAGGAAGTTCGGAAAACGGAAGTTTCTTGGTACTTCCCTGAAGCCTTAAGGGTTATTCACCAAGGCGAATGATGGGAGTGGCACGCATCGAACCGTTGCGGTAGGACCGGCCGTCGATTCCGAAGGCTTGGATTCCCTGATCAGCCGCGTATCCATTGATACGGGACGAAGTCGTGATTGAAAGCGAGGGACCTTTCCTAACTGCTTCGACATACGGAGTCACGGCCAAGGAAACCACTTCTTGCCATTGGGAAATTTGGACGCCGCGTAAAAAGAACTCCACGTCTTGATTAGAGTGCAATTGCCATGCTAGAAACCCCTTTTCCCTGATTCTGGGGAATGTGTATTCCGTAACCCTTTTTTCATTAAAATCGACTTGGATGGCCGAGCCTTTTACGCGTATCTCCATTGAATTCCAATCATTGGCTTTATACGACGACTCCATAGCTGGATGGAGGTTGGATAGCCAGGAGCCGGAGAATTTGCCGCCTTTAACGATAACTTCGTAAATGCGGCCCGAGGTTTTATTGCCCATGTCGGCTTGCGGGCCTTCCACATCCTCATTTCCGAAAAAACTGTGGAAATTGATACCTGAATTTCCTCGTATCAATTTGAATTCGAAGCGCAAGATGAAGTCACCGTACAAGCTGTCGGAAATCAGCCAGTGGCCTTTAGGTTCTTTTTGCGTTGAAGTATGGAGAATTCCATTTTCCACCTTCCATTTGGTGGTTTTCTCAACCGGCGCCTTGGCATAATACGGCGTCCAACCTTCCAAGGAATTTTTATCCAGGGTAGGGGTAAACAGGTAGTCCTGGCCTTGAAGATTGGAGGCCAGGGCACAGAGCAGCAAAAGGGATGCTGGCAAGCGGTTTTTTGACTGGGTCATCGGCTGTTCCCCCCCCCGGGTGGGCTTATGTTTGAGCATGTTTAAATATAATCCAGAGATCTTGGAAAAACATGGAAAAGCGGCCACAAAGTCCCATGGGACGGGCTGGAGATCAGGTACCGTATCCTTTCGAGTACAGGCCAGTGAAACAGAAAGAGATCATATCTCAGTCCGGTGTTATGGGAGATAGGAAGGCTTCGTCCCATTCGTATAGGGTTCTCGTGAAATTATTATAGTACCAATAAATATGGCGTAAATATTAATAGGTGGTAATTATAATAATCGTAATCCACCATAAAACAAGGTAATCGGAAAAAATGACGGGGGGAGCTGCGCCCCTCCGGCTTCATTCATCTTCCACATCGTGTGATTCCCTACTTATCCCGGTCGTTAAGTTGTCACGTGACAATAAATTATACAGGCAGCTTTGTTGGTACGTGGCAATAAAGATTTGGTTTACTAATCCACGTTTGTCACCCTTCTGATCATTTTGATAATCCAGTATTGAGAAGGACATACACCCCCACTGCGACTAATTGAAACGCATGTATTTTCCATGAAACAGTTTTAAGTCTCATGCATTAAAAACGGGAGCCAGGATGGTTTTTTTCAAGATACATTCATGTGGCACCGGCAATTTGGGGAGAACGAAGAGAGTTGTCTGGGTGGAATATTAAAAAGCCGGCTTAAGATTATTAACACGCTTGGAGAAAATATGAAAAGGTGGATAACCCTGGGAATTTCGGCGCTTATATTTTCAGCAGCGCCGACTTTTTCGCAAATTGGTATGCAACACAGGATAGCCTATAGCGCGGATGGCAACATTCATGATCACGACGATTGGGGTGCGACGGCCTTTTCCTTGGGAATGGCCTGGGCGTTCGGGCGCAACCATATGATTGTCCATTTTGATTACAGTAATCACTTTAGTGGTGGGTCCACGGCAGAGGGCGAAAAGCAAATGACCGAAAGCGCCCTGGGAGGCGCCGAGAGGTTTCTGGCGGACAAATCCAAATTCTTTGACGACATGAAGAATTTGAATGGCGCCATCGCCAATTTCAAAAAAGAAGCGGAAAAATCCACCGAAGACAATCAATTGATATCAATCCAAGCCGGGCCGATGGAAGTGGCTTATCGCTGCTTGCAGGCCGTTGATGAGAGTAAACGCAAGTATATCACTTTCATTTCCCATTCCAATTGGAACAACGACCATGTCCATGGCGCGGGACTTTCAAAAAAATGGAGCGATCTGAAGAAACTTCCAGGAGGCGCCAAGTTCATCAGCATTTCCGATCAAAATGCAAATATGGGTGCCCGTACCAAAGGGCAATGGGATGAACTGAAAAATATGGGCGACAAGTTCGCATGGATGCTCTCCCGGCAGAATGCCAAGCCAGGAGATGTCTCCGATGCGGGCATGATGTGGTATGCACTGACTGGCGCACAAAATGGATCACCGGCGGAGTTCATCAAAAAGCTTAAAAATCCGAACCCTCAAGCGGGACCCACTGCAATAGGGGATCTCCCGAGTAACGCAACCGTGAACCGCTCCAGATTTCTCAACCATGTCCATGCCGGGAATTCCCTAATGTTGAACCTGCCTTTCTCAGGCAGGTTCAACGGCGTCACCATTGCGGATATGACCGGTCGTCGTCATACGTTTGCGAATGCTTCCCAGAGGCTGGATTGGATTGAAGTTCCCAATTTCGAACTGGCCAATGGCCCCTATATCGTCACGGTGGATGGTACGGACGGAGTTTCCCATACGGTTGGCAAACTTACCGTAAAAAAATAGGACTGAGTAATTACTTTTTACCGATAATCCGGTACCGCCGTCTTTCAAAGATGGGGGAGTTTCGGCTCCCCTTTCACGTAAGGCGCATCCAGGCACGGTGAAAAAACCATTCACGTTGATTCGATTTATCCTTATCCGAGGAAGCAATGCAAAAAGCCGTGTTAATTTCACTGATGGCGATTTTAGCCTATGCAAAACCTTGCTTGGCGCAAGTTGAAGGTGATCCGGAAACTCTCACGCTATCCCGATCCCACCGAATTCTTTCCGGGTTGAAGGCCGTATTTACCGATGACTTTTCCGTTCAGACTTTCGGCGCGGTTTATTTGGGAGATGGGCCGCAGTACAAACTGCCATCCGCAACGGATCCCTATGCCTATAATGGTTGGGATTTGGTTCCTGGATTCAGCCTGGAATTGGGTGAAATTTTCAATGGAATCAAACTATCAACCGGAGGCGATCTTTATGTGTTCAGCCGGGTTCTCCAAAAAGGGGCGGAAGAGCTATTTGAATACCGACC
>JBGTHM010000106.1:0-34571 GCA_041746255.1 Fibrobacteria bacterium | reverse complement strand
CTTTACCCAGGAAATCTTAGACTTACGGTGTGGGGGTTTCTCACCCCCATTGTCACTACTCATGCCAGCATTCTCATTTCTGATACCTCCAGCACCCCTTACAGGACACCTTCACAGGCTTACAGAACGCTCTCCTACCGCTCACATCCAAAGATGCAAGCCCGCCGCTTCGGTGGGCAGCTTAGTCCCACGTAATTTTCGGCGCAGAATCCCTTGACCAGTGAGCTATTACGCTTTCTTTAAAGGATAGCTGCTTCTAAGCTAACCTCCTGGTTGTCTGAGGAATTCCACATCCTTTCTCACTTAGCATCGATTTAGGGACCTTAGCGGACGGTCCGGGTTGTTCCCCTCTCGTCCATGAAACTTATCTCACACGGACTGACTGCCACGAAACATTTAACAGGTATTCGGAGTTTGTTTGGGTTTGGTAAGCTGGTATGCCCCCTAGTCCAATCAGTGCTCTACCCCCTGTAAACTATCGTAACGCTATACCTAAATATATTTCGGGGAGAACAAGCTATCACCCAGTTTGATTGGCCTTTCACCCCTAGCCACAGCTCATCCGATAACTTTTCAACGTTAAACGGTTCGGTCCTCCACGTGGTATTACCCACGCTTCAACCTGGCCATGGCTAGATCACCGGGTTTCGTGTCTACCGCCTGCAACTGAACGCGCTATGCACACTCGGTTTCCCTTCGGCTTCAGGCCTGAGGCCCTTAACCTTGCTACAGACGAGTAACTCGCTGGCTCATTAAACAAAAGGCACGCCGTCAGAAGGGCAAGCCCTTCCTTCGACCGCTTGTAGGCAAATGGTTTCAGGTTCTATTTCACTCCCCTTCCGGGGTTCTTTTCACCTTTCCCTCACGGTACTGGTTCACTATCGGTCATTCACTCGTATTTAGCCTTGGAAGGTGGTCCTCCCGACTTCAAACAGGGTTTCTCGTGCCCCGTCTTACTTAGGATACCACAAGGAGACTTTTCTCTTTCGCGTACCGGGCTATAACCGTCTATGGCGGGTTTTTCCAAACCGCTTCTGCTAGAGAAAAACTTTGTAACTCCTATATAGTGGTCCTGTTACCCCAGACTAGGTCTGGTTTAGGCTCCTCCCCTTTCGCTCGCCACTACTCAGGGAATCTCGGTTGATTTCTTTTCCTAGGGGTACTGAGATGTTTCAGTTCCCCCCGTTCGCTTCCAGCTCCCTATGAATTCAGGAGAGGATACCGTGCTAAAGCACGGTGGGTTTTCCCATTCGGAAATCTCCGGATCAAAGGTTATTTGCACCTCCCCGAAGCTTATCGCAGCTTATCACGTCCTTCATCGCCGGTGAATGCCAAGGCATCCCCCATTTGCCCTTTAATACTTCAAAATGTCTTGGAAAAAAAGAGTTTTAAATCTTTTTCCTCCAAGCCACGACTGTCTCACGCCGCTTCTATCCCAACCGGGAACCTTCACGTTACCGATTGGCCCTAGAAGCCGCACAAGCTCGAGTAGGGCAGATTCATTACTTTCAATGGAATTACTCCCATCAAAAACAGATGATTCTGCTCTGCTTGTTTTTCATTTCATTCATCATGTCAAAGAGCGGATAGGTCTCAATGGACCTTTCCGATTTTTCTTGAAAATCAGGCTGCTCCTTTTGGGAACGGCCAGTTCAAAGAAAGTAATGAGGAGCAAACGACGTAGAGAACAGACTTGAGGCCCCTGTGTCAACCTACGATGTCACGATGGACATCGCATCGACGGACTTCCCGGTTTCCCGTTCCATCCGCTTGACTATACTCCTTAGAAAGGAGGTGATCCAGCCGCACCTTCCGATACGGCTACCTTGTTACGACTTAGCCCCAATTAGGAGTCTCGCTTTAGACGCTAGGTTCCCTTGCGGGTTACCATCGCGGCTTAGAGCGCTCCCCCCTTTCGTGGCTTGACGGGCGGTGTGTACAAGGCCCGGGAACGTATTCACCGCGGCGTTCTGATCCGCGATTACTAGCGATTCCAACTTCATGGAGTCGAGTTGCAGACTCCAATCCGAACTGAGGACGCTTTTGGGGATTAGCTCCACCTCGCGGCATTGCAACCCATTGTAGCGCCCATTGTAGCACGTGTGTAGCCCAGGACGTAAGGGCCATGATGACTTGACGTCGTCCTCACCTTCCTCCGCGTTATTCGCGGCAGTCTCTCTAGAGGGCCCAGCTTAACCTGATGGCAACTAGAAACGAGGGTTGCGCTCGTTGCGGGACTTAACCCAACATCTCACGACACGAGCTGACGACAGCCATGCAGCACCTGTGTAGAAGGCTCCCTTGCGGGAGAAGGACGATCTCTCGTCCGGTCCTTCCCATGTCAAGCCCTGGTAAGGTTCTTCGCGTTGCGTCGAATTAAACCACATGCTCCACCGCTTGTGCGGGCCCCCGTCAATTCCTTTGAGTTTCACCCTTGCGGGCGTACTCCCCAGGCGGAACACTTAACGCGTTAGCTACGGCACTGGACCGTTGACTAGTCCAATACCTAGTGTTCATCGTTTACGGCGTGGACTACCAGGGTATCTAATCCTGTTTGCTCCCCACGCTTTCGAGCCTCAGCGTCAATATGGGACCAGTAGATCGCCTTCGCAACTGGTGTTCTTGGAGATATCTACGCATTCCACCGCTACACCTCCAATTCCATCTACCTCTTCCCTATTCAAGAAACCCAGTTTCAAGTGCAAGCCCGGGGTTGGGCCCCGGAATTAAACACCTGACTTAGGCTCCCGCCTACGCTCCCTTTACGCCCAGTAATTCCGAACAACACTTGCCCCCCTCGTATTACCGCGGCTGCTGGCACGAAGTTAGCCGGGGCTTCCTTTGCAGGTACATTCAAAGCAGCATAAAGCTGCCGTTTATTCCCTGCTGACAGTGGTTTACACACCGAAATGCGTCATCCCACACATGGCGTTGCTGCGTCAGGGTTTCCCCCATTGCGCAAAATTCCCTACTGCTGCCTCCCGTAGGAGTCTGGGCCGTATCTCAGTCCCAATGTGGCCGGTCACCCTCTCAGGCCGGCTACCCATCGTCGCCTTGGTGGGCCGTTACCCCGCCAACAAGCTAATGGGACGCAAACTCATCCTAAAGCGGCCGAAGCCTTTCGATAAAGAGCCATGCGACTCCGTATCCCTATGCGGTATTAGCTATCCGTTAGGATAGTTATCCCCCACTTTTGGGCAGATTGTTTACGCGTTACTCACCCGTTCGCCGCTGAGTATTGCTACCCCGCTCGACTTGCATGTATGAGGCACGCCATCAGCGTTCGTTCTGAGCCAGGATCAAACTCTCCATAAATTATGAAGAAATGTTTGAAGAACCTGACAATCCTCTCGGATCATTTAGTTACTTCGGATTCTCGACGGGGCACTCCAAAACTTCCGGTTTTACCCGGCTGTTTCGTGCCCGTTCTGCACGTCTAATTTGCTCCTGATTTCTCTCAAAGAACCCTTTGACTGCGGAGAGTCAAAGCGCCCCACTTTTGGGGGCCGATAAAACTACACTGATTTCGAATCAGTGTCAATGGTATTGGAGTTTTATTTCTCCTTTACCGTGCCGCCCTTCTTTTCGGAAGGGGCAGATAAGTTAATTCAAGAGCCATCCTTTTACAAGGGGCGGACCGATTGATATTTGGCCCGACTTGAATAACCTGTCCTGAGCGAAAACCCGTATTTTTACTCAAATTCCCTAAGAAACTCAAGTTTTAAAAGGTTCACCTGCCGACCGGCGCTAAGTTAGCTCTCGTCCTCATTTTCTCCAAGGGTTAAGGGCCATTATTTTTCAGATAACCCGTTGTTTTCATTTGTTTTAGGTAAGAATGGGGCATAAATCGGTTTATTCGACCTTACCCACCCAGAACGCCTCACACCTGCTAGAGATGGTTTTGCACCATGGCTGCAACGGCATCCACCCAGGACTCTGTGGAATTCAGGGAAGGAACCAACTCCAGCTTTTCACCTCCCGCAGCTATGAAAGTTTCACTTCCTCGCATGGCGATTTCCTCCAGGGTTTCCAGGCAATCCGCTACAAAAGATGGTGAAAATACCAGCAGATTCTTGATTCCCTGCTGCGGGAGCTGTTGGAAAAGTTCGTCCGTGAACGGTTTAATCCATGGCGTGCGCCCAAGGCGCGACTGGAAGGAGGTCTTGCATTTATCCATGGGTAGGCCTAATGCGCTTGCCACTCTACGAGTAGTCGCGAAACATTGGGCCCGGTAACAGTATTGATTGGCCGCGCAAGGTGCTGCGCAGCAGGTATCGTTCTCGGCGAGACAAAAGCCGGGACGCCCCTCGCTTTTCACCACATGCCTCTCGGGAAGTCCGTGATAACTGAAAAGGAAACAATCCCAACTCTGCCCGGATATCAATTGTCTGGCGGTTTCCGCAACGGCATTAACGTATCCGGCATCACAATAAAAAGCGCCAAGAACCTTTATGGGAGGAATGTTGGCTCTCTTCTTCAAGATGTTGAAAACCTCTTCCACCGAAGAAGCCGTTGCGGAGGACGAATATTGAGGGTATAGGGGAAGAATGATCAATTCTTCCACAGGCTCCGACAGCATTTTGTTCACGACCGATTCGATGGAAGGATTTCCGTATCGCATGGCGAAATCGACAATAACGCCTTCCCCTATTCGCTCGGATAATTTACGAGTGAAGCGCTTCGTATTAGTTAAAAGAGGCGAGCCTTCCGGGGTCCAGATTTTGGAGTAGGCAGCGGCGGATTTTGCGGGCCGGAAAGGAAGAATGACCAAATTCAGCAGCAGCCAGCGAAATAGTGCCGGAATATCGATAACTCGAGGATCGCTTAAAAATTGGCGCAGGTAGGCTCTTACAGCGCCCGAACTGTGGCTGTCGGGAGTGCCCAGATTGATGAGGAGAACGGCTTTGGGCACGGTTTTTTCCTTTTTAACAAGGTCTTGGTGCAGCCCCTCTGGATAATTTGCGAAAGGGCGTGGGAGAAATATACCAACTGACCCTAAGTTCACTATACACAGGTGCAGCCACCCCTTTTTACGGCCAGTCAAAGTACCTCGGAAGTGAAGATTAGAGCTCAGATAAGCTTAGGCTTTTGGGCCGCCAGTTGATTTAGATATCAACACGACCTGGAATTTTAATTGTCGCCAATCATTTTTACCATTATTCAGGCTCCGGCCGGTAATCGGTACCGCTTATTTCCGCGAACCTGCTGCAAATCGACTCCCTCCAGTATAAGGTGCATGTCGCGGGAGTTCAGGGAACAGGCTGATGCCTGTATTTCCTCGTCCATCATCGGCGGCAAATGGAAGCGACCCCTCTCCAGGCGCCTTGGAAAGGGTCATCGTAGGCCGAAGCGATATTCTGGCCCCGGAATTCGAGCAAGAACTGATACAGGCTGAAGTGGGCGGAACCCTGAACAAATACGAGAGTGAAAAATATGGGAGACCGATATAAGAATTACACTGAAGGCAAGGGACTTACGGGGTCGCAGCCGCGTGTTGAATTCAGTCTTTCCTTTGCTGATGGAAAAGCCGCCATTGTAATAGGGAAAAAATTAGCCTACTGTAAAATTCTTGAGAAGGAAATTACCCTGGCGTGCGCTAAAGTAGGCTAAGATCTGGCGGAATGCGCGGAAGGCTCAATGATGGAATGCACCTTCGCCAGGAAATCCCCGGGTCGAAAGGGCTTGGCCATGAAATTCGGTGACTCTCCGCCGATGAGGGGCAGCTTGTGTTGGTCCTCGGTATATCCGGACATGAACAGGATATCCACTCCCGGGCGGAGGCTCTTGAGGCGTTCCGCCAATTCGATGCCGCCCATGCCGTCCATGAGGAGATCAGTCACAACCAAGACCAGATCGGTGTTTTGATCCGGCAGCTTGGCCAAGGCATCCTCTCCGTTTTTGGCTTCGATCACCAGATAGCCGCTATCCTTCAGGACCTTGGCCAGAAGCCTGCGCACCACCTCTTCATCTTCCACCAGCATGATGAACCGCCCATGGCCTTCATGAAGGTCGGTCGGTGTCATCGAAGGCGCGTCTTCAGCGACGGCGGGACGACTGCGGAGCTGAAGGATGACTCTAAAAAGAGAACCGCGCGACTCCTGACTGAACACCTGCATGTGCCCGCCCATTTGCCGGATGATGCCGAAGGCCGTCGACAGCCCCAGACCAGACCCTTTGCCGAACTCCTTGGTGGTGAAGAACGGTTCGAAAAGGTGTTCCAGCACGGCCCAGCTCATTCCCGTTCCCGTGTCCTCGATTTCAATGAAGGCATAGCTTCCGGGGGGCATGCCCTCATCCGTCTCCCTGAGCACTTCCCCGACCATGCCGCTTACATCATTTGACTCGATATCCAAGCGGCCCGTGCGGATGAATAACTTCCCGCCTCCGGGCATGGCATCCCTGGCGTTCAGGACCAGGTTGACCAGAACTTGCTGAAGCTTCCTCTGATCAACTTCCACCCACAGGGGGTCCGGTGATAGGTCCACCTGCAGGCTGATGTTCTCACCGAGGAGATGGCCGAGCATGTTGCGCAAATCCTCGATGGAATCGTTCACGCGGCGGATGGTGGGGGCGAGAATCTGCTTGCGACTATAGGCAAGCAATTGTCCCGTGATGGCGGCCGCCTTCTCTCCCGCCTTTTTGACTTCCACGAGGTTCTCATAAATAGGCGTTCCCTGCTCGATAAGGGCGAGGGAGAGATCCGTAAAACCGAGTATGGCCAGAAGAAGGTTGTTGAAGTCATGAGCAACGCCGCCTGCCAGCCTACCGATGGCTTCCATCTTCTGCGACTGCTGCTGCTTCTCCACGCTCAGGCGCAATTGGCGCTCCGAGGCTACGCGTTCGCTGTTGTCGCTCACCACGATGATGCTTCCGCGCACCTTTTCCCCATCCTTGACGGGGTAGTACGAGAATTGAACCGGCGTAATGCGGCCGTCCCGGGCCATGAGCTTGCCGACCTGGGTCACGAATTCCTGTCCGGTTTTATGGGACGGGTCCGCCGCGATGAAAGGTTCCTTTTCGGGTTCGGTTTCGACCCGAAAGACCTCGTGTAAATCCCGGCCGAGGAGATCCGGTTCCTGGACGCCCAGTAATTCCAGCATGGCCGGATTCCGAAAAATGATTTTCCGGTCCACATCGACCAGGATCAGGCCCTCCGCGATGTTGTCGCTGACGGACTTAAGCAGGTTGAACTGGTGCCGGAGCTGATCGCTCTTCACGGCAAGCCTGAGCTCGGAAAGCTTGCGGGCCGTGATATCCATCAAGGTCATGATTCCGCCCTGCACACCTTCCCAGGAAAGCGTGACGGGATTCGCATCCAGTAGATAGAAGCGCGTTCCCCACTCGGGATGATCATAATAGACACCCAGCCCGCTGATATGCTTGCCCTCCGCGATCCATTTCCCCAGCAAGTCTTTGAAATCGTTCTCTTCCCCCTCATCCGTGGGATGGAAGGGCACAGTATCCGGGAACAACCGACCCACGGGATTGAATCCGCATAATTCCTGAGCAGGTTGATTGGAACGTAGGATGCGGTAGCCATCGTCCAGAATGAAAATGGGCTGCGCGATCTGGTTGAACAGGGAGTCGCCCAATGATCCCATGTCCAAAATGACCCGGATCTGGTCCTTACCAGGCTCGCCGGACACCACCAAAGCGTCCACCTTTCCGAGGCGGATGGCTTCGAGGGTGGCTTCGGACTCGCGCAACTTTTGCCGCGTCGATTCGAGTTCTTTCCGCAATTCCCGGCTTTCGTTCTCGATAACGGGTTCCATCAAATATTCTCGATGTTGAGACCGATGAGTACCTGGTCCTTGTCCGACAAGTCCCCAATGATGCGTCTGATGGGTATGGGAAGGCTGCGGATCAAAGTGGGAATGGCTAAAATCTTGTCCGTGCGAGCCTGACTTGGATTGTGCGCCAGGTCGATAACCTCGAGTTGGTAGCGACCCTTCAGGTGTTCCTCGCAGATCTTTTTAAGGTTCTGGATTGCGGTCACCGAACGCGGCGTCTTGCCGGCCACGTACAGTTTAAGCAGGAAGGTGCCACTTTCTCCTTCGGGGGAAGGGTCTTGGGGGGTATTCGAAATTTCTTGTTCCATCATTTATCCTCAAGACCGGGCGCGTCTTGGGAAGCCATGGAATCCGATTTCCGGTGCACGGCCATTTCCAATTGATCCGTTTCCAAGCGCACGTTAGCCTTCTTCTTCTGCGCGGCCACGCGGGCTGCTTCCGCTTCCTCCGCAGCCAAGTCCGCCTCGCGCGCGGCCCACTCGGCTTCCATCACCTTGCGTTTGCGGCGAAGCCTCATCTGGGTGGTCTCCACCTCCTGCTCCACTTCCATTGACGCAGCCTTTTCCGCGGCCTCCTGGCTCAGGCGCGCCGACCCCGTCACCACACCGGAGGGCCCGACGTACACGTCCAGGAGATCAATTCCTTGAGACGACATGCGGAATTCCCGTATCTGGTTGGAATGCGACATGCCGCGCGATTTGATGACGTACATGCCCCGGTTCCGCTCCCCGTTCAACTCGATGTCCCGAACCAGCAGCCAGGTATCGATGAGCGAAAAAATGCCCGCCTCTGCGGCCTCCAACTGGATCTGCAGCCCGGACGCGAGCGCCGTGTACAGGCCGGTGATGCCTTCCGCCTTCAGATAATCCATGAGGCGAACCAGCATGGCGTGCACCTCCGTGCCGGTACCCATTCCCGTTAAATTGGTGATGGGATCCAGAATGACCACCTTGGGCTTTATTTCACGCACCAACTTGTGGATTTTCACCAAGTGCATTTCCAGCCCGTACATGCTGGGGCGGGAAGCGTGATAATGCAACAGGCCCTTTTGGACCCACTGTTCCAAGTCGAGCCCCAGGGATTCCATGTTGCGCTTGATTTGCGAGGGTGATTCCTCGAAGGCCATGTACAGGACCTTTTCGCCGCGGGCGCATGTAGCCTTGGCGAAGAAATTGGCGATGCTGGTCTTACCGCTGCCCGCCGTGCCCGAAACCAAGATGCTGCTGCCGCGAAAATACCCCTTGCCTTCCAACATGACGTCCAAGCGCGGGATGCCGGTGGAAATTCGCTCCCTGCCGGCCTTGTGATCGAGGCTTAAGGAGGATATCGGCAGCACTGAGATTCCGCTCTCATCGATTAGGAAGGGGTATTCGTTGGTTCCGTGGAGGGAGCCCCGGTATTTCACGATGCGCAGGCGTCGCGTGGAAAGCTGATCGATGATGCGATGATCGAGCAACAGCACGCAGTCGGAAACGTATTCCTCCAACCCATGACGCGTCAAGCCGCCTTCGCCGCGTTCCGCGGTGATGACGCTGGTAAGTTCCCGATCCTTGAGCCAATTGAAAAGGCGCTTGATTTCCTGGCGCAGCAGGGCCTGATTATCGAACCCTCCTAAGAGGGATTCCAGGGTATCTATGGCGATGCGCTTGCCTGCGACGGTTTCGACGCAGGATTCCAAGGTCATGAACAGGCCTTCCAGATCGAATTTGCCGGCAATGGCCATCTCGGCCCGATCCACGTGGATGTGCTCCACTATCAGCTTCCCGTCCGCTTCCAGTTCCTTAAGATTGAACCCCAGGGACGCGACGTTCTTGGCTAAATCTTCCGCAGACTCCTCGAAAGCGATGAATACCCCGGGCTCTCCATACTCAAGGATGCCACGCACCAGGAACTCAATGGCGAGCATGGTCTTTCCGCACCCGGCGCTGCCGGCCACCAAGGTGGTCCGGCCCCTCGGAAGTCCACCGGAAGTGATTTCATCCAGTCCTTCAATGCCGGTGGAGGCTTTTTCCAGTTTTACAGTTGGAGGAGTCATGTGGGAAACTACGTCCGTCATCCATTTTCCTCCAACAATGTTCCCGCTTCTTTGTTGGAAGCAGTTTAAAGGAACCCACTTAAGCAAAGACAGTGAGCCCTTGGTTTTAAAATACCCTTTTGATCAGGGGGATGGAAAAACTCATTTCCGCGGGGGATTGATTTCCACAGGGATGGCTCGGTAGAATGCCCCTCTCAGGAACTCACCCGGATATTTTCTGCCCCGGCCACGGGTATATTCGTAGACCACATGCCCTCCACCGATGTAAGTCCACATATATCCGCGTTGGCATTTCTGCTTTTTCCCTTCCATAAGGACGCGCACCGGGGTGTCGTCGGTATAGACTATCTCGCTGTGGCGGACCCCATCGGCACCGCTTGCAAGAGGTCGGCCAGTCTTTGTTGTTCAGGAGGGATGGGGATAAATTTATCGGAGCGGGTACCGAATATCTGCCTTTGGTACCAGCTTAACTGGTCTTCTGCCTTTTGTAGCTTGCTGTCCGTATGCCTATAGAGCGAGCGGATCTTCTCATTTTGCGCCTTGGCTTCTTCGAAATCGCGCTGTTCTTGCTCCAATTCGGGAGGCATATCGGCACCATTTAAGGTAACATATAGGGAACCTTATTTTAAGCTGTTTTTACCATTATTCAGGCTCCGGCCGGTAATCGGTACCGCTTATTTCCGCGAACCTGCTGCAAATCGATTCCCTCCAGCATAAGGTGCATGTCGCGGGATTTCAGGGAACAGGCTGATGCTTGCGACAATATTGGGCAAGGGTCAATCCGCTTTGGGGATGCTTATCAACGACATCGAAGTAGAATTGCGGGCTGCGAACGGCTCGCAGTTTTGCAGGTTCGTGATAATTGGCTTTCAGCTTCATGGGTTTGATCTCCTGGAATGGAAATCTGTCCATCAAAGCATTTCATTACAAGACGGTTATCACCGAATGCTTAAGACTATTCGATACCTATTCTCTTGGAGATATGGTATCGTAAACAGGGTCATTCGTCATAATTTGTACTGGAGATAGGGTATCATAAACAGGATCATTCGTCATAATTTGCGTAGCTTTGGGAATAGATGGCGAAACCCATTGGATTTCTGGGATATCCTTTACCTTAGCAAGTTGCACTTCAGTGAGTTCTATTTCAATCCCGACGTCTGAGCTACTTTGGGGCAAAACTGAGAATGTATCCATGGCGCTTCCCAACTTTCCTCGAAGAGCAGCAATTCCATTTAAAAGAGCCTCTTCCCGTGCAGCCAGCCATTCTTCTTTATTTTGCTTAACGGATCTCAAACCTTTCGGGTTCTTATTAAATGTAATCGTATACAGAACTGAAATGTTAGTAGAAGCTGCGATTGAATCGGGTTCTTTTTGGTGATCCACTGTAGGATTTTGTAAATATTGACTTGAGGATGGATCTGGATTAACGGCAGACTCATCGGCTGGTTGACATGCAAGAATCCATAATGTCGATACTATTGCCAGATTACCAATAATACTCATGAGGGGCCCCTCCCTACGCAACACTTATATCATATTCAATTTGTATCGGAAACACAAGCCTTTTCTAGCCGCCAAGAAAGGATAATCTGTCTTTTTCCTCATTTCAGGAGCTCAATTTAAACCAACCAAATTACCTCTTTTTTTGGTCATATTTAAAACGATCTCCGTATCATTTCTCAGATCCAGTGCTTCCGTTGGAAGGATTGAATCCCCGTGAGAAAAAGAAACACCTGCGTTACTGGCATTCATAATATTATTTTTAACGTCTTGTCGAGTTTTCTGGATCGGATTCTCATAAAATATATCCGATCTCATCTTCCAGCACTATCCCCATTGAGAATGGCGCCAAGCGACAGGATCTAATGGCCGAGCGATTGGTAATCATGGATAACATGCCGAACCAACTTCAGTGCCGGTGGAACGGCCACCCATTATGACACCCGTTGGTTCCGGCAAATGATTTCGGGTTACCGCCTAAATATGACGAAACGCTCAATGTCCTGATAGTCACGCGCCGCCTCCATGGAGGCCCATACCAAATCCGCGGCTTTTTTCATAAGCAGCTGGGCCTGTCCCGAACCCACCTCCATCACCAGGAAACCTCCCTTGCGCAAATAGCCTTGTGCTTCGGCAATCAACTTCCAAGGAAACTCCCAGCCTTCCCGTCCACCTATCAAGGCCAACTCGGGATCATGGTCCCGCACCTCAGGAGCCAGCGAAGCGAACTCGCTTCGCCCCACATAGGGAGGATTTGAGACGATCAAATCGAACTTTGCTTCCAGACGCAAACCCGAAAAGGCATCTCCCTGCATTAGCCTCCCGGTGAGCGGCAAGGCGTTCTTGGAGGCATTTTCAAGCGCGAGGGAGAGCCCTTCGATGGATAGATCCACACCCAGGATTTGGATTCCGGGTATCTCTTGCATCAGGGACAGGCAGATTGCGCCGGTACCTACGCCGATTTCCAAGATCTTGGGATTTTCTTTTCCGTCCAGAAGATGGCGAACCGTGTCGACAATCAATTCCGTTTCCGGGCGCGGGATTAAAGCGCGCCGGTCCACTTTCAAATTCACTTTCCGAAAAGGCATCTCTCCGAGAATATGCTGGAGCGGCTCCCGCTTCGATCGGCGCAGAATCAATTGCCGACAAAGACTTAACTCGGGTTCGGAAAGCGGGCGTTCAAAATTCAGGTAGAGCTCCAGGCGTTTTAGACCCAGGGCATGGCCAAGCAGCCATTGTGCGTCGGCGCGGGCATTGTCAATGCCTTTATCCTGAAGATATTGGGTTGACTTGTTCAGGATTTCCAGAACCGTAGGCTGGGTTATGCTTGGATTCAGGATTTCTTCTCCATCTCGCGCAGCTTTTCCGCATTGCTTTCCATCTCGAGCGCATCGATGAATTCCTGGATTTCACCATGCATGACGGACTCAAGCTTATAGAGAGTGAGATTAACGCGATGATCGCTGACGCGGCCTTGGGGAAAATTATAGGTCCGGATTTTCGCGGACCGATCGCCCGTACCCACCAACGATTTTCTCTCGGCGGCTTCCTTGGCGTTCGCATCCGCCAGCCGCTTGTCCAGCAATCTGGTTTTCAGCAATGCCATGGCCTTGGCCCGGTTTTTATGCTGGGACCTCTCATCCTGGCAAGCTACGACAAGACCCGAAGGCAAATGGGTGAGTCGGACCGCGGAATCGGTTTTGTTGATATGCTGCCCCCCGGCCCCGCCGGCGCGAAAGGTATCCACTCGTAATTCCTCATCCCGGATTTCGATATCGTCCATCTCATCGGCCATGGGCATCACCACCACGGTGGCTGCGGAAGTATGCACCCTGCCCTGGGTTTCGGTGGCCGGAACGCGTTGAACCCGATGGACGCCGCTTTCGTATTTGAGGACGCCGTAAGGTCCGTCCCCCTCGACTTCGCAAATGATTTCCTTGAAGCCGCCTGCCGTGCCTTCGTTCGCATCGACAACGGTGAGCCGCCATCCCTTTGTCTCAATAAAATACTTGTACATGCGAAACAAATCGCCGGCGAAAATCGAAGCTTCGTCACCGCCGGTGCCCGCCCTTATTTCCAGAACCGCGTTGCGGGTATCGTTGGGATCCTTGGGAATGAAAAGAATGCGGAGTTCCTCTTCCAGCTTCTCTATCTTCTCCCGTAATCCCTCCAATTCTTCTCCAGCCAATGCCTGAAGCTCCTTATCGGAAGAATCGTCGGCGGCTTTTTCCCAGTCTTTCAGCTCTGCGACGGCGCGTAGGTATTCGTGCGCTTTGACCACCACGTCGACCAAACCTTTATGCACGCGATTCAACCCCGTCATGCGGGCACGGTCGCCGAGAACCTCGGGGTTCCCCAAAAGGCTTTCTATTTCTTCGCTGCGTTCTATGGCCTTGCGGGCCTGTTCCTGCATGTTCATGGGCACATATAGTAGTAAAGGGTGGATGAAAATAACGCCCGCAAGCGACTCCCTATCCGGAAGGTCGAAGGCAGCTAGGTACGGAGAGGAGAGGAAGTACGCAAGGCGCCGTGGATGGATGCGATAGCCACTTCCAATTGACTGTCGTCCGGTTCCTGCGTGGTAATTCTTTGCAACCACAATCCCGGAAGAATCAAGGGACGAACCCAAGACGAATCTTGATGGCGAGCCGTCCATTTCAACACTTCAAAGGCGAGTCCGGCCACCACGGGGACAAAGGGAAGGTGCGCCAGAAATCGATGGAAAAAGGTAGGGTATGCGCCCGGGAAGAAATACAGGATAAGCGCATCCAAGCAGGAAAAGAAAAGAATACACACCAATGCGACTATGAGGAGAAAAGAGGTGCCGCACCGGGGGTGAAAGCGCGTTTGCGCGCCGGCGGATTCCACGGTCAATTCCTTCTCGGCCTCGTGGGCGAAAATGGATTTATGCTCCGCGCCGTGGTATTGGAAAACCCGGCGGATGTCGGGCAGATGTGAGATTCCCCACATGTAAGCCAATAGCAGACTGATGCGAACACACCCGGCTGTAAAATTGAATAGGAAAGGATTCGGGGTGGTTTCCTTGGTACCGCCGACCAGGGTCCCAGCAACGAAATAAGGAAGCAGCTGGAATAGGGCCATGGCCGCAAGGAAAGACAGGGCCATGCTGAGCCCCATTACAAGCTTTTCGCTTAATGTGGACTTTCGGCTGAAGGAGCTTTCGCCATTTTGCGAGGCCTGGTTGGAATCGGATTCAGTTGCATCGGATGGAGTACTTGCTGAACTTCTTTTCCCTTCCATCACCTCAATGGAAAAATTGAGCGCACGAATACCGATGATCAAGGCTTCGATAAGCGAGGCCGCACCCCGCAAAACGGGGAAGCCCCAAATACGCCGGCGCTTGGAATAAGGGATGAATTCCCTATCGTCAAGTACGATGGCTCCGTCTTTATCCCGCACAGCCACGGCCAGTCGCCTGGGACTACGCATCATCACCCCTTCCATTACCGCTTGGCCTCCGACAGACTCGGGAGCGTGGTTGTTCACCAGGCAAAGCCAGTGGTTAAAGCGGAAGAGAAGGCGATAGAGCGCCTGCAGCATCGAGTTCAGCCTTTTTTTGCAGTCTTCGTGGTAGCGCGGGTTTTGCGCTTTCCTCCCACGATAGTCGAATATCGGTTGGTGAATTTCTCGATTCGTCCCGCCGAATCCAGCAGCTTCTGCTTGCCGGTATAATACGGATGGCAGTTGGAACAGATTTCCACGCCCTGGCCTTCGACGGTGGAAGGAATCTCAATGACGTTTCCGCAAGAGCAGGTAAACGACTTGACGGTATAGGTTGGGTGCAATCCCGATCGCATAGGTATCTCCAGTGACAAGAACAATTTACATGATAAGCCGGCAAAAATAGGTTGGTTTATCCGTTTGATCAATAAAGCCTTGGACTTCTTCCCAAAAAGCTCCAGAACGCTTAACAAGGTACTAAAACCACCTTGGCTAAAAATTTTACTTTATGCTGCAATCACAAAGGAAATGCCATGCCCGTCAAAACGGATAAACCTCTGGTCATCGGAGGTAAGACCTTCTCTTCCCGGCTCATCGTGGGAACCGGAAAATACCCGGATTTTAGCGTTATGCGCGACTGCCATACCCTTTCCGGCACGGAAATGGTGACGGTAGCCCTGGGCCGTGTTGACCTGAGCGCCCCAAAAGGCGAGAACATATTCGACTTCATTGATAGCGGGAAATACACCATATTGCCCAATACCGCGGGCGCCTATAATGTGGAGGATGCTTTGCGTATCGCCCGCTTATCCCGCGCCCAGGGCTTCGAATTTCTGAAGCTGGAAGTGCTTTTCGACGCAAAAACGCTGCTTCCCGATCCCCTCGCCACCTATGAGGCCACCAAAATCCTGGTCCAGGAGGAATTCAAAGTTCTGGTTTACACTTCGGACGACCCGGTGATGGCCAAAAAGCTGGAGGATTTGGGTGTGGCGGCTGTCATGCCCGCCGGTTCACCCATCGGAAGCGGACAGGGGATTTTGAACGAGAACAACATCCGCATTATCCTGGAAGCCCTTGCGTGTCCGGTGATTGTAGACGCCGGCATGGGAACGGCATCCGATTTGGCGCGCGCCATGGAACTGGGTGTGGACGGGCTCCTTTGTAATACCGGCATCGCACAGGCGGAGGACCCCCTTAAGATGGCGACCGCCTTCAAGCTCGCCTGTAAAGCGGGACGTGAAGCCTTTCTCGCGGGCCGAATCCCGCGGCGTCTCTATGGCTCCGCCTCCAGCCCCCAAGAAGGTCTGCGGTAGCGGAAAGGCGGCACCCTGCCGCACGAGCCACCTGGCGCCTCAAAAAAATGCCTTTGGATTGGTTACCTTGTAGATTGGGGCAATTAATCGGAGTCCGGAATTGCAAGCAAGCACGAAATTCCAGGAATGGGCGGAGGCTAACGCCGCACCATTAACACAGGGAGAAAAGCTTCCGTGGCCTGACTCTTTGGGACACCCCAATCAACAGGGTTTTAAAGTTTCGAGAATGGCGGAAGCGAGGCGTGGTAAAGTACGGGACTGGGTGCGTCCTGCCCAATCCAAAAGCCGCTTTCATGTGTGGGAATTTTCCGATGGCCGATTGGTAATCCATTGGGACCGCTTTGATCCGGCGCAAGGGAGGGCTATTGAACACCTGTTCTTCGAAAGCCGGGTGTTCAAAACCCTATTTTGGGCGGGCCTGGCCTTGACCACTTTCGCCTTCATCACCCAAGATTGATTCCAGGGCGTGGCGTTCTGAAATTCTTTGGCGATTCCCCACGGGGTGAAAAACGATTGGGCATTCTGGCGGCATTAGGCGCCTTCCTGCTGTGGGGAATTCTCCCTTTGTATTGGAAGTGGCTCGACACTGTTCCTCTACTGACCATTTTAAGCCACCGTATATTCTGGTCCATGATTACCGTGGCCACGATATTGCTTATCAAGGAAGGCTGGGGATTCGCTCGACGTATCCTCTCTCAGGGAAAATCCCTGCGGCCATTACTGTTTTCCGCCTTGCTGATCGGCTCGAACTGGACCATTTACATCTACGCAGTCAACAGTGATCAAATTGTGGAAGCCAGTCTGGGTTATTATATAACGCCGCTGGTAAGCATGGTGCTGGGGGTACTGGTTCTGCGCGAACGCTTGTTACCTATGCAGTGGGTGGCCGTAGCGATGGCCTCCGCGGGAAGCCTGTTCTTGGCCATGCAGATGGGTCACCTCCCCTGGATAGCCCTTTCGCTGGCATTCACCTTCGGACTTTACGGCCTTATCAAGAAAAGTATCCGCATGGATTCGCTGAGCGGCCTTTTCGTGGAAACCCTGGCCTGGACACCGATTGCCGCGGGATTACACCTGTGGATGCAAAACAGCCAGCCTTCTCCGGTAGGGTCCTCCGTGTCCGCGGTGACATTCGCGCTACTGGCCGGTAGTGGCATCATTACCGTAGCGCCATTGTATTTGTTCGCAGTCGGCGCCCGCCGCCTCAAACTCACCACTCTGGGGTTTTTGCAGTACGTGGGTCCTAGTTGCCAATTGCTATTGGCCGTATTTTTATTCCAGGAACCGTTTTCAGGCCGGCACCTGGCGGCCTTCACCTGTATCTGGCTCGCATTGTTCCTATACTCCAGTACCATCGGGCGTGGAGGAGCGACCGGAAGCGAGGACGAGCCTAAACCTGCGTGATTTTTTGGTACTTACCGAGCGGGAACAGGGTCGATAGATTTTCTTTCCACCTGACCCGCCGCCATCAATTCGCGTAGGCCGGCTTCCCGCGATAATTTTCCCTGATACCCCA
Source organism: Fibrobacteria bacterium (assembly GCA_041746255.1). Lineage (GTDB taxonomy): Bacteria > Fibrobacterota > Fibrobacteria > UBA11236 > UBA11236 > JBGTHM01. The sequence continues at coordinate 16,952 of JBGTHM010000106.1, read as the reverse complement.
GTTCACGCCGTGCTTTCTGATCGTTCACCGTCACTTCTTCTCCGAGTAGGCGCACCGCGCTGACCGAAAGCGGGGGTTCGCCCTTGAATCGAAAAATTTTCCATACGGTTTCGCCGGCGCGTGCGATGATTTTCGCTAATAGTGGGGAAATACTTTTGCCCCCGGGCTCAACCCGCTGAGTACGCAGCAGAGTGGTGATGAAATTGCGAAAACTGACCGGCGCTCCGTCGGTGAGAAAATAAACGGCGCCGGAAGGGCCTTTCTCAGCGGCTAAAAGCATACCCTCGCAAACATTGTCGACATGGCAAGTAGAAGTGAGATAACGGCCATTATCTATCCATCGAAATCGCCTGCGGTGCACGGCATCCACTAATCTGGGGAGGATTCCCTTTTCTCCCGGTCCCCAAACCAGACGTGGCCGCAATACCACGGTGGACAATGCGCTGGAGCTGGCGGCAAGAACCTTCTTTTCCGCCATTCCCTTGGTGAGTGAGTAATGCCCAACAGGCTTGCGGGGAAAGGGCCGGTTTTCATCGGCATTGAGGATTGGGTGGGGACCGGCCAGAACCGCCTCGGTGCTGACGTACACCAAGCGAGGCACATCGGCGCGGCGCATGGCCTCCAATACATTTTCAGTTCCCTCCACATTGTCACGGAGCATGTCTGCCAGCGGAGCGAAACCGCGCACGTTAGCGGCAAGGTGGAAAACCACACGACAATCGCGCATCCCTTCGGCCATGGCAGCCACATTCCCAAGGTCGCCGGAAACGGGATGCGCTCCGTGATCGCTTATGACGCTGGCCGACTCGGGGCTACGAGCCAGCGCGAACACTTCATCACCCCGTTCGGAGAGAAGTTGAAGCAAGCGTCTTCCGATAAAGCCGGAACCGCCGGTGACAAAGATTTTCATCTGTACAATCTCCGGATAACTGAACCTTACATTTACTTACGTTTATAATTTTGTAAAGGGTAGGTCGGGCCGACCCCTTCCCACAGTTATTCCGTCTTGCAACCTTAGCCCCGTTAGAAACATCGAACAGGAGCCGCAACCCGTGCAAAAGACAGCAATCATGCTGGGTATTTTAATGAATACGAGTGGCTGCGGAGGGTCCTCCCAAAAGTCAACCGTTTCGGAACATTTCGACGGAAAGCATTTCCAAAATGTAGAGCCGGTGGAGCAAGGTTTCGGCGATTTCTTAAAGTGGTTCACCAACCGCGATGCTGAGAAATGGCCAAAATGGATTGAAACGCCCCTGGGAAAAACTCCCGAAGTCCGGGTAATGAATGAAAAAGCCGTCATCACCCTCATTAATCACGCCACATTTCTGATCCAAACCGACAGCCTGAATATACTGACCGATCCGGTTTGGTCAAAGCGGGTCAGTCCCGTCACCTTCGCGGGTCCGAAGCGGGTCCGGCCTCCGGGCCTGACCCTGGAACAGCTTCCACCTATAGACTTGATTCTTATCAGCCACAATCATTACGACCATACCGATTTGACTACCCTGCGCAAGCTGGCGAAAAAAGATCGCCCTCGGGTATTCTGCCCCCTGGGTATGGAAAAGCTGCTTGCGGGGATGGGTTTCGCCGAAGTCGTGGCCATGGATTGGTGGCAATCCGTTCGGCTGGGTAATGGCATCGACTTGACCTTCGTTCCGGCCCGGCATTTTTCTGGACGGGGCTTATTCGACCGCAACAAAACTTTTTGGGGAGGCTTTGTCGTACAAAGTTCGCTCGGTCCGATTTATTTCGGAGGCGATACGGGATACTCACATCATTTTTCGGAAATCCGCGAGAAATTCGGGCCCATGCGACTGTCACTGCTTCCTATCGGCGCCTATGAGCCGCGCTGGTTCATGGGGCCGGTACATATGAATCCCGCCGACGCGGTCATGGCCCATATCGATTTGGAAAGCCGACTGAGCTTGGGGATGCACTTCGGCACCTTCCAATTGACCGATGAAGGCTACCATCAACCGCAATGGGATCTGGAAAAAGCCCTGGATTCTCTGGGAGTGGATAGAGAGGTTTTCTACGCGCCGGAATTCGGACAACCCGTCCTATTGCAAGAGGAGTAAAGCCGCTCGCTTTCAAGCCCGCGAAGGGTCACCGATAGGATCCGCTCCAATGGTGCCTTTCAGGCTTAGCCAATAATCAGGCGCCTCCGCTTGAGCCAACATCGCCTCGGCTTTTTGCAATCGCTCGGCGACCCGTAACCTTTCGGAGGAGATTTGATTCCATTCCTTGGCCAGGAAACTGCGCAAATACCCGCAATTGCGGCGTAAAAGAGCCACATCCCGCTTTTGCTTGATTTGAAGGCGCTCCCGATACCAATCCGATGCCAACAAGTATTCTAAAGTGAACAGGTTTCGGAATTCCGGAGAATGCTCCTTCAGTCCTTTCCATTCCCCTTCGACCATGATGTGCAACAAAGCCTGGAGCGGAGGACAGAGGTCTTCAATCGAACCATCCGCGAAATACTTTTTAGCCGATTCGCGTTGGGCGGTGACGATATTGTCGATGCCATCCACGAACTCTTCCAGATCTTGCTTTTCCGGCTCCAACATATCGGCGGGAAAGACGGACAAGGGGCTGGCGAAAAGCCTTCCGAAGAAATGGTGGAGAAATCCTTCGGTGATACGATAGCCCAAGCGTCCGGCTTCGACTATGCGGCCCTGGTATTCGAAGTCTACGACTTTGCGGAGATAACCGCCGCGAATTAGGAATGCGGCATTTCTTTCTTCCACCCCCATGCGCGCCCAGACCTCGGGTATCAACATGCTCAAGTCATGTTCGATGCGATATTGGCTTCCGATATGACCCGCCGGTATGCTGAACACCTCATGTCCCGTCAGGATGTACGAAACCAAGGCATTGTTCAGATCCGCTGCGAAACGCAAGGCATTGAAAGGACCCTTGGTCAAGGCCGCTTCGGACCCCGCACCCGTGGTGGAAGGCGATTTACCGGTTAGACTGGAAATCAATTCCATGAAGAGTTCGGGAAGTTCCTGATAATGCATCGGATTATACACCGCCAAGGGCTTTATGCCCAGCTTGCGATCGATGGGATTATTGCGGCGGCCGATGATGACGCTACTCACGGGAATCGGTACAGGCCGATCTAACGGCACTCGACGTCGCAATCTCATCCCCATTTCGGCGATATAGGCGGAACGGGGATTGGCGAGATCCTGTCGATTCTGCAAATAACGGATATTGGGGCTGGGCTTTCCATTCACCAAACGGGGATTGGCGGAGCAGACGAAGTAGCGCCCTTCCGGCATATCTACGGCTTCGCGAATCCGCTTCTTCATCGGCTCCGTGAATTTATCGAACTCGATGGTGTCCTGGTAAATGGCCAACGCATCCGCGGCTGTAAGCGGTTCGAAGTTGGAAGTAAAGACATTCGGATCGCTCAGCTCACGCTCGGATTGGACGTCATATCCTTTATGAACCACGTCGTCGGGCCGTTGAAACAAGCGGAATTCACAATTTTGCACGAATTTGAGGCTGGGGTTGGTAAAACCGGGATTTAGAAAGGGGATTTTGTCGGTGGGAACGGTGATGGAAACCGAAATATCGTCTTCAACCTGCAACTTGTCCGAAGGCACGTAGTCGACACGCAATCGGAATACTTGCCATAAATTGGCGGGATCGGTGCCTACGCGTAAATAGCTGGAAACCAGTTTCCGATGGTTGTAGTGCAGTTCATTACCTTGTCGGCCGTCCATGATATCCACGGAAAAACGGCTGCGAATATCTTTTTCCCACTCGGGTTTATAAAAACGCTTGATGATGAAGACCAGAAAACGCACGGGATTGGGAATGGCCCCTAGCCATTGGTTGTATTTGTCCGAATATTCGGGGCCCGGAGTGAGCAACTTGACCACCGAACCCAAAGAGCGCTCCGAGCTGAGCAAGGGCCGGGAATCGCCTTTCGCCTCGGAATCCCGGAAACGGTGGCTGAAATCCATGTGAATAATTTTTTCAGCTTCCTCGAAATCCTGTTCGAAATCGCGGATGTAAAAACTCTTGTAAAGAATGCTGTCGCCGATGGATTTTGAGATTTCGCTTTTTCCACCTCCTGAAACCGTGGCAGGCTTGTGAAACAGGGTGCCTTCGGGTACTGTCCCGATTAGGCGCCAGGTCGGGGCGCCAGGATGCTTTTCCATGCGCACCTTATAACCCGTCGGAAAGAAATACGTGTATTCCGGAAGCAGCCTGAGGGTTTGCTCTTTTCCACTCTTTTTCCAAAAAATGGTTTGCTGAAGCAAATGGATTTCGGCGTCTTCGGGCAAATAAATTATCGATGGAAAATTTCGATCCACCCCGAAACCTTCCGGCCGAAAATCGATAGCGTTCTGATACAGCCTTTGTATTTCGGAGAAATTATGGCCTTCTTGGGAGATATAAGCATTCTTGGTAAAAGCGTCGCCCAGGCTATAACTTGGAAAGACCAAAGCGCCCCCGGCATGCTCCTCTTCGCTCAGGCCCAGCAAATTGGCGGCGAAGCTGATTTGCGTTTTTACTTCCTTTTTGCAATACCCGAAATAGTTGTCGGCGATGAGCGTCAGCATCACTCCGTCGGCGGTGCGGAAGGTGGCTTTGAAGGCTTGACCGTTGTTGTAAAGTTCGTCTTCTTTTTCCCAACACATGCCGTCGGCTTTTTGCTTCGGCGTGGCGTCGCTAGCCCGTGGAAGCCCCAAAGCTTTTTTCCTGAGTTTGGTAAGGTGCGGCGCCAGAATGACGCAACCGGTTACCCCGGAAAAATGTTCGAAATCGAGGGCGGCATCGTTTTCGGGCAAGTAGGCGTCGCCGGCGTTGCCGAAAATGGATTCCACGAAATCCAGATTACTGACAAGCGAACCCGGAGCCAAAAAACGGATCTCCATGTCCTTGGCGGCGAATAGGCCCGGTACTTCAGGACTGACCACGGGGCGCACGTATAATGCGGTGAAAATGCCGTCGCTGTGGCTCCCTCCTGAGGTATAGGGCAATTCCAACAACGAGGCCGGAGGATGCAGCGCTTCCCATAGCAGGTGGGCGAATGTCGTTTTGGGCACCGTCAGCTTATCTCCGGCGATGGGAAATCCGCCTTCCGAAACATGGAAGGTACCCTTGGTGGTACGTCTATCGCTGGCCGGATTGTGAAGTACTCCCTGCGTGACCCGATAGGAGCGGATGTATTCGCTTATGTATTCATCCCTGTCCTGAGGCAGCGAGAGCTCGCGCGCCAATCCATGGAAATCGAGATGGAAAGTCCGGAGAGGGATTTTCAGCTTTCCCGCCAGGGGGGTGTCGGAAAAATTTTTTTCGATGAAGGCTTGGATACGCTCGTCCAGCCCACAATGGTTTTCCGTATGTTCCCGGAATTTTTCCTGCAGCTTGCGGATTAGATCGCCGACACGATCGAGCAGTTCGGGCTGTTGGACCATGCCCGCTATCGGTAATCCATTGGCCAGCAATTTTAGATTTATGACCAAACCTAATTCTTCACGCGAGGGAGCAACGCTCCGCCCATCTTCAAGTCCCAGTTTTTGTTTCTTATCGGTCATAAATATCCCTAACTCGACGCTATAGCGACCCTACTTCAACTCGAAAAGGAGGAAAAGTATAATCCAGGTGTGGGTTTGTAAAAACAGCTTATGGGGCCCATCCCCATTGAGTCGCCCCAATCTGAATGATGCAAAAAAATCCCGTCGGTGTCGGGAAACACCGCCGCTATCCGCTTAAGTGCCGGAAAACCAGGATTTTATTTTTTGGGTCGCCATCGCTCCCGCGACCAGCATTATGACAAAAAGAGCCAAAAAGATGAAAAATAAGATTTGTGCGATAGTCGCCGCTGCGCCCGCAATGCCTGTGAATCCTAATGCACCTGCAATAATGGCTATTACCAAAAACATTAGCGCCCAAGTAAGCATCTTTACCTCCCTTTGTTGGAATAAAGCTTATTACCGGGTGCCACGCAAGCCGGGCTTAATGGAATTTCGTATGTAACTCCTTGAAAGTCGTGCGGATATCCTCGAATGACTTCTCAACTACGCGCCTGAGTTGGGGCCAGCCGCTTTCCGATGTATGCCTCAATTCACGAAGCAGGCTCTCCAATTGGTTGAGCTTGCCTTCCAGCAGTTCAATTTGGCGGTAAAGATGGGTACGGGCGGTCAAGGTCGCCGTGGCCGCCCTTTTGCGAAGGCCGCTCAATTCACGATTCCACTCCACCAGCAGGCTTTTCATGCGTGCCTCATACCAACCCTTCATCTGGGGATAGAGTCGTCGGCCTTGATTGGAACGGCCGGTCCAATAGGCAATAGCCGCGCCTCCCAACAAAAAAAGCCCGCCGCCGACAATTAAGCCCGCCCAGCCTGTTTCCTTAGAACCGATTTTACCGAAATCACATCCTGACATTTTCTTTCTCCTTTCAAAAACGATCCGCTAATTATGAAACAAACTATTCCGACTTGGATTTTGGACGAAATCGCAATATCTTCCCTGCCGACGGTTCCGCTTCTCCCGGCGCATGGGCCGGTTTTTTCTCCGTGGCCGTCAATTCCTTCCGAAAGGGTTTTCCTGGTACCGCCCCTTCGAGGTTTCGCGTCACGGTGAGAACTCGCATTTCATGCGTACCACCCTCAAGCGTGAAAATACCCATTACTACATGCGGTGGCTGCAACTTGAAAATGGTTTCCTTGGGAGGGAATTCCGATAGGTCGATGAAACGCCACCACAAACTCTTTCCCAGCGGCTTGGCCTCCTCATTCAATTGGTATCCGAGGCAAAGTCCATACCCGACGAAAGCCCAATCCTCCTCCTCTTTAAGGACTTTGTTGGGAACTTTTTCACGTACCAGACGCGCGAAAACCTCTCCGCGCACGGGAAATTGCCTTTCTTTGGGAATCTCCACATAGCGACGCGCATAATCTTCGATTTCAATTGGGGTCAACACGACAATTCCGCCATGGAATATAAAGTACGAAATGCCTTCCCTACCCGACGGCCATACCGGGCTTGAATGCTACTTTTTATGCTCCACCTTACCCGGCAGGCAGAATGACCCGCGAAGAAAAAAGTTGGATTCTAAACGATTGGGCCAATTCGGCCTATTCCGTCGCCATCACCACCGCCATATTGCCTGTTTACTTCAAAAAGGTGGCTTCCCAAGGATTGCACGACTCCCTGTCTACGGCGCTTTGGGCCTATGCGAACACATTCGCCACCTTAGTTGTGGCCTTGATGGCGCCCTTGTTGGGCACCTTGGCCGATTACCGCGGACGCAAGATGCCCTTGTTCGCGGGCTTCACCGTATTAGGAGTGGCGGCTACGGCCTTTCTGGCATTAGCCGGACCCGGAGCCTGGAAACTGTGCTTGACTCTCTATGTGATCTCGGCCATCGGATACGCGGGTTCCGGTATTTTTTACGACGCATTTTTACCGGACGTCACCTCCAAAGGAAAAATGGATTGGATTTCCTCGCTGGGATTCGGTTGGGGTTATTTCGGTAGTACCCTCCCCTTCATTGCCAGTCTCGTAATCATTATGAACCCTGAATGGATAGGGCGCGACGGCGCCGGCGCCACGCGCGCCTCTTTCGTGCTTATCGCTTGTTGGTGGCTTTTGTTTTCGCTTCCCATGATGCTGCGGGTGAAACAACGGTACGGTCTGGACCCCGAACCCCGGCCTATACGCGCCTCGTGGCGCCGCCTTATCGCCACCGTGAAGAACATCCGTCAATATCGGGCGGCATTTCTCTTTCTGCTGGCCTATTTCTTCTATATCGACGGCGTTTCCACCATCATCAAGATGGCGGGGGTATTCGGATCCGATGTGGGTATCGATACCAATCGCTTGCTACTGATTTTTCTGGTGATTCAATTGGTGGCCTTTCCCTTCGCCATACTTTTCGGACATCTGGCCAAGACTTTCGGCACCCGGAAATTATTGCTTGCAGGCATAGCCGTTTATATGGGGGTTTGCGCCTACGCACCTTTTATCCGCAGCGAAGGCGGCTTTTGGGTATTGGCCATGCTGGTGGCCTCGGCCCAGGGTGGTGTGCAGGCCCTCTCGCGTTCCGCTTTCGCAACGCTGATTCCCGCGAACCGAGCCGCGGAATTTTTCGGCTTTTACAATATTTTCGGCCGCTTCGCCGCAGTGCTGGGCCCGTTGATTTACGGGGTGCTCGTACACACCACCGGCTCTTCGCGTTTCGCAGCCGTGGGACTGCTTCCGCTTTTCGCCATCGGCGCCGCCCTGCTTTTTTTCGTTCCGATGGGGGCACGACCGGTAAAGGAGGGCGAGCTCAATCGCCTAGCGGAATAGTATCCACTTGCACCCAGCGGATGGTCACATCCTGGATACCCCATTCCCGGGCTCTTTCGACGTCCATACCGAAATAAATGTCTATGCGCTTTCTCCAGCGGTAATGCATTTTATCCAGTACGGTGTATTTGCCCGGTAGCCCTTTGATTTCCACTTCGGCTCCATATCCGAGCCCGAGCGGGATGAGGTCGCGCGAAACGGCGATGGCTTTCATGCCAGGCTCCAAGGTATCGCCCCAGGCCGTTTCGAAGGGATTTCCCTGGGTTTGGGCCCGAGTGGAATTGTACGCGGAAGCACTGACTTCCAAGGTCTTGACTTCTTTTTGAGTGGCGGTGCGGGAGCAGGCGGTAATAAGGAACAAAACACCGAATATCGCCATGCTTCCCATGGTTTTTATGGCCATGTGGAAAAAGTCCATATCTCGCTCGGATTAGTAAAGGCAAATGGCGAATATTCTCTGGGACCCGGTTTCGTTTAGATGCGGCCCAAGTGAATAATAACGTTTGCATCATGGGCGCAGCGCGGAGAGCGATCGCCACCCCCTATAGTAGCGTTGCGGAGTATGAACCCGGTACTCTTTATACCTTTTCACCGGATTATGCTTTTGGTTGCAACGTGAATCCTCCCGCACCGCTTCGCTCTTTCGAACCTACGCAGGTCTTGTGCCGGGATATACCGCGCCTTAAGCGTCTGCGCGAGAATTATTCCCGAAATCAGGCTGCCAAATTTCGAGACGAGTATGATGAATTGCTGATTGCTTCGGCGGCTCACCGAGAAGCCCGCGACAAACGTTCCTTCCGCTTCGAATATCCCGCGGACCTACCCATCACTCCCCGCAAGGACGAAATTCTCGAGGTTTTGCGGAAGCACCAAACCCTCATCGTACAAGGAGGAACGGGGTCCGGAAAGAGTACGCAAATTCCCAAAATCCTGTTGGAGGGAGGCTTCTCTGCCGGAGGGCTTATCGGTTGTACCCAACCGCGGCGCATTGCGGCGCTATCGATAGCCGATCGGCTGCGACAGGAAACGACGCTGCCCGATCATATCGGCGCGAAAATCCGGTTCCTGGAAGATTGCCCCCCTAACACGCGCATCAAGGTGATGACGGACGGCATTCTCCTGCAGGAATTCCGGCGCGACCCCCTGCTCTACGACTATGCCTGCCTGGTGTTGGACGAAGCGCATGAGCGTTCGCTCAACATCGACATCCTTTTGGGAATCTGCCGCAACATCCTCCCCCGCCGACCCGAATTCCGCCTCGTCATCACCTCGGCCACGCTGGATGCCGAGCGCTTTTCGGAATTTTTCCGGAACGCTCCCGTTATCGAAGTGGAAGGGAGGCAATACCCCGTACACATCGAATATTGGGAAGGATCCGGGGGTAACGCGCAGGATTCCCTAGCGAAGCCGGGGGTTACCGGGACCGGCGGACAGGAGGATGCCGACGAAGATGCGGGTTCGGAACGGGAGTTCAGTTATCTGGAAGCGGCCGCCCTGGCCATTCGGCAATTGCAGCGCGGTAGGCCCGATAACCTGCTGGCCTTTCTTCCCGCCGAAAAAGACATCCACGAGTTGCATCGCGAATTGGAAAAGGATTTGGGCGCAAGTTTTTCCATCCTGCCGCTTTATGGGCGGCTCACCGCCGGCGAACAGAAAAGGGTTTACCAAACCGGCGGAAAACCCAAAATAATTCTGGCCACGAATATCGCCGAAACGTCGCTGACCATTCCCGGCATCGCCTATGTGGTGGATTCGGGGCTGGCTCGAATTTCCCGTTACCATGCACACACGCGCATTCAGGGCCTACCCATCGAGAAGATTTCCCAGGCCAGCGCCAAACAGAGAACGGGCCGCGCGGGACGGGTGAAGCCGGGGATATGCGTGCGCTTATTCTCGGAGGAGAGCTTCCATTCTAGGGCCGAATATACCGAACCGGAAATTCTACGCAGTAATCTGGCCAACGTGCTTTTGCAACTCAAGGCCCTGCGCCTTCCCGTGGAAAGTTTTCCCTTTTTGGACGAGCCTCCGCGCAATGCCTTTCGAGGGGCCTATCGCCAATTACACGAGTTGGGAGCCCTCAGCGCCGCGGGCCCGGAAGGGAAGCTCACGCAGGACGGCAGGGAATTGGCGCGACTTCCCCTGGACGTGACGCTGGGTAAAATCCTGGTTACTGCGGCGCGCTACGATGTTCTCCAGCCGGCCATGGTCTTGGCGGCTGGGCTTACCGTTCAGGACCCGCGTTATTTTCCCTCCGACGATCCCGAAAAGCAAAAGGCGGTGGCGTCCCATCGCCGCTTCGATGATCCCGCTTCCGATTTTATGAGTCTCATCAACCTCTGGAATTGGCTGCACGAAACCTGGTCCGATCATTTATCACAACGCAAACTGCGGAACCTCTGCACCTCGAACTATCTCAATTATCGTCGCGTGCGCGAGTGGATGGATCTATTCGAGCAATTCGCGCGCCTGTATAAAATCACATTCGCGGAAAGGCGGATTTCCGGGGCCGGACTCGATGCGGATGCCGTGCATAAGGCCGTGGTTTCCGGATTCCTGTCTTTCCTGGCCCAGAGAAAACCGGACGAGCCCTTTTACCGTCTGCAAAGCGCCCGCGAGGCGTATCCCCATCCCCGTTCGGCCTTGGCCAGGAAAAAACCACCATGGATTGTAGCCAGCGAAGTGCGGCAAACTTCGCGGGTTTTTCTGATGCGCGCGGCCGCCGTCGACCCGGCCTGGGTGGAGGAACTGGCTCCCGTCTTCTGCAAGCGATCCTATTACAACATCGCCTGGAACGGCGATCGCGGATTTGTCGAAGCGCTGGAAAAAGTCACCTTCCGCGGCTTCATCATCCGTCAAAATAAACGGGTGAATTATGAATCCATCGATCCCGATGCTTGCGAAGAAATCCTCTGGCGCGAAGGGGTTTTGGCGAAAAATATTAGGGGGCGGTTCGCTTTTCTCGCCCATAACGAGGCCGTGCTGCAGGACCTGGAAAAACTGGAACGCAAAAACCGACTTCGCAATCTTGTTCCCGGCGAGCAATCCCTCATCGACTTTTACCGCTTGCGCGCCCCCGGTGTTACCTCCGCACCCGCTTTGAATCGTTTCCTGGAAGCTCATGGCGAAACCGCCCTGCAATTCTCGGTGGCGGACTGGACACAGGTCGATACTTCGGAGCTATTGACTCTTTTCCCCGATACGCTTCACATCGGGAAGAATACCTTACCCGTCGGATATCTGCTGGATTACGACAGTTCTCTCGATGGCCTCAGCCTGGAAATCTTGCTCACACAATTGTCTCTGCTTTCTCCCAACCTGCTGTTCAACCACTTTTCGGGGTGGCGACTGTGGGTGCTGGAATATGTGCTGGAACGGATGGGCAAGGAGGTCCAGGACAAGTTGCGGGGAAAGGAGCCAACCCTTGCAGCCGAATGGCTTACCCTGGGCAATCATAAGGGCAGCAAGGCTCCGATTCTAGCTTTAGCGAAAGTCCTTCAGGCTCACCTTCCGGATTGGCCTCAGCGCCTCTTACTTCCCGTTACCTGGCCGTCTCATTTACACATCCATGTGCGGATTTCCGCTCCTCGCACCGGTAGGCGATTTCTCCTGCATATCCATCCCGGCATGGGCAAGGCCGCTTTTTTCCGACAGGCTTTCGATGCGGTTTATTCGGTTTCCACGAGTGCCGGCTTTTCCGATACCCGGCCTGCCTGGCATTCCGCGCTGGGAGAGGCGCCGCCCCTGCTTGCTTGGGAGGACGAAGGCGTCAAAATGGTGCTGGCCCCGTCTCCCTTTCCCCTAGCCCTGCATGGCAATAAGGACCGGGCGAATTGGGCGGCCGCTTTTTTTGCCGATGCCTCCGAAGCCGCCTTTTACCAAGCCTGGGCCGGGCTATTCATGCAATTTCACGACTTACCCGAGGGCTTTTCGGTGTATTCGGAATGGCTTCGGGGTAGACTGGAAAGCCTGATTGAAGGGGTGGGTTATCCCTCCGAAATGACCCGGGAGGAAAATCAGGGTCGAATTAAAGTCATTACCGACGCCCTCCTTCCCCGCCTTTTACAAGCATCGGGAGTTTTTCCTGCCGCATCCCGCAAGGAGGCGATGTCCTTTTTGCAAAACCAGGTCCCCGCTATGACGGTCACTTTACACGCGGGGAAGAAGGCAGCATCCTTTTCGGATTTACGCCGGCTTTCCTCAGAACAAAACTTGACCTCAGGGCAATCCTGGGTTTGGGGCCAGATATGCTTGGGAGCAGCATCCTTGGATTGGCACCTGTTTATCCGTCTGATCCGAGTGGTCGCTTCCCTTTCCCAAGCTCGTGAATCACAAGCGAATTCCTGTCTGGATGCATTGACGCGCATCCCCAACTGGGAGGAAATGCTGATGCGACCTTATTGGAACGCCCGGGCGGCATGGGTGGCTGATGCAGAATTACGGGCGGCGGGAGTTTCTCCCGTTGATGCAAGAATTGCTCCACCCGTATCGTCTTTTCCGGATTTCTTTGGAAGTAAGGAGCCTTCGAATTGGGTGGAATTAGGAGCCGCCTTCCAAGCCGCTCAATCTCGGGAAAATGCGAATTCCAAATGGATTCGAGCCTTTCGGGGCCATTTCAGCAGGCGTCTAGCCGATTTGGAATCCCCGGCTGCGCTCTCACCTTCCTTAAAAAAAGCCCTCGAAATTATCCAAAACAGCGAAATCCGGTGGAGCACTAAGGCCTTGGCCGCCTGCGACGTGGAAATTGGACTTTCCTCTATGGAGACGGGAAAGGCAGGAATCGGTAAAGGTCAAGGGAATCTTGTGGGAACAGAATCGCCCTTCAAAGAGAAACTTCTCGAAAACCTAAATAAACGCTTCAAAAAACTCTGATCCGGAAACGACTCGCTATCCAAAATGCGGTATTTCCCGAGAAATTCAAGTTTCTCATGGCAAAGATCGAAAAACCCAAATTATTTCTCATAAATTGGTGCAAATACGCATTTTTTGACTGTGGTATTATTACTAGTGCATTAAATTGCTTTGTAGCGATTTCTGTGTAACCAGTTCATTTTTTCCTTGAGGGGGGTCGTCGTGGTATATACCCGTTTATTTTCAACTTTAGCCCTGATGTCCGCATTTTATGGTTTATCTACGGCACAGAACGGTCCTAATGAAATCGTACTCGAAGCAAAACTACGAGACTTCAGGGAAAGCCCCACCGTTGGGAAGGTTGTCGCGGGGCACCACCCCCACTTCAACACTTGCAATTCCGGTTTGGTTACGGGAATTGTTGAAACCCGAATCGATGTAACCGGACAGATAGACCCCCGATTCGAGGGAGACAATCGAAATCCCAAATTGAGTGCCAATCCCCCCAGCAACGCATGCGTGACCCCCGCCGACCGTTTTGACGACTGGTTTAACGACAGAAGCCCCGACATAAACCGGTCGTTTCTCACGGAACTCCGGTTTGTACGTAATCCTACCACCGGGATGTTCGAATATGGCAACAGCGAATTCTTTCCGTTGAATAACGGGAAACTGAATCAGCCCGGTGGATATACGAAGTTCAACCCCGGCGACCCCGATCCATTCGGACACTTACAGAGTGGGATCCACAGCAACGGGAAAAATCTGGCTCTCAATAACTACGGTTTCACCCTGGAAATGCATACCAACTTCGCCTATCACGCGGGTAAGGGCCAAACTTTTCGCTTCAGAGGCGATGACGACGTTTGGGTGTTTATCAACGATCAACTTGTAATCGATTTGGGTGGAATTCATGGAGCCATTGAAAGGACCGTGAACCTGGATAATTTGGCCGCGCAACTCGGACTCCAAGACGGTGAAAATTATCCCCTCGATTTTTTCTTTGCGGAACGACGCATCACTTCATCCAACCTCTTCATCACCACCGACTTGGTATTGGAAACGCCTGAACTTCCGGGAATTCTTACTTTCGTAGACGAGGCCGGTAATACTATTCCGCCCGACGCCTACTGGAGCCCGGATAAAGGTAAGATCTATGCGAAATACACCGACAACTTTATCGCTATTCCGAAACAACTGACCCTTACCATACAAAACAACCGAGGCCTGGTGCCCTCCGATACCGAATTGGTTACCATGACAGGCCCGACTCCCGGGGCGACTCCCGACCATGGGGTCTGGCTCGTAGAAATCCCTCTGGAAGAAATAATGACGCCTACTCCCAGAAATGGCCAAGCAGAAGTTTTCTGGTTGGGAGAAGTCCTCGGTTCGGTTCAGCCCCATGACCGTAGAGGCGACCCCGGCGGCTCACTCGCGAATGCGCAACTCAAGGTCGCCTATGCCGATAAACCGGAAATCATCACCATAACACCCTGCGGACAGCCCTTGGGTCAGGTTATCCGACCTACAGACTGCGTTGAAATTGAAATCCAGGGTCAGACTTTGAGCAAATTCCAGGACACCATTACCGCGACCGTCACCTGTAAAGAATCTGGCGACCGAATTGAGGGAGTCAAACTGGTTGAGGTGCTACCCGTTCCTCCCGGGGGCACCTACCGCGTACAATTACCTAAAAATGAGGCGACGCCCCCCAATACTGGGGACCAGATTCTCTCTTGCAAATCAACCGACGAAATCATTGTCACCTATATCGACCCGGTTTACCAGACGACTACCGTAAAAACCGCTCCATGGAACGACTCAAACTTTCTCTCAATTCAATTCCGCTCTCCAGTGGCGCCCCATCCGATCATCGCGCAAGCTATCGAGGGTCAAAATTCCAATACCTTCCTCATCTATGTAAATGGGAACAGTCTCACCCCCGACCAAGTGGACGTTTTGACCGTGACCTTGACCACTCCGGGGCCGCAGGGAGATATGCTGACCGTCACGGTTACTGAAACCGGCCCGTTCACCAACCTTTTTACCGGTACCGTCACTTTTTCCTTCGGAGATGCAGCTCCCATCCCAGGAAATCAAATTTTGGAGGTGCAACGGTCTTCCTTGGACGCACAGAACAAAATTCTCGTTACGGGTAAAGTGACCCACCCCAACACTCTCACACAAGAAGCTACCATCGATCTTATCTCCCAATTCAATAAAACCCAGACCGCCTATATCAAGGATGAAAACGGAGACGGACGCGGCGACAAGGTTTATATCCTTTTCTCCTATAATCTGACGGCTCCCCCGGCGGATTTGACGGCCTTCTGGAACAAAACAGCAAGCGAAATGCGATCGGGCCCGGTACTCTCGATTTCCCCGACGAATCCCAAGCTTCTGATTGCTGATTTCAGCGCCAACCCCTTTGCCGAGGGTGCGACCGGCATCGAAGCCGGTCAAGTGCCCTATGCGCAGCTGCCCATGGATGCCATTTTCGCCGGGCAAACACCCGCGTTGGCCGATTCGATGGGACCGATAATCATGGGTGCGGTTAAGAAGCCTTATCAAGAGGGTGTTTTGGGCGCCAATGATCCCCATTTCAACCTGGATACTTTGGTGATCACTTTGTCGGAACCTCTGCGGAATGACAATTTCAGTTCAATGCTCCGCTCCGCCCCCCAGAATACCTATGGAACTTCTCGTACGGTGCAAGTTTATGGTGAGCCCCAGGTATCCCCAGACGGCCTGGTATATACCATTTTAATCAACAGTGGGGAGGCTCACACTCCACTTGCAGGCCGCTCGTATGTATTCCTCGAGGCAGGTGGAAGGTATCGCGACGTGACAGGCAACGTGCCCCCTGAGTTCGGTAGGCCCCTAACCGGTACGGACAGAAGGCCTCGCGTGACCATGCAACCCTTTCCTCCGGTAGCCGGCTTGGAGCCCGAAGATGTAAGATTTTACCCCACCAACAATGAGCCTATAACAGGTAAAAGGTATACCAACGGTGGTGAAGTCAAATGGATTCCTCCGGTTGGTTTTGACCCCATTGCCAATAAAGTGACAATTCCCACCGTCACCAATCCATCCACCCCTACTGTGGGAGTAGACAATTCTACCGAAGTGAGGATGCCGGCCGGTATCAGCGCCGTACGGGTAGTCTCCACCGAAAAGTATATCGTAGACATATTCATATACGATAACCTGGGCAACTTCGTGACGAATTTCAGACAGGACTTCGGGTATCGCGGCGAGCTGACCAACCAAGATCGCCAAGTTCCTTCGGGTCTCCAGAGCTATCTGGTCTGGGACATGAAGGACCACCGTGGACAGAGGGCGGGACAGGGCGCCTATGTCTGGCGTACCCTATTCACCTTCTCCAACGGAAACCAGCAAACCGCCTATGTCCGTACAGGCGTCGTTCGTCCTACCTTAACACCATAGAGACCGTTAGGCTTTTACAACCAAGGCGCCCCAATTTCTGGGGCGCCTTTTTTATTTGCCTCGATTCTTTCGCGAAAAAGTAATCCCGGGTGCTTGATGGAGATCACAAAGAATTCGCTCTGCTTAGACTAGATTTTCTCCTTATGCCTGCCTTTCGGAATACCCGCAATTGTGCGCATAGGCGTAGGGATTCGTTAGCCTCATGATGCCCGCCCTGAAAATGCTGGGATAACGTAGGTTTTGTTTCGCAAAAATGAGGAGGCTCCTCAGTCTGATTAGATTTGAAGTTACCAGACTTTAACCCTAGTTCAGAAAGAGGAGCACATGGAAAATATAATCCAAAT
>JBGTHM010000105.1:0-34331 GCA_041746255.1 Fibrobacteria bacterium | reverse complement strand
CCCGGCACGCTTATCCTGGTGGATCATTCCATTTTCCGCGCTTTCAACAAGGGAGCGTTGGGAATGATAAAAGTGGAAGGACCTGAGGATAAGGTGGTTTATTCAGGAAAACAACATGATATGGTCTATTTGGCGGAAGGCGGAGGCACCCAATCCATGCCCAAAGCAGAGACGGTGAGCCTTCCTACCACTATGAACACCGCCCAAATGATGGAGCGCGGAAAAGATGTTTATACGCAAAACTGCGCCGCTTGCCACCAACCCAACGGAGAAGGTATTAAGGGCGCTTTTCCGCCCCTGGCCAAAGCCGATTATCTGATGGAAGATAAAGCGCGCTCCATCAAAACCATTCTGCATGGATTGGAAGGTCCCATCATCGTCAACGGCGAACACTACAATAGCGTCATGCCGGTGATAAAACTGAATGATCTGGACGTGGCCAGCGTTCTCACCTATGTGCGCAACAGCTGGGGCAATAAGGGCGATGCGGTTATCGCGGACGAGGTCAAAAAACTTCGGGATTAATCCTCAAATCTGGAAATGGCACTGTTATGCTCAAGGGAAAAATCACACGGCGATTGGGAATGAGGGCGGCACTGGCCGGCCTCATTCTGGGCAGTTTGCTGGTTCGGGCCCAGGCGGGTTCACCACCATCCGGAATGGTTTTTGTTCCTGAGGGCGAATATCTTGCCCTTTATCCCAAATCCAAAGGGGACAAGCCCGATAAAGTGCCGGCTTTTTTCCTGGATAAGTATCCGGTAACCGTCGGGGAGTACCTGGGTTTTGTGAAACGGCATTCCGAATGGAGCCGATCCCGAGTTAAAACTCTGTTTGCCGACACCGCCTACCTTCGGGATTGGGCCGGTGATAACGATCCGGGAACATTGGGTTTGCAAAGTCCGGTTACCAGCGTATCCTGGTTCGCAGCCAGAGCCTATTGCGAAGCCCAGGGAAAAAGACTTCCCCGTCTTAACGAGTGGGAGCGGGCTGCCGCGGAACTTAATCCCGGCGATTCGGCGGCAGCCGTTAAAGGTATTCTGGATTGGTATGCGCGTCCGGGTGGTTCCGCATTGGGGGATGTGGGAAAGGGTAAGCCCAATGCGTTGGAAATTCACGACATGCTCGGCCTGGTGTGGGAATGGACCTTGGATTTCAATTCAGCCCTGGTTTCCGGGGAATCGCGCGGTGATGCCGCGTTGGATCAAGGAATGTTTTGCGGCAGTGGAGCTTTCAAAGCGTCCGACCCGGCCGATTATGCCGGGTTCATGCGATTCGCCATTCGCAGCAGTTTGAAGGCCGCCTATTGCGTCAAGAATCTTGGTTTTCGCTGTGCGGAGGATATGCCATGAAAAAGAATCTGTTCCTCGAATGCCTGAGTATGGCTTTAGTCATTACCATCGGCGTTTTATGCATCGGGTATTTGCAATTGAGAGCCTATGCCGACGAGGTTAAATCTCTACAGGTGGAGGTACCCGGAAATTCTTTGTTCCATCTTTCCTCGGAATGGACCACGGACGAGGGCAAAACCTTCAAACTGGGCACTTTGCAGGGGAGTCCGGTGGTATTGGCGCTTATGTTCACCCATTGTGAATTCGCCTGCCCCATGATCGTCAACGATATGCGTAAAATTGAGAGCGGGTTGCCGAAAAAGCATCGGAAATCGACCCGCTTTGTTTTGATCACCATGGATCCGGAACGCGATTCGGTCGAGGCCTTGCGCGCCTATCGGGATAAAATGCAGCTGAAGGGATCCGGTTGGACCTTGTTGACCGGCGGTGCGGACAATGTGCGTGAACTCGCGGCCGTTTTGGGATTCAATTACCGGGAGGATGAAAGGGAGCAGTACGCCCACAGTAATCTCATTACATTGCTTGATCGTGAGGGAACCGTCAGGCATCAGCAAACCGGCATGAATAACGAGCCGAAGCCGATGATCGAGCGAATTGTCAAGCTTCTCGGCAAGTGAATGTCCTGATACAGCCAATCTGGAATCCAAATATGACGCAACTTTGCAAAGAGCCTTATCGGCTCCTTTTCCCACTAGGAATTCTTATCACCCATGTAGGGTTGGGAATCTGGATCCTTTTTTATTTCTGGCCCGAGTTTGCTTATCCGGGTCGAGCGCATGCCATGATACAGATGCAAAGCGCGATGTTATGCTTCGTATTCGGATTCCTGTTGACGATGCTCCCGAATGCCCTGGGGCTTCCTTCCATCGGGAAATTTCAACTGGCGCTGTTCACCCTGGGTTTGTCCGCCTTGTCGATACTTGGCGCCATGGGGCAGCTCGTGGCGGGAATGGCCGTATACCTGGTGCTGCTCGTCAATTTTCTGATTTTCGCATTGCCCAGGCTCCCGCGGCGAAACCGGAACCCGCCACCTCAATTCATTTTTATCGCTTTCGCCTTGCTTGCGGGATTGGTCGGCGGCAGCCTGGAATTAGAGGGCCTGTTGGGTAAGACACCTCCACATCTGGTGCTTTTGGGTCGAGGACTGTTGCATCAAGGTTTTTTGCTATTGCTGATTCTGGGAGTCGGGGGATTTCTTTTTCCCAAGCTTTTCGCGAAACTGGAAGTATCACCCCAAAGTTTAGCCGGTCTGAAATCCGGATTTTCCACCCAATGGCCCATCCTGCTCGCAGGTTTGGGAATCTTTCTCAGTTATTTCGTGGAGGCGTGCGTTGCGAAAGAGGTAAATAGCGAACTGGGAATCCGCTTGGGATATGGAATGCGCCTGGCGATCGGGGTTTTGTTGCTTGCGCAACTTCCGATTTGGAAGGCTTCGGGACTGGAATACTACCTCAACTTCATCCGTATAGCTTTGGTTTCCATTCTCGCGGGTCTGGCTTTGCCGATAGTATTTCCGCAATACGTCATGGCTTGGCAGCATATTATTTTCATTCCCGGATTTTTGTTGATAACCATCGCCGTGGCCTCGCGCGTGATAGCCGCGCATGGTGGCAATGTCGGCATCCTTTCCGCCCATCGACGCTGGTCCTTGACACTTGCAATCCTTATGGTCATGGGTGCGTCATCCCGGGTATCCACGGAAATATGGCCCGGCGCGTATTTACTTCACTTGGCCTGCGCCTCTTTTTTTGTCCTGGCCGCCCTCTGGGTTTGGTCGGCGATATTCCTGCCTTTGGTCTTACGTCGCCCGCTTCCCCGATCCTAGGTAACCCTAAGGTTACCAAGGCCATCCGCGCAGCAGGGAAATCGCCGCGAAAACCGTACCCAGTCCCAGCAGCAAGGTGATGCGCGCGAGCCAGGAGGCTATTTTGCGGTTCCGGGCTGTCGCAGGTGAATCCGGATTTTCCAGGATCAGACGCATGGCCCGTGGTCCGAGGAAGAAGTCGTGCATGGCGCTGATGGAGAGAATGGCTCCCACCATAATCAGCTTTACGGCCAGGATATTCCCGAAAGCGCCGGTAAACATCGAGCCGTTGAAAAAATCGGCCCAAGCATAGCCCCGGAATCCCAGGATAAGGATTCCTGTCGCGACCAGCAATCCCAGGCAAATCCAGCCGACGATGCGGAAGCGCAAACCGGTATAACGCATCAGCGAAGCGGACAGGGATGTGAACTCCGGCCTACGCAGAACCGGCACAACTACGAGAACCAGAAAACCCGTACCTCCCACCCAGAGCATGGCGGAAAGCACGTGTATCCAAACCGCGATATGGTAGAGACCTTGCATGTTTTCTCCGTCGACGCGGTCCAGTTGCCCGGACTAACAGCAGGAAGTTTCCTGCTCCAAGGCGCGGGGAAAGAGAATGTTATTTTCCTTATGCACATGTTTATGCAAATCCTGTTCGAAATAGGCCAGGGCGTCGAGCATGGCCCGATAGGAATTGCAAGCCCAGTCGGGAGGCGTATAATCGTCGGTAAGCTCCCTGAGCTTTTCGAGCGCTTCGCCCGCCTGTTCATGTTCCATCCGCATCTGGCGAATGGGATTCGCCGCGGAACCGCAGTGGGATGAGGCGGCCGATCCACCGTTTTGCAGACTCCGTATCAACGGGAATAGCACCCTTTCCTCTTTTTGCATGTGGAGATCCAGTTCTTCGACCAGGTCTGAATAGGTTTCCAAGACTTGGAGGAGACGGGAATCGTGAGCTCCATGTACGCGCGCGACCTTTTCGACCAGGGCGCCCAATCTCGGCATCTCCTCCCACAAATAACGATGGTGGGTCGATTCGATGTGGTCGACCAGATCGGTCAGGGTGAGGGACGCCGCGTCGATTTCGGGAATGCCTGCTTCGATTTCGGATTCCACCGCTTCCAGCATGGCCAACACCGTTTGGGGGTCCAGTTTCTTTTTGCGGCAGCTTTCTTCCAGAGAAATTTTTCCCCCGCAGCAATAATCGATATGCAATTTTTCGAAGACTCGTGATAACGAGGGTCTCCTCGTCACGATTTCGCCGACTGTGGTTTTCAGGGTCAAGGTTTCCATTTTCTGCTCCAGGGTGGTTTTGTGATTCAAAGGGAACGTGAATATCGGTTGGCAGCCTCCTTTTGCAACAGGGGATCGAAGGTCGAAGCGATAAGACGCAAGGCCAGGCGGCCCCTTGCGGTAACTTTTACCTTTTCGGGGGTGCATTCAATCAATCCGTCCTGCTGGAAGGCAATCCAATCGGGGCTTTTGGCCGCATCGGCTGCCTCTTGTTCATCGCCCAGGGCGGAGGTGTCCAATTCTCCATAGCACATCAAGGCATTGATGATGTCGCGAACCGCCCTGTCCCTCGGTGTCATGGCATACACGCGTTCGACGGGAAGACGCCCCTTTGCGATGGCGGCTTGATAGGGTGCGAGTTCCTTGAAATTCTGTCCGTAGCCATGCTCGAATTGCGATATCGCGCTGGCGCCGAAGGAATAAACCTGTCCGGTGTTGCGTTTCGAGCAATAACCTTGAAAGTTGCGATGCAGTTTTCCCAGCTTTTGCGCCGTGGCCAATTCGTCGTCGGCTTTGACGAAATGGTCGAGCCCGATGGGAACGAATCCCGCGGATTCCAATAACCGTCGGCTTTCCAGGGTCATGCGCGCGCGTTCTTTCGCGGTGGGCATGGGGTGGTTTTCCAGTTTACGTTGATGCTCCATCATCCAGGGCACATGCGCGTAGCTGAAGACGGATATCCGATCGGGATCGGCGCCGATAATGGTTTCCACCGTTTCCAGAAAGGTCGTGGGCGTCTGGTAGGGAAGTCCGCAGATAAGGTCGAGATTGAGCCCCCGGAATCCCAAGTCGCGGCAACGGGAAATCAATTCCTGCGGAGGCATACGCGACGGCTTACGGTTGACGCTTTCCAGCACGTCTGCGCGCACATCCTGGATGCCGAAAGAAAGCCGAGTAAAACCCGCTTCTCGTAATTTCGTCAAATGCGCGGGTAGGATGAGGTTGGGGTCGCATTCCATCGCGATTTCGGCTTCCGGTGCAAAGACGAAGGATTTTCGTAGTCGATCCACCAAGGCGGTAATGCGGTGCAAGGGGGCTGCATTGGGCGTTCCGCCTCCGAAATGGATTTGCGTGACTTTACGGTCGGAGTCGATGAGGGGAAGGACCATGTCCATTTCGACGTTCAAGGAGGTGAGGTAATCGGAAATCACCGATCCCGGCTGGGCGATATAGGTTGTGCAACCGCAGAACAGGCAGCGCTTGGGACAGAAAGGCACATGAAAATAAAAGGAGAGGTTTCGGGGACCGTTTTGATTCGAAGCGATGAGGTTATCCCGGTAGGTTTCGTCCGAAAATTCGGAGGTGAAAAAATTGATGGGTGGATAAGAGGTGTATCTGGGAACCTGGCGATCGTATCGCTCCAGCACTTCGATTTCGGTATCGATATTCCAGTCCGGTTTTACTAAGTTCGGGTCTTGCATATGGATATTAATATCCGCAATGACCATGCCAAAGTAAAAGACCTCTGGGCGCCTCTAATGCGTCCAGGAACCCGGTGTCTGCAGAATTACGCAATCGTAATCGTCAAAATGACACATAGAGTGCCATAACGGCATTTTTGAAAGAAAATTTTGTACGGGTAGATAATCGGTTTCGGATGTCGCCTCGGGCGGGCGGTTGCGGAAACGGATACGGAATGGAACCCTATTTTTACTCTTATTCACGCCACTTGCACGAGCGAATTTTCCCCGGAATTCGCGTACGCAAGGTTTCCCTGCACGGCGGCTTCACCTGTCCCAATCTGGACGGAACCAAGGGACGTGGTGGGTGTATCTATTGCGACAACCGTTCCTTTTCGCCCTCGGCCGCCAATCGGGCGGTCTCCCTGCGAAGCCAGCTGGAAACCGGGATGGCAAAGTTGCGGACGATTACCCGTGCGGAGAAATTCATAGCCTACTTTCAGCCGTTTTCCAATACTTATGCGCCCGTGGCGGAATTACGCGTCTTGTATGAACAGGCTTTGGATCATCCCGACGTAATAGGCTTGGCCATTGGTACGCGCCCGGATTGCATCGATGCGGATGTGGTCGATTTACTGGAAGAGCTGAGTCGTCGCACCTATCTCACTCTGGAACTTGGCCTTCAGACCGCCAACGACGCTACGCTGGAACGGATCAATCGTGGCCATTCCGTCGGAGATTTCATCCGGGCAATGGAATTAGGTTCCGGGCGTGGATTTGAAATCTGCGTGCATGTGATTCTGGGCCTTCCCGGTGAAACGTGCGAGGATTTCAAAATTACCGCCGAGACCTTGGCTGGGTGCGCTTACCATTCGCTCAAACTGCATCCACTACACATCGTGAAGGGGACGGCCTTGGCCCGTTTGCATGCAAAGGGCGCGTATATTCCTTTAACACGCGAAGGTTATGTTTCTGCCGTGGTGGATTTCCTGGAAAGGGTGAGTCCCTCGGTGGCATTACAAAGGTTTACCGGAGACGCGCCTAAGGAAATTCTAATAGCCCCGGACTGGTGTCGAGACAAAATGGATGTTTTACGCGCGGTAAAAGCGGAGTTTGCCAGGCGCGGAACCCGGCAGGGAAGTTTGTATCACCTTAAATGAAAGCCCTGCGTATTCCCAAAGTCATGGATGGTCCCGCCAAGGGGATGCCAAGTCCTCCTCCGTCCCATCGGGCGTCCGATCCCAGCCCCAAGCTGACCTCCCAAAAGGGAGCCTTGATCACCCGCGTGACTTGAAGTCCGAATACAAGTCTCCGGGTATCTGAACCGGCCACGTCTTCCTCATCGATTCGGCTGGGGCCCGTATGTCGAAAACCGACGCTCCCTCCGCCCGACCAGAGGAAATTACGGATATGCAATAGTGAGGCCAATACTTGTGTTTCGTCACCGGGAGTGAATTCCATGGCTTCTCCGGCATCGGATACTGCGAAAGAGCGGCCATGAAACGCTCCCAGAACCACTGCCCAGTGCGGTATCACGAATTTTGAAACTTTGATTCCTCCCATCAATTCCCATGCGCCGCTTCCGGTTACATCTGCGCCGGAAAGATCGCGCGACTCCCAAGGCGGTTTTCCGGTGGGAGCTTTAATGGAAACAGCAACGTCTAGAAAAGGCTTTAACGAATTGCCCCAATGGGAGCGGATTCCCATCATGGGATCTTCCAGGAGAGTCCATCGGAGCCCCACCAGCCCGTCGCCTATTCCCATTTCCGATGAGCCGTCCCCATCGAAACGACGAACCTGAAAAAGTACCGGAATTTGTCCGTGGATTTGCAAGTGGCGATAGGGAAAGCGGATGCCCCCGCCCAAGGTCCAGACAAGATCGCGTAATTCGCGGTCCCGGTGGCCCAGTAAACGGCCACCTCCGTCGAAACCCCAGGCGTATTCACGCAGGCTCCATTCCGAAGAAAGCGCTGCTCGGTGGCAACGTCCCACCACTCCGTTTTCGCCGAAGGCCGTGGCCGTACAACAGGCTTGGGCTATGGCCGAGTCGGGCATAAACCCGATAGCGGCCATGGCAATCCCGATAACCAAGGCTGACCGGGAAAAGGAGGGTGCGGAAGTCATGGATTACTTCACTTCCACCGATACTTTTGCCGTATCGGAACTGTTCCCTTTGGATAGGAATACGAAAACATCCCATGGGCCGGGCATGCTGAATCGAACCGAATCCGCCGTAAAAAGGTTTCCGCTGCCCGGAGTGAGAGAAACTGTGGCGGGATTAGTTCCGTGGTTCATGGAAGTCATCCAGGGCTTAACTACGATATCGACGTTGCTTACGGGGTCGCCGTCCGCGTTGAAAAGATGCAGCTCCACGGCATTCCATCCCGCCCGGGGAGGATTCGGTTCAAACAGTACTTCCACTCGATATTTGCCATGCTCGGAAAGAATGGCGGAAGCTCCCGGTTTTGGATCCGGATCCGAGCCCATACATCCAATTGTCCAGGTCAACATCGCTGCAATGAAGATTAGCCTGGTGAGGTTGGCATTTCGGGAAATCACAAAAGTCTCCTTTTCCGCAGGTGAATTGCGGATGTTTTGTCTAATCGGCAGGGGTGTATCCCTTTTTGTCACATTTCTTTCGGGTGGGTAGTCCGGAAACATGCGAATCGGGTTTTACCTCCGGCTGGTAATAGGGAGAGCAATTCCCAGGCCATTATTTGGAGAGGTTGAGCGGTGGAATCCTAAAAAAAGTTAGTAGAGTAAAGTAAGTGATCACATATTCACTTAGCGAATATATGGCGAGCCTTTAAGAAAAAATGAATAAAGGGGGTGGAAGTGGATATCAATAAAATTGTCAAACCCATGGGATTTGCGGCGATAATTTTCGGAGTTGCTACTGTTTTCTCCGGCGGGCAGGCCTTATTCGGTGGTCAGGAGGCGCGGGAAAGCGTCGGAGAGGCGGTTCCCTTTGTGCTTGGCTTCAATTTCCTGGCCGGTTTCCTGTATGTATTGGCGGGGATAGGATTGCTTATGAAACAAAGGTGGAGCGTTCCGGTATCGGTATTTCTTTTGGCTTCCACGGTGACGGTATTCGCCGCTTTTGGTATTCATGTGATGGGCGGCGGTGGATATGAAAGCCGCACCGTGGCTGCGATGACGCTGCGGACGCTGTTTTGGGGCGCCGCAACCATTATTTCCATACGCGCCTTCGGATGCTTTCTCAATCGATGCTTGACGCCTACGGATTGAGACTTTAATTCCACGGGTATTCGGAGGCCTATCTATTCGAATACCGGAGACCGTTAGGAGCAGCCGCTGGTTCCACCGCAATCTTCGCAGACCGTGCACGTGCCGTTCCGGCGTACGCGTACCGATCCGCAGCTTCCGCAACTTTCTCCCGTATATCCGGCCTTGACCGCTTGGACTTGGGAGAAGCGGCTTCCTTCCGAATCGGTCGTAAGGGTCGTCACTTTCACCGAGCTGTACACGAGTTCCGGTTCGTTTGGGTTATTCCGCTTTAGGTCATCCTCCATCGCTTTGGGTTTCACGTGAACAAAATCGGTTCTGCCCAAATATTGCAGTCCTATCACTCGGAAAATAAGGTCGAGGATGGAGGTGCATTGCTTGACGTTTTCATGGCCGCTTACGGGGCCTGCGGGTTCGAAGCGAGTGAAGGTGAAGGTTTCCACCATTTTTTCCAAAGGCATGCCGTATTGCAAAGCCTTGGAAGCCAGTACCGCGAAGCAATTCAATAAACTGCGATAGGCGGCGCCTTCTTTGTACATGTCGATGAAAATCTCACCCAGGGATCCGTCGGGATATTCTCCCGTGCGCAGGAAAAGTTTGTGGCCGGAAATGCTGACCTCTTGCACGAAACCGCCGCGGCGGGCGGGAAGCCGACGACGATGAGCCCGTACCGGTTCGGTGATTTCATTTTTTTCCTTCGGGATGGGGGCTTCGCGTAAGGCGTGGGCGCGCGCATCCTCCATCCATTGGGCCGCCTTGGGTAGACTGCCTAGGGGTTGAGACAGCTTGGAACCATCGCGATAAACCGTAATGGCTTTGACCATTCTTCCCCAGGCGGCGGCGAAAACTTCTTTCACTTCGTCGATACCGCTTTCCCATGGAAGGTTGACCGTTTTGGAAATTCCTCCGCTGATAAAAGGCTGGGCCGCCGCCATGATTCGCAGGTGGCCTTTGGGGGCTATACTGCGGATTCCACGTCCGCAGGCAGTGGCGCAGTCGAAAATGGGGTAGTGTTCCAAGAGCAAATGGGGAGCGCCTTCCACGGATTGCGCGCCGCATACCCGCAGTTCGGCCAGGTTGATTTGTTTCGGCGACATTGCCAGGCTCAATAGAACGTCCATACCCGTGGTGTTGTCGCCAGGTGTAAAACCGAGGTTTTCAAGGGTGGACGCTTCCAGCAGGGAGGGGGAGAAGGCCTGTTCCAGGCTCAGTACCGAAGCCAGGCGTTTTTCGACGGCGATGATGTCCTCGTAAGTGAAACCGGCGCGGCGAAGCGTTTCGGGATTCAGTTTCGGCTCCGCTTCCAGAGTGCCGGAACCCAGGCAATAGTTTTCGATGTCGCGGATTTGCACGGGGGTATAACCGAGGTTACGTAGCGCGAAAGGAACGGAGCGGTTTACGATTTTAAGCCAACCCCCTCCCGAAAGTTTTTTATGCTTGACCAGGGCGAAATCCGGTTCGATACCGGTGGTATCGCAGTCCATCAATAAACCGATGGTGCCGGTAGGCGCAAGAGCGGAAACCTGAGCGTTACGATAGCCATGCGCTTCTCCCAGGGAAACGGCTTCGTTCCAGATTTCCCGGGCGGCATCGACCATTTCCGGCGGACAGAGCGTACCATCCAGCCCAGCCGGAAGTACTGAAAGCCCTTCATAGGTTTCGGGGGCGGCATTCCAAGCCGCCCGGCGGTGGTTGCGTATTACCTTCAGCATGGATTCCCGGTTGGCCTCGAAGCGCGGAAACGGATACAATGCGTGAGCCAACTCCGCGGAAGCGGTATACGCCGCCCCTCCCAGCAACGCCGATATGGCGCTGGTCCAGGCCTCCGCCTTTTCGCTGTCGTAAGGTATGCCCGCGCGCATGAGAAACGCGCCCAGATTGGAATAGCCCAAACCCAGCGTGCGGAAATCCGCCGACTTTCTCGCCATGAGCGGCGAAGGAAATTGCGCCATGGATACGGAAATATCCAATACCAAGGTCCAAAGGCGAACGGCATGTCCGAATGCATCAACCTCCAGGCTCCCGTCTTGGTTTTGAAAGCGGACGAGATTGAGGCTGGCCAGATTGCAGGCGGTATCGTCTAGAAACAGGTATTCCGAACAGGGATTGGAAGCCCGGATTGGGCCGTCCGCGGGGCAGGTATGCCATTCGTTGATGGTATCGGAAAATTGCAGACCCGGATCCGCGCAATCCCAGGCGGCGGTGCCGATATCCTCCCAAAGTTTTCGTGCCTTCACGGTTTTGCGTATGGAGCCGTCTCCGCGAGCCAATAAATGCCAGTCGTCGTCTTCCCGTAGCGCCCGCATGAAGGCGTTGGGTATGCGCACGGTATTGTTGCCGTTCTGCCCGCTTACCGTTTCATAGGCTTCGCCTTCGAAATAAGCGCCCATTTCTTCCAGGGGAAAGTTTTTAACTCCCTGTTCCGCCAAAGTTACGGCCTTGAGTAACACACCTTCCGGCAGATGCAGCTGCAACCCGCGCGCCAAGAGGTCGAGTAAGCGGGTCCGTTCTCCCTCGCCGTGTTTACGCGAGTCACCGAGGTCGAGAATACCCTGTAGAATTTCCGCTTGCATGGCGCTACCCGCGGCCAGGGCCGCCACCTTGAATTCCTCCCGTCGTTTCCAGCCGATGAAGGCCTCGATTTCGGGATGGTCCAAATCCAGGCAAACCATTTTGGCGGCGCGACGGGTCGTGCCTCCGGATTTGATGGCGGCCGCGGCCCGATCGAATACCTTAAGAAAAGACATCAAACCGGAGGAAGCGCCTCCGCCTCCCAGAGATTCACCGGCGGCGCGGATGGAACTGAAGTTGGTTCCGGAACCCGATCCGTATTTGAAGACGCGCCCTTCGCGCTCCAACAGGCTGTAAATTCCCGAATCACCCAGCAGGTTGTCGTCCACCGATTGAATGAAACAGGCATGCGGTTGCGGCCGTGAATAGGCGTCCACCGACGGTTTCACCTGGTCGTCCGCTTCGTCCACGTAATAATGACCTTGGGCCGGCCCCGTCACCGCGTATTTGTGATGCAATCCCGTATTGAACCATTGCGGCGAATTGGGAGCGGCCATTTGGTTCAGCAGCATATGGACCAACTCATCATAAAATGCTTGTGCATCTTTGGGCGTGTCGAAGTAATGCAACTTCTCGCCCCAATGTTTCCAACATCCCACCAAGCGATCGATTACTTCCTTTACGCTTTCTTCGCCTCCCATTTCAGGACGTCCCTCGGCATCCAATATGGCCTTGCCTTTTGCATCTCGTTTCGGCACCTCCCGACGTCGCAGGTATTTTTGCGCGAGGATGTCGGATGCGGTTTGCGACCAGGTTTTAGGTACCTCTACGGTTACTGTTCCCGTGGGGGCGACGGATTGCCGGGTTTCGTATGCGACCGTGCTGAAAACATCGGCTTCGGGTTTGGTGAAGTGTCTGGTGATTTTCATGGAAACTCCCAAGATGTTGTGGGTGGACGTTTGTTTTTCGTCAAGATATGGGAAGTGTGGCAAATTCGGAGTGTGCTTGTCAGGGGGTTTACCACGTCATTATGGCAAGGGGCGAATGGTCGTTAAAATAGCCCAAATCGGTCGCATGCCTAAATGACAAGCGATAGGGCACCAAAGGATAAGGGGATTGTGTAGTTTGATTAAATGAGCGAGACTCTCGTCAAGTATTCCAATTCCTTTATGCTGTTGCCCGAAGATTTACGGGAGGTTCATTTAAGGGATCGTATTTTCATGCAGCAAGAAGTGGCGGGCCTGCTTGCGGCATCAACGGATTTGGACGATGTTTTCGAGGGTATTTTAAGAATCGTATGTCGGAACAGGCCTTGGGTAATCGGCGGTTATTGGGAGCCCGACCCATCCCATGACTATTTCCGCTGTCGCATTATCCATTCCGAAAGCGATGCGGGAATGGAGGAATTCATCGTTAAGACGCGGGAACTCCGACTGCGTCCCGGTGAAGGGATGTTGGGCCGGGTGGCTAAGACGCAATTACCGGAATGGATTGAGGATGTGCGCGAATACCCCGGATTTTTTCGCGGTCGGGAAGCCGAGGCCGGCGGTTTGGTTTCGGGGGTGGCCTTTTCCGTAGCGCTTGAAGGCGAAGTTTATGGTGTTTTTGAATTCTACTCGCAAGTACCCTGGGAGCATGATCCGGAATTCTTGGATCTTTTCCAGGCCTTGTCACTGCAACTTACTCAGCTCCTCATCAAGAAAAAAATGGAAAGGGCGCTGCAGACGCAAGTAAGGCGTAATCTTCAATTTCAGAAATCCAGGGCCATTGAAAGAATCGCCGGAGGAGTCGCCCATGAGTTCAACAACCAACTCACCGTTGTTATCGGTTATATGGAAATGTTATTGGCAAACCCAATCCCGAAAAGCGATTCGGAACGGGCCATTCTGGAAGAGGTGAAGTCGGCTGGCGAGAAAATGTCCGTACGTACGCGGCAGCTATTGGCGTATACCGGCCAGCAAATGTTTAACATCAGCGACGTGGATGTCAATGAACGATTAAAACGGTCCGAATCAGCGCTGCGACAAATGGCAAGATTGGACACCGAGCTTGAAGTTTCCACGAACTCACGGAATCCATGGGTCTCCATCGACCCTGAGCAATTGGATCATGCGGTGCATAACCTGGTTTCGAACGCCTTTGAATCGCTCTCCCCGGGAGGCAAGGTAGTGGTGGAAACCCGCAACGCGAACCAGGGTGCGTTTGTCGTTATTTCTGTCAGGGATACGGGCAGGGGGATGGAGAAAGCGGAGTTGGAACAAATTTTAGACCCTTATTACACCACCAAGGCTTTCGGGAATAATAATGGACTGGGACTTCCCATTGTCAATGGCATCGTCCAACAATCCGGTGGGTTCCTGCAAATCAGCAGTATTAAGGGTGAAGGAACAGTTTTTGAAATCTGGTTACCGACACGGAGCAAGGCTACCAGCGGCTCGTTCCCAGAAATAGCGTAAGCGACGCCACCAGCAATGACAAATAGATGAGGGTGGAGCGCATAAAGGATTTGGCCCATCCCTCCAAGTCAAGAGACCATAGGCATTGCGCGTTCCTGTAAAGCAGCCAAGCGCCGGCCATTACCGCCACGACCAACGCGCCCGCATGGGGAATATATCTCCAGGCGAATACCACGCTCAAACCCAGCAATGCCGTTGAGAAGGCCAGGGAAATCCATAATACTTTCCCCAATCCCATTCTATCGGGGAGTACCGGAATACCGGCGCGATGATAGTCCGCGCCCAGATAGATGTATATCGCAAGGATATGCGGTATTTGCCAAATCAGAAACAGTATGAAAAACCCTAAGCCTCCGCCGGTCAGGGTACCCGTGGCGGCCGACCAGCCGATCAGGGGGGGAGCGGCGCCGGGAATGATGCCCACCAAAAAAGCATACGGGGTTCTGCGCTTGAGAGGAGTATAGACGAAATCATATAGAAAGAGGCTGACGGCCGTCAGCCAAAACGCTGTCCAGGATAAACTCGCCAATAGGGCCAGACCCGAGAGGGCGGCGGCAATGCCCAAGGCGAGCGCCTGAAAAGGTTGCAACCGACCGTCGGCCAAAGGCCGCTTGTGGGTCCGTAACATGCGCGCATCCGTGTCGCGTTCCATCACCATATTGAGTATGGAAGCGGCGGCCACCGCCAGCGCCGCGCCCGCAAAGGCTAAAGCTAAAGACAGCCAAGACGCCTGGGTATCGGCAAGCAGGTATCCCGTTACGGCGCAGATTCCCGATAATAGGGAAATTATCGGCTTGGTCAATAGGATGCAATCCTTCAATACCATCGGAAACCTCCCTCGCTCTCGAAAAACACCACCTTGCGACGGCCACCTGTGAATTCGACCGTACGGTCTTGGGTGAATCGCCAGGTATTCGCATTGGTTCCATCCGCGATGCGCACTTCCACCCGATATTTTCCAGGCAACAAAGCCAGCCTTTCCATGGCCACGCTCTCGCCATCCCGGAACAATCCGCCTGCGCGGTAAGATTTCTCCAGCTTCGTTTCTCCATCCACCAACACTTGCATGCGCACTGGCATGCGCTCCCGCTTGCCACCGGAGGCCGCGCCGCGCATATGCGGCAAGAGCTCCTCCTGTTGGGATTTTTCCTCGGGCGTTACCTTGGAATCGACGAAGAGGCCCCCGTGTTTCAGGGAGATGACCAACTCCGTTGCTTGCGGATCCCCTGCCATGAATTCCCGGCTCTCGCCCAGATAAATCCCCGCCAACAGAAAAAGGAATATCAGCAACCCCGTAAAAACGGTACCTGCGTATTGACGATATCCGGACTTCACTTCCCGCGTAACCGCCGATACGGGTGAGGCGCCGAGATCGGAATGGAAGCGGTTCGCCTGGTTGATAAAATCCTGCCCTTCCAGCGGAGAAAAATGCAAATAGCGCAATGGCGCTGACCCCAGCTTCTCCCGGCGTAGTTTGGGTTCACGGTTTCCGGCGATTCTTTCCCCGGTTAAAAAAGTTCCCAGCCTATTGCCGGCATTAAGCGTACCGCAGCCACCCACCAAAATTCCCGGGGCGCCCGACTTGCCCGCGAATTCCAACATGAGGGGATTGAGCCAACTCGTGCAAGGCATGGTTACCACCTTATAACCGCGCAGTTGCGGCGAAATTCCCGTCGCGGCGTCCACCTCCAGGTTGCCTGCGAAAGCTTTGTCGCATAGGAAAGCCAAAGGTAACGCCGGAGAACTTGCGGCATACCATTCCCGGATGCGCTTTTGGGCCAGGTCAGCCGAGTAACCCGGAAAATCAATGGCCTTGGAATTGCACGATCCCACGCACGCCCCGCAACTCACGCAGTCGGGCTCGCTGATGAGGGCCTTGACCCGGCCCTGCTCGTCCGTGGTCATGGTGATGGCGTTATACGGACAGTCTTCATAACATTGGGTGCAGGAGTTGCAACGCTCGGGGGTCACGTGTGGACGTTTGCCGGCTTGACGTCGCATGAACGGTAAAGCCATGAGCAGGATAAGGACAGTCGCAAAAACCGCCCAGACCCACGGATTCATGATTTGGGAAAACCGTAACGGCAGCAGGTAAAACAAATCCAAGGAGAGAACCGGCGCCATGTTCAGTAAATCCGCAGCCGCTCCGGCCCTTGCGGGTAATATCAAGGACAGCGCCGACACTGCCGCCAGCGAGGCCAGCGAGAGCGATTTTCCGGGAAGAAAAGCCGCGCGGTTGAATTTGGAGATATGTAACCATAGGCCGATGGCGAAGGCCAGCGGAATAAGCATGTGTATGAAGAACACCACGAAAAAAAACAACGAATTAAGGGTGTCGGGTACCAGAAAGGCGCGGGAGATGGGATCGGCGAAAATGGGGAGATAGTCCAACACTTGGGCCGACACCACGGCGACCAGGCGCGCCGGTTCGTCCCATACCAGCCAATAGCCGAGCCAACCTTCGAACCAGAGGGCGATGGTGAGCAGGAATCCGGTTCCCCATGCCAACCAGCGGGGCTTGTCGAAATGTCCGGCTATCAAAGCTTCCAGCGCGTGTAGCATAACGAAAAGCATGCATGCGTCCGAACTGTAGCGATGGAGCGTACGCAGGAATCCGGCAAGATACCGATTGGCTTCCATAGCCAGCATGGAAGCATGGGCGGCGTGCAGGCTGGGGCGATACCAGAACAGCAGGAGGATTCCGGTTACCAGAGCGATGAGAAAGAAAAAATTGGCTAATGCGCCGGTTTGGGATAAGAAATTGTTTTGGACTCCCAGCCGTTTATCGGCGATCCCACTAAGCCGGAGGTAGAGGGCATGCGGAGTCGAGCGGTTCATGGCACTGCAACCACCACCTCCGCGCGCCGATCGCCCTGGGGCAGTTCCTTCAGGAGGGTTTGCAACCCGCTTACCATCCAGTCTTCTTGCAATTCTCCCAGAGAAAAACGGTAGGCGATGCGCCCGTTTCCATCCACCAGCAGAAAGAGATTGTTATGCGCGATATCGTCGGTTTCCAAATTTCTTTCCCGTTGAATGCCCATGCGGTCGAGCAAAATTTCCACGGCTTCGGGATCTCCGGTGGCGAGTCGATACAACGGCGCGTCCATTTTATGCAAATCGGCGGCCATTCGTAATATCTCAGGGGTATCCCGGACCGGATCCATGCTCACCGCCACGATGCGAAGTTTGTCGGTTGAGGCGGGATCCAGCTTATCCATTACTTTGCGTATTTGCGTGAAGATGAGGGGGCAGGTATGTACGCAATGGGCATAGAAGGAGGTCAGTACGGTTACGCCTCCGGCTAGATCCTTATCCGTAACCGCTTCGCCGTTCTGGTCTATCAAGGAAAATTCCGGCGCCGGAATCGAAGTGCGGAGTTCCTGGGCTGGGAAATCCAAAGAGCCCGTTTGCATGTCTTCAGCGAAGACGAAAAGCGAAGCGTAAGCGCTTCCCGAAACCACCATGAAGGATAGTACCACATGGGGTAGTAAGGAACGCATTCTTCCGCCGAAGCTGAACTTCAGGCTGTTACCCCAGATAGCCAGGATAATACCGCCTAATAGCAGCGATTCTCCCAGGATGATGGCCGGATAGAACCAGTCGAACCGTCCCGTTGCCGGGTCGGCTCTCAGGCACCAGACGCGGAAGTCGCGGAGGAACCCCGACAAAGCGGGTTCCGCCGGCTCCATTACCATTGTCAGCACGAGGAAGCCATCGAATACCACCAGCAGACTCAAGATAAACGCCGCCATGTGGGACTGAAACCCAACGGGTATGCGGAGCGGAATAGGCTTTGGATAAACGATTTTCACGACAACCTCCTTAGCGGACGGGCCAGACGTCGGTAAGCGCCAGCCAATTCGCGAAGTAATAGACGATGAAGGATATCAGCAGCACCACTACCAAGGTGACGGTGCCGGGTACCCGGTGTTTGAAACGCTTGGAATCGAATGTGCCGGACAGTATGGACTTCAATTCCGCATCTTCGGTTTTCCCTTGCCAGCTCAGCATGGGACGTCCCTTATTGGAAGGGCCGAAAAATACCGCAGTCACCGTCAAGAACACATAGGTGATGACGCCGATGAACGTGAGCGTCGCGCCCAGGCCCAAGACCGTGAGCATTAAATGCGCACCGGAGTCGAATCCGGCCTTGATCGCGGCGCCGGTGAATTCAGCGTCCCAATGGCGGCGAGGTACGCCGTATGACCCTGCGAAAGACATGCCCATCGACATGACGACGATGCCGGTGGCGAATATATAGGGTTGGATACGCGCCAATAGTCGGAAACGGAAATCCCGTTGGAAGATTAAGGGTACCACGTAATAGGTAAGCCCCATGAAGGCCAGCGATGTCCCTCCCGCAACCGTGGCGTGGAAATGCCCAGGTATGCGCAGGGTGTTGTGGGCGAGAATATTGATTTGCTGGGTTCCCAGGGTAACGCCTGTGATTCCTCCTATGAATCCGAAAATCACCAGCGATAGGAAGAAGGCGGAAAACCCGGGATCGCGCCAAGGGGCCGCTGTGAGCCAGCTGAAGAGGCCCTTGCCTAAACCGCGCGCCCGCATGGCGGATTCCACCGAGGCGGGAATGGTGAACCCGTGGATCAGGGAGGCCAGCACGGCCAGATACATGGCGTAGGAGGTGTTCCAGATCTTCCATCCCGCGCCCACGCCGGGATCGACCAACAGGTGATGCGCCGAGGCGAGATTGATGAAGAGGATGTAGAGAACGAAGGCTCCGCGGCTGACGGCTTCGTTGAGCGGACGGGCGCCCGTGGTGAGCGTGGCCATGAGATACCAGACGGAAACCATGGCGCAAACGTTGATTTGTTGTGAAGTGTGGCCGAGCGCCCACCAGGTGACGCGATACCACATGGGATCGATGTAGTCGATGAGCCCCAGCGACCAGAGCCAGGTGGGAACCAGGGTAACCGCGCCGTGTACCAGGGCCAGCACCGCGATGATGGCGGCGGCTACGGCTCCGAAAGCCACCAGGGGCATGGTTTCCCCGTAACTTTTGGCCTTACGCGCCTGGTAGACGCATCCGAAAAAATTGATGACTCCCACCAGCGCCCCGACCGCGAAAAGTATGATACCCAGGTAGAAGTTGGGCGTGGCCTTGAGCGGAACGTAGGAAGTCAATAAAACGTCGGCCTTGCCTTGCAGGATTACGTAATTGGTCAGCACCGCTCCGGCGACCATGAGGACGAAGGACGTCCAGGCCAGTTTGGTGGAGAACAATTTAGTCTTAAGCAGGGTGGTGCCGGCGAAATAGAGAATGGCTATCTCCATGAATATGATCCAGTAGATGAGCATATTGAGGCCGTGCAGGGTAAGCAGGCGGTAATACCAGGTCGGGTCGAGCAGGTGGACAGCCGACCAGCGCGTCAGGCCCACGAGCAGACCTCCTACGGCGCCGATCAGGATGGAGACCACCGCCAGAACCGCATTCAACTTGATGAAGAATTGCGCGTTGAGGCAGATGGGCAGGGAATAGGTGCTGCAGATTCTTTGTTTTTCGGGGCTTGGGACTACCATGGCTATGTCTCCTATTCAACAATGATTTTACCGGTCATCAAATGATGTCCGATGCCGCAAAACTCATTGCAGAC
Source organism: Fibrobacteria bacterium (assembly GCA_041746255.1). Lineage (GTDB taxonomy): Bacteria > Fibrobacterota > Fibrobacteria > UBA11236 > UBA11236 > JBGTHM01. The sequence goes on along the minus strand of JBGTHM010000105.1, from coordinate 14,657 downwards.
GATGGAAAAGGTTCCGGTTTGGGTGGGTGTCAAGGTGAGAACGTGATCGTATCCCGGCAGGATTTGAAAATTCATGTTCATGGGCAATAAGGAGAAACCGTGCTGCAAATCCGTCGAGGAGATATGCACTCGATAGGTTTGATCCTTTTTCAGCTTGAGAATGGGATACCAGCTCCACATCCTTCCCAGCAAATAGGCGTCGCCGCCGGGAAAGGGCTCGACGATGGGTATGCCGTTTTCTTCGCCTACTTTGTTGGATTCCGCGAAGGCGAAGGTCCGCTCCGCGAATTTCGCCGGCGCCACCTTATAGGCTTCGCCCGTGCTGTTCTGCTTTCCCTTGAAATGCCAGAACGGCATCATGAAAAACATGACCAGGCACCAGGCCAGGGCGATGCCTATCCATAACCTTTCCGAACCTGTCGGCGCTTTGAACCAGCCTGCGGCGGGACTTTGAATGCTCATGATTTTTTCCTCCTAGGGAAGCGGTGCTACGGGAACCCGCAACAACTCGACCCAGCCCCAAATGGTGTAAGAAATGGTAGGGATAAGAAATCCTAGAATCAACAGGATCCAAGGGTTGTCCATCAACCTTTGCAACATGCGTTTATCCGTTGTCTCCAACGTAGGCTCCTTCACACTTTCCATATATCCTCCAGGTTCGGGTTCGCGTCGGTACGGTTTTTATAAAGGCGGTAACAAAGCACCATGAAGGCGAGTCCTCCTACAATGGCCAGCAGGCCCCCGCCTCCCATGACGGCCAATCCGAAGGATTCCGAGAAGGAATTGATTTGTTGTTCCTGTCCGTAACTTTTCCGGGCGGCGCCATGGTAACCGGCGAAGGCGAATCCCAAGGCGAACGCCAATTGGCCCACGCCATAGATGAGAGGTTGCCGGGATAACAATTTTCCCGCGCGTCTCGATACTTTGCGGAAATCGAATTTTTGCGCGAGTAAAAAGGCGGCCGTCATATAGGCGACGGTAACCCCTCCTACTGCGGCATGGTAGTGTGCGGGAACCATGGTGTTGGATCCGCGTATCATGGCGCCCAGTATGAATCCGGTGGCGGTAAGGGCGAAGCTGGAGAGCAAACCGCTCAATAACGCCTTGCGAGCGAATGTCATCGGCGGCTGCGAGTCACTTCGCAAGACGAGCAGACTGCGCAAACACATGACCATGAAAACGAGAGTAACGGGGAAAATGGCATACCGCATCAATTGAGTAAACCCCGATAAAAACCAAATCGAAGCGGGGCCTTGCCAGGAGAAAAATGGGGATATCAACCAGGGAGCGATTAGAATTATCGCCAGGGCTCGGGATACCTTGAAGGAGACGGGTGATTTTTTCAGCAGCTCGCCCGTAATCAGAATCCAGGCTGCGATCATTCCAGCCGAGTGGGTGACTTGCAGCAAATGTCCGGGACCCCAGAAAAGAAATTCATAATAAGGCTGGGATGCCAGCGAACGGTTCACAACCAAGAAGGCGATGGCCAAAGTAATTAGGGAGAAACCAAAGGCGATTCCGGCCACTGCCAATAGCGGGCGCGCAGCGGCAAGGGGCGCGAACGGGGAGAGGGGATTGGCTTTCCAGGTTTCCCGACTCCAGGATTTTCTGGAAAGTGCGCCGAATAGACCTACAGCCACCAGGAACAATCCGCCGAAAAACAGGGGGTGATCCAATACCGGGATATAATTGGAAAGGACGGGATTGACTCCCGGAATGAAAGCCGCCGCCATGATGCAGGCTAATCCCAGCGAGGCGGAAAACAGTCCCAGCCGTCTGCTGGATTGGCCTTTGCTTCCCCTATGTGTCCATTCCGACATTCCGGCCAGGAATGCGAGCAGCCAAAGTCCCAGCGCCAGGTTAACATGCACGACTAGGCAGCGCTTAAAGAAGAGGGGGTCGGTAATAAGGGTACTCAATCCCGGCATGCGGGCCAGCACCAGGGCCAGGGCATAAAAACCCGCGATAGCCATGGAAAGAATCGAGAGCGCCCACCAATTTTTGGACAATGCCACCCCTTGAATCCAACTTTTATCCAGCGGTTGAACCTGGGTTCGGGAATGCCGATAAGGCGTTTCCGAGCGGGTTGGTCCGGGAACGATTATGGGCCCTAGGGCGGTGCCTGCGGTTTTCATATTGCTATCCTGGCCATATCGTTTCTTCTTTCCACCGACGCCATCCGAGATGGGATACAGTAGATAAAAATATCCATAGATAATAATATCTATTTTAACTGCTCATACGAATTAATTCAAATGCTACCTTCGGCCAAATTGACAATTTTCGGGCGAAAATCGTCTTCCGGTAGCGTCCATTTGCGTCTATTATTCAACTCAGGGGAGGAACCATGATTTCCATCAATTTGTCTCATACCGCCGAATATGCCCTGCGAGCCATGAGTTGGCTTGCATTGCTCCCTGCCGGCAAGGCGGTTACCGCACATGAACTCTCGGACGCAACCTTCGTTCCTGTACATTACCTGCTGAAAATCATGCGGCAAATGGTTTCAGCTGGTCTGGTTACCTCCGCCAAGGGACATGGTGGTGGATTCGCATTGGCTAAGCCTGCCAAACGTATCAGTTATATGAATATCCTGGCGGTGGTGGGTTATGACGCCCATCCGAATCAATGCGTATTCGGGTGGGGTAAGTGCAATTCGGCCAATCCCTGTCCCATGCACGACAGTTGGAGCGCCATCAATCAGGAATTCCAGGAATGGGCCGAGAAAACTACCTTGGCGCAAATTCGCGAAGGAACAACGGAAATGCTGCCCATGCCTCCGGCTGCGGCTCGCAGAGCCCGAAAATCCGCTTTGGAAAAAGGCGTCAGCCGGGGGAGAAAAGCTGCGGAAGAGAAGTGAATAGGAAGGTTAAACCTTTAGTACCTAGATGATCCGGATTTTTCGCCCGCACCAACTTTGGGTGGACAAACTAAGCACCTTTTCTGGCGGCCAACTCCAAGATTTTAGCAGGAATATCCGTCATCGGAATAACATGGCACGCGGCCCCGGCTTTAATGGCCTCTTTGGGCATGCCGAAAACCACACAGGACGATTCATCCTGGGCAATTGTCTCGGCTCCGGCCTCGCGCATTTCCTTCAACCCCGCCGCGCCGTCGTTACCCATGCCGGTAAGAATAACTCCCACCGCATTGGCGCCGGCAAAGCGGGCCGTCGATTTGAAAAGCACGTCCACCGAGGGTCGATGCCGGGATACCAGGGGGCCGGATTTAACGGCTACCCGATAGACAGCCCCCGATCTTTGCAGCAACATATGGTAATTGCCCGGAGCAATCAACACCCTGCCGGGGGCAACCGTATCTCCATTCTCGGCTTCCTTCACCTCCATGGCACACAGGGAATTGAGCCTTTCCGCGAAAGACCGGGTGAAGTGCTCCGGCATGTGCTGTACGATCACAATGCCGGGCGAGTTGGCGGGCAGTACGGTAAGCAGCGACTGCAGAGCCTGAGTGCCGCCGGTAGAAGCGCCTATGGCCACAACGGAATGGGTGGTGCGTAAGAGGGATAGTCGCTGCGAGGTCTGAACCGGAGTCGCATCGTGGTTGCTGCGGGGGGAAATCCGCATCCCGGCGGCGGCCTTCACTTTATCGCGTAATTCTATGGACATGTCGCCCACGGCATAGGCGGCGCCGGGTTTGCACATCACATCCACGGCTCCGAGGTCCATGGCTTCGAGAGCGAGCGCGCCCCCTCGGGGTGTCAGGGAAGATACGATGATTACGGGCAGGGGAAAGTGGCGCATGAGCTTGCGCAAGAAAGTCAGGCCGTCCATACGGGGCATTTCGATATCGAGCGTAACGACGTCGGGTTTGAGCTCCACGATTTTATCCCGGGCAATATAGGGGTCGGGTACCGCGCCGATTACTTCGATTTGGGGATCGCGCGCCAATTCGCGGCTGAAAACTTCGCGTACCACCGCGGAATCATCTACAATCAGCACCCTGACTTTTCGCGGCGGCATAACGATTATTCCATAACCAGACGCATTGCGGCGCGAGAGTCTTCCACACTGAAAGTCAAAGCGCCCGGCAGCGCGGTCATTTCCATCACCTGGTCCGGGTTTGCGTTTTGGATTTCGGGTATGGATAAATCAAAAATAGGTTCACTTCCTCTCAAGGTGGTAAGGATGTGGCCGCAAGTCACATTCAACAATTCCTTACACGCATCGCGTGCACGCGGGCTGTGCGCAGGCTCCGATTCTTGCAGCCCTAAAAAATTCGTAGCGATTTCCGAAACCAGGGAATGCGGCAAGGCTAATTCCACGCGACCGGTGATTTCACCGAAAAACCGGATGGAGGCCACGTAATATTCTTCTTCCCCCGCATCGAAATCGCCTGGTGGAATCAAGTCCGCGAATAGGAAAACTTGTCTTTCCAAAACTTCGCAAAAGGACTTGCCGGCGCTTTGTAATTCCGCTTCTCTGACTCCAGTTTCATCCATGCGTATCCGCCTTTCCCAAAAGCTCTTCCACCAATTTTTTCAAATCCTCAGGAGTGAAGGGTTTACGTAAAAATCCGCTGATGCCTTTATCCCGTAATTGTTGAATGCGCGTGGCGCTGCCTTCCGTAGAAATAATCACCACGGGAATTCCCGCCAAATCGGTATCGGACTTGATTTCTTCGACCATGGCCACTCCGCCCATCACCGGCATATTGATATCGGCCAAAACCAAATCCACCCATTCGGTTCGTAGTATTTCCAATCCCTTCAAGCCATTTTCGGCTTGGAACAGGGTTTTAACCGGAACACCGGCAATGTCCAGGGTTTTCTTCACCACCGCGCGCACGGTTTCCGAATCGTCCACAACCAGAATGTTAAAGGCCATTTAAAGCTCCCTTTCCTGTCCCGCCATTTTCAAAATGGTTTTCCCCGTATTCATGTGCAGGTAAACCGTGCGTGGCGAGTTGCCCCCTACGTCTTCTCCGGCGATGAGAATATTATTTTTCCATAAAACCTTACGCAATACCGTATGGTTCCTTTCGCCGATGTTGAATATTCCTTTGTCATCCATGATAGTGGATGCTCCCGCGACCTTGGCTATCAAGTGCTTTTTCTGGGCCCCAAGATCAAACAGCGTCTGCATAAGAGCAGGTACTCCGGTATCTACGAACATGTAAGGGTTATTGGCCGCCTTGACCGGATCGATTTTACTAAGCGGGAGCATGGCGTGGATGAGCCCCCCAATTCCTGTAGAAGGATCGAAAAGCGTCAGGCCCACGCACGATCCCAATGCGAAAGTGACCAACACCTCTTCGGGATTGCGCGAAACCCTCATTTCAGAAATTCCGATTACGATATTCATGCACCCTACTTGAGATAAATGGAGGGCCGAATAGTTTTGAACTTACCGGCTAGACCCGTCAGACTTTCTGAATGCCCGACCAGGAGGTATCCACCCGGCTTCAATAGGCGGTAGAATTCTTCCAATAATCGCTTACGCACGGGATTGTCGAAATAAATCATGACATTGCGGCAGAGGATCATGTCCATCGACCCCGCCATAGGGAAAGGAGGGAAAGCGAGGTTGAGCCGCTTGAAGAGAACCATGCGTTTCAATTCTTCCTTGATTTCGAACTCTGACCCCTCTTTCGGGTGCAAGTTGGTGAAATACCGTTTGGCAAAGCCGTCCGGAAGCGATTGCAATTTTGCCGCCGCGTAGCGTCCTTGTTTGGCGGCCTCCAGCACCCGTGTCGAAATGTCGGTAGCCAATATGCGAATATCCTCGCCGTTTTCCTTGGACTCGCGCAAGGTCATGGCGAGCGTATAGGGCTCCTCGCCGGTGGAAGACGCGGCTGACCAGAAGCGAAAGCGTTGTTGGCCGGTCGCCATCCACTTTCGCATACATTCCGCAACAAATTCGAAATGCGCAGGCTCCCTGAAAAAGCTGGTGACATTGGTGGAAATGGCGTCGAGCAAATGCACCATCTCCTCTTCGCCGTCACGTCCCTTGACCCAGTCCAAATACGCGTCGAAATCGACCAGTCCCAAATGGCGGAGCCGTTTGCCGATGCGCGCGCTGACCAGAGCCTCTTTGCCTTCACCCAAGGCGATTCCGCTCCTGGCATACACCAGGGAACGGAAGTCTTGGAAGACTCGGGAACCCATTTCCATGACTACTCCTCGATTGCTTCCTTTTCGGTTGCGTTAGACGAATCAGAAATTTTTCAAATCGTCATCGTCGAGAGGAATCACGTCGTTGGGGGAAGCTGAGCGCACTGAAGTTGCCACGAGATTTTTGGAGTGGCCGTTTCCCGAGGGCTTCCAGTCGTGAACGGGTTGGGAACTATTTTTTGAGTTGGAACGGGAGACCTGCTTATTCCCCGTTTTCGCAGGGGTATTCAGGGAGACTTTCCGTCTGGGAGCTCCATGCCCGGCACCTGCTCCTGAAAAGGAATGGGACCGGTTTACGGCTCCTTCTCCTTTAACAATACCCACCAGGGTATTCACCATTTCCCCGAGCTCCTTGGCCTGGGCAAACAACTCCTCGCTGGCCGAAGCCGACTCTTCGGCGTTAGAAGCGTTGGATTGCGTGAGCTTGTCCATTTCCGTAACCGCAGTTCCGATTTGCTCTATGCCCTTTGACTGTTCGTCGCTGGCGGCCGAGACTTCTCCTATTAACTGGGAGAGCTTATGCACGCTTTCCACGATTTGTGACAGGATTCCCGCCACCTCGGAGGAGACGGAAACCCCGTCATTGGCATTTTGTTGCGATTCTTCGATAAGCGAAGCCGTGGATTTAGCGGCTTCGGCGCTGCGTTGGGCCAAGTTGCGCACTTCTTCCGCGACTACTGCAAAGCCTTTGCCGGCATCCCCTGCGCGGGCGGCTTCCACGGCGGCGTTCAAGGCTAGTAAATTGGTTTGGAAAGCGATTTCATCGATGGTTTTAATGATCTTAGCAGTTTGATCCGAAGAACTCTTGATACGCCCAATGGCGTCGCTCATACGGGTCATGGCTTCCCTGCTCTTCTCCACCGCCCCACGCGTATCCGTGGCCATGATATTTGCCTGACGTGCGTTTTCGCTGTTCTGCTTGGTCATGGAAGACATTTCTTCCAGCGAGGCCGAAGTCTCCTCCAAGGAAGAAGCTTGTTCGCTGGCACCCTCCGCCATTTGTTGGCTTGACTCGCTGACCTGGCTGGAGGCTGCGGATACCTGTTCGCTTCCCGATGTCAGTGAATCGATGACCCGGTTCAATGCAGCGGATATGGAGCGACTTAGGAAAAACCCGATGGATGCTCCCACGGCCAAAGCCAGGGCGAGGCCCACCAGGATTCCCAATTCGGCGGCATTCACTAAATCCGTTATTTTTTTACCTGAAGCTTCACCGAATTCTTTATTAAATATCACGATATCTTGAGTAGCCCCAAGATAAATATCATAAAGAGGCATTAGCTTGGCCTGTACTACTACGGTAGCCTCATCCCCCTTTCCAGCCTGGCTTAATGGCAGCACGGATTGGGTAAGCGCTTCCAAAAACCGAGCCCGAGCGGGCGCTATTTTCGCGAATAGCTCTTTATCTTTAGGATCGGTCATGGTGCCTTCATAAGCTTTTAGCATTTGATCAATGGACTCTCTGTCTTTGGCCATATTTTGCTCGAGTGCGGACATTTCTTCTTTACTCTGCGCATTTATATGCCTCCAGGTGGTCAAAAGAGTTCCTATAGCCAATTTCTGGATTTCCTCAGCTAGGTACAACCCCGGAAGGTTGTCTTCTACAATAATAGTGGAAACGGAATCGATTTTAACAAGTTGATTATAGGCGTACCCTCCGAGACAACCTGCGATTATCAAAACGGCAGCGAAGCCGCTATATAGCTTGAATGTTAAACTTGCACCTTTAAACATGTTCGATTACTCCTTCTAGTCTAATTAACTTTTAAATATTTGGAATTATTGCTGGATTCATTGACTGATACCGAGGTTTATGCCTTGACCATCTTCACCTCCGCCAACTCTTCCGCGGCCAATACGCGGTCTACGTCGAGCATCATCACCACTTTTTGTCCCACCTTACCCATGCCGAGAATAAAATCCGTGTCGACTCCCGCCCCGAAAGACGGAGGAGCTTCGATTTGATCCGGAGTAACGTTGAGGACTTCGGAAACTTCGTCCACCAAAAGGCCCATGGTGATGGTATTGTCCGCCCACTTCACCTGAACGACAACGATGCAGGTGCGTTCGGTATCCGTCATCGACTCCATTCCGAATTTCCGGCGCAACTCGATGACAGGAATGACTTTTCCCCTCAGGTTGATAACCCCACGTACAAAGTCGGGTGTTTTCGGAATATGCGTTATATTCATCATTCCAATGATTTCCTGCACTTTGAGGATTTCGATTCCGTAAACCTCTTTGCCTAGTTGAAAGGTCAGGTATTTACCCGCTTGCGCCATGGATGCCCCCGCCACCACTTCTTCTTTAATTTCCGCCATACTTTCCTGCCTTTCCTTTTTAAGTGTTCAAGCCGCCAGTTTTTCCGTTCGTAAAGACTGTAAAAGTTCGTCGACTTCCAATATCACACCTACTGTGCCGTCCGATAGAATCGCTCCTCCGGTCAAGCCGGGAATATGCTTGAACGATTCGCCCAAACCTTTGATAACCACCTGTTGCTGTCCCAGCAATTCATCCACCGGTAATCCGGCTTTGCGGCCTTTCGACTCGACAATCACCGCTAATCGCGGAGAATTATTATCGTCGGTAGGGAAGCGGGGAAAGAGACCTTCCATACTCAACAGGGGAATGATTTCCCCTTGCAGGTTGAGCATTTGGGCGCGTCCCTCCACGGTAAAAATCTCCGCTTCGACCAAGGGCACGATGCGAAGAATGGAAAGGGTCGGGAATACGAATTTTTCCCGGCCCAACCGCATAATCATGCCGTCGGTGATGGCCAGCGAAAGCGGCAACCATATACTGAAGGTTGTGCCTACGCCCGGTTGGCTTTCAATTTCGATGCGGCCATGTAATTCTTCGATACTGCGTTTCACCACGTCCATGCCCACGCCGCGGCCCGAAATTTCGGTGACCTCGGCTGCCGTGGAAAATCCGGCGTCGAAAATGAAATTCCACACCTCACCGTCGGTAAGCGTTTCGCCTTCGTTCTCTATCAGTCCCCGTTCACGCGCCTTTTTCACAATGGCGGCCCGGTTAAGACCGCGTCCGTCATCATAAACCTCAATGCAGACATTACCGCCTTTTTGGAAGGCTCGCAATCCCACCTTGGCCATCGCGGGTTTACCCGCTTTTATCCGATCTTCGATTTGGGTTTCAATTCCATGGTCCACCGAGTTTCGCACCATATGTACCAAGGGATCCCCGATTTTATCCACTACTGTTTTGTCCAACTCCGTTTCATCTCCCGAACAAACAAACTCCACTTGCTTTCCATTTTTACGGGAGACGTCGCGTACCAGGCGAGCCATTTTCTGGAATACGGGACGAACGGGAACCATGCGAAGTGAAGTCCCCATTTTTTGCAGTTCACGCGTAATTTTATCCAACAGCACCATTTGTTGCGTCAATACCGGCGATTTGCGGCCCTTCAATTCCGGAGATTGAAATATCATGCTTTCCGCTATCACCAATTCGCCAATGGCGTCGAGCAGCCGATCCAGTCGTTCGGCCTCCACTTTTACGGTTTCTTTGACCAGCGAAGCCGTTTGTTCATTAGCCGCTTTTTGACTGCGTAACGCCAAGGCGACTTCATGAGCCGGTACCCCGGCATCTTTGACCAACAATTCTCCCAGCGGGGCATTTGTGCCATCCGCATGTTGATGTTCCAAAGCCTCTCCCAGCGAAGCTTGCGGCAATGCACCTGACGCGACCAATATTTCTCCTAGCTTCATGCCCGCTTTGGCTGAAGGCAAGGTAGCGGACGGCATACCCGCAAATTCCGACTTGGTCACACCCTTAATTTTGCGAAGCAAGTTGTTCATCGCCTCGCAATTGGCCTTGGGATAGGCCTTTCCGGGCTGCTCGGCCAGCCATTTCAGGCGTTTTTTCAGGCTGTCAACCGCCTCAAAAACCAAATCCAGGATATTGCCGTTTAGGGCCACCTTACCCATACGGACTTTATCAAGCAGGTTTTCAGTTTCATGGGCAAAGCTTTGAATATTCCGAAAGCCTAAAAATCCCGCCACTCCCTTTATGGTGTGGAAGGCACGGAAAACCGCGTTTAATGACTCTCCATCCCCGGGCTCGGTTTCCAGGCGCATCAAACAGATGTCCGCCGCCTCGAGGTGATCCTGGCTTTCGTGGAAAAACTCGGTTAAAAGTGCAGGATCGTTTTGGGAGCAGCCCTCATCCAGTTCGGGAGTTTCCTGAAATTCCGCTTTGCTCGCTTCAAGGTTTTGAGGTAGGCTGAGCGTGGCCATCAAACCGTCCACGGATGGCGGGGCTTCTCCCTTTCCCTCTAATGAGAGGAAACGGCGCTCCAGCCAATCCTTGATTTGCAAAAGGCCTTCGGCCCGTCCGGAAGTAAACGCCGCTTCGAGAAAATCCTCCGCCTTATGGCAAAGTTTTTCCACTTCCGACATGCCCAACAAGGCGGATTCACCTTTGAGTGTATGCAGAATGCGTTGAATGTCCTCTAAAGTTTTCGTGTCAGGGAGCTTTTCCATCGCCAGAATGCGTTCTTCCAGGTTTTCCAATACGCCGGGCTGGCGTCCGAGAAAATCGCGTAGGATATTTTCGTCAACCGCCATGTTCGCGGATTTTTCGTTTTTGGGGACCGCCTTTTTACTCCTTGGAGGAGCCGAACCTTTTCTCTGAGGCAGGCCGTCACTGACTACCGAGTATAAACCCGATATCGACGAGGAGATGGAATGCAATTCCTGCGTGGGGTCTTGCGATTCCCCCATAATCAATTTTTCCAGGCTCCCTATGGCCACATTGCAATGGCGGGAAACGGCTTCACGTACATTTTCCTCGCACTCACCGACGATACCTGTCAGCTCGGCATGCAATGCCGCCAAAACCTGGAGGTCACCCGAATCGGCAAGCACCCAGTCCGAAGAAATTTTTTCCAACTTTATGAGAAGTGTCGATTTCATGTGACTATGGCGACCTTCAAAGCGAAAAAATTTTAAAGGGAAATGGATTAAGTCCTTGAAATGAACGTTTGCATGGTAGGGGTGGGGTTCCGAAATAGTCAACAGCAATTAGTCGCAGGTTTCGATTATTTTTTTTGTCAATTCGACAAGGCGAATCGGAAAAAATTCGCAAAAAAATAAGGCCCTCCGGGAGGAGGGCCTTATGGCTGGTCAGGTAGGGGTCGAACCTACGACAACTCGGTTAACAGCCGAGGGCTCTACCACTGAGCTACTGACCAATGGAGGGTAAAGTATAATATTTAGGGCGGCTGGCTTCCAAGGGGAAGGCGGCAATCCGGGTCAAAAAAAGCGCGATGGGGAGAAAATGCCGCGATCCCCGCCCTTCCCGGGTAATGTCCACCCCACGGAAGCCCATTCAGGGAATTCGATCCCCTTCGCGGCGGTCGCCCAGCACATCGTCGATATACAACATTTTTACCAGTATCACCCCGGCTACGATTAAGGGAGTGGCCAGAAAAAGCCCTAGAGCGCCTAAATACAACACCAAGAAGACTTGTGCGCTCAAGACAAAGGCCGGAGGCAGGCGGATGATTTTACGCTCCAACAGAGGCATCATCAGGTAACTTTCGAAGGATTGCACCAGAGTGTAAAGAATAGCCACATAAAGCAACACGCGCGGACCTTCCACCAAAGTGATCAGGAATATGGGGATGAATCCGAAAAAGGGTCCGAAATAGGGGATGAAATTGCAAAGGCCGGCGATTAATCCCAGAGTCAGGGCCAGCGGTACATCCAAAATCCGTAAGGCCACTCCGGTAAAGGTTCCGATGACCACCATGGCGATGATTTTTCCGAGCATCCACAATCGCAACATATGGGCGGTAAACGCGAAAACTTCCCGGAGCCTATCCCGTTTGGATTTCCCAATCAGTCGCAGCAGATTTTCGGAGTAGGCTTCCGGTTCCCAGGCCAGGAAAATGGCAATGAAAAAAACGATCAGCAGGCTGGCGAGAATACCGAAAACCGTTGAGAATATTCCCAGCATCCGGTTGAAGAATATTTCGCCGTTGTCCGGTAGCAACCCTCGGGCCGCCGGAGCCTCTTCAAACAAGCTGTCTATCCAATTAAAGCCACGCAGCCATTCGGTAAAACCCACCCAAGCCGAGGGAAGCCTTCGTCCCAGTTCCAGGACTTGATCGATGACGTTGGGGGCCAACATCCAGGCCAAAAAAGAAAAACCGAAAACGAAAACAAAAATTAAGGCTACGAGCGTTATCCCCCGGCCTAAGGGCAAAACTTTTCGGACCCCGTCGATGATTCCGCTCATCACCACGGCCGCAAGCACGGAGGCGAAAACCAGCAGTACGATTTGACGAGCGGTTATCAGAAATGCCGCAATGCCGGTTACACCCAGTACGATGGCCACCGAAGTGAAAACCCGTTGCGCGAAAAAGGTGTTCTGCTCTGTCATCCAACCCGGCCCGACACCCGGAAAATGGCTTTAAACCGTTGCGGACACAATGAAAATCCAAGCAGGGCCCCGCTTACGCATTAAATCGCGCATCGGGGGTAATTCCTTTGCACCTCCAGCGCCGAATGGGTATTTATGTAGCAAGGAGTGAAGTGGGTGGAAAATATACGGCGATTCCATGAAAAGGCTTTGGAGGCATCCAAGCTAAACCAATCCGGTTTGATGACATACGAAGAAATGAAGCGGGAATGGGATGCGTACTTACAAGAGTCCGAAAAAATTGTGGCCCGACTTGAGTTCAAAAACAGTACCGTTTATGGCTACCAACGGGATCGAGAATCGGAAAACGCGGATACCGAGCATATTCTGGTGGAAGAGGACTTGGTTGTCGGTTCATTCCACCGTAATCAGGGTGACACGCTGTGCCGCAAGCTTGAGGAGTTTGAGGGGATCGAAGCCCTCGACCTCAAGCGTCCGCCCAATTGCATCCTGTGTCTGGAGACCGCTCAAAAAATTATCTACGCCTTGCATCCCAAGATTTGATTCGAATACATCCCGCAGCGTATTCTCCTCCCATGCTTTTGAGGACACTCCCTTAAATTCAAATCGCTTTGTATTTTGCTGGAATGCGTCCGGCAATAGGAGCAAACATGCCGCATTTCCCCGATCAACCCACGAAATATACCCTACTCGTTGTCGACGACGAAGCCATATTGCGAAAATTGGCCGTGCGTATTCTGGCAAGCGACGATTATACCATTTTGGAAGCGCCTTCCGGAGAGGATGCTCTCTCCCTTATGGAAAACCACTCCGGCAATTTAGACTTGCTGATTACCGATATGAAAATGCCTGGAATGAACGGCGAAGAAGTCGCCGAAAAAATTTGCCAATCGCGCCCGCAAACCCGGGTCCTTTACATTTCCGGTTTTTCGGAATTTTCTCTGGATGGAAAAACGGAAATCGATTTTTTGGCCAAGCCCTTTACACCGGCCGATTTATTACAGGCTGTGCACCGTATCCTCGGCGTTCAGACCGTACAACCTTAAGGTTTAGGCATGTTTTTTCGTTATCGCAGCCTGGAATTTTCCTTAATAATCGCCTTTGCATTTTTCCTCCTGTCGCCCTCGGGGTATGCCCTGGAAGTGCGGCTTGAAGGGCAAACCCACGATGCCCTCGCCGCTCCGATAGGCGATTTCAAATCTTGCGATGCGGGCGGGAAATGCCTATCCGTTCTGGTTCCTTTGGTAGAGCCCGACGAAAATGTGGATATTCCCGATGGAAGTTCGCGCGACGATTTCCTTTTCCTGCAAGTACCTGGGTTTTACCAGGGTAGACCAGGTGTAAAGACCATTATCGGGTTGGAAAAGCGCGGCGATGAGACCCGTGTCCATGCGGACTTCAATAATAATCGGAAGCTGGACGAGGGTCCGGCTCTTTCCTGGCCCCCTTCCCGCACGTGTATCGAACTGCAACCTCCCGGCAAGCCCGGAATTCCCTCGACCCTGAAATTATGTCGACATTCCGGCGAACCCGGATTGCGCACCCTTTGCGAGGATAACAAAAGGGAATTGACCTGGGCCGTATGCTCGGGTGAATTTTTTTCCGCCCAAATTGAAAATATCGCCTATGGCGAGTTACCCACGGCCCAAGGCAAAGTCAAAATCGGTGTCGCCGACGCAAATGGAGATGGAAGTATCGAGATTCCCGGGCCGGACAGGTTGCTCATTGATTGGGACGGTGACGGGGTGTTGGGAAAGTCTTTGGGTTACGATGGTTTCGAATTGGCGGTCGGGCGGGATTTTCACTTTTCGGTGGGTGGCCACACATTTCTTTTTCAAAGCGTCGCCAAGGGAGGGCGGGCCTTGCGGCTGCAACCTTTATCCACTTATAATCCCGCCTACGAAATCCGTAAACCCATTGAGGGCCGGGCGGCGCCTGATTTCGAATTCCTACCTATGGAAGACGATAGCACCCGCCTTTCAAATTTCCGGGGCCATAAGGTGTTGCTCAATTTCTGGAGCTTCAAGGATCCCCAGTCTCTCGAAGAGCTGACTAAACTGAGGGAGTTCAACCATACCTTCGTCAAAAGGGGTTGGAAGGTTATCAGCCTGACCGCGGA
>JBGTHM010000104.1:0-3619 GCA_041746255.1 Fibrobacteria bacterium | reverse complement strand
GCGTTTCCGGCATGACCGTCAACCGTTATTGCGCTTCGGGTTTGCAAACCCTGGCGCTGGCTACGGATAGAATCAATCTGGGCGATGCCGAGGCCATTTTAGCCGGGGGTCTCGAGTCCATGAGCATGATTCCTATGGGCGGCCATAAAATCGCGCCGAATTCCGAATTGGTTTCCAAGCGACCGGAATCTTATATGTCCATGGGACTCACCGCCGAACGGGTGGCGGAAAAGTATAAGATCAGCCGCGAAGAACAGGATGAATTTTCCCTGCGCTCGCATCAAAAAGCCGTCGAGGCCACCGAATCCGGACGATTCAAAGATGAGATCATCCCAATCGAATGGAGTGAGACCACCGTGGGCGATGACCGCAAGGAAAAGACAGTGACTCGCC
This sequence comes from Fibrobacteria bacterium, assembly GCA_041746255.1. Taxonomy (GTDB): domain Bacteria; phylum Fibrobacterota; class Fibrobacteria; order UBA11236; family UBA11236; genus JBGTHM01. The sequence goes on along the minus strand of JBGTHM010000104.1, from coordinate 3,226 downwards.
GCATGGAAATTGACGAAGGTCCGCGCCGGGACACCACTTTAGCGGCCCTGAGCGGCCTTAAAGCGGCTTTCAAAAACGGAGGCAGCGTTACCGCAGGCAATAGCTCGCAAGTCAGCGACGGAGCGGCCATGCTGTTGGTGACGTCCAAAGCTTATGCCGAAAAGCATGGCCTTAAACCCCTGGCCCGCCTCGTGAAGTTCGCGGTTGCGGGCGTAGCTCCCGAAATCATGGGCATCGGACCCGCCATGGCCATTCCCAAAGTCCTGAAAATGGCCGGCCTCACCCTCGATCAAATTGATTTGATCGAATTGAACGAGGCTTTCGCCTCGCAAAGCCTGGCGGTTCTCAAGGAGCTGCGCTATCCGGGGGAAAAGGTTAATGTGAACGGCGGAGCCATCGCCCTGGGCCATCCACTGGGATGCACCGGAGCCAAACTCTCGGTAACCTTATTGCATGAGTTGAAGCGCCGTGGGGGCCGATACGGCATCGTCAGCATGTGTGTGGGCGGCGGCATGGGAGCCGCCGGAATTTTCGAAATGCTGTGAAGGTGAAAACCTGAATTACATCGCGTTATACAGGCTCTCGTCCAGGCTAAAACGCAGCATGGCGTTGACGCCCATGGGCGCGTGCCGAAGCCCGTTGCCCGCCATCACGAAATAAGCCCGGGTATCCAGGGCGATAATGTGGTTGAATTTGTAAAAGAGACCAGGTGAAACCGTGGCCAGGTGAGCTGGGTCGCTTTCACTGTCGCCCTGAACCACCTGATTGAAGAAAAATTGGTATTGCAGCCCCAGGTTTACCCCTAGGTATTGCTTATTCTTGATCAATAACGGAATCGGCAAGCCGTATTCCGGTTTCACGTAGAACTGGATTTCGTCTTCCTTGGAATTTTCCTGGTCTTCCGTGTTGAAGGAATAGGTGGCATTGGCCAGCAGGGTGATATAGGGCAAGGTTTTGCCGTAAAGTGCCCCGAAAGTAAGGGTGGCGTAGGGATCAGCGGTGACAATGTCCTCGAAACCCACCGGCAGGGTCACGGCGAGAAATCCGCCCACTCCCAGAGTGGGTTCGGCATATTTCAATCCCAGTACCGGGCGTTCGAAACCGGATTTGTCGGTCAGGTCCTGCACATAATATTCGACGGCAATGGAACCTTCCAGGTTTTCAGCCAAGCCGAATTTACCCTGCAAAGGAATTTGAATAGGCTTTTTCTCAAAACGGACATCCTGCCGTTCCCAGGAATCATCGAAATAACTTTCCACCGCCCAGCGATCGAGACCGATACCGACTTCCATCATACGGGCGGGAAGGGGCATATATTCGTCCAGGGCCAAAGCCCCAGTGGCGGAAACAAGGCAAAGCAAAGCGGCCGGTTTCATTTTATTGAGCATGGAAGGCGTCTCCTGGGGTTTTCACAAGCTGATGTCCCAAAAAGGGGTTTGACAAGTTATAGCCAAATATTTGCGGAGTTTCAATTGAAATTTGGGGAAGAGGCTGAACCGCATGCTTGAGACGCCCAAATTCCCGGTCGGGCAATTTCCTGCAACCCGGTTGTGAAGTATATTATAAAGAGGTCAAACCGTGAAATTCACTAAAAAATCAGACTATGCCCTGCGTATCATGCAGCACTTGGCCCGTGAATGCCTCTTTTCCTCCGATGGCGGCAAGCTACCCGTACCCGTGCAGGTAATCGCAGGAAAATCTTCCCTTTCGCTCCGTTTCATGCAGGGAATTGTTTCACAACTGTCTAAATCCGGTCTCTTGATTACCGTCCCCGGAGCCCGGGGTGGAATCCGGCTATCCCGCGACCCTTCCACCATCAGCGTGCTGGACATCATCGAATCCGTGGAAGGCCGCATCAATCTTATGGAATGTATCGACCACCCCTCGCAATGCCATGATGTCGGAGAGTGTTCCATTTTCAGTACCCTGCAAAACGCCCAGGCTGCCTTGATACGAGAATTGCGTTCCACCACCTTGCATCGCATGGTCGCCGCCAAAGGCGGCTGCGCAGCCCTGTCCATCCCCCCGGTAACCGTCACTCCCGTCGAAGAAGATTGTCCCGTATTACGCTGAACCCTCTCCCGGTTTGAAGAAAGGCCGGGATGGGGATTGATCCCACCGGCGATAATAACCATTTTTCCCGCCTAAGAGAATTGAACCCCGGCGAAGAAGGTTAGGGATATGAAGTTGCATGAGTTCCAGGCCAAAGATTTATTGCGCCGGGCGAACCTGGCCGTCCCCAAGGGCGAAGTGGTTTTCACCGTCGACGAGGTGGAAAAGGCCTTGGCCAAGGTTGGTCTCGTCTCCGGGGTAGCCAAGGCGCAAGCCTTTACCGGTGGGCGGGGCAAGGCGGGCGGAATTAAATTGTTCGCGACTCCCGCAGAAGCCAAAAGCCTTAGCAAACAACTATTAGGCATGACTTTGGTAACCAAGCAAACCGGGCCCCAGGGAGAGAAAGTGCATGCCGTGCTGCTCGAAGAGGCCAGCAAAATCGCGCGGGAACTTTACGTGGCCCTCACTCTCGACCGTGCCAAGGCCAGTCTGGTCTTCATGATTTCGCCCGAAGGCGGCATGGATATCGAGGAAATCGCCGAAGCCCATCCCGATCGCATTCTCAAACTTTACCCTGCTTGGGGCAAAGAGCCCGACGGCGAACTTTGCGCGCGCGGCGCGGCCTTTTTGGGATTGCAAGGCACATTGGCGGAAGAGTTCGCCCGTATCCTCCGGGGTTTGCATCAAGTGTATCTTGAGCGGGATTGCTCCATGCTCGAAATCAATCCCTTGGTGGTGAACGAAGCCGGCCATCTCGCCGTGCTCGACTGCAAAATCCTGATTGACGACAACGCGCTCTATCGCCAAAAAGGCCTGGGTGACCCCGATGCCGACCGCGATCCTTCCGAGGTGGAGGCGGCTTTGCACGGATTGAGCTATGTAAAGCTCGACGGCGATATCGGCTGCATGGTCAACGGCGCCGGCCTGGCCATGGCCACCATGGACATCATCAAGCATTATGGTTGCGAGCCGGCCAACTTTCTCGATGTCGGCGGATCCGCTTCCGAAGAAGCCGTCACCAAAGCCTTTGAAATCATTTGCGCCGACAAGAGCGTCAAGGCCATTCTGGTCAATATCTTCGGCGGCATCATGCAATGCGACATCATAGCGCGGGGAATTCTGAACGCCGTCAAGAATACCGGCCTTAAGGTGCCCTTGGTGGTACGCCTCGAAG
>JBGTHM010000103.1:0-3479 GCA_041746255.1 Fibrobacteria bacterium | reverse complement strand
GGGTTGAATTCCAGGTGGCTTGATGCCGCCATTCGATGGGGGATGGGTAACCTGAAACCATTGATTCCGAAGAGCCGTATGTGAACAGCACTTGTACGGTTCTGTGAGAGGTGGCCTCGGTGACGGGGCCGCCTACTCGACCTACAACCCCCGGAGCCTGCTCGCGCAGGCTGCAATGAGCCAAAGTTGAGTGCAAGTGAGTATAGCGAATGCAGCTCGAAACTTATGGCGAATTGCCAAACCGCCCCGATAAGCCATTTGCGGGACGCGCTTGCGCGGACCCCGGCTGGCGCTTGTTATGCTCGCCGCAGGCCAAGCGCCGGAACGGCGCACAGAGTTACCCCCCGCACACAAAGAATAGACCGGAGGGATTTGTATTTCCCGCACGCTTTTTTTCTCTTTAGTCCGCCCGCATTTATTCCATTGGCGCCGAAAGGGGCTCTATCAATTTCCCTTTAACGTATGCCCGATGCGCGTTATTATCTTGGGCTGCTCGCGTTGTGCGCCTGAATTTAATTCGGGCAGGCCGGGATTTCGTCCGCGGCAGAAAATTCGGCGTGGACATCTACCGTGCTTGGGAACATCGTGCTTGGGATCGCTCCTGTCAGCAAAGTTTTACCCATGGCAGTAGCAACCTCGGATGCAGACGCAGCAATACTGAGGTAAATAGGGGACTGGCCAGGAGTGATGGTCACATTGCTTCCAAAGAATACGGTCGGCTTACCAAACATAGTCGTGGTTTTTTTCTGAATGGTCCCGCTGGACGGAAGTGCCAAGGAATATTGTGTGGTATTCCATGTATTGTCATCATTGTTCTTTTTAACACTCCAGTGGGCCACGACAGTGTTAGTGCCAGATGAAAAAACTAGCGCGGCGCGATTGCTGTGGCCCATATCGAAGCGGCCAACGTAGGAAAGATTGTGAATGGTCTGGGCTAGAACTCCGTAGGCCAGGAGAGCGGGTTTTGGGGATTTGTCGAAGCGCGCCAAACCAAAGCTTCCGGTCATTTCTCCGTCAGCTGGGTGGTCATGCCATCGGTAGGGCATAACTTTCTTCAAGTTTCCAGCTAGTTGAATCAAGGTTGAACGGGTTACGAACTGCGCCTGGCTCAATTCATTAACGGACCATTTCGGCCTGCAGTCACTGTAAAAGGTAGCCCATCCAAACTCGGTGCTCCACAGATCCTTCCCAATGATAGCTGCTTCCTCGAGCTCCACATGAAGCCGGTGATCTTCTGGGCCGTTTCTGCCAATTCCTTTTTGAATATTAGGGGAATAAGGATGGAGCATGGCGATATCGTAAAAGCTGCTCCCACCGTAATTATTGTTAAACGTGAAGAAGTGATTTAATTGTTCAAAATTCACGGCAATTTTTAGGGTTGGGTCGTAGGATCGGATTCCCTCCCAGGATGCCATGATAGTCTTCTTGTATTTATCCCACCAAACTGCGCTTCCAGTTGTTGGATCATGGGGTTTAAAAGTGTTGATGGGTTCGTTCCAAAGCTCGAAGGTTCGGATGTATTCGGCACGTAGACCCTCAGTGTTTAGTTTCGTCGTCCAGGCTGCCCGATACGCAGCGGTATCAGTTGGAAAGGTGTAATGGCCTTCGGGGCCACTCATAGCGATGTTCCAATAGACTGGCCTCATCCACGAGAAACCCAATCTTTTCGAGATGACCGTATCTGCGCCTTCCAGGCCGAATGGGTTGGCACCCCAAGTGAGGTTAGAAATATCTGCACTGACGGCCGCGCTGGCCCGTATCCTCACAGGACCCACTCTGAAATCATTATCGGAGTGGGGCAGATCGTGATCGATTCGTAGCTCGTAGTAATTCCTATCCTGGGGTACGAAGGTTACTGTGGCGTTGAGCTGGGTATGGCCACCACTAACATAGGTATTTCCATATGCATCCACGATGTCGTAGACCAAGGTGGGGCTTGGGACTGCGCTGGTTCGGTAATTTTGCAGGTTGATATACCAGGAAATGGTTTCTCCATCCTCATAGATGCCGTTCTGGCCTCCTTCTGAGACGACTGGGGAAATATCCACCGTGGAGAACACGGGCTTATGGGTCGGGACGGTGAGGGTCATGGGCGTCGGTGCTTTTTCAAAACTGATGTCTGTGATGAAAATTTCCCCACCGCATTTTCCGAAAAATCCGGGCTGGACATATTTGGTCGTCGAGGTTTGGTTCGTATATGTATAATGGACAGAGGTCCAACCGAAGGAAACTGTGTCGAATACCTTCAATCCGACATCGACTCCAGCGTCTCCGTCGGTGTATAGAATCATACCATGGGAGTTGTCGTTACAAAGCCACCCGAGGTTCCGGGCATAGACCATTGCGGTAAAGGTCCAGGTGCTCTCGGGTTCTACGGGGAATTTATCCTCGGTATATATGCGCCAGGAATTCGAAACGGTGGCACCATGCCGCAAAGCGAAATAGCCTCCTCCCGAGGGAAAGCTCTCGTAAGTCGTCAAACCGGATTGATAGCTCAGAGATTGCCAAGGTGTCCAGGATTTCCATTCTAATGGCATTTTTCCTGTCTCGAAAGCGACGTTGAGTGGTGGTACTTGGATGGTGATATCCTCAGCTTTCAAATACTGAGCCCAGGCGGAGGACCAGTTATGCCTTGCCGCAATTGTCACATAGAACTGGTTGGTATTTGCAGGAACGTTCACCTCCCAATCAGAAAATGAGTAAGCGCTGCTTGGTGCATGGTTATCCTCACTATATAAAGCTCCCGAGTCGGGAAGATGACCCGCGACCCCGGTAGGGACAGCGGGCGAGCCTGTGGTCGCATAGGCAAAGTAATTGTGCGTTTGAAGCGCCATCATGGCCCCGTTCGGGAATGTTGTCCCACGCATTTTCACTTTTCCGCCCTTGAAAACCCCTCGTTCGGCCTTGAGGAGAAATGTCACCGATCCATCATTGTCTGTGCCATTGGGTCCAAGATTATAGTACCGGGCGTTGGGTTCAGATTGGTTCCAAAACTGCCAGTCTGTCTGCTCCGCCGCAGTTGCGTAAGTCCTCCCTTTTAGAGAATCAAGGCTCAGGCTGTTAGTGAAAACATCCGTCGTTCCTTCACCGATAGTCAAAGTCTTTCCGTATACGTTCAACTTTTCAGGCTGAATGACATTCGCAAGTGCATGAAAGTTGATAAAAACAATTCCATACGCAATTAGTATTAACGAATGAAAATATGTTCGGTAAATAATATTATCTCTCCGGATTTAAGAAGTTAGGAATTATAACTAATCTCGGTGATTGGTGTTAAGGAAAATGGCCTCAGCGTATGTTTCCATATTTCGGGCGGGCTTTTGAAATTGGTATTTGTCTTGTGCGGGGGTAATTGAGCATAACGGTCGCGCCTATGGCGAAGTGCCGGCGCGACCGTAGCAGTCCTACGCAATCCTTGATGTGATAATGATAGCATCCAAATCAAGGACTGCGTAGGATGCGGGAAACCGAGACCCGGA
>JBGTHM010000102.1:0-101792 GCA_041746255.1 Fibrobacteria bacterium | reverse complement strand
CCAAAGCGAATGCCAACCCTTCGGGCGCCGGACCCGACGAGAGCAAGACGGAAACCGTCACCGTCGGTTTGATGCCGAACAAGGCAATCGGACCCCTTATGCGTTCGGGGACCGTACAAGCCTATACTTTGACCGGAGCCCTGATTCCACAGTCCGAATTGGAAGCCTCGGATTCCCGCGGCAGCTCGCTTTACCTGCTCCGCTCCCCCGAAGGCACACAGCTTAGAACCCGTTTAGCCGAATAACCGGATAACCGAATTCGACGCCTAGCGGGTACAATTCCGTTCCCTAATCCTAGGCCGGAATTGTACCCTCTAGGCCCCATTAATTGCCTAGAACTCGCCGGGATCCCCTGCCGAATCAACCTGTGCCCCCTATAATACTCTCTAGACTGGGAGGTGGGTTTGCGATGGCAACCCATCTCCATGATAATCGGCAGCTTAGCAGGTAAGCGCCTATCCAAGGAGTAAACGTGTTTAAAGTATCCTGTATGGCAACAATGTCATCCCTCGTTCTTTCAGCTATCGGCATGGTGAATGCACAAAAACCTTCCGGCTATCCGGAGAAGATATTTCTTGAATCCAATGGGTTGGTGGTGGTCGAAGCCGAGCACTACCACTCCCAGACGGAAACTCAAGTTCGGGCATGGTATCTGGTCGACGAGTCCAATCCCAATAACCCCAAACCCAACCCATCCACCAACCACTCTGCCACTGCTTCCGGAAAAGCCTATATGAAAATTCTCCCCGATACCCGGGTCACTCATTCCGACAAGCTCATCAAGGCCATGCCTGGCAACATCCCCAGCGACGCCAACTTTTCGGATTTTCCCGGCCTGATGGCCAACCTCCATTACAAAGTCAATTTCACAAAAGCCGGACGTTATTATGTCTGGGCAAGGGCCTATTCAACCGGCCCCGAAGATAATGGAGTGCATGTGGGAATCAATGGTACCTTCCCAAAATCCGGTGAGAGACTGCAATGGTGTACGGGTAAAGACTCCTGGTATTGGAATAGCGCCCAGCGAACCGACGCCAACCATTGTGGTGAAGACGGAAAAATCTGGTTGGACGTTCCTTCGGCCGGCATCCATACCATTACGTTTACCTTGCGGGAAGACGGATTCGAAATGGACCGTTGGTTGATGACCACCGAGGCGAAATTCGCCCGGCCTGCGGGTGTCGGACCTGCCGAGAGCAAAACGGAAGCGACAACCCGTTTGCTTCCAAACAAATCGATCCATCCTATTTTGCGTTCAGGCCCCTCGCAAGCCTACACTGTAAACGGAGCTTTGATTCCCAGAAACGAGATGAAAGGCACGGGTTCTCGAGCAAGTTCCCTTTACCTTATCCGGACGCCAGGTGGAACCGAGCTTAAAACGACGGTTGCCGAATAGCCTGATTAATTGGCTATAGTCCAATCGACGCCGAAACGGAAATTGACGCCGGGAGGGTGCACTCCCGGCTCAGTTGCGAAGCGGTCGTGATTGAAGTTAATGATTTTATAGAATAGGGTAAAACTCTTGATGCGCATCTGCGCTTGGAAATCGAGAGCGAGAAATTCGTCGAGCATCACATTGCGCGAATTTCCATCCCCCAAGGGGGCCCAGCCGTAGCGGGCCGATCGCCATTCCCAATCCCAGCGAACGGCCACATGCAGGCGGTTCTCCACGAGTGAGCGATTCCAACCCAAACGTCCTTGGTACACATGTCGCGGCAAGGTGCGGTTTTCGAGGTTCCTCGATAAATTATCGTCGCCGATGGCGCTGTGGAAAAGCAAAGTATGATGCAACGCCGCGTTCCAATTGCCGAGCTGGATTCCCGCTTTCCAATACCAACTGTCCCTATCTTCCTGGGCATAATTGCGAAGCCCCAAAGCCAACGAGTCGGCCACGTTGTCATCGAAATCGGCGCAGGTTTGCGTATCCAGTCCCGAGTAGACCCCCGCTCGCACGAATCCGCATGGATTGGAGTCCGGCAATAGGCGCGGAAGCCAACTGTCCCGGATTCGGTGCAGTGAGATTCCGGATCCCAAGGAAAAACGGCCGGCTTCCCATTCCAAGTCGCCGCGAAGGCTGCGCCATTTTCGAGGCTGCAAATCGGGACTGGGGTAGTGGAATAACAGGGGATTAAATCGGAACATGGAGCTTAAGTCCGGCAAATCGGCGGAGGTTTGTTGGCCCACACCCACGGTGAATCCGAAGGGAAGCTGAGCGAAGGCCCCAGCGTTTTGACCCCATAAATAATGAACCGTGTTATTCAGCAGACTTTGGCGCTTACCTTCCGCGCCCAGGTCAAAGGAAACAGGTCCCAGGCGAGGATGCCAGGCAAGGAGAAGATTCTGCCCATCCACCCATCCCTCGGAAACCGGGCCGCTTTGCGTCGGCAGACGCGGGTACAGCCGGCCTTCCAACAATTCGTTCCGCGCCCGGAAGGCGATTTCAGGGGAACCGACGAGTATCGGTAGTTTCAAGCTTCCGTGTACTTCATCCACCAGGCCGGAAAGCGTTTGGCTTGGCACCGAAAGCGCATCTCCGGAAGCCTCGGGTAACGGTTCCTTACGCGTAAAGGAGCCGTGTGTGAATCCCGCGGCATATTCATGGCTTTGCCACTTGCCTGAAAGGAATACTCCGCCCGTAGAACTGCCGAATTCGCCCGGGACCAAGGCTTGCAGGGAGTCGTTGCCCACCGTCCCTGCGGGTAGGGTAAGGTCGGTGGAATTGCGGAAACGATCGAAGAAGACCTCCACGACTTGATTGGAATCGATCCAATAGCCCAAACGCGGCCGCATATTCCAGGAAGAAATGGAGGGACTCACTCCTTCCAAGACCAAACTGGCGCTGTCGCGATCCAGCGCGGGAAACAGCCCGCTCAAACCCCACCCGCTCAAGTAAGGTTGATGGATTTGCTCGGCATAATCGTATTCGATGGAGGATGCCGAGTTGGCGAAGATATCGAAACTGGCATAGGTTCGCGGAGAAACCATGCGCTCCAGATTGAAATGGAGCTGATTGTAATCCAAGGCGCCGCGTACCCAATGCAGTTGGGTCAACGGAGTATCCAAGGGCGATACGGGCGTCCACACTTCCTCATAGGCGGTAACACCCGAGGCTCCCGATTTCAATCGATAGGCGGCTGGGCGGCTTGCACCTCCGATACCGTATGGCGAGTGAGTCAAAGAGGGAGCGAATGGGGAAAGGTATTCCACCTTTCGGCTCGAGCCGCGATCCAGAACATGTTCACGAACCCCGGGGAAGCCGGTTCCCATGATATGCACTTCGACCTCGTCGCGTAGGCATTGCGTGGCGGATTCCACGGTTTCGCGGCACGGTCGGATATCGTCGAAGGAAGCATGGGCAGAGGCGGCAAAGAGCGCAATGAAGCCTAAAAGAGCGAAGGCCGACACCATGAGGCGTCCAAAGTACTTAATTGCCCCGTAGCGGGCATCTAACCGAATCTATTTACCGACGATGAGTCGGCGCATTTCCTCCCAATTATCCTCGAAGCGGAGGCCTTTGTCGTCGATATAGACGTCGGCATAGATTTTTCGCGTACCCAGATCGGTTCCGGGAGCGGGGGTGTTGATGGAATCAAACGGTATATCGTTTTCAATGAGGAAATGGCGGACCTCGGCTTCGCTGGGCCCCGACCGGCAGGTCCAAATGACGACTTGGTGCCCGGCCTTTTTAAAGGCTTTCAAGGCTTCGCGCCCCCCTTCTTTAAGAGCGCCGATATGGGGATATTCATGTTGGACCAGGGTTCCGTCGAAATCCACGGCGATAATCATCGCTATATCTCCAAAATCCAGGTGTTCAAAAAGTGCTGGAACTCCACCATGCTGCGCGGCCTGACTTCCGGGTTGCGGTGCATGCAGCGTAATAGGAAATTACGCAATTTCTTCCCTTTGGCGAAGGGTATTTCCGGCACATCGGGCTCGACTTTCGCCAATTCGGCTATGCCCATTTCCATATGGTTGATTTCTTCGCGTTTGGCGAAGGGATGCACTCCCGTGAAGGCGAAGGTAGCCATGGCGCCAATGGAAAAAATATCCGTGCGGTTATCGATTTTATAATACTGACCCTCCAATTGCTCGTAAGACATGTGGGAAGGCGTGCCGAGCACGGTGAGGTGTTCGTCTCCCACGTCGTCGCGCACATGCAACCAACGCGCCGCGCCCAGGTCGCTGAGATAGGGTTCCCATCCTTTTACGATGATATTGCTGGGTTTCAAGTCGCGGTGAATAACCCCGCGAAAATGCAGCTCCCCCACCACGCCGGCCACGGCGTTCATGAAGACGATGCGCCGCATCAACTCCTTGAGATCGCGCGGCGCCCTTTTGATGAGATCCTGAAAATTCGGGCCATCGACGTATTCCATCATGGTGAAATAGTGCTTGTTGCGAAGATTGCCGTAATCGTAGATCTTGACGACATTGCGTACGTTTTGCGACGTGAGAAAGGTGTTGTAGAAAATTTCGGTCATGAAAGTTTTGACGATACGGTTATTGGCCATAACCTGCGGAGAGCGGTAAAGCGAAGGACGCAGCACGCGCAGCACCACGTTATGTTTACCCTTGCCTACGACGTCGACATCGGGGGCGAGAAAGACATCGCAAAACCCTCCCGAGCCGAGCCATTTGAGCAACTTGAATTCGGGATCGTAGGCCTTGAAATCGAGCTCGAGGGCATTCCGGTAGATTTCCAGGTAGTCGGCGCCCTGATCGGGGATTTTATCCCGACCAGGCGTAAGCCAGTTGGTAATTGTCGTTAAGGAGAATTCCATGGTGTTCTCTTAGAGGAGGTGATGTGCCTGAAGCGCGTATTGCGGAAGCCAGGCCGGTTCGGACGGGCATGTCTTACGCAACTGTTTCCGAACTCGTGAATTTGTGTGACGTTTTGCATTGAGTGCGAGTATTCTATCACAATGGGAGTACGATGTGAAGCCGGAAATAGCAGAAAGGTTCTTCCACTTTGTCCTTTTTTGTCAATTGGGGAAGTCGAAGTTAATTGTGGAAAATTCCAGCTGGCTTTACCCCAAGAATAAACCAAGGATAAAAAATTGATGCCAGGGTGGCTTTGAGGAAATTCACTAACGACGTAGCATAGGGCTGAAGCCTTACGGGGGGAGATTTTGGAGGCGTCAAGCGCAGCCCCCGCTTTGCGAAGGGCGTCGGAGCATGTCTGAGGCCGCGGAGGCGGCCGAGTTGCGACGACAACCGCATCGCAAAAGCGGTTATGAGGCAGAACCTCTTCCCGGACGCGATGGACGCGAAAAAATAAAGGTCAACACCCCAATTGCCATTACACCCAGAAAAATCCGGAGCCCTATGGGCCGATCGCCGAAAAAAACTTGATACCCGACCAAGGACAAAAGCATGGCCGCAGCGATGAATTTAGTCCGCAGGGAAATCGCGCCCCCGTTTTCCCAATCCCGCAACAGCGGGCCGAAAACCCGGTTCTGGTGCAGCCAAGCATGCGCCTTATCGGAGCCCCGCGCGAAGCAATAGGCCGCAAGCAAAATGAAGGGCGTGGTGGGAAGTAGAGGCAAAAGCGCGCCCAAGGCACCCAAACCGACGAATATCCAGCCCAGAGCCAACAAAAGATGCCGAACAGGCTTGGAGGTATGCAGTTTGGAATTCCGTGTGGAAGGGATTTCCATAGCTTTGATTTTAGCAATTTGTAAAGGTATTGTGTCATTGGAGCTTATTCGGTAAAACACCTCCCTTGGAGTGGACGCGTACCCGGTTGCGGTGGAAATGAGAATCGATTAACTTGTTTTCGGCTTAGAGGTCTTCCTCACCCTATTCATATAAAAGTCAAAATGACGCAGCAAGCAATACAACCGGGCTCCGAATTGGTGGCCGTCGCCATGAGCGGCGGCGTCGATTCCTCCGTAGCGGCCTTGCTGATACAGCAGGCGGGCTATCGGGCCGTCGGTATCACCATGAAATTATGGAGCCCGCCCTGCGACGAAGAGTCGGAGGTGGACGGCGATAAGACCTGCTGCACCGTCGACAGCGCCATGGATGCCAAGCGCGTATGCGATCAAATCGGAATCCCGCATTATACCCTGGACATGCAAGAGGATTTCGAGGAAAGGGTAATCCAGCCCTTTTACGAAGCCTATTTGGAGGGCGAAACGCCCAATCCCTGCGTCAATTGCAATAGCTTCGTGAAATGGGACGCCTTATGGAAAAAGGCACGCGCCATCGGAGCTTCCAAGCTGGCCACCGGGCATTATGCCATCACGGACGCGGAAGCGGGCCGCTCCTATATCCTGCGGGGAGACGACCCCGGTAAAGACCAGAGTTATTTTCTCTGGGGCATTCCTCCTTCCACTCTGGAGAATACGTTGTTCCCGCTGGGACACCTGAATAAGCGTGAGGTGCGGGAAATGGCTTCGTCGGCGGGCCTGCGCACCGCGCAAAAATCCGAAAGCCAGGATATTTGCTTCATTCCCAACGGCAATTACCGAACCTTCATCGAAGCGCGCGCCAAGGAGAATGGCCATGCCATTCCCCAGGGGGTAATTCGCGGCCCTACCGGAGAAGAAATGGGCCGCCATCAAGGGCTTACCTACTATACCGTCGGCCAGCGGAAGGGCATCGGCGTGTCATCCAGCGAACCGCTATACGTCAAAAGCCTGGAGATGGAGACCAATACCCTGGTATTGGGCCGAAAAGAGGATTTATACAGCGAAGGCTTCACCGCCGAAGCCGCCAATTTCTTTTGTGAACCTTTCGAAACACGGGAATGCCTGGTGCAAATCCGCTATCGCTCCCCGGTAAAACCCGCCGAAGTAAGAAACGAAGGCAATGGCCGACTCACCGTCCGTTTGCTGGAACCGGGCTTCTGCGTCAGCCCCGGCCAATCCGCAGTGTTCTTCGACGGCGATCGGCTAATTGGCGGCGCGCGCATCTCCAAAATATTAGCGGCGTGATAAACCCCGCCACTTCCAATTAACAAACCGATTATCCGGCTGCTTCGGAAGCGGTCATGGCGTTCGCCGCCTTGAGCTTTTCCTTCTGGTCTTTCTTGATTTGCTTGAGCAGACCCGCCTCTTCCATTTTCTTGTAGTGACCGTCGAGAGGATAGCATCCCGACTTCAAACCGTTGCGCGGGCCGGTAGTGCAATCGGAAAAAGTTCGGCAAATCAGGTTGGTCGTGATCTCGCCTTTCTCCAGGGAGTCGGCGATGATGTCGGCATAGGAAAGCACCATGCGGCCCATGCCCACGATATCCGTCCAGCCCTCGCGCACAAGGCCCTGGGACACATGCGGGAAAAATTCCTGCAAATAGGTCAGCCCTGAGCTGAGCAAGGGCATCTCCGGAAACGCGGCCTTCAACTCCCGGACTACGGCCACCTGCCGGGCCACGTTGATGAGGGGATCCTCGGCGGGTTGATATCCGTCGGAAGGCGGGTAGAGGGCGGGGCGTTGGATATGCGGATTGTAATAGGGAGAGCCGCAAGAGATATTCACCACGGACACGCCCCATTCCTTCAGCATGCCCAGGTATTTTTTCGGCTCCGTCAAATCGTATTCCAACGGGTTGTCGGGATTCATGCCGAATCCGTATTTATAGGGGAGGCAATGCCGGTACTCCTCCGGAATTCCGGGGCCGAGATTACCGTTGCTTGATCCGGCCGGATCGGGTTTGAAGGGCACGAAATCGAAAGCCGACAGCCGCACGCCGATGATGAGATTCGGCGCCGCCTGCTTGATTCCGGTAATGATGCGGCGCGCTAGCTCTCCGCGCTCCTCCAGGGTTTCGCCGCCGAAACGCCCTGGCCGTGTAAAAGCGGAGAGGAATTCGTGCAGGAGATATCCATGGCATTGTTTGATGTCGACGAAGGGAATGCCCGCCTTGTCCGACATGACCGCAGCCTGGATATAACGCTCAATCAATTCTTCCACCTCATCGTCCGTGAGGATGGGGTAATCCATGGGGAGGCCGAATTTGGGGTTGAGCACGGGATGGGCATAGGCCAGGCGGGGTTCGAGTTTTTTCTTGTCGTTCGGGCGGCTGAAGCGCCCGGAATGCGTGAGCTGCAATCCCAGGAGTAAATCGTCGGCGGTTCCGAAGCGTTTAGCGTGAAGGGTACGAATATGGTCAATGGCTTGGCATATCGAGTCGATAGTATCGCCGGACATGATCAGCTGATTGGGATTGGCGCGTCCATCGGGGCGAACGGCCACGGCCTCCAGGCCCCATAGGAATTTCGCGCCCGAAATGGCGAATCGCTCCCAGCGCCGCAAAACATCCTCCGTGGGCTGCCCATCCGCAGTGGCGTCCCACCCTTCCATGGGGTGAATGGCATAGCGGTTTCCTACAGAAAACCCGCCTATTTCGATGGATTGGGCCATGGGAGAGTGCGCTGCCGTTAATATGGCATCCTCCACCGGCATTTCCACTCCCAGAGCCTGCAATCGCTCGCGAAACGCTGCTGGGGTTTTGATCGAGGGAATTCGCTTCAAATCCAGGGACATATGTGCTCCGTAGTATAATTTCTATAAAAATGTATCCCCAAGGAAAGAAAAAGTCATGCTATATTTTGAGCAAAGTAGTTTAAACCCCTAAATCGACATGGGTCTCCTGGGACGCCCATTGATTTAAGGGCTGCTTCCTGGAGTGATCGGCGATTGAGAACACGGAGCCTAAATGCAGGAGATAGACACCTTCAAGAGGCGGTTTTTCCAGCATCTGCCTTACCGATTCGGCTGCGTTGCAAGGCGATGTGGAACCTGCACTTCGGCGCATTGCCTTGGAGAATTTAACCAATCCGCCGGTGGCGCCCAACCCCATTACTTTGGAGTCTCATGAAAAACGATAGCACCGCAACCAACCAGCACAATGGCATAGATCCGACCGACCCCAGCGACGACAACGAAGTCAAAACCGGTGGACGGACCGACCATTACGATTTCTCGATTTTGCGTAACCTGCGGAAATCCCAGGGTTTTACCATCGCGGATATCGCACAGGTCTCGGGTATCTCCACGGCGGTGATTTCCCGCATCGAAAGAAACCAGGCTAGTCCCGAATTGGATACCATCTATCGGCTCGGCAAGGCCTTCGGGATCGCCGCATCCGATTTGCTCGGCCTCGCGGAATCGAAACACAAGCAATTGGTGACCGCGCAGCATTACGTTTCCGGCAGCTTCCAATTCCAACATATCAACTTCATGAACCTGCAATGTTTCGTGGGAACCTCCATGGGCGGCGGAACCGTCAGCCGACCCGAGGTCCATCATAACGATATCGAAATCTGCTGGGCCTTGCAGGGAAACGTCGAAATCATGCTGAACGACGAGTCGCACGTGCTCAAAGAGGGGGACGCCCTTCAATTCGACGCGGTGCTGAAACATACCTATCGCGCCATTTCCGATTGCAAGCTTCTCATTATCCATCTTCGCAAGGGAAGGGCGGTTTGAATGATACGCATCGATGATTCTTTGAATCCTAATGATCTCCTCCCCGCCTTGAAGCGGATGTGGGAATTGTCCGCCGTCAAAATCGACGCCATCGAAAAAAAATGGAACCCTTCCGACGGATCGCCGGTTTTCACCGTAGAGGGCCGCTATGTTTCGCGCGGTTGGACGGAATGGACGCAGGGGTTTCAGTTCGGATCCGCTCTGCTGCAGTTCGACGTCACCGGCGAAAAATCCTTCCTGGATATCGGCCGCGACAAAACCCGGGAGCTGATGGCTCCGCATATTACGCACATGGGTGTCCATGATCACGGATTTAATAATGTGAGTACCTACGGAAATCTCCGCCGGCTGATGCTGGAAGGCCGCATTCCCACCAATAATTGGGAGCTGTCGTTTTATGAACTGGCCCTGAAGAACTCGGGCGCCGTGCAAGCCAGGCGCTGGACCCCGATCGGCGAAGGCGAAGGTTTCATTTATTCCTTCAATGGCCCGCATTCTCTTTTCGCCGACACCATCCGCTCGCTGCGGGCGCTGTCGCTGGCTCACTCCCTGGGCCATGCCTTGATGGATGAAAAAGACCGGCGCATCTCGCTGCTGGACCGCCTTTTACAGCATGCCCGCACCACCGCCGAATACGCCGTCTACTATGGCGAAGGCCGCGATAGTTACGATATGCGGGGTCGCGTGGCCCATGAAAGTATTTTCAATACCAACGACGGCAGCTACCGCTGCCCCAATTCCCAGCAAGGCTATTCCCCCTTCACCACCTGGACGCGCGGCCTGGCTTGGATTCTGCTTGGCTGCGCCGAACAGTTGGAATACCTGGCGAGTTTGCCCGATTCCGAATTCGCGGAATCGGGGGGACGTGAAAAGGCCGAAGCGCCTTTGCTTAAAGCAGGAATGGCTACCGCGGACTTTTACCTTCGCGAAACCCCGACGGATGGCGTCCCCTATTGGGATACCGGCGCGCCCAACCTGCATAAACTGGAAAGCTACCTGGAGAAACCCGCCGATCCTGAAAATCCCTTCGAGCCGGTGGACAGCTCGGCAGCCGCCATTTGCGCGCAAGGCCTGGTCCGTCTGGGAGTCGAACTGGGGCGTCGAGGTCAGGCGAACGCTACCCAATACCGTCAGGCGGGCCTTACCGTATTACGCACCCTATTGGACGAACCCTATCTTAGCGGCGACACCAGCCATCAAGGGCTGCTGCTCCATTCGGTTTACCACCGCCCCAATGGCTGGGATCATATTCCCGGCGGCAAAGGGGTCCCGCGCGGCGAATCGAGCATGTGGGGCGATTACCACATGCGTGAGGCTGCTTTGTATGTCCAGCGCCTGGCCGAAGAGAAAACCTATTATTCCTTTTTCGGACCACAGCCGGAGAAAAAGCAGTAACGTGAACACCACCAAGAATAAGGTTGCGCTGGTCACCGGTGGCGGCCGTGGCATAGGCCTGGGAATCTCGCAGCATCTGGCTCGTAGCGGCTTCAACCTCATGATTTCCGGCATTCGCCCCCTAGAGGCCGTACAAGAGGCGATGGAGAGCCTTCGCGCCTTGGGAGTTAAGGCTGAGTATTGTCAGGCCGATGTGAGCGAGGCCGCGGCGCGCCAACGGCTCATCGAGGAAACGCGCGGACAATTCGGCGCACTGCATCTCCTGGTCAACAATGCCGGGGTGGCCCCCACGCAACGCAGCGACATTTTGGAAGCCTCCGAAGAGAGTTTCGAACGGCTGATGCGCGTCAATTTACAAGGCCCGTATTTTTTGACGCAACTCGCGGCGCGTTGGATGGTGGAGCAGAAAAAGTCGGCCGGCGACTTTAGCGGCGCCATAATCAATATTTCTTCGGTTTCGGCTATCGTGGCCTCGGTCAACCGTGGGGATTATTGCCTGACCAAAGCGGGCGTGGCCATGGCGACCAAGTTATGGGCCGCGCGATTGGGCGAATTCGGTATTGCCGTATACGAAATCCGTCCCGGGGTCATCAAAACCGACATGACGGCCGGAGTCGGCGAGAAATATGATAAACTCATCGCCGAAGGCTTGTTGGTGGAACCACGTTGGGGAGTGCCCGACGATATCGGTCGCGCGGCGGCGGCTTTGGCCCGGGGCGAAATACCTTATGCCACCGGGCAGGTGCTTACGGTGGATGGCGGCCTGACCCTGCAACGGCTATAAGCCCCGGCTTGCGCAGCTTCGCAAGCGTTTTTTACCTTCAAATTCGTTTTATTTCCCAACAACTTTGCTTTAATTAAGCATTTTTAAATGAATTATGGAAAACAAAACCGAGCAAATTACCGACCGACTCCGCACGCTACGTATCGTACCCGTAGTGGAAATCCATGAAGCATCCAAGGCGCGCGCCTTGGCGGATGCCCTCAAAGCGGGCGGCTTGCCCTGCGCTGAAATCACCTTCCGTACCCCGGCCGCCGCCAAGGCCATTGCAATTTTGGGGAAAAACTCCGACTTGCTGCTGGGAGCCGGTACGGTGCTTACCGTCGAACAGGCGCAAATGGCAATCGATTCCGGCGCCGCCTTTCTGGTAAGCCCCGGATTCAACCCCAATGTGGTGGAATATGCCTTGAGTAAGGACATGCCGATTTTTCCCGGGGTATGCAATCCCACCGACATCGAAATGGCCTTGAGTTTTAGCCTGAGAGCCGTTAAATTTTTCCCTGCCGAGGCATATGGCGGCGTGAAAACCCTGAAGGCCATCTCCGGCCCCTATGGCATGATGTCTTTCATTCCCACCGGAGGCATCGGCCCGGAAAACATCGCCTCCTATTTGCAGCTGAAGCAGGTCATCGCCTGCGGCGGGAGTTGGATGGTCAAGGCCGATTTAATCGATTCCGGCGCATTCGAGGAAATAACCCGGCTTACGCGCCAAGCCGTTGCACAGGTCAAACCGGCCTAAAAGGGCCGAAAACTTCATTACAAGGAACAGGAAAATCTCATGTCCGTTTTGAAAATCCGCGATAAAGCCGACTGCCAATTTGATGAAATCTCCCTCGGTGAAGTCATGTTGCGCCTGGATCCGGGCGATTCGCGCATCCGCACCGCCCGCGAATTCAAAGCATGGGAAGGAGGCGGTGAATATAACGTGGCCCGTGGTTTACGCAAATGCTTCGGCATGCGCACCACCCTGGTTACCGCTTTCGCCGAAAACGACGTAGGCCGCTTGCTGGAGGATTTTATCCTGCAAGGCGGGGTGGACACTTCCAATATCCGTTGGGCACCCTATGACGGCCTCGGTCGCAGCGTTCGCAACGGTTTGAATTTTACCGAAAGAGGTTATGGCGTTCGTGGCGCGGTGGGAGTGTCGGACCGAGGTCACACCGCGGCTTCGCAGCTCAAAAAAGGCGATATCGATTGGGAAGGCATTTTCTCTCGGGGCGTACGCTGGTTCCACACCGGTGGAATTTACGCGGCCCTTTCGGAAACGACGCCGGAAGTGATTGAAGAGGCGATGAAAGCCGCCAAAAAACACGGCACCATCATCTCTTATGACCTCAATTACCGTCCCAGCCTTTGGAAGAACTTCGGCGGACTGGAACAGGCCCGTAAGGTGAACCGTTCCCTGGCGCAATACGTCGACGTGATGATCGGTAATGAAGAGGACTTCACCGCCTCGCTCGGCTTTGAAGTCGAGGGTGTCGACGAAAACCTCAGTTCCCTCGACGTCGGTAACTTCAAACGGATGATCGAAAAGGTCATCAAAGACTTCCCCAACTTCAAAGTCATCGCCACCACCCTGCGCGGCGTGAAATCGGCGAGCAATAACGACTGGGGCGCCATCGCCTGGGCCGAGGGCAAATTCCACGTCGCCACCCATCGTGAATCCCTGGAGATCTACGACCGCGTGGGAGGCGGCGACAGTTTCGCTTCCGGCCTCATCTACGGTTTGCTGGAAAAAGGCGACGTGCTGCAGGCGGTCGAATACGGCGCCGCTCACGGAGCTTTGGCCATGACCACGCCTGGCGACACTTCCATGGCCTCGCTGGCCGAAGTGGAAAAACTGGCCAAGGGCGGCAGCGCGCGCGTGCAACGCTAAGTGTCTACCATGCAAAAATACCCCGTCTCCGTTTTGAATCCCGGGCATTTCCATGCGGCTTTGAGCCTGCGGGAATCGCATCCGTCCCTATCGGATGAGGTGCATGTATTCGCTCCCGAGGGCGAGGAGTTGCAGTCCTTCGTCCAATTTCTCAAGGATTTCAACGCCCGCCAAAACGAGCCTACGCAATGGAATCTTAAAGTCCATACCGGCGAAGATTCCCTGGAAGCCCTGCTGCGCGAGGGCCGAGGAGGCATCGCCATCCTGGCGGGCAAGAACGACGCCAAGATAGCCAACATCGAAAAGCTGAACCGGGCCGGCTACCGCATTTTCGCGGATAAGCCCTGGGTTACCGACGAAGTAGGGTTGGAGTCGCTTCGTCGGGCCATGGAAAAGGAGCGTCCGCTCACCCTGGACATCATGACCGAACGCTTCGAAATAACCACCATCCTGCAAAAGATGTTTTTGGCGGAACCCGATATCTTCGGTGAATTCATGGTGGACTCAGGCGCGCCCGCCATTTTCAAGGAGTCCGTACATCATCTGTATAAAGTGGTCAACGGCAAGCCGCTTAAAAGGCCGCCTTGGTATTTCGACGTGAAGGTCCAGGGCGAGGGTATCGTAGACGTTACTACCCATCTGGTGGATATGACGCATTGGATGGCCTTTCCCGGTGAAAGCATCGACTTCGCCCGCGATATCCAAATCATGGAAGCCCGTCGCTGGGCCACCCAGGTGCCCTTGGAAAAGTTTTCGAAAATCACCCAGCATTCCGATTTTCCCGCCGGAGTAAAAGATTCCGTGCGGAATGGAATCCTCGACCTTTTCTGCAATGGCGAAATCCTGTACCAGGTGCGCGGCGTCCCCGTCCACCTGAAAGTGATTTGGAATCTGGAGCCGCCTGCGGGAGCCGGCGACACGCATCGATCCCTCATACGCGGCACGCGCTCCAACCTGGAAGTACGGCAATTGGCGGAGCGCAAATACCTGTCTGAATTTCTGATTGCCCCTCACGGCGACTCACAGGCGCTGGAGGTGCCCATCCGGGCTGCCTTGGAAAAACATGCGGAGAAATATCCGGGATTGTCCTTGGAACGGGAAGGTGATAAGTTTCTCATCAACGTGCCACAGGCGCTGCGCACAACTCACGAGCAGCATTTCGGCGAAGCCAGAAGCGCATTTTTGGACATGCTGGCCACCGGATCCGAGCCTTCCGAGTTACGAGCCAACATCGTATCGAAGTATACCTTGCTGGTGGAAGCCCGGAAAAAAGCTTTTGCCTCGCCTGCCAAGCCTCTGGGTTGATCCTTTAGGATGGATTTATTCAAGCCACGGGGCGAATACGGTGGCACATACTTTAAGGATTCTGGAAAGGAATTGAAATGAAGGACAAGTCAGGACTCGGTTTCGGAATCATCGGATGCGGAATGATAGGCCATTTCCATGCCAAGGCCATTCAGGCCATGGAAGGAGGCCATCTGGAATGCGTCTTCGACTTGAGGCAAGAAAGCGCCGACCGGTTGGCGAATGAATACGGCGTCAAAGCGTATTCCAATTTCGAGGATTTTTTGAAACATCCCGGCCTCAACGTCGTCACCATCGGCACCCCCAGCGGCTCGCATATGGAACCCGCGGTAAAGGCCGCCGAGGCGGGCAAGCATGTCATTTGCGAGAAACCGCTGGAAATCACTCTGGAACGCATCGACGCCATCATTTCCGCCTGCCGGAAAAACGGAGTGATTCTCGCCGGAGTGCACCAGCGCCGCTTTTTCGATTCCGTGCGGGAATTCAAAGCGGCCATCGATGCCGGCAGACTCGGCACGGTTACCGTCGCGGACGCCTATATCAAATGGTACCGGACCCAGGAGTATTACGATCAGGGCGGCTGGCGCGGCACCTGGAAAATGGACGGGGGCGGCGCGCTGATGAACCAGTCCATCCATACCATCGACCAACTGTATTACCTGGTCGGAGAAATCGAATCGGTGTGCGCTTTCGCCAGGCGATCCATTCACGAACGTATCGAAGTGGAGGACGTGGCGGTCGCCATTCTCAAGTTCAAGAACGGTGCGCTGGGCGTGATCGAGGGTTCCACCGCGTGTTTCTCCAATACGGGGCACGGGGCGGAAGTGCATGTTTCGGGTTCGGAAGGTTCCATCTTCATGAAGGATAATTCCTTCACGGTTTGGGATTTCAAGCAAAGCCTACCCGGCGATGCCGAAGTGCTTAAGAAATACGGGGCCCAAGCCGGGGCCGCGGGCGTGGGAGCGGCCGACCCCAAAGCCATTAATTTCGAGGATCACAAAAAGGTTTTCGAAGACGCCGCGCGAGCCGTCAAAGAGGGTCGCGAACCGGCCATCAATGGAGAAGAGAGCCGGAAATCGGTGGAGATCATCCTGGCCATTTACCAATCCGCCTTGGAAGGCGGCAAAGAAGTCAGATTGCCCCTGACGAAAACTCCCGAACGTCGCAGCTTCAACTAAATCGCCACGACAAACGCGGCAGCCCTCTGTGCCGAATTGCAAAGCAGGGGCCCTGGTCGACAGACCGGGGCCCTTTTTTATGGAGCTTACGCCCTTTATCCAACTCAAGGGGGTTCGTAACTGAAATCGCCGTGACCGAAATAATTTTAAAACATATTCAAATTGACTTTCAGATCATAAGGAAATTATTTTCGCAGCCGTAACGATGTAATATTTACTCACCTAAACCAAAGATAGATTACAATGCCAAAAGCCGCGCTTTCCTCCCTGCTGGCCTTGAGCGCTTGCATTTCAATCAATTTTTCCCCGGTCTCGGCGAAAATCAACACCTGGGAAATTGTCGAGTTCAATAATCCGCTCCGGTATCAGCGTTCCGAAAACGTGAGGGATGTCAGCATTTTACCCAGCGGCAATTTTGCAGCGATGAACAATGCTTACTCGGACAACGACGGCGATATCACCACCTATGACGCCTTTCTATCCATCATCAACCCGAATGGCAAAACCCTTAAGAAAACCAAATTAAGCGATTTTCGTTATTTCACTACGGATTACAGCGGCAGCAGAAACGAAATATTAGGAGTGGGGTCCATTTACGGTTTTCCTTATGGAATCGCTTTTTACGGTTTTGACGAAGAAGGTGCGATAACATGGTTCACCAATCACCCAACAAACGAATTGATTCACTTTATAGAATCGTTGGCAACGATAGATGGCGGTATGGCGGGAGTTGGGCATATCCGTAGAGTGGAAAGCGGGGTGTTGACTTTCTACCCGTATTTCGTCTTGGGCGGCTTCGATGAAAACAATCGCTTCAAAATGAAGAGTTTTATCGGCAAAAAGGGCGATGAATTCCAGTCGGTAATGCAATTCTCAAACGGGAGTCTGTTGGTTTCCGGATTCAGCCGAATTTCCGGAAAACCGTTGCTGGTTCGCTTTGAAGAAAATCTGAAAGTAAATTACCGTCGCGAATACCATCAAGCGCCTACGGATAAAGTCTACTACAAAACCCGCGTCGCCCATAAATTGGATCATTCCACCAATGGGAACCTGGTCATTTTCGCGAACACCACCTTAATCACCGTTACCGCACATAGTGGACTCGCCACCCGGTATCTGACTTTGAATACCCCGTTGACAAGAGTCAACGGATTCTATAAGAACACCAGTTCGACCATGATTTTGGTTGGAGAGGCCAACAACGATCCCGCTATTGTGGAAGCCGATTTGAAGGGTAAAGCAATCTGGACGAAGTTTTACCCTCGCAATCCCTATATCGCCTCTTTCAGCAGCTTCAGTGATGTGCTCAAATCCCCGGGCGGTGGCTCAATCGTATTCGGCACCAAGCAAGGCGACTACGAAGACGAAGAAGCGGCCTGGATAATGAAGTTAAACAAAAACGGCGGGCTATAGGGCGCCATTTGCTTACGAGGATGAAACCGGCGGTGGCTACCGTCCGGCTTCATCCGCTCGAACCGTCAGCCCCAATCGCCGATTTTAAAACCGAAGTAGTTCTTGGCGTTGTTGTAGCAAATATCTTCCACCAAACCGCCCAGCATTTCCATGTCGTTGGGAATTTCGCCGCGGCGGACATCTTCGCCCAGGATGTTACAGAGAATGCGGCGGAAGTATTCGTGACGCGTGTAAGAAAGAAAGCTGCGCGAATCGGTAAGCATGCCCACGAAGCGGCTGAGAAGCCCCAGGCGCGACAGCGCATTGATTTGCCATTCCATGGCGTCTTGCTGGTCGAGATGCCACCAACCCGATCCGAATTGCATCTTTCCCGGAATGCTGCCGTCCTGGAAGTTGGCAATCATGGTGGCTAAAACGTAATTGTCACTCGGGTTGATGTTGTAGACGATGGTTTTGGGTAGCTTGCCGAGAGAATCCAGCCGGTCGAGGTAACGGGAGAGCGATGCCGCTTGCGGGTAGTCGCCGATGGAGTCCCCTCCCACGTCCCGCCCAAGCGATTTGAACAGGCGAGTATTGTTGTTGCGGATGGGCCCCAGGTGCAATTGTTTGGTCCAGCCTTTTTCGGCGTCGAGAATTCCGAAAAAATGCATCATATAGGAAGCGAATTTCTCCCGCTCCGCCGGAGAAGCGTCTTTTCCCGAACGCGTTCTATCGAACAGGGTGGCGGCCTCCCTTTCGGTGCAATCCTCCGCATGGCAATGGGGTAGCCCGTGATCGGAGACTCGGCAGCCCAGGGAATGAAAATAGTCGTGCCGTCCCTTAAGCGCGTCAAGCAAGCCGTCCAAGGAAGTGATTTCCTTGCCGGTCACGCGCTCCAACTTGCCTATCCACTCATTGAAGTTTCGGGCGTCTTCGATGGCCAAGGAGTTGTCCGGCCGAAAGGTAGGATACACCTTGGTACGCAATCCGGAAGCGGCGATGGTCTTGTGGTGGGCCAGGTCGTCGGCGGGATCGTCGGTGGTGCAAACCACGTGAACGCGGAAATTGTTCAAAATTCCATGGGCCGACAACTCGGGGCTTTTCAGCTTTTCGTTGGCCTGACGCCAGATTTCTTCACCGTTCTTCTCATTGATAAGCAAATCGATGCCGAGATAGCGTTTGAGCTCGAGGTGACTCCAATGGTAAAGGGGATTCCGCAAAGCGGCGGGGACGGTTCTCGCCCAAGCCATGCACTTGGCATGGGGATCTCCGCTACCCGTTACGAGCGATTCCGGCTCGCCGTTCGCGCGCATAGCCCGCCATTTATAATGGTCGCCTTCCAGCCATATCTCGAATAGGTTGGCGAAACGGCGATTGTTGGCCACGTCTTGGGGGAAAAGGTGGCAGTGATAATCGATGATAGGTTGTTTGGCGGCATGTTCGTGATACAGCCTGGCCGCGACGTCGCTTTGCAGCATGAAATTATCTGTGATGAAACTCATTGTGAATCCTTGTTTTGCTGTGCGATCCGTTGTCCGCTGTGGTCGGCGGATTAAATGGTCATGGAGGAATAGCCGCCGTCGACGATCAATTCCAGCCCGGTGATAAAACTTCCCGCGCCCTGTGCGGCCAATAAAAGGGTGGCGCCGATAAGTTCCCGTCCCTCGCCGAAGCGTGACATGGGAGTATGCCCCATGATTTTTTCCACCCGATCGGGAGTGAGCACTTTACGGTTCTGCTCCGCGGGGAAAAAACCGGGCACCAAAGTATTGACGCGAACCCCTTTCGGAGCCCACTCCCTGGCCAGGTTCTTGGAAAGATTATGCACCGCGGCTTTGGAGGCGGAATAGGTAAAGACCCGCGAAAGCGGCACCACTCCACTCATGGACCCGAGGTTGATAATGGAGCCGCCCTTTCCGGATTCGACCATGTGCCGGCCGACGACCTGGCATCCTTGCAGGACGGACTTGTAATTGACATCGAAGATGCGCTGATTCTCTTCTTCGCTGATTTCGAAAAAAGGAGTAGCCGAATTGACTCCGGCGCCGTTGATGAGAATGTCCACCCGCCCGCATTTGGCGACGGTTTTAGCGAGCACATCTTCAAAGGCCGACTTCTCGCAAACATCCGCTTCCAGAAACCAACCTTTGCCGCCGGCCTCGGTTATGCGTTGCAAGCGGGCATCCGCCTTTTCGCGGTTTCTTCCCACCAGCACGACTTCGGCGCCGGCCTGGGCCAAGCCTTCGGCCATTACGCCGCAGAGCTCACCCGTGCCTCCGATGACGAGTGCGGCTTTTCCTTCCAGGGAAAACAGGGAAGCGAGAAAAGTTTCGGAAGTCGACATGGAAATTGCCTTTCAGAATTTGTGTATCAGATTGCTTTGGAAAACTCCGCGGGATCCCAACCCTGGAAACCGCACTCGGTTGCGATTTCGGCCAAGGCCTGTATCTCGGCTCCCGAAAAAAGCAGTCCGTTATTTTTGTCACTACGCTTCGCCGCCTCGGCTTCCAATTGTCCGGGCAGCAGACATTCGCTGTTGCCGCCCGAGAGGATGTCCGCAATGACGGCCTTGATGTTGGCCGATTGATTCCTGCCTTGAGCGAAGCTGCCGGAAGAAATCGCGTCGGGGTGAATAACCTGGAAAAAGAAACAGGGGCTGTGCTTCTCGCCGTCATCCGCCCAGCGGCTGCGGACGGTCGGCAAGGATCCGCCGATAAAGGCGCCCACGATTTCGTTGATTAAAGAAAGGCTATACCCCTTATGCGCTCCGAAAGGCAACAGGGCCACGGCTTCCGCAGCCACGGTGGTCGGGCGGCCATCCTTGTCTACCGCTGCGTCCGGCGGAAGCGGCTTGCCCTCACGCACCAATTGCTGAACGCGACCCATGGCCATGACGGAAGTAGCCCAATCCACGACAATGGGAAATCCGACGGCATCGGTAGTGGGAAATCCCCAACTATGGGGATTGGTGCCCAAGGTGGCCTTGCTTCCCTTGAAGGGGACTACTTCCGCGAGCGCGGCGGTGCAATTGGTATAAGCGATATATCCCTTATTGGCGGCATACATGACGTAACCGCCTCCCCAGAGATAATGAAATGCGTTATCTACGGAAACCATGCCGACGCCATATTTGTCGGCCAATTCCATCGCCCTATCCATGGCTTCGTAGGCGACGGCTTGACCCAATTTGAGGTTGGCGTTCCATACTTCGGATGCAGGGAAACGGCTGGGCAATTTTTCGATGGCCACATTGGGTTTACAGCCACCGGCGCCGCTTCCGAAGAGGTGGTCGAGATGCAAGGCCTTGATGGCATTGTGGGTTCGAATGCCATGCCGCGAAGCATAGCTGGAGAACCGCGCCGCCAGTTCGGATTCCGACTGGGAGTAACCGCGGTGAAGGTAGGCTTGCTTAATCAATTGGTCGTGCTGGTCTTGGGGCACGACGAAAAATTCTTCGGTCATGTTTTACTCGCTTAAGGGGTTATGTGTAGGTTACGCTGGTTTTATGGGAGCCACTTCGTTGACCTGAGCCAAGGGTTTTTTGCCTTGCAGCATCAAAATCAGATTGTCGGTTGCCATGCCTGCCTGCCGAACCACGCTTTCGTAGGTCCGGGAACCGATATGGGGAGTCACGATGCAATTCTTGGCGCGCAACAGCGGATGATCCGCGGGAGGAGGCTCGACGTCGAGCACGTCGGTTCCGAACCCGCCGATACTTCCCGATGCCAGGGCTTCGACCATATCCGCGGTATTGACGATTTCTCCGCGGGCGGTATTGATGATAACCGCGCCTTTTTTCATCATGTCGAAGGTACGGCGATTAAAAAGGTTTCGCGTCGAATCGCTGAGATTGGTATGAATGGAGACCACGTCCACGGCGGCCAGTAACTCTTCGACGTTAGCGGCTCTTTTCACGTTGTGAGAAGCGGCGAAAGCCTCGTCCCAATAAACATCGTGGGCAATCACCTTCATTCCAAAGGCTGCGCCCCGTATCGCCACTTCTTTTCCGATACGCCCCATGCCGAGAATCCCAAGGGTCTTATCCCGGATTTCATGGCCAATCAACCTTTTCCACGACCCCGTGCGTGTAATATCGGCTTGTTCCAGAAAGTTTTTGGAAAGCGCCAGCATGAGAAGGAATACATGTTCGGCCACCGTGGTGTGATTCACTCCCGGACAGAAACCCAGAGGAATGCCTGCCTCGGTTACGGCCTTGACGTCGATTTTATCCACGCCGATACCGTATTTGCTGATGACTTTCAATCGGGGCAAGGCCTTTTTCAATACCTTTTCGCTGATGACGTCGTCCCCGCACAAAATCGCATCCACATCGCCGACCAACTCCAAAAGTTGGTCTTCGGACAAAGGGCCTCTGGCGGTAATCATTTCATAACCGGCATCCGCCAATTGCTGGTGATGAGGACCTGGGGTATCTTGAAAGGATGTAGTGGTAACAAGAACTCGGATCATTTTTTTCCTCAATGTTAAAAACGTTCCAGGGTACGATTTCGTATCCGGAAAAATGGAAAAAATCCGGCGCAACAGGCCAAATCGGCGCCAGACCTTGATCCAGCCTCTTTCCAGGAGTGCAAATCGTTTTCCCCGGAATTGCTCTGTTTGGGAAGGGGTTGCACAATTTTTCTCTGAAAAAGTAGTTACATATCAACTTTTTTCAGGAAATAATTTCTGAAGTGTATAGATTGGATCTAAATTTATTACCCTGTCCCGCGAATCGGCTTTCGCGCGGGTCCGACCATTCAAAAACATCAAGGAAACCCTATGAAATCAGCTGAAACGTCCAGCGCAACGCGCGAAGCGGCCCAGATTGAACCATCCGCCCAAGTGGCGGCCGATCGTGCCCTATTGCGCGATGCCCAAGCCCGGGGAACCGGGCCCGCCCTCAAAGCATATGTGAAACTCTCCGGTCCCGGATGGCTGCAAAGCGCCATCACGCTGGGGGGCGGCTCTCTCTCCGGTGCTTTGTTTCTGGGGGTAATCGCGGGTTATTCCATGCTTTGGTTGCAGGTTCTCGCAGTCGTACTGGGCGTGGTCATGCTTTCGGCCATCTCCTATGTCACCCTTTCCACCCGGGAAAGGCCCTTTGCCGCCATCAACCGGCATATTAATCCGGTTCTGGGATGGGGATGGGCCTTGGCATCCCTTATGGCCAGTATGGTCTGGTGTCTGCCTCAATTCAGCTTGAGTACAGCCGTGGTGCAGCAAAACCTGCTTCCCGGAATTCTAGGAGCGGAAGGAATCTTCGGCGATATAGGCGGAAAAATCATTATTTGTGCGCTTCTTTTTATCACCGCCACGGCTATTGTCTTTACTTACGACAGCAAAGGAAAAGGCGTAAAATTGTTCGAAAGGCTTTTGAAAGGCCTGGTAGGATTGGTCGTTATCAGCTTTTTTGGCGTGGTCCTTAAACTCGCCTTTACCGGCGATGGTCTACCCTGGGGTGAGATCTTCAGCGGATTCATCCCCGACCTCTCACAATGGAGCCACCCCGCCGAAACTTTTGGCCCCGCCTTGCAAGCTGTTGCGCCCGAATTTCGTGCCTTCTGGTCGAATAACATTCTTTCCATGCAACGCGATGTAATGATTGCCGCCGCCGCCGCCGCTGTGGGAATCAATATGACTTTTCTCTTACCCTATTCGATGTTGGCGCGGGGCTGGGATAAACATTTTCGCGGGTTGGCGATTTTCGATCTCAGCACCGGTATGGTCATCCCCTTCGTATTGGTCACCGGATGTATCGTCATTGCCTCCGCCAGCCAATTCCATGCAAAACCCGGAGCGGGATTATTGGACGGTGGCAATGCGCCACCCGCATTGGTTGGCCAATTTAATGGGCTGTTGGATTCTAGGCTGTCCGCCGAGATGGGAGCGGACTATACCTCGCTCGCCCCTGAAGCCAAAGCGGAAATCCGCGCTGCCCTACCCGAGGGCGATAAACGCATGGCCGCCATGCTGGTCAAGCGCGACGCCTTCCATCTCTCCAGCGCCTTGGCGCCTTTAACCGGAAGCACGGTGGCCAACGCAGTCTTCGGCCTGGGAGTGCTGGGCATGGGACTATCCACCATTGTCATACTCATGCTTATTTCCGGCTTCGTGGTATGCGAGATGTTAGGAGTCCCTCAGGGTGGCAAAACCCATCGTATAGGCGCCATGCTGGCATCGGTGGGCGTGTTGGGCCCCTTCATCTGGTCGGGTAAAACCGCTTTCTGGCTGGCCGTGCCCACTTCCATCATCGGCATGATATTCTTGCCTATCGCCTACTTGACCTTTCTCCTGATGATGAACTCTAAAAGCCTGATGGGTGACCAGATTGTTCGCGGTAACCAACGCTTGCTTTGGAATTTGCTTATGGGAGTCGCCACTTTGGGAGCGCTGATAGCCGCCGGCTGGAGCATTTGGGACAAGGCCCATTGGACCGGAGTTTCCATCGCGGTCGCATTTATCGTGTTCGCATTAGCGGTGCAGATTTTCAGGAAGAAGCAACTCGCATAAAGGATATATGGTTGGAAAGGCAGAAACCATTCCTTCCAGAAGGTCCATCAAGCGTATTCCTTTGCAAGTCGTACACACATCAGAAAACTCCACAATTTTTCCGCTCGAACTTAGCATTAACGTTAAGTTCGGCGAATGGATGCCAACACAGAATTTGGGAAACACATAGCTCATAAACCGGGAGGGTGTAAAAAGTTCCGTGTAAATGATCATTGCCTATAAGGCTAACTTTTCCTTGAACGGAAACTGATGACCATTAAAAATGAACTTCTCGATGAATTGCTGAAAGATTACCAAAAGCCCGAGGACATGCTCGGGGAAAATGCGATTCTGAAGCAGCTGACCAAAGCCCTATTGGAACGGGTCCTGTGAGGAGAGATGACCGATCACCTCTGTTATTCCAAGCATACTACCGAAGGCAATAATTCCGGAAAGAGCCGATTCGACGGCTTCGATGACAAAATCCTTTCGCTGCACAGGCCGGGAGGGTGGCCACGTGCAAAACAAATGTGTGTACTTGGCCATCGGCGTTTCGATGGAGGGTCACAAGGATGTTTTGGGAAAGAGGGTCTCTCAAAATGAAGGGGCCAAATCCTAATAGAGATTGATGATCGTCGACAATGACTGATTGCCCAAGATGGCGCGAATAACGACTATTCCGAATTTACCTTCGTGTCGTGAAAGCGAATATCTCCCCTCGCCCATTTCTATGAATGGCACCTGCCTTCCATGGACATCCGTGACTTGGAAATCGATGTGCCCAAGCGGAACGCTTACCATGATAGCGCCGGAACCTCGATGCCTAGCGGTGATTTGGGACGGGACCAACTCCATTCCCGAACCCAAACTTGTCGTGGGCGGCCCGAAAACAAAATCCTGGGGCAATTCTTCAGGCCATTTTCCATCCGGAAATTCCTTCAGGAAAGGGTGAACTGTTAATTCCTTGGCTTTCAGGTTTCGGAAAGCCATGCCATGCTCGCCATGATGCTGCAACATTATCGCACCCGGATGAATATGGTAGTAGCGGCGGTTGTTTACATCATTGGCATATTTGCTGGCATTGAAGGCTTTGATGAACTCGGCTGTTCCGATTTTATATTCGAGCAATTTTTTTCCGTTTCCATAATGGGCATAATTGCTATCGAAGGCCACGATGCGAATTTGATTCCATTGACCATGGGCGTTGTACCAGGTATCACGGATCGAGCTGGACACTCCGAACAAATCGTAGACTGAGCCAAAATGCCTCTTTTCCAAACTGCAATCGTTATTTTCAGGCCCACATACTTGGAATTCAGGACCGGATCGGGCATCTTTCTCGGTCAGTGCAGTCTCTTCATATCGGGTAAAAATCCCGCTATTTCCATCTCGAGTAACTTTGACATCAATCTTGATGTCAAAGTTTTGGTATTTGTTGTCGGTCATAATCGAGCGTTTTTCTCCGGCAACGTTTTCAATGCGAGGTCCAAGGGGCGCGTCTGTTTTTACACGCCATGCATCTGTAACCTTGTCGCTTCTGTACGCATGCCAGTTATTCAAATCCTTACCGTTGAACAAAGGGTCGTACCCGGCTTCAGTCTCCGCGGAAGAGAGGGTATTGGCTTCCTGGGCGCCAGAAAATGAAATCAAAGCCCAGACCAAGCCTGCAACCCATGCCGAATTCAACGATTTATCATTCAACATGAAATCCAAGCCTTATTTTCATCCCTACCCAATTACCTGGTGCTTGCCTACAGATTCCCGTCTGACGCCCAACCGTAATCAAACAAAGCCAAATATTGATACGTTTCAAATTTATAAGGGTTTCAACAAATAATCTGTCCGTTTTTTCCATCTCGTCAAAATGGAATGACTCGAATACCGCCTAAGCCATGGATTTTGGTTTAATTACCCCCTTTTCCCCCTTCCCACCATGCCCAAATAATCATTTATTTCAGATTGCCGGCTCCCATCATCTCCAAGATGGGTGTTATTGGCGAAAATGGGCAAATTATTGAACTTTACTAATAAATATCGGTAAATCATGATAAACCGATGCACGGCGGTCGGAATTTTTTTACAATAGACCTTATGGCAGTCAATTCGGGTCCGCAGGACCCATGCCCACGAATAGTCCTAATCCGTACTTCCCTTTAAAGGAGCTTTCATGTCCAGACAACTCTTCACCTCCGAATCCGTATCCATGGGCCATCCCGACAAAATGGCCGACCAGATTTCCGATGCCATATTGGATGCCTTCCTGGCTCAAGACCCCAAAAGCCGGGTCGCTTGCGAAACCATGATCACCACGGGCCTCGTGGTTATCGCCGGTGAAATCACCAGCAAGGGAATCGTTGATTATCAGCAAGTGGTTCGCGACACCGTCAAGCGCATCGGATACACCGATGGCGACATGGGTTTCGACTACCGCACCTGCGCCGTCATGACCGTAGTGGACAAACAGTCCCCTGATATCGCACAGGGCGTGACCGAAGGCGAAGGTCTTCACAAGGAACAGGGCGCGGGCGACCAGGGTTTGATGTTCGGATATGCCTGTGATGAAACTCCCGAACTTATGCCTCTGCCCATTCATCTGTCCCACCGTTTGGTGGAGAAACTCGCCAACTTGCGCGAAACCAAAGTGTTGCCCTGGTTACGGCCCGACTCGAAGTCCCAGGTTACGGTGGAATACGTGAACGGCAAGGTCAAATCCATCGATACCATCGTCGTCTCGACCCAACATTCCGAAGACGTTGATCATGCCACCATCGAGAGGGAAGTCATCGAAAGGGCCATTAAGGAAGTGATTCCCAAGGAATTGCTCACGGAAAAAACCCGTTACCTCATCAATCCCACCGGGCGCTTCGTAGTCGGCGGCCCCCAGGGCGATTGCGGCCTCACCGGTCGAAAAATCATCGTCGATACCTATGGCGGCATGGGCCGACATGGCGGCGGCGCCTTTTCCGGCAAAGACCCCTCCAAGGTGGATCGAAGCGCCGCTTACGCCGCGCGCTACGTCGCCAAGAACATCGTCGCGGCCGGCTTGGCCACGCGCTGTGAAGTGCAGCTTGCCTATGCCATCGGCTACCCCCGCCCCGTTTCCATTTATGTCGACACCTTCGGCACCGGAAAGCTCAGCCCAGAAGCCATGGAAGCGCTTGTGCAGGAAAATTTCGATCTTACTCCCGCCGGCATCATCCGCACGCTCGATCTTTTGAAACCCCGTTATTTCATGACCGCCGCCCACGGGCATTTCGGGCGCAACCATGAGAACTTCACCTGGGAAAAGACCGACAAAGCCGATGCGCTGCGGAAAGCCGCCGAGAAATCCGCCGTAATAAAAACCTTCCCGGCCAAAGCCGAAACGGTAAACGCTTAAGGCCCATTGGGTTCGCAAGTTTAACACTAGAGAAAGGAATTTCATGATATCAGCCACGTCTTCCACCAAAGCACCTCCTTCCGGAGAGAAAACCGGTTCAGCTCGCGAAAGCGCGCCCGACTTCAAAGTCGCGGACCTAAGCCTCGCCGATTGGGGCCGTAAGGAAATCGAAGTATCCGAAAAGGAAATGCCCGGTCTCATGTCCGTGCGTCAAAAGTACGGCAAGGAGAAACCTCTGCAGGGCGCCCGCATCATGGGTTCGCTCCACATGACCATCCAAACCGCGGTTCTCATCGAAACCTTGAACGATCTCGGCGCCGACGTGCGCTGGTGCTCGTGCAATATTTTTTCCACCCAGGACCACGCCGCCGCCGCTATCGCCAAAGCCGGTACTCCCGTTTTCGCCTGGAAGGGTGAGACCTTGGAAGAATATTGGGAATGCACCTTGGACGCGCTCACTTTTCCCGACGGCAAAGGTCCGCAACTCATCGTGGACGACGGTGGCGACGCCACCTTGCTCATCCACATGGGCGCGGCTGCCGAAAAAGACGCCTCCATTCTCGACAAAACTCCCGAGCATGAAGAAGAAGCCGTGATTTTGAAACTGCTCAAGCGCACCTTGAAAGAGCGCCCCGGCATGTGGGCGAATATCGTCAAGGAATGGATCGGCGTCTCCGAAGAGACCACCACCGGCGTACACCGCCTTTACCAAATGCTCGAGCGCAAGGAATTGCTGATTCCCGCCATCAACGTGAACGACAGCGTGACCAAATCCAAGTTCGACAACCTTTACGGTTGCCGCGAGTCGCTGGCCGACGGCATTAAACGCGCCACCGACGTGATGGTGGCCGGCAAGGTCGTCGTGGTCTGCGGATACGGCGACGTGGGCAAGGGCTGCGCCCAATCGATGCGCGGTTTCGGCGCCCGCGTGATAGTCACCGAAGTGGATCCCATTTGCGCTTTGCAGGCCGCGATGGAAGGCTATAAAGTCACCACTATCGAGGATGCCCTATCCGAAGCGAATATCTTCGTCACCACCACGGGAAATGTCGGCATTATCACCGCCGAGCATATGAGCAAGATGAAGGATCAGAGCATCGTTTGCAACATCGGACATTTCGATAGCGAAGTGGACCTGGCGGGCTTGAAAGCCCTGCCGGGCGTGAAGAAACGCGAAATCAAGCCGCAGGTGGACGAATACATCTTCGCCGACGGTCGTTCCATTTTCATCCTCGCGGAAGGCCGCTTGGTAAACTTGGGTTGCGCCACCGGCCATCCCTCCTTCGTGATGTCGTCTTCTTTCACCAACCAGGTTCTGGCCCAGCTCGACCTGTGGAAGAACCGCCGTCCGGTAGGCGTTTACGTGCTGCCCAAGGCCCTGGACGAAGAAGTTGCGCGCCTGCACCTGGAAAAGCTGGGGGTCAAACTCACCAAGCTGACCCCCAAGCAGGCAGCCTATATTGGAGTACCGGTAGAAGGGCCTTATAAGCCCGATCATTACCGTTACTAGGCTGTAATTTCGCTTAATCCCTAAAGGCCCCTACCGAGTTAGGGGC
The DNA here is from genome assembly GCA_041746255.1 of Fibrobacteria bacterium. GTDB lineage: Bacteria > Fibrobacterota > Fibrobacteria > UBA11236 > UBA11236 > JBGTHM01. Next base: position 73,009 of record JBGTHM010000102.1, on the reverse strand, counting down.
CTTTATTATTTCCAAAAGTGTTTCAAAATAATAACGGCAATCAACAGTCTTATTAGACGATGGGTTGCGGTTTAACTTATTCCGCACTATTATTTGGTACGAAGCAAATACTATGGCAACCATGAGCGATGTGGCCAAAATGGCCGGATATTCCCTATACACCGTATCGAAGGTGGTGAATGGGAATACCTCGGTTAAAAAAGCCACCCGCGAAAGGGTGCTGGCCGCTTGTGAGGAACTGGGCTACGAACGGAATCTCTACGCCGTCAACCTGGTATCCAAAACCAGCAACACCATCGGCATGATTGTTTCCCAAATCGTCAATCCATTTTACGGTGAGATTATCGAAGCCGCCGAAAAGGAGGCCGCCCGCCTGGGATATCAGCTGGTTTATCGATGTTCGTATATGGACGCGGCCACCGAAGCTGCGGCGTTGCGCCATTTCCTATCCTTAAAAGTTTGCGGAATCATCCTCTCGCCGGTAATCACCGACGAAAACCGGGATTTACTAGCGCAACTGGATAAACGGTTGCCCCTGGTTTATATAGACCGCTACTTCGCCGACGCCAGCCATCATGTCGTAAACGATAACTATGAAAGCGCCGCCCTGGTCACTTCTCACCTGTTGGAGCAGGGTATTCAGCCCGCCTATCTGGGAAGCTTTCACGGTATTTTAAACCGCGCTTTTCTGGATCGAGAACGCGGTTACCGTGCCGCCATGGAAACCGCCGGATTGGAGCCGCTCCTCATTCCCGGTCATCGCAACGGACATATCGACAACGAAGATTATGGCTATGCCAGCGTGACGGCCTACTTGAAGGAGCATGCCGCCCCATCGGGCCTGTTTTGCGCCACCGATTCCATCGCTATCGGCGCCATGCGCGCCTTCGAGGAAAAGAATTTGCGCGTGGGCCGCGACATCCTCTTAGCCGGGCATGACGACCTGCCTTACAGCGCATTTCTGAATCCGCCGCTCACCACCGTGTCCCAGCCCAAGCAGGCCATGGGCGAAGAAGCCATCAACGCCGTCACCCACCTCTTGGAAGCGGATGCCCACGGTCCCGTGCAGCAAACCCTGCATTCCCAGCTCCGTATTCGCGCCTCCAGCCAACGGTCCGGCTGAGTATAACCCGCTCGGGGTATCGGTCGCTTTAAAAGCCGTCTAGAACTTCATTTTTCATGTCACCATGACCCAGTGCAGCAATGACTTTCTCTTTCTCCGATCGGCGTAAATCCAATTGCAAGGGATTCTGGGTAGGCAATGCCTGCCCTTTTTCATTGAAGAGAATGGATACGGTGGGGTTGTTTAAATCGTCGGGATGGGCTTCAACCACCTTCGCGATCTTACCGCTGGTCAGACGAACAAGTGATCCCAGAGGGTATATTCCAAGATATCCCAGCAGGGTGCGGATATGCGCGGCGTCGAAAAACCCCACCTTGCCCATTTTGATCACGCTTTGCAGCGCCTCCGCGGGAGTCATGGCTTCGCGATGATTGCGTTTATGGGCCATGGCGGCCAGGGTATCGGCGATGCCGACGATGCGACCTGCATGTGTGATTTGCGCGCCCTTCAATCTCCCCGGATAACCGGCGCCCGACAACCTTTCGTGGTGCTGGAGCACGGCCGCGAAAACGGAATCCGAAAGCCCCTGGGTTTTTTCCAGCAATCCAAAGCCCAGCAAGGGGTGCTTGTGGATTTCCCGTAACTCATCCTCGGTAAGGCGTCCGGATTTATTCACTACCGAATCGGGAACCAGAAACATTCCCACATCAGCCAGAAGCGCGCCCTGAGCGATATCCAGCACTTGCGCGCGCGCGAAGCCGGCAGCCGAGGCGGCGGCCATCGAGAGTAAGCAGGTATTTAGGGACTGCCGGTAGCGAAAATCATCACCGGTATCCACCGGGCCCAAAGCCAGGCTTAATAAGAGATTGCGATCCTTGGAAAACATATCAGCCAGCGTCATGGTCAAAGACCGCAACGGCCCCGCGGTCAGCATTTCCCCTACCAGTATTTGCCCATAAAGGTCTTTGGTTTGGGATACCGCATTTCGATAATTCTGCAAGGCATTGTTCTTATAAGCGGAAGTTCTTTCCGATGCAAGCAATTGCATCAGGCTTTGCGAATAAGCCCTGCCGGCGGGGACATCCTCTTCCCGGCCCGAGCGCCATTTTCCTTCTAACTCCTGGTATTTGGGCGTGGCCAGAATGCGATCGAGGATTTGCGTGGGTGCATTGCTTTTACCCGCTTGCGGCTTTTCCAGTTCAATGAATGGATCGGGTAAATCGATGCTTTCCAGCGCATCCAAATCCATGGATAGGATTTTCTTGATTTCCTCGTCTTCTCCCGGGGTGTTTGCCATACATTCTCCCGTCAGAATATTTTCAAGCGACCGTCGCTGAAGGCGATGGTTTTTGGACCCGACAACGTCTCATTGAAGGTGAGGATTTCGCCGCAGACTTTGATCACCGTTCCCGGGTGGATTTTCTTCTCGACTTTAATCTTGAGGTTCTCTTGAAAATACTCTTGGCGGATGCGTTCTTCGACCTGGCTTTTTTTCTCCTGCAAAAGCGGCATCTTCTCCTCAATGCCGTCGCGCACCATCCTCATCTCCAACAACTGGGCATTTTCGAAACCCGTCAAGCCGTCCGTCCCGTGTTTTTCCCTGAGTCGGTTCAAATTCAAGGATATTCGCGTCACCGCCCCGATTAATTCCTCGATTTTCGCTTGGATGGTCGCCAGGGTTTCATGGAGAAAATAATCCTTACCCAATTCAATTTCAGTGCGTGTACCGGAATCGTTTCCAATCGACCCCACATGCACCAATTCCCCTGCCATAACCTGGCCCCCCACCACGTGGCCCAAGACCTGCACCATTTTGGCTCCGTAAAGATTCGCATTCATACTGTCCCGCTCGATTAGGATGTCCACCCGGCTTTTGACCGCCTGATTGGTGACGAACCCGATATTCGCGCTGCCCTTGATATTAATGAGGCCTTTCCCGGTGCCCACACAGCCGGTGCCGACTATCAAATCACCCGAACAGAGGATAAAACTGTCTTCCACAATTCCGTCAATACGTAAATCGCCGCCTACTTTAAGGTGGAATCCGTTGCGAACGTCGCCGGTCACTCGGACGGAATGAAGGTAGGTGATGTTACCGCTGGAATAATCCACGTCCCCGTCTACGACGTAATGTTCACCTACTTCTACCGTTCCCGCATGGATACGTAGGAAACCCGGCCGTAGCGCCCGGTACAGCGAGGGATCATTCCCCGGAACCTCGACACCGGGTCCGGCTATGGGAGCGTTACCCGGTGGAACGGGAGGAACCACATTCTCACCGAATAGGTCCACCCCATTTTGGGGAGCCTTGGGGGGATGCCAGCGGGCCAGATCTTGGCCCGCCGCGACTTCGATCAAAGTCTTTTTCTCCCGGAAATCCACTTTTCCCGAAGCGGACTCGCCCTCCGGCTCCCCTTTCGGGTGCGCCAAAATCTCCAGGCGGCCTGGTATGCCCGAGATGGGTATATCCGGTGACTCGGCCACCGGGATGTCCACCATGGACTTCTTGATGGTATTCCACCGCGCCACGAATTGAACGATAAAGTCGGTTTGCACCCCGCGAGAGATTCCGGTTTCCTTCAATGCCTTCACTATGGCATCCATGGATAAATCGCCGACATTTCCTTCGCCGGTTTTTACAGAAAGAAAAGCCCTTATCCGATCCGGACTCAGACGAATGGAAATCTCCGGGGGCGTCGAGCGGCCTACAGCCGCCGATGAGGGTTTGAATGCGCTCGCTTCGGCATCCGCAGGCAGGCCGGAATCAGCGGTTTTTGACAATCGTGAAACCGCATCTTGTGCTTTGGATGGTTCTTCCGGTGCGTTCACTGGCCTCTCGACTTCCCTGTGGTGCCATGACGAGCCTACGGAATAAAGCGCCACAACCCACTTTGGCAGCGGCCGCGATAACCGTGGGATCTTTACCCGAGTAATTATAGGGCTGGGAACTCGCAGGATGCAAATTATAAGCGGGCGATGGGCTATATTTAACCTCCGTGGAAACGCCCATACGCCTAAAAGTGCTCTTGACCGGCGGAATGCCGGACCTTTTTTGGTACGATTCCGGGACTTTATCCCCTGACGAATTGCCGGTGGGCGGCATTGTCCGGGTTCCCTTGCGGGGCCGACTGCAAATCGGCCTGATCGTCGAAAAGGGCTATCCCGAGTTGGACTTCAAGACCAAACCGGCCCATGATTTCGCCGCGAATATACGCGCGCTCCCCGCGAGTTGGATGAAACTCCTGGAATGGATGAGCGACTATTACTCCACACCCTTGCCCGCCGTTGGCATGGCATGTCTGCCCAAGCAATCCCTGACCTCTTTGTTCGCGCCTCCCCGGAAACCCCGGGCGGTCAAATCCAGGTCCAAATTTTTGGAAAAGGACAACCAGCCGGCCTTGCAGCCCACGGCGGAACAAGCGGCAGCCATCGCATCCATCGGCGCGGCTCAGGTCGCCTCCCGTTTCGAAGCCTTTCTGCTGCACGGCATTACCGGCAGCGGTAAAACCCTGGTTTACCTCCATTTGGCCAAACAGGCCCTGGAACAAGGCAAAAACGTATTGGTGCTGCTTCCCGAAATCGCCCTGACCGCCCAGACCCTTTCCCGATTCCGATCTTTTCTTCCGGAGCAGGTGCATGCCATGCACCATAACCTGGGGGCGCGCGACAAAAGGGAATTATGGCAGGCCTTGTTCGCGGGGAAGGCGCGGATCATCGTAGGCGCTCGTTCCACGATTTTGGCGCCCCTCGACAATCTAGGTCTCATCATAGTGGACGAGGAGCATGAAAGCAGCTACAAGCAATCGGATGCTTCCCCACGCTATAACGCGCGCGACGTGGCTCTTTACCGAGGTAGACAGGAGAGCTGCCCCGTTGTGCTGGGAAGCGCCACGCCCTCGCTGGAGTCGTACCATGCAGCCCTCACCGGCAAGTACACTTTGCTTTCTTTGAAACAGCGGGCCAGCGGCAAACTTCCCAAGGTGCATATCGTGGATATGCGCGAACAATTGGAATTGCAGGGTGTGCTACCCCTCTCCATTCCCCTGCGAGACGCGTTACAATACCGGCTACAACGCGGAGAGCAGGCCATCTTACTACAGAATCGCCGGGGTTACGCTCCCAAGCGGCAATGCGCCAAATGCGGGCAACACCGTCAATGCCCCAATTGCCTGCTCCCGCTGGTGTATCACAAGCTGGCGCAGAAATTGAAATGCCATTACTGCGACTACGCCATGGCCGTGCATGAGGGTTGCCGCGATTGCGGAAGCCATGAATTCGTGGACTTCGGGTTGGCAATCGAAAAGGTGGAGGAATACCTCCAGGGCATTTTCCCCGGAGTGGGTATTTCGAGGTTGGACCGCGATACCACCGGGGGAATCGGGGGCGCCGACAAGGTGCTCGAAGAGTTTAAAAGCGGGGCGACGCGCATCTTATTGGGAACCCAGATGGTGGCCAAAGGGCATGACTTTCCCAATGTGAACCTGGTCGGAGTCGTGGATGCCGATACAGGAATGGGACTTTCTGATTTCCGGGCGCAAGAGAGGCTCTTCCAACTCATCACCCAGGTGGCGGGACGGGCGGGAAGGCATGGGGAAACCGGGGAGGTTTACCTGCAAACTTTCAAGCCCCAGGATCCGGTTTTGTTGCATGCCCTGTCCCAGGATTACGAGAGCTTTGTGACCGAAGAATTGCAGGTGCGCAAGGATTTGCATTTTCCGCCCTACCGAAAACTTCTCCTGGTGGAGATTTCCGGGCCCCGCGAAGAGTGGGTGGAAAAACATATGGCGTTGTTCGCCACGGCGTTCAAAAACCATGCGAAGCAGGTGGAGGCCCAGGTCTTGGGACCCGCTTTCGCAGCTCTTAAGCGCATCAATCGCCAATACCGCGCCCAGATTATCGCCAAAGGACGCGCGGCGAATCAGCTACAATGGCTGTTGCGGCAAACCCTGGTGGAATACCGGCCCGACCGTCCCCAGGAAACCAAGCTGCGGTCGGATATGGATCCCCTGTCGATGCTATAGTCCGGATTCGGGTAGAGCGTTGGAAAAACGGCTAAAACCGCGGCGCATTTGCAGACATCGGAGCCCTGAGAGTACCTTTGCAGGTATGAAGATCGGTCGTTCCTGTATTCAAGCCTTGCAACCCTATGTTCCAGGTCGATCCATCGCCGATGTGCGCGCGCAATACCAGCCGCCCCGTATCGTCAAGTTGGGCTCCAACGAAAACCCCTTGGGCGCCAACCCGAAAGTGACTGCGGCTATTCAGGGGGCGCTCGAGCAAATCCATCTCTATCCCGACGGTGCCAGCCGAGCCTTACGCCGGGCGCTAGCGCAACACTTCGGCCTTCCCATGGAATGGTTCATGGCCGGGAACGGTTCGGACGAAGTGCTTTTGATGATTGCCGCCGCTTTTTTGAATCCGGGCGAAGAGGTGCTGGTCAGCGAGAATACTTTTTCGGAATACGAATTTTCCGGACGCATCTTCGATGGCGAAATCGTGAAGGTCCCCCAATTACACAACCGTTACGACCTCGCCGGATTTCGGGAACGGCTTGACGGCAAAACGCGCCTGGTTTTCTTGTGCAATCCGAACAATCCCACCGGATCCTATTTCACCCATGGCGAGTTGGAATCGCTGCTTACGGAATCTTCACCTCAAACCCTGGTGGTAGTGGACGAAGCCTACGGCGAATTCGCGACGGCTTCCGACTTTCCCGATTGCCTGAAGCTGATGCGCACCTACCCCAATCTTATCGTCAGCCGCACCTTCAGCAAACTCTATGCTTTGGCGGCATTGCGTCTCGGATACGCTATCGCGCATCCGGACCTGCTGTTGGAAATGGGACGCGTCAAATCCCCGTTCAACGTGGGAACCCTGGCCCAAGTCGCGGGCGTGGCCGCCTTGGAGGATAAGGAGTTCGTACGCAGGTCATTGGAAGTGAATAATGAGGGGCGCGCCTACCTTGAGTCGGAGCTGCATCGTCTGCAATTGGAATTCATCGCCACCCAGGCGAATTTCATCTGCTTCCGCACTGAACGGCCCGCCGTGGATTTCTGTGAAGACCTCGCGCGCCGCGGTATCATCATCCGCCCCTTGAAAAGCTTCGGCCTGGATAATTGGAGCCGGGTTACCATCGGCACGCGGGAACAAAACGAGGCCTTTTTGAAAGAGGCGGAAAAACTGTTGGCCGGTTGACGACGAACGCTTCCGAAAGTAGCGGCGCAAGGGCGCGAAAATTGGCGCTTCGATATGGATCCGCTTCCACCGCCTATCCCATTCTCCATCCCCGCATGCGTCTGTGGATTTCCCGGAAAAAAGAAGGAGTGGTGGGCTATCAGTCGTTTGGCCGCTACCGGGTGGCATCGGGCGAGCCGGTCTGCCCTCCGGGAACGGAGGATGCCATCGCGCGCGAATTCGAAAAAGAATCCTCTACGCACGGCAAAAAAGTGTGCTATTTCGCCGGGGAAGGCGCATCGGCCAATTCACCTTATTCCGTGGTGATTGGTTCACAGCCTGTCTGGAACCCCGGGGAATGGTCCGGAATTCTTGCGAAAACGCCCTCGCTGCGCGCCCAAATCAACCGCGCCCGCAATAAGGGCGTTACGGTGGAAACTTGGGGGACAGGTATCAGCTTGAGCGGAGAGGAATCGCTGCACGCCCGGCTGCGTCCGGTGCTCCGGGAATGGCTCTCTACCCGGCGCATGCTTCCTCTCCATTTTTTGGTGGAACCGGATTTGCTCCAAAATCTGGAAGACCGTCGGGTGTTCGTGGCCCTGAAGCAGGGCCGTCCCTTAGCTTATCTCATCGCCACTCCCATTCCCGCGCGCCAGGGTTGGCTTATCGAACAAATCGTGAGAGGGCGCCAAGCTCCCAACGGAACCTCGGAGTTATTGGTGGATGCTGCCATGTGCGCGGCACAGGACGAAGGCAGGGAGTACCTCACCTTGGGTTTGGTCCCATTGGCCCGCTATTCGGCGGAGTCCCGGGAGCGGAATCCCTGGTGGGTGCGGCTGGCTTTCGCCTGGATGCGCGAACACGCAACGCGATTTTACAATTTCAAGGGCTTGGAATCTTTCAAAGTGAAATTTCGTCCCACTCATTGGGAGCCGGTTTATGCGCGAATCGCGAATTCCCCTTTCCGCCCCGGCGCTCTTTACGCCATCGCAGGCGTTTTCGGAGGCATGGCTCCGCCGCGATTCGTTGCGCTCTCACTAAAGCTCGCCTTGCGCATGGAATTACGCTGGATGCTTTATCGTCTGCGAATTATCTTTTTTCCCAAACCCCTTAAAGAGGAAACTCCATGTCCACCCAGCGATTCGAAGGCGTCACCGTACCGGCCAAAGCCAATATTTACTTCGATGGTAAGGTGATTAGCCACTCCTTGTTATTTTCCGATGGTTCGAAAAAAACCTTGGGCTTGATTTACCCCGGTGAGTTTCGTTTCGATACCGCCGCCCCCGAATTGATGGAAATCGTGGCTGGTGAATGCCGCGTGCGATTGGCGGGAAAATCCGATTGGGAAAATTACGGCGCCGGCGCGTCTTTTTCCATACCCGGCAACTCCTCTTTTGAAATCGCGGTAGCCAAGGGCCAAACGGAATATATTTGTTCCTTCGGCTAGCGCCGGTCTCCGAAACAATTCGTTGGCCCTGACGGGAACAAACGCGGGCGCGCTGCGAGCGCTATTCCGGACTGATGACGGCGGGAAGTGAGCGTTCGAAGGCTTCTCTTCGCGAAACCAGCTGATCGGTGAGCCTGCGCCATTCCACCAGAAGGATGTCGAGTTCTATTTCCTGCCGGATTTTACTGAAGCGGGTTTCCTGTAAAGTATTCAAGGCCTGAATCAAGTCGTTGATATCGGCGCGCCCATAGATATAATCCCGTGACTCCGCGTCGGAAATGGACTGCGCCAGGATTAATCGTTGTTCCGAAAGCCCGATGGCCACTTTTTGCGCCTCGATAGTCTGGAATAAACTCTCCAGGTCCGCCACGAGTCGGGAACGAGCATTCCCTGCCGCGAGACGCTGCTTTTGCGAGGTCAACTTGGTCACCTCAACCGTAGCCTTCTCCCTGCTTTTCTGAAAAGAGTAGCCCAGACTGAGACCCACGAAGGCGCGGGTATTCTCCGCAACCGTGGGTTCGGAATCGCCCAAACCCAGGCCTCCATAGGCTTGCAGTGAGGGCAGAAGATTGTCGGCCGCACGTTCCAGCGCAAGCGAATCCCTATCTTGTAACAGACGCAAAATGCTCTCGGTGCGACCAGACTCGAAAAATGCTTCCCTTTCCCTCTGCACATCGATGTTGCCATCGCGATGCAACCCGACCGAATCGGGGCGCAGTCCGTCGGGATTCCCGCCCACGGCCCGGGCTATATGCAAAGTCAGTCCATCGTATTCATCCTGAGCCGAGACTCGGCTTTCTTGTTTTCCCAGCAATTGAAAGCGGGCTTTATCGACATCGACTTGATAGGCGATATGACTGCGTTGCTTCGATTGGATGTTGGTCAGCAGCTTCTCCCCTTCTTCTACCGCCGACTGCGCGGCCTTGACACTTTCCCAAGCGGCCGTCCACCTGTAATAGCTTACGATGAGCGACGCGAGATAGTCCTCATAGGCCTCCACGATTTGATGTCGGGCGATTTCGGTTTCCATTCCCGTAAGTTTATCCAGCATTTGCGTGGAACGACCGAAGGCGTTACGGGCCAACTCCATTCCGAACACCAGAGACAACTCATTGTTTCGATCGGCGGCGCTGCGCGAGACGCTTTCGAATTGCAAGGCCATGGAGGCGCCCTGGAGGGGAAAAAGGCGCTCCAGCGAAGCGGTCAAGTCGGGTCTGGGAGTGCCGTCCAAGGAAAGGCCGAACTCCCCGCGCACTGAAAGAACCAGATCGCGCGGAGGGAGCGCCAGGGTGCGCTGGTATTGCAGTGTCAACTCGTCTATCAGAATTTCCTGGAAAACACTGTCTCTACGGCTGGCTTGTTCGATGAAGGCTTCCAGCGTGAGATGCCGCCCGGAATCCGGAACCGAATCGGACGCTTGGCCGTTGGCTTCGAGGAAAAGGAAGCCGAAACAGAACCCCAAGCAAAGCGCCCTTAATAACGACATCTTAAACGTTTCCTTGGGCAGCGAACCAGCCCCGAATTTGTAACCCAGCCGCATACAGGGAGGGCACCAACACCAGGGTTATCAAGGTTCCGAATAGTAGCCCCCAACCCATAGCCAGCATCATTTCCGCCAACATGGCGTCGTAGCCTGCGATGCCGTAAGCGGTGGGGAAAAGTCCCGCCACGGTGGTAAGCGTAGTTAAGATAACGGCACGGAGCCTGGTTTTGGAAACATGCGCCACCTTGTAGTCCGAAATGGATTTAACTCCGGTCGAAACCTCGGGTTCGGAATCGTCTTCAATTCCCTCGGTGGGGGCGGTAAATCTTTTTTTTAGTTTTACCAGCATCACGATGGAATCGTTGATGACCACCCCCATCAAACCCAATATGCCCACAGCCGCGAAAAATCCGTATTGCTGCATTCCGTGGAATTTGAAGGCCAAGACCACCCCCACTACGCCAAAAGGAATGCTGGCCATGATGATGAAAGGGGTTAACAGCGAATTGAAAAGCAAGGCTAGAATCCCGTATATAAGAATAATCACGGTAAAAATAGCCATTTCGAAATTTCCTTGCGATTCGCGCGTATCTTTGACCTCTCCCGTGAAAGCCAACTGGGTGTTCGGGTTATTCCTCAGGAGGCGGGGGAATACTTCCGCTTCAAGTTGATCGGCTATCTCGAGGGGAGTAACGCTGCTATTTGAGCGCAAATCGGCAATCACTTTGGTAACCCGTTTGTACCGCTCCCTTTCAATGCTGGCCGGAGTCGTGCTCTCTTCCACCGAAACGACCGACGACAACGGCACCAGATAGTCCCTGCTGTTTTCTACGGGCAGCGCTAAAATATCGCGGATATTTCCTTTGACGGCATCCTTGGCCGTCAACACCACCGAGACTTCTTCCTGATCTCCCGCAATTTCATACAGGACCTGACCTTCCAACAAGGTTCGTAAGGTTTGGGCGATATTCGCGGGATTAATGGAAAGGCGTTTGATCCGGTCGCGATTCAGTTTGAGCAGAAATTCCGGATTGTCAAGCGGCCTGTCGATTTCGACATCGACCAGGGCTGGATTCGCCATTAGCGCAGCCGCCAAGGAGTCCGCCACGCGATTACGCACCCCGTCATTGTTTTCCAGTACTTGGATCTCGATGGAACTTCCGCTTTCTTGTCCAAAACGGGAAGTGCGGAAATCAATTTTCGTGAAGCCCTGCAGGGAATCGGCAAGCGCCCGCCATTCGGCAATCAATTGTCGCGCCGATTTCTCCCGTTTTTCCCGCGCCACCAATTCCACCCGCATCGAGGCGATGTTTTCCTGCACCGGCCTTCCCCAGCGACTGCGGGCGATTTCGGTACGATGTCCTATCAATTCATGGCCTATATAGGGTTGCAGGAATCCCTCAACCTTGCGCGTGAGTTCCGCCATTTCATAACGCCTCACCTCCACCGGCGCCTCTATGTCCACCCTTACTTGAGTGGTTTCTTCATTGGGAAAGAGCACGAATTTCATATCGTTCGTGAAAATATGCGCGGTCCAGAATAGCAACACACCGAACACCGGAAACACCAGCCATTTGAAACGCAAAATCCGGTACAGCACGAAAGCGTAGACTGATTCCACATTATCGAACCAATGTTTCTTCGGCGCCCGGCCTTCCGACGTGGGAACGGTTTTGCGGAATTTTCCGCCTAAACGACGCACCCACTTGGGCGGAGAAAGGGCCATATGCCCCGGGAGGATAAGCAGCGATTCGATCAGGCTGGCAATAAGCATCAAAGAAACGACGGGAGGAATGACCTTGATGAGGTTGCCGAAACGGTTTTCGAAAAAAAGAAGCGGGAGAAATGCCGCGCAGGTGGTGATTATGGCCGCCGTGATGGGAAGACTTACGAACCGGGCTCCTTCCACGGAAGCCTCCCTGACATTCCCTTTTTGGTTTCGCAGGCGCATGATGTTTTCCGCGACTACGATGGCATCGTCCACAATCATTCCCATCACAATGATGACTGCCGCCAAAGTCATATTGTTCACCGTATGCCCCATCATATAGGCGCCGATAAGCGTGAAACCGAAGCAAAAAGGAATGCCTACGGTCACCCATAACCCGGCCGGCAAATTCAGGAACAGAAAGAGCAGCAGGAGTATGAGAGCGATCCCTATGATTCCGTTGGAAGCGATAATGGATAAACGGTTGCGGACGTCCCGCGATTCGTCGTCGAGCAGAAGGATGCGAACGGATTCTCCCGCGAGGTTTTCCTTTTGGAACCTTTCAACATTGGCATGTACCGCGTCCACGGCCTTGATGATTCCTGCCGAACTGTTTTTCACCACATTGAGAATGACGGCCTCGTGCCCATTCACCTTCTGGATGGAACGGGTTTCTTCGAAACCGACGTTCACTTCCGCCACGTCGCCCAACCTGACGGCCGGCCCGTCGAATCCGCCTTGCACGATTAGATTTTTTAATTCCTCGACCTCGGTCAATTCGCCGGCCAGGGTGACTTTCGATTCATCCGCGTCCTTCAGGGATCCTGCGGGTCGGCGCTGATTGTTGCCGCGAATTTCGGCGGCCAGGGCATTTAGGGGAATGTTGTAATTCTGTAAACGTAAAGGATTGGCACTGATACGGATTTCATCCCGGAGAAACCCTCCCCGATTGACGGAGTTGACCTGAGGCAAGCCGATCAAGGCATTCTCCAAAGTCAAGGCTACTGACTGCAACCGTTTGCGGTCATCCACAGTCCAGAGATGCAGGGCCGTATCGAAAATGGCGATGTCGATGATCGCGCTTTTGGAAGATTGCCATTGCCTTACCCGTGGCTCTTCGGTGATTTCTTCGGGAAGCCGCGCATCGAGGGCCGCGTTTTTTATCTCGGTGACGATTTCATGGAAGCGGGAGGGCTGGTCTTCCAAATAGGCATTGATGCTGGCCCCGCCGGGAGAGGCCGTACTGCGGATTTCCTCGATTCCATCCACCCCTTTTATTGCCTCTTCCAGCGGACGTACCACGAAGTACTCCACTTCCTGAGCCGTGGCGCCGGGATAGCTTACGGAAATCGTCACCCTGTCGTTGACGAAGTCGGGCATTTCCTCTTTGCCCGCTTTTTTCCAGGAGTAAAAACCACCCACAAACACAACCACCATCAGGAGGTTGGCGAGAATATGCCGGTCGGCGAAATAACCGATTATTCCGCCTTTCAAGCGGCGATATCCTTTTCGGTTGGATTTCGGAACGGGTTAAGGTCGTGGGACAAGGGAAACTCCAAGGTTACTCTTGTCCCTTCGCCCTCGCGGCTTTCCAAAACGATGGCGCCCCCGTGGGCTTCCATGATTTTCCGGCACAGGCTCAAGCCCAAACCATAGCCGCCGGTACTTTTGGTTCTGGATTTGTCGACGCGATAGAAAGGTTCGAAAATCGATTTCAATTCTGTCTCCGGGATTCCGTAACCGTAGTCCACGACATGCACCTTAACCTTATCCGCGAACGCCTCCGAGCTTAATTCCACGGGCTTATCCTGGTGGGAGGAGTATTTGACGGCATTCTCCAAAAGATTGCGGAATACCGTGAGGGAAGAATTTCTGTCGGCGTGAATCGAAAGCGCCTCCGTATTGGAGTGTATGCGGATGCCGGGAGCGGTCGCGGGGAAAAGGCCCACAGCTTCTTCAAGCAACGGGCGCAAGGCGACCGGTTCCAATCTCAGCCCCCCGTGTCCGCTGTCGAGGCGGGCCGATTCGAGCAATTCCGAAATCATCGTCTCCATCTCGATGATATTCCTACGAATGACGACCTGGCCATTGGGCTTGTTCAATTCCAACGCCACCTTGATGCGCGTGAGCGGCGATCGCAATTCATGACTGACATCAAGCAGCAATTGCTCTTTCGATTTCATCATGTCGCGGATGCGCCGGGTCATGTCGTTGAAAGAAGAGGCTAATTCACCCAATTCATCATTACCTCTTACGGCGACCCCGTGATCGAGATTTCCCTGGGCGACTTGGCTCACCCCTTCGGTCAGCCAATGCAGCGGCTTGAAAATATAGCGTAGCCAAAGAAAGCTAAGCGCGAACAGTCCACCCACCAATGCCAAAAGAACCGGAATCAGTTCCACGCGCGCTTCCCGAAAAGGTCCTCCTTGAAAGAGGAACAAAAAGGTATGTCCGTTCCTTTCCGCGACCGTGAAGCGTTGGTTTCTAATTTTACCGAAGCGCGTATGCGGTTCGGTGGTGGGGCGAAAATTTTTTGAATCCAATTCCGAAATAGCCGGTAGACTGTCCCAGGTCGTCCATCCGCCCGTAGACCCCTCCATACGAATATGCATGTCCAGCTTTCGGGATAAGGCCATCGCCGCATCCAGCCGCGGAGGATTTCCCAGTTCCTCTACCAGCAAGCTGACGTATTTGGCGCGGTTCTTATCGCGAATGCTTTTATCGGATTTTCCGGAATAAAAAATCGCCTGGAGAAAAACCATCGACAAAACCGTCACGACTACTACGGTGGCGATATAGATTCCGAAGAGCTTGAGAAATATCGAAATTCCCCCGCTGCGGGTTTTCAGGCTGGGGCTATTCATGCCAAACCACGTTTTCCACGAAAAGATAACCGACGCCGCGCACAGTGCGGATAAAACGAGGGTTGCGAGGGTCGTCTCCTAATTTCAAACGGAGCCTGCCCATTATCACGTCCAGGGTCCGGTCGAGCGGATCCCAGTCAATGCCTTTTACCTTGGCCGACAAAGTCTCCCGGTCTACGGTAGTTCCCGCTTGGGATGCCAACAGCGAGAGCACCTGGAATTCCATCCGGGTCAATTCGAGAGGCTCGTTGCCGAGATGAGCCGAATGCCTGTCTAAATCAACCCGTAATTCGCCGGATCGGAAGGAACTCCGCTTTTTTACCTCCCCGGTGCGCCGAAAAAGCGATTCGATGCGGGCTACCAACTCCCTGGGCTCGAAGGGTTTGGGAAGATAGTCGTCCGCGCCGAGGCCCAATCCCAAAACCCTATCGCTCACTTCACCCCGGGCCGTAAGCATGATGATGGGCACAGTGCTGTCGCGGCGGATTTCTTTGCATACTTCGAATCCATTCCTACCCGGAAGCATAACGTCGAGCACCACCAAATCCGGTTTGCGAGCGCGAAGCATAGCCAAACCCTGGTCGGGATGTAAGGCCGCTTCCACCGCGAACCCGAACTGCCCTAAATATTCAATAAGCAACTCACCCAACTCTTTATCGTCATCGATGACCAGTACGGATTTTTCTTGCGGCATTTCTGCAATTTACCATTTATCCCGCCCCCACGGCGACCGCAAACGGGAGCGATACGCATAAGTTAACCTACGTTTACATGGGGTTTACAAAAAGGGCCTGGTTCCCCTCTACGCGGGATTGGTACGTTGATTCAGGTAATGGATGGAGGAGAACATGAGACTGCGAACCGGTAAAGCCTCGAAGAATTTTTCCCGGTTTTTCCTGCTTGGGCTTTGCAACTCGCTCTTGCCGGGAAAGTCCCAATTACTCACCCCCGAAGCGGCTGTTCGCATTGGCCTGGAAAATAACCACTCGCTGTCGCTGGCCCGCGATCAGACTTCCATTGCGGAGAACAACCGTCGTGCGGGCATCGGGCCCTTTCTCCCCGAACTTTCGGCATCGGCAGGCCATACCGGCGATTTTGAAGGTGGAGCCGCCCGCACCTCCGTAGGCGCTTCACTCGGACTCCTTATTTTCGATGGCTTTCGCTCCTACAACACGTATAATCGCCTGCAGGCCCAGGAAATTTCCGCCAGGCTGTCCGAACAGGCCGCGATTGAAGCGACCTGGCAGGCCATACTCGACGGGTATTTCGGAATCGTGCAGCAACGGCAACGGCTTTCCGCTCTCGAAGAGCTGCTGGAAGTTTCCCGCGAAAGGGCCCGGCTGGCGGCGGCCCGAGCGGAGTTGGGAGCGGGCACCCGGCTGGAAGAGTTGCAATCGCTGGCGGATTTGAACGCCGACTCTTCCGCTCTGTTTTCGCAACAGACGGCTTTGCACAATGCCAAAATCCAATTGAATCAACTCCTGGCCCGCGATCCCATTACGTCTTTCGAAGTTATCGACACCATTCCCTTGGCGGAAAACCTTCCTTTGGAAACCTGGCGCATGAATCTCACCGAAAAAAATTCCGACATCGCCCGTGCCAGAGCCGAAAAAGAGGCGGCTGCCCTGAGTGTGAAAGAAGCCCGAGGTGGCCATCTCCCGCGAGTTTCCGGCAATATCTCCTATTCCGCCCAACCCGAGGCCCTCAATCCCGAAGCACCGGCATTCAGCAATACCGGCGGACCCTCATACGGGATTAACCTCTCCATGCCCCTTTTCGATCGGCTCAACACGCAGCGCAATGTGGGAAATGCCCGCCTCGGTCTTAGACAAGGCGAAACCCGCTTGGTCCAACAACAAGAAAGTGTGCGGGCGGATTTCGAGCGCGCCGCGCAAAGTTATGCTACGGGCCTGCGTCAGGTTGACCTGGAAGCGCGTAATCTGGAAGTAGTGCGCATGCAAGCCGAAGCCGCACGCGAAGTTTTTCGCGCAGGCGCTTCCACCTCGCTGGAATTCCGTGCGGCACAGCAAAGGTTGCTTGACGCGCGTAGCCGTCTGGCCGCGGCCCGGCAATCCACTAAATCTTCGGAATTATCGTTACAGCGCCTATCGGGACGATTGATTGTCGAAGCCCCACAGAACAAATCGCCTTTATAACATGCTTTCGGATTAGAGGGACAAGCTTATGACTAAAACTAAAATCACGCTGGTTCTCGCCTTGTTAGGCATCCTAGGGTATGGCGCCTTTCATTTCGGTTTCAAGAAAAAACCGGATATCGCCTGGCGTACCGCCGCCGTTACCTTGGGATCCGTGGAAAAATCGGTTACCGCCACCGGCAAACTCGAAGCGCTTACCACGGTATTGGTGGGCACGCAGGTTTCGGGAACCATCGCCGCTTTATACGCCGATTTCAATTCCGAAGTGAAAAAAGGCCAGGTAATCGCCCGACTCGACAGCACGCTTTTAAGCGCCGCCCTGCAAGACGCTTTGTCCAACATGGCTCGCGCCGAAGCCCAGGCTTTCCAGGCTGACGAGGAATTGAAACGGACCAAGGCCTTGTTCGACAAGGACTTGATGTCGCAAGCTGAGCTGGACCGGGCCAAAGCGCAGGCCCGCGTCGCCGAAGCCAATTCCAACTCCGCCCGCGCCCAGGTAGACCGCTCCCGCATCAATCTCCGCTACGCCACCATCACATCGCCCATCGACGGCATCGTGCTCTCGCGCGCGGTGGACGTAGGCCAGACCGTAGCCGCCAGCTTCAGCGCGCCTACTCTCTTCATACTGGCTGGAGACCTGCGTGAAATGCAGGTGAAAGCGGCGGTAGACGAAGCCGACATCGGAAAAATCCAAAAAGACCAGTCCGCGACCTTCAGCGTGGACGCCTATCCCGAAGAAACCTTCACCGGAGTGGTGGAACAGGTGCGCCTGCAACCCCTCGTCGAACAGAACGTGGTCACTTACGACGTTGTCATACGCGTACCGAATCCCGAAAGAAGACTCATGCCCGGCATGACGGCGAATCTTGCCATTATCGTCGATAGACGCGAGAACGTGCTGGTGGTTCCCGCCGCGGCACTCAGCTTTCGGCCCCCCGTAACGGAAAAGTCCAATAACGGCGGGGAGCGCCGGCCTTCGACTCCAGCAGGCGAACGCCGCGACGGCGGAGGACGGGCAGGTGGGGGAAGGGATGGGCGAACCTCGGACGGAGAGGCCGGGGCCAGAGAGGCGTCCGGACGCGTCTTTTTGTTGAAGGATGGAAATCCCGTGGCGGTTCGCGTGCGGGTGGGCCTGAGCGACGGGATTCGCAACGAAGTCCGGGGAGAATTGCAAGCCGGTGACCTGGCAGTTACGGGCATGGAAGCGGAGGGAACAAGACCCGGCGGACAGCCGTCCAGCCCTTTTGGCATGCAGCCCCGGCGGAGGCGTTAATCGCTATGGATTCCATCGTTTCGGTACGGAACTTGACCAAGATTTACCAAATGGGCGAGGTGACCTTGAAAGCCTTGCGTGGGGTGGATCTCGACATCCAACGTGGTGAATTCGTCGCCGTCAGCGGTCCGAGCGGATCGGGAAAATCCACCCTCATGAATATTCTCGGCTGCCTGGATGCCCCTACGGAAGGATCCTATCGGCTTGACGGCAAGGAAGTCCAAAGCCTCAAGCCCGACGATTTGGCTGAGGTACGCAACCGTAAACTGGGATTCGTCTTTCAATCCTTCAACCTTCTCTCACGTACATCGGCGTTGGAAAACGTAGAGTTACCCTTGCTCTACCGCAAGGATGTGCCGGCGGCTAAAATCCGGGAACGGGCCGTGCAAGCCTTGCAATCCGTGGGGTTGGCCGATCGCATGCACCACCATCCCAACCAATTGTCGGGGGGCCAGCAGCAGCGGGTGGCCGTGGCGCGCTCTCTGGTCAACGACCCGGTCATCATTCTCGCGGACGAGCCCACGGGTAACCTGGACACCCGTACCAGTCTGGAAATCATGACCCTGTTCCAAAACCTGAACGCCCAAGGCATTACCCTGGTACTGGTCACCCATGAACCGGATATCGCTGCCTTCACCGGACGCCAAGTGGTAGTGCGCGACGGATCCATCGTATCGGATACCCTAAATCCGCACCCCCATTCGGCCCAGACGGAATTAACCCAATTTCTCACCGACATCGGGGAGACCTGAACATGCGGACCACCATACTGCTTAAAATCGCCTTCCTCTCCCTTTCGCGAAACAAGCTACGCACCTTTCTGACCATGTTGGGCATTATCATCGGAGTGGCGGCCGTCATCACCATGATGGCCGTGGGTACCGGAGCGCGCCTCTCGGTTGAAGCCGCCATTTCCAGTCTTGGCACCAATGTGATAAACGTTTATCCGGGATCGCGTAACCTTTCGGGAGCACGCCAGGAGGCCGGCACGGCAAGCCGCTTCACCGAGGCCGAGGCCGACGCCATTTATGCCGAATCACCGGCGGTACGTTATATCACCCCAGTGGTGCGCAGCATGGCGCAATTCAAATTCGGCAATCGCAATTGGCGAACCCGGGTACATGGCGTATATGCCGAATACCTGTTTATCCGGGATTGGGGCCTGGCCCAGGGCGCGGCCTATGGCCCTTCGGAAGAACGCGGGGGAGCCAAGGTATGCATCCTGGGCTCGACCGTCGCGGCCGGGCTTTTCGAGGAGGGAGTGGATCCCATCGGCAAGACCATTCGTATCAACAATCTGCCCTTTCGAGTCATCGGTGTGCTGGAATCCAAAGGCCAAAGCTCCTTCGGCCAGGATCAGGACGATATCGTCTTGGCGCCTTTCTCCACCGTCCAGAAGAAAATGCTCGGCACCACCTATGTGGAAAGCCTCTTCGCCTCAGCCATATCGGAGGAGGCCATCCCGGAAGCATCGGCGCAAATCGAATCCATACTGCGACGACGCCTACGCATTGCCGCGAATCAAGAATCGGACTTCAATATCCGTACCCAAACCGAAATCACCGAGGCGGCCACCTCGACCTCCCGGACATTGGCTTTACTGCTTTCGAGCATTGCGGGAATCTCCCTGCTGGTGGGCGGCATCGGCATCATGAACATCATGTTGGTTTCCGTTACGGAAAGAACGCGTGAAATCGGCATCCGCCTGGCGCTGGGCGCCCGGGGCCGCGACATCCGCTTGCAATTCCTGGTGGAGGCGGTAGCCATCAGCCTCTTGGGAGGCATACTCGGCATTTCTTTGGGAGTGGGTGCCTCGCAATTCCTGGCATCCGCACAGGGCTGGGCCGTGGAAGTCTCCACCGCGTCTATTCTGATGGCCTTCGGATTTTCCTTCGCCACCGGTGTTTTTTTTGGCTGGTATCCGGCGGGCAAGGCCTCGCGCCTGAATCCCATCGATGCGCTGCGGTTTGAATAAGCCCTAAGACGCTATCAAGGCCCCAAAGGAATGTCGGTCCAAACCCGGGGACAGAGAGCCTTTTGCGGAGTTACTGGGGCAATAGCGCCGGAATCCAGCTACGTCCCCGGGAATCGCGGAATTGTAAACTTCCATCCTTGGGCTGGTAGTCAAACAGCGGAGTAGTACCGAACCCAATGGGGGTTCGGCCGTTCAACTCTCCCCCTCCGGTGGTTGTTTTTCGGGAATGGATGGAAACGGTTTTCTCTATCTTTGTATAGTCGAGATACGTATCACCTGTTTCGCGGGCCCAATCCACCAAAGCCAGAATCAGCCGATTTTTATCTTCCGTTTGGTTTTGAGACTTCCAAAGATCGTTTACTTCCCACGGATCGGTGGAAGTGTCATAGAACTCCGCCATGGGAGCATCTCCCTCCAAATTGGAATCCCTTTGCGCCAGCATGGAGTATTGAATAGGGAACTCGCTTTTGCGCTGGATAATTTCGGCATAAACCGGGTTTTCCCAAAGATTTACCTCGCGATTATCCCCCGGAACGATATAGCGCCACTGCATATGGTCCCGGTAGATCAAGCGGAAGCGGCCATCGAAAATCGAACGCTCCTGCAAAGCAGAGCCCGGACTGCCGCCGCCGTGATGAACCTCGGAAAATAAATAATCATGGGTTTTGGCCTCCGCATTTCCCAGCAATAATGGCCTCAGGGAGACTCCCTGTATGGCGCGGGGTTTACCGATACCGGCATAATCCAGTAAGGTTGGCATAATATCTATCAAGCTGACTAAAGCATCCGACCCTTGCGGGTTCCTCTTGACTAAATCGGGTGGTCCCGTGACGATGAAGGGTATGTTCGCGCCGAATCCATAGGTCGAGAATTTCCCCCGATGGTAGGCTGGACCATGATCGCCTACGAAAATAATGACGGTTTTGCCCGCACGATTCAATTGGTGTATGGAACTGACGACCCTTTCCACCTCAGCATCGGTACGTTGAATGGCTTTCAGGTATTCAATCCAATCCTTCCTGATCGTGGGAGTGGAGGGTAGGTGGCCGGGGAGTTTGATAACCGCTTCGTCAGGCGTCGGGCCTACCGTTTGGTACTTAAAAAATGGCCGATGGGGCGAACTGATATTGACCATCAAGAACCAGGGTTTGTCTCCCGCGCGCTGGATAAAAGAATGCGCCGGGGAGGTCTCCCCTTCGTTCATCCATTCGTGAAACGGGTATTTATCATGGGAAGCGGTATGGAATTTCTTGGTAATTCCGGTTATATAGCCTGCCTGGACCAGTAGTTCCACCAATGTCGACAAAGAATCGGGAAGGGCCTGCGAATTCATTAAATCCAATTCGTTGCCGCTGAAATTCGGTTTCGGACCCATGTGCTCCAGCACGTTGATGCGCACATTATGGGTATGCGGATGGGTGCCGGTCATTATCGACGCGCGCGCAACTGAGCAGGTAGACCCTGGCGCCTGGGCATTTCGGAATAATACTCCCTCATTGGCGAGGCTATCCAAGGTGGGAGTGCGCGGACCGGGATGACCGTACTTTTCCAGTTGCGGTCCCATATCGTCGGCGACAATGAGCAATATATTCGGAAGCGGCTGAGGTTGGGCGAAGGATAGTTTACCGCCGATGACGGAAAAAAGCAGTATAGGAAGTATTAAGGATCGCATACCATTGAATATAGCGCAATACCATTCGCATCAACAACCTGCCTTTCCGAGCATTGCGGGCATCTCCCAGCTCGTGGGCGGTATCCGCATTCAATCGTATGGAGGTCCTTACTGAGGCAAGAGCGCCGGAATCCGGCTACGGCCCTGGGAATCGCGGAATTGTAAACTTCCGTCCTCGGACTGGTATTCAAACAGCGGAGTGATACCGAATCCGCTGGTGGTTCGGCCGTTCAGCGCTTCCGATCCAGGGAAAGTTTTTGGGGAATGAATGGAAATGGTCCCTCCCAGCTTTGCATAGTCGAGATACCTGTCTCCCGTTTCCCGGCCCCAATCCGCCAAGGCCCGAATCAGCCGGTTTTTATCCTCATTATGGTTTTGGGAATTCCATAAATCTTTTACTTCCCACGGGTCGGTGGAGGTGTCGTAGAACTCCGCCATGGGAGCGTTCCCCTCCAAATCGGAATCCCGTTGCGCCAGCATGGCATATTGAGCGGGGAATTCGCCTTTGCGTTTGATGATTTCGGCATAAACCGGGTTACCCCAAGGACTGACCTCGCGGTTATCCCCCGGAACGATATAGCGCTTCTGCAAATGATCCCGGAAGATCAAACGGAAGCGGCCATCAAAAATCGAACGCTCTTGCAAAGCAGAGCCCGGGCTCCCGCCGCCATGATGGACCTCGGAAAACAAATAATCATGGGTTTTGGCCCCCGCAGTTCCCAGCAATAATGGCCTCAACGAAACTCCCTGGACGCCGCGCGGTTTAGCAATACCCGCATAATCCAGTAAAGTCGGCATGATATCGACTAGGCTAACCAAAGAAGTCGCGCCTTGCGGATTTTTCTTCACCAAATCAGGTGGCCCCGAAACGATGAAAGGTATGTTCACTCCGAATCCATAAGTAGAGTATTTCCCGCGATGGTAGGGCGGACCATGATCGCCCACGAAAATAATCACGGTTTTGTTCGCCTGGTTCAATTGGCGCACGGAATTCACGGCTATTCCCACTTCGGCATCGGTACGTTGGATGGCTTTCAGGTATTCAGTCCAATCTTTTTTAATCACCGGAGTATTCGGAAAGTGACCGGGAAGTTTGAATACGGATTCGTTTGGCGTCGGGCCTACACTTTGGAATAGGCGAAAGGGACGATGGGGCGAACTGACATTCACCATCAAGAACCAGGGCTTAGCTCCGGCACGTTGGATAAAGGCTTTTACCTCGGAAGTTTCGTCCCCTTTCAGCCACTCGTGATAGGGATACCGGTCATGGGAAGCGGTATGGAATTTCTTGGTAAGTCCGGTACGATAGCCCGCCTTGACCAGAAGCTCCACCAAGGTAGCCAGGGAATCGGGAAGGGCCTGCGATTGCATCAAATTCAATTCATTGCTGCTGAAATTCGGTTTCGGACCCATGTATTCATGCACGTTAATGCGCACATTATGGGTATGGGGATGGGTGCCGGTCATGATCGACGCGCGCGCGACCGAGCAGGTGGACCCCGGCGCCTGCGCGTTTCGGAACAACACTCCCTGATTGGCGAGGGAGTCCAGAGTTGGAGTCCGCGCGCCGGGGTGGCCATACTTTTCCAATTGCGGTCCCATGTCGTCGGCGACAATGAGCATAAAATTCGGAAGCGGCTGGGTTTGGGCGTAGGATTGTTTCCCGCCGATGACGGAAAAAAGCAGGATAAGAAGAATCAAGGTTCGCATGCTATTGAGTATAGCGCGTTACTCTATTTTTCGCCTAATTAATGGGGGATAAACCGTTTCAGGGAAAAAACACCGTTATTGAGGTATTATGGGTACACCCAAGTAACGGCTGAAAAAAACCTATCCGATGACTTCCATCGCCAAAATGGTCAAATCATCATGATAAGGTTCATTGCCGATAAAGGCCTCAACGTCTTTGAGAAGTCTATTCAGGGCCTTTTCGGGACCCAGGCGCTCTCCTCCCGATAATTGGCCCATAACCCGTTCCATTCCGTAGGACTCCTTGTTTGAATCGCGCGCTTCCGTGAGACCGTCGGTGAAGATGAGAAAGCGGTCGCCTTCGGTCAAATCGATATGCACTTCCTCAATGGTACGCGTGAACGTTTCGGCATCCACCATTCCCAGTCCGATTCCCTTGGGAGTGATGGTTTCCGGCGACTCCACGCTCTTACGCCGAATCACCAAAGGCGGGTGGCCGACGCGGGCGTATGTCATGGAACGTCCATCCTTGTCGACGATAAGGCACAGGGCCGTCACGAAGGATTTTTCGTCCAAATCCTGGCTCATCATGTCGTTCACGGCGCAAAGCAGTTTTTTGGCCGAAGTCTCGTAGCGTGCCTCGGCCCGGAAGGTACTTCGCAACATCGTCATCACCAACGCCGCGGGTATTCCTTTTCCGCTTACGTCTGCGATTACAATCACCCAACTTCCGGATTTGGTTTCGAAATAATCCAGGTAGTCCCCGCCGACTTCATAAGCAGGGTGGTACACACCTTTAACCTGGAGGCGGGGAATGGATACCCGGTCTTGCGGAGTGAAGCGCCGTTGGATGCGCTGGGCCACGTCGAGTTCGGATTGCACCCGGGCCCGCTTCTCCAATTCTTCGAAATTGTTGGCGTTGTCCAGACTGATAGCGGATTGCGCGGCCAGCGTATCGATCATTTCCTGCTCCAGGGGAAACCATTCCGCGAATTCTTTGGCGGCTAATATTTGCGCCACGGCAATCCGCCTGTTCTTCATGACCAACGGGAGCGCCAAATGCACGGTCAAATGCTCAAAACCCTTGATATTCAGGCCGGCCAACGTCGGGTCCAGCCTTCGGTCGACTACGAGCCTGGCGTCCAGGGAATCGTATCCTGCGGAGAGAGCCTTTTCGCAGGCGGCCCTGGCGACTGGATTATCCAGACCCGGAGTCGCCGCCGTGCAGCGCAACTCTCCGTTAGAGCCTTCGCATAGGACCATTTCGAGACCCGGATAACATTGAGTAAAAGATCTGAGAATGGCGGGCAGCAAGTCCTTCCTGCTGGTGAATTGCGAAAGCTGATGCGCCGTCGCGTTCAAATATTTCAATTGCGACAGGCGCGTTTCCAGCCGAACGTTCGAGTCCTGCAACATTCCTTCGCTGTCCCTGAGCGCCTTCTGCATTTTGAGATGCTCACGAATTTCCTGCACCAACGCAGCCGTGCGCTCCTGCACCCGGATTTCCAATTCTTCCTTGGCCATCCGTATGGCTTCCTGCGCCCGGAATCGCTCGGTAACATCGCGGGATATGCCTATGATGCCGGCCACCTTTCCTTCCGCATCGTAGTAGGGGACCTTGGTGGTGGAAACCCAGGTCTCTTCCTTATTGCGGTAGGTCTCCTTTTCAATTTTATCGATTATGGGAACGCCGGTTCGGATAATTTCCTGCTCGTCTATATAAGCCTGGCGCGCATGCTCCTCCGTGAAATAGTCGAAATCGGTCTTACCTATGGCCTCCTCTTTGTTTTTCATTCCCTCAAGGTGGATACTGCGGCTGACTCGAATGAAACGGCATTCCACATCTTTGAAATACACCGCATCTGGAACCTGATCGAGGAAAGTATTCAATAGCATACTTGCTTTGAACAGTTCGTCCTCCATCTGCTTGCGTTCGGTGATATTCCGCATGACTCCAGCGGTTCCCACTACCTGACCCTCCGAGTCGAGCAGGGCGATTTTGGTCACCTGATGCCACCGTACCTCACCATCTTTCCGGGTTATCCTTTCGATTTTATCGATGATGGGAACCTGAGTCGTCATCAGTTTCTGCTCTTCCGCCAGAACCTCCCAGGAGAATTGCGCCGAATACGTTTCGAACATGGTCTTGCCTATCGCCTCGGATCTGTCTTTAAGCCCCATGGAATCCGCCTTGGCCTTGTTTACCCAGGTGTAACGGCCTTCCTTGTCTTTGAAGTGGATGGCGTCGGGAATATTGTCGAATAGAAGCTTAAGACGGTTGAGTTCCAATTCCCGTCCTTCGGTCAAACTGCCCAGACTCTTCAGGGTCTCCTCACGCTCCGCGCATCGGGCTTCCAGCACAGCCACCCTTTCCATGAGGGTGCGTACGGCATATTCGGAATTCGGTGAGTCAGTCATAGTTAAGTCAGCCTTTCCATGCTGCGAGTCATGTGGGTCTACTCGCCTGAAGGCGAATCAGGCCCTGGGATGCGCGCGTCCATAGGTCTCCTTCAATTTGGCGACCGACACATGCGTATACTTTTGCGTGGTCGAGAGGGAGGAATGTCCGAGCATCTCCTTCACCGCCATGAGATCCGCGCCATGATCCAAAAGGTGGGTCGCGAAGGAGTGGCGGAGAATATGCGGAGAAGATTTGCCCTGTCTGCCCATCGTGCGCAGCAGATCCGTGATATTCTTTTGTACGCTTCGTCCGCCCAGCGGCTTGCCGGTTTGCGTAAGCAGCAGGGCTCCATCCCGGGGATAGGCCCGTCGGGAGCATTCGGCCCGGTAGGCGCCAAGCGCCTCCTGCGCGGATTGGGTAAGGGGTACGGTGCGCATTTTGTTGCCTTTGCCCAATACCCGGGCCATGCGGGCATCACGGGAAATATGGTTCCACTTCAAATTCACCAACTCGCTAAGGCGCAAGCCGGAGCCATAAAACATCTCCAGACACAGCCGGGTTCGCAAGGCGGTAAACCCGTCGACTTCCACCTCCAACAACTCCTTCAAAAATCCCTCGCCCGCGACCGATGCCAATTTTTTTTCCTTACGTGGGAAAACCAGGCCCTGTGCCGGATTCTTATCCATCGAATACCGCAATGCCAGAAATTTACCGAAGCCTTTCAGGCAGGCCACAAGCCTTTCCTGGGTAGCCGCGGAAAAGCCGCCGCGCTGAGCCAACAGGAATCTTTGCAATAATTTCTTGTCCAGTATCTCCAGGGCGGCGTGAGCGCCTCCAGGAACGGAAGTTTGTTCCAACCAGGCGGTTAGCTTGGCTAAGTCGCCTGCGTAAGCGGACTGGGTATGCCGGGAGTAACCTCTTTCATTTTTGATAAAAGCCAAATAAGCCTCTACCGCCGAAGCCACCTCCGCGTCCGCCGATATGGGATTATCCGTCATGTTCCTGGAAAATAGCAATTAGACGCATTTGCCTCTTCATCGCAATTTCGCGAATTGGATTTTTACTCCCGGCTCTTCGAGTAAGTCGATTATCACCGGAGTCATTTTATTCTTCTCCTTATCGTAAAGAACGACGATTTCTGGCTGTTCCGGCGCATCCATGCGGGTTTTTGTGACGATTCCGGTGCAACCCAACAACTTTCCGAACTTACGATCCTCCACCACGGCAATGCGCGATCCCACGGGAAAAATCGGGATCATGGTGATTAACCCGTCCACGATTGACTTGTTGAGATGGGTTCCGGATCCTAGGATGAGAAGTTTCATCACTTCATCCGGTGTGCGCAATACGCCTGTTCCCGGGCGCGGGGAGAGGAGGCTCACATAAGTGTCTGCCACGGCGGCTATTTCCGCATATCGGTGCATTCGATTTCTCTCACCCGAAATTCGCTTGATGGGAAGGGTATTGTCCCCGATCAATTCCCGGGGGAAACCTGTTCCGTCCTGCCTCTCATGGTGTTGATAAGCGACATGCGCCGTGGTCAAGGCGATTTTTTGATTCTCCCGCAAAATCGCGTATCCTAGAGTGGTGTGCTCGCGCAGCAGGTTTTTCTCCGCATCGTTCAAGGGCGAGGTCTTGTAAACGATGCTATCCGATATCATGACCATGCCCAAATCCATGAGCAGACAACCCATCGCCAACTCCTCCAATTCCTTTTCCGAATAACCGATACGCACTCCCACCATGATGGCGGTAACAGCGACGTCTAACGCATGTTGGAAGACATAGCCGCTTTTGGTGCGGATGGAACTGATATTCACGATTACGGGCTCGCTCCCCATCAAGCTATTGATAATATCCTGAGCGGCGTTCTTCATGCGGTCCACCGCGATGATATTTTTAAAGCGGGACTTGTCCTTGAGCGCGGATTTCAGGTTATCCTGGGTGATTTCCTGGGTTTTGAGAGCGGTCTTGAGCGCCTCGGCATTATCCTTCAAGATTCCCTGGGTTTGATTGGCGAGCTGCTCCGAAATCATTTCTTCGGGAATGACGAATTCCGTGCCTTCTTCGTAGACATAGCACCCCGAAAGGCCGATTTCACGAAGCTTGGCCAAAACGCGCTCGGTTATGACGAAGCCCGAGGCCAGCAACAAATCTCCGTTTTCCTTCACCAGGGAGCGGGCCAGGACCATACCCGCCTTAACCTCATCCATGTGCATGCGAATCATGACAACCTTACACCCTTGTAACCGGACCCGCATGGAGCGGAAGGCGGCGTTAAGGAACCGAATTACGGAATTTGCTCTTTAGGTTAAGATTGCAGTAATTGTCGGGAAAAAAGCGGGTAAAGTCAAGGTGCGTGCCTTTCTCCGGCCGCTCCGGAAATTCCACCTTCTTCCAACGAACGAACAAAAGCCAGACCGGGGTAATTCGTCCGGCCCAAGGCCGTATGCGTGCGCATCGCATAGTAAATCGTGGCGCCGGACCAACTTATGGCCGCGCCTACCGAAAATTGAAAAGGCCGGTTGGCCAAACCGGCCGTCAGCACTAAGTCGGGACCAATGCACAAACTGTGTGCGATTAGCGCACGCCAATATGAATTTCGGACCCGGCGCAAGTCGAAAGCCAGCGCAGGGCGAATCGCCCTGCCACCAGGATGCGAACCATCCTGCTCATCTTGAACCCGAAATCCGACCTGTACAATCGGATTGAGTTCACGCGTCCAGATATTTCGTGAGGCGAAATTACGGCAAAAACCACCCAGAACCAACTTGGGAAAAGGGCGCCATAATAATCCCCATGCCTCTCCACCGATTAGCTCGCTTTCCGGTTCGGGAAGGTGAACACGGCGAAGCACACCCATGCCGCCTAAGGAAAGCGTCCCGAGGGTCCATGAGAATTGGACTTCCAGGCTTTGTTCGCGATAGAATTCCTCGACCTCGGTTTGGAGAAACCCCAATGCCGTCCCCCAACGCCGCCCATCGATATGGAGTCCGGCTTCCACCACATTAAGTCCATCCATACCAAAGGGCGAATGGTAGCCAAGGTAGGCTCCGTATCCTCTCTCCTTGGATGCCGCCGGATTCTGCCCATGCGCCATGCGTTCCCAGGCCGTCCCGCCACCGGCACCGAGGGAGGAGCCGTAAATCCCTCCCTGCAAATCGTCCCGGAAAAAACCGGACGCGGGAAGGAGCATTCCCATACAAACCCAGACAAGACGCCAAATCATCATCGTAACTTTCTCGAAATGACCAGGGATTTTTTATGGGGGTTGTCCCCCTGCGGATGGAACAGGACTATGTAGGGGCCTACGGGAAGCGATTTTCCCCGTTCATCTTCCCCCTTCCAGGAAAAGGAACGGCTACCCGTGCAAGGTGAGCAAAAGGCGCGCACGGAATACCCCGACAAATCGAAAATCTCCAGGCGATATGCTTTTTGCGGCGAAGCGGTCACCTGAATATCAATGCGACCGCCCTCGTCCGTTCGTAAAATTCTCGGTGAAATTTTCCATCCAGTGGGCTTATCCCGGGTTTTCTCGAAACCGGGAGTCGATCCCAGCACATGCGATTCACCGAGCACTGGCGCAAGGTCCTCACCCATCCTTTCCAGGCATCCCGTATTGTCGGATGGACGAAACCCCCGGTAGGCCACGCTATCCAGTAATGTTCCCGAGGGGAGAGCCAGGCGAACCGTATCCCCCGTATTTCGCAGTACTCTCCACGAGGGTGGTTGCACAAGGCGCAATTTCAAACCGCCGTGGATTTCCCGAAAGGCTTTTTCGTCTTCCGTCAGGACCAGGTATTCCCCCGGCTTGAGCGTCGCCGCGCGCCCTTCGCCCAAAACCAACCGGTCTTGTAAGCGCAGGTCGCCTATGGCAATCGCATAGGAAGACCCATTGCGTATCTCCACCCACTCGGGAGCTCCGTCGGTGGGTGCGGCGCAAACCTCCGTGAGCCGGAGCAATCCTCCCCGCCGATATTCGGGAAGGACAAAGAGGAGGGTATCGTTCAGAGGGTTGGAATCCCCCGATAAGGCGAAGTTAACCACGGGAGGCCCTCCCGATTCGAAAAGGAATGGAACCGTGCATTCCTGTCGGCAGGAAGAGATGTCCAACGACCGGGTTTTAAGGACGGCATGGGGAATGCCGTTCAAAATTCGGTTGGAAATCAGGGAGACGGATGCGGAATCCGGAAGCAGGCGCCCCCGATTCTCGATGCGTAGTCGCGCCTCGCGCGTTTCTTTCCGGAAAGTGATTTCCGTCAGCGCCAAATCAAAAAGCGGAGGTACGACACTCACGCTGTTGGAATGGCCAGGAGACCCCTTGTCGCCACCGGCATGGATTCCGTTTGCAAGGGCGAATCGGGAATATCCGGATTTTTCGTCCCAGGTATTCTCCCAGCTTTGACCGGATCTTGCAGCGGGAATCTCATAGGTTACGTCGCCCTCGTCATGGCGAAGTACAATGGCGATTGGCCTACCGTTAGCGAGCCTAAGCCGCTCGGCCTTCCTGTCGCAGGCCATGCCTCCGTTCCGTTCGGGAAGGGAATCGCGGCATAGCAATGCCACCCCTCCGGCCGACAATTTCACATCGGGGAAAACCAGGGTATCGCCGTCCACCGCAATAGACAATTTCCGGAGGAACAATTCCTTATCACCGGAGTTTCCCAGCTCGAGATACTCTCCCGAGGCGTCGGGTACCGCTGCCGGATCGGCCATAACCTCGGAAAGCAGCAGTTCAGCATGAACCGATCCGTACAGGAGTAACCCTACGCCGGAAAAAAGCAAGGGTCTGATCATTTTTATTCCTCCACCCGCCTGGAGGCGGTCGGAGGAAAAATGAATAATTATCGCTTGCTTGAATTGTGGTCTCAATCACACCGTGCGGTGCGTACCGGTATGGGTTCTCGCCCGACGTAGCCCTTACGCGATGTTCCGGCCAATCTCAAAATCACTTTCCGACACGAATTCCCAGGAATGCCCCGGGCCACATGCTGACGTGATGGGAAACCGAGGTGAAAAAAGGAAAATTGCTTCCCGTCACCGGGGCATCCGTTTGGGTGTGTACTGCTACATTGTATGCCACCCCCCAGAATACGGAAGCGTAGGGGAGAAATTCCCACCCTGCGGCAAATCTTAGGCGCGACCACTCCGTGTTTACTTCCGCGTCATCGAATGAATAGTTCTTCGACTCGAAAAGCGTGCTGTACATCAGGTCGGGTTCCAGGAACCAGGACTTGCCCAAGGAGAAACGCGCGCCCATGCCGAAGGTAGGAGCGAACAGGGACTGGTCATCGAATGCATTCGTTCCGACCGCCAGGATGGAATATACGGATCGTACCCCAGTGCGCAGCCCCGCGTAGGCCATGCCGGTTTCGTCCACCCACGTTATGCCGTGAAACGCGCCTTTTCGGCTGATATTCACGAGACCCAGGGGAAACCCCGATTGATAGTCATCCGATAGATTCACCAAACCGATTTGGTGCCCATTGACCTTCCCCGCGACGTTTAGAATGGAAGTGATTTGGAAACCCGGCATCGATCCCCTGTCCGAAGCAAGCCCCTCGACCCGGCCGGCGAAATTCAAGATGGCCGAGCCTTGAATGCCTCTAAGAGATCCCGCAGTCGCATTGAAAATGGCAGCGCCCTGACCTCCTGTGATGTCGCCTCCGGCCACGTTGAAGATTCCGGCGCCCTGACCTCCGATAATATCGCGTGCGGTGATGTTGAAGATTCCGGCACCTTGGCCGCCTTTTATCTTTCCGCCCGCGATATTGAAGATACCGGCGCCTTGTCCACCGCGTACGCTTTCTGCAGCGATGTTGAAGATACCGCCTATTTGCAAGCCTCTTACGGAATCGCCCGAGATGTTGAAGATTCCGGCTCCTTGCAAGCCCTCGACACCGCCGCCGGCGAGGTTAAGGATACCGGCCACCTGAACACCATTAAGACCACCGCCGGTCGCTCCGAAGATCCCGGAGAACTGCGTGCCATGTGCGTCTTCAGCCGTGAAGTTTCCGATTTGCGCGAACTGGAATCCCTGCAGCGCCCCCCCGACCACGTTCAAGCCCGCTGCTCCCTGGTAACCCTCAAGATCCCCGCGCGTAAAATTGAACCCGACCGCGACCTGCCCGCCGCGGCGATTCTTGCGCCCATCGGTGGCCAGCAGGGCGATCTGAGTGCCGTACCAATCCTCTTTCTTCGCGTCGTACAGGAACGAGGCGGAAAATCCGGGATTTCCTGTTCCCTGTAAATGCCGGAACGCACGACCACTATCGCCTTCCCCCCCGCGAAATGCCGTGGGCTCGCTCTCGACCGGGCGAAAGGAGGACGGATCAAGTACGGCCGATTTACCTTCGAGCAACGTTACCGTGGCTCCGCTCCAACTCGTGCCCTGCTGTAGGCGCAGTCCGTAGGTTCCCGGCGGTAGGCCAAAGTTCATTTCGCGTCCCGCGGGCTTATTCAACTCGGCGGTAAGATGATCGAGACTGTCCCGGATGAATAGCCGACCGTGCAAAGCTTCTGCCAGCACCAGTGAAGCCGTGGCCTGACGCAGATCGGTAAGCACCACGTCACCGCTACCACTAAGTTGGATGTCGTAGGCGGCATGCTGAGGCCCTCCTCGGGTTGACACCGTTCGGGCAAGGGTTTCGTGGTAGGCGAACTGATAGGCCTCGTGCAAAGTCACGCGCCCGTCCCGCGTCGCGTCGGCCGCGCCGCGAAGGCCCGTGGTGAGCGCATGAGTGAAGAAGGATCCCCGCAGCCGATCGCTCTCCTGCGCCACCTCGCTCTCGGAACTGGAAGTAAGGAAAGCGTAACCTTCGGCACGCGCGGATCGGTCCACCATGAAAGCTTGCACAGGCGTGCCACCCTTCATACGGGTGAGAGCTCCGGACGCGCAGGCGTCGACTACCGCGATGCGCACATCCGCACCGAGGGCGTTCATCCGCTCCCGGAAGGCTCGATAGTCGAACCGCTCCTTGCCAAGTTGCAAACCGTTCTCGTCGGCATGGCCGGAGTAGTATACGACCGCCTCGGTGCGCGCGCCGTCCCGTCTCGCAACCTGAACCCGGGCCGCGAGTTTTTCGAAGGCTCGCTGCAGGCCTGCGCTATCCGGATCAATCAAAAGATTCGCGTCAACCGAGCTCAGGCCGCCCAGTTCCTGCAGCGTATTCTGGAAGGCTCGTGCATCCGAACCGGAGTACAGGAGCCGGTCGCGCCCCTTACCGCCTTCGTGCGCGCCGATTACCAGCGCGAATCGGCGCGTCGCGCCATCCGATGCCGCGGCATGAGTAATTTGGGCCAGGCAGAGCGATGCCGTCAGTATGAGAGCGAGAGGGGTTTTCATATTCCATTGTCCTTCAGGAGTTCGAAGCGTATTGTTTGGAGCCCGCGTGTCCTGGGTGGATTACCGGCAAGCAGCGCCTCCAGCTCGGGATTCAGATTGAATGGTTCTTCCGAAACCAACAGGAAAAATCGTTCATAATCCGGGGCCGCATCCAGCATGAACGCGCCGGGGAGCAGTTGCTCTCCGGCCTCGAGGCGGCCCCCACCGTCGCCCGCAAGCGGCCAATGGCGGGTAACGCTACCGTTTCCGTCCACCGAAAAGATGGCGCCGAATGGAAAACCGCCGGAGCGATAGCCGACCCGGAGCACATCGCCAGGACGCACCGTCGCGCCAGGCTTGAGGGCCTCGGCGCCCTGATCCGTGCGTCGGAACAGCGCGATGGCGGGATCCAGTCCTTTGATTCGTGTGCCCTCTTTCGTGGGTTCCGGCGCAATTACGGAAGGTTCCGGGACGGAAATAACAGCGACTAGGCCTTCATCCACCAAAGGTGGAAGCACCGATCGCCCGAACTGCCACAGGGGGATGGACACCGCCGCTAACACAAGCGCGGCCGCGAAGACAGGCTTTGCCAGAAAATAGGCCGAGCTCCGTCCCGTATGCGCGTTACGGTTATTCATTTCCACCCGCTCGCGTCGGAGTAGGTTTCTAAGGCTTGGCACGACGACTTCGGGAGGATATTGCTTCAGCAACGTTTCGTCGGAGGCGCGCAAAGAGTCGAGGCGGGCGCTTAGCGCAGGATCCACGTCCAGTCGCGCCTCAACTCGCCGTTTCAGATCGAGCGGCAACTCGCCGAGCGCGTAACGCTCCAAAAGCAGGTCGGAAACGGGTTCCGAGGATCCCGGTAAAATGGGCTCAGCCATGGACAACCTCCGTGTCGCCGAGTTTAAGGGAGCTATCCTTCAGCGCGCGAAGGCGCTTGCGAACACCGGATACGGAGAGCGAGGTCTCGCGCGCCACTTCTTCAAGCGTGAGACCGTCCAAGAAGTGCAGTACGGCCATGACGCGGGTGGATTCGGGGTGGCGTCCAAACAACCGGTCGAGCAAACGCCCGGCAGCCGAGCGCGCCTCCACGTCCTCCTCCGAGGCGATGGCGAGCAAGGCGGCATCCTCGCGCGTCTCGG
Source organism: Fibrobacteria bacterium (assembly GCA_041746255.1). Classification (GTDB taxonomy): domain Bacteria; phylum Fibrobacterota; class Fibrobacteria; order UBA11236; family UBA11236; genus JBGTHM01. Next base: position 38,638 of record JBGTHM010000102.1, on the reverse strand, counting down.
CCCGACGCGAACGCCCTCGCAGACGGTTCAGACAGGTGTTCGTGGCGATCTTGTACAAAAGGCTGGAGGGAAACTCGGCATCGATCAGCGCGGGATTCCTTAGAATCTGCATGAAAACCTCCTGCATGGCGTCCTCGGCTTCGGTGGAATTACCCAATAGTCGACCGCAGCGCCGCAGCACAAGCGGGCCATACCGGCGGTACAGGTTTTTCAGCTTTTCCGAGTCCATGTGTCTATTCTATTCTTGGAACACCGCAAAGGGAGGAATGTGTCACTGCAGCGGGGAAAAAATAAAATGTCGGGTCAGAACCCATTGCCGGACACGAATTCCTTCTGAGTTGGCCGGGGCTTGGCGTGTAGGATGAACAGGATTGGAGCGCCGAGGATGGGCCCGGATCAGTCTCCGTCGAACTCGACCAGCGAGAAGACATGGGAACCTTCCGCCTCGAGCACCTTGCGGCCACCGAGCACCGGTAAGTCCACGATCACTCCGCAGGAAAGTACCGTTCCGCCCAGTTTGGAAAGCAAGTGGCAAGCCGCTCGCATGGTCCCGCCGGTAGCCAGTAAATCGTCCATCAGCAAAACCTTTTGGCCCGCGATGATGGCATCCCGGTGGATTTCAATGCAATCGCTGCCGTATTCCAATTCGTATTCCTGGCTTTCGACTTCGGCGGGAAGCTTGCCCATTTTACGGATGGGTACGAATCCCTTGCCCAGCCGGGCGGCCAAGGCCGCACCGATGATGAAACCCCGGCTTTCGATTCCGACGATGGTGGTAAAATCCAGTCCCCCGTAATATTCGGCGAAGGCGTCCACGCTGAGCCGGAACCCTTCGGGATCATTCCAAAGGGTGGTGACGTCCCGGAACTGAACCCCCGGCTTGGGCCAATTGGGAATGGTTCGGATGCGGGCTTTGATGAGAGCCGCGGTTTCGAGGCCGGGACGGGTCGGAGCCTTGATGTCGGACATGCTTTCCTTCCGGATGAAGCTACTCTCGATTATGGTATTTTACCAGCGAGATTGCCCTGGATTTGATGAAGGCGAGAATTTCCTCTTCAGCCTTTTCGCCGTCCGCGGTTTCCCTCACGGAAACCAAGGGAAGATAAAGGGGAGAATTGAAGAAGGTACCCAGCGGTATCGGATTTTTGCGCATGAAGACCAGTCGCGCGAATTCGGATACTTCTTCTTGAAGCGCAGCCGCGGATTTCGACTCGCCGTCTGTCCAGGCTTTTATCATGCGCAGATAAAGCCTCGCCACCTCGGGTATGTTTCCGGATGCGGTGATCACACCCGTACCGCCCAGTTCGAGCAAGGCGTACAGCAAATCGTCTTCTCCCGATACCACGGCGAATTGGGATTTATCGACGGATTGCAGCACCCTCCGCGTATCCTCGCGATGTTTGCCTTCCGCCCTGAAATCGACCGCCTGCTTCACGCCGATAATTCCCGGGAGCGCGCTTAAAGCAATCAGGGTTTCGGGCTCGACATACGAATTCGTGCGGCTCGGCACGTTGTAAACGACGATTTTGGCTCCGGTCTCGGCCGCCAGCGTTTCATAATGGAGCTTTACGCCTTCTTGCGGAGGGTTATTATAATATCCCGTCACGCAAAGCACTGCCACATCGCCTACCGATTTCCCGATCTTCTGGATCATTTCCACCGACTCCCGGGTGCAGTTGGAGCCCGCCCCCGCGATAATAGGCACCCGCTTCTCCACGTATTCCGCGGTGAAGCGGATAAAATCAAGATGCTGGGCATGGCTGACCGTGGGGCTTTGGCCCGTAGTGCCCACCGGTACCAGCCCCGATACCCCGGCTGCAATCAGATCGTCGATAATGACTTTCGCCTTTTCGTAGTCGATGGAATTGTTGAGACGCTTCCGGTCATCGTCTTTGAGCGGAGTGAACAGGGCGGGAAAAACCCCCGTGAGTTCGGAGGCGCTGGAAATACTCAGACGCTGGGACATATCAGGCATTGAGGGGCTCCACTAGGAGTTCGGGATAGAGTTCCAAAAATCGGGTGCTGTATTCACCCTGGGCGAATTTCGGATGGCGCAAGATGCGCTTATGCATGGAAATGGTCGTCTTGATGCCTACGATGATGAATTCGTCCAGGGCGCGCAGCATACGCTCAATGGCTTGTTCCCGCGTAGGCGCGTGCACGATCAGCTTGGCTATCATGCTGTCGTAATTGGGGGGAACCACGTAACCGCTATAACAATGGGTATCGATCCGTACCCCCATCCCCCCGGGAAGGTGGAATTCGGTGATGGTGCCCGGGCTGGGCCGGAAGTCGTTGTTCGGATCCTCCGCGTTGATCCGGCATTCGATGCTGTGCCCAAAAAGCTGGATGCTTTCCTGGGTGAATTCCAGATGTTCACCCGCGGCCACCTGGATTTGCGCCCGCACCAGGTCCACTCCCGTGGTGGCTTCGGTTACGGGATGCTCCACCTGGATGCGCGTATTCATTTCCATGAAAAAGAAGGAGGAATCCTTGCTGTCGAAAAGGAATTCGATGGTTCCGGCATTGTAATATCCGGCGTAGCGGGCTCCCGCCACCGCTACCTTCCCCATTTTCTCACGTATCTCGGGAGTTACTGCCGGACTGGGAGATTCTTCGATGAGTTTTTGATGCCTGCGTTGGATGGAACAGTCGCGTTCACCCAAATACACCATGTTCCCATGCTTATCGCCGATAAGCTGGATTTCGACATGGCGCGGCTCGGTGAAATAGCGTTCCAGATACAAATCGCCTCGGCCAAAACAGGCCACCGCCTCGGCTGCGGCTACCGGATACAGTTTCTTCAATTCTTCTTCCGAATGGGCCACGCGCATGCCCCGTCCGCCGCCTCCCGCCGAAGCCTTTACGATGACGGGAAACCCTACCGTCTTGGCTGCGGCCAGGGCATCGTCCAGGGTCGCCACCACGCCTTCGGATCCCGGAATGGTGGGCACTCCCGCTTTTTTCATGGTCGATTTGGCTACGCTCTTGTCGCCCATGCTCCGGATGACTTCCGCCGAAGGGCCGATGAATACTGCCCGGTTGTCTTCGCACATTTCGGCGAATTTGGCGTTCTCCGATAAAAATCCATATCCGGGATGAATGGCATCGGCGTTGGTAAGTTCCGCCGCAGCCAGAATCTGTTGCATGTTCAGGTAGCTGCGCTTGGAATCGGGCGGACCGATGCAAATATCTTCGTCGGCAAAGTGAACGTGCAAGGAATGGGTATCGGCGCTGGAGTGTACCGCCACCGTCTTGATTCCCATTTCTTTGCATGAACGAATGACTCGCAGCGCAATTTCGCCGCGATTGGCTATCAGAATTTTTTTAAACACCGCTTATCCAATTCCTGTCGGAGGTGCCTTCTACGCCCCGAACCTTGAGCTCGAAATCGTCGGGATTGCTGGCGTTCGCCAGGGCCGTTTCGTAGCTGATGACATCGTCTTGATAGAGCTTGAGAATACTTTGATCGAATGACTGCGAACCGTATTGAGTATGGCCCTCACGAATCGCCGCGTCGATTTGGTGCGTGTGCTCGGGATACGTGAGTAATTCCCGTAAAGTGGCATTGTTCACCATGATCTCGCAAGCCGGGGCCCGCCCTCGTCCGTCCTTGCGCACGACAAGCCGCAAGGTGATGACGGAAACCAGCACCGAGCTCAGCATAAGCCGAACCTGTTGGTGTTGGTGGGGAGGAAAAAAGGAGATGATGCGGTTCACGGTTTCCACCACGTTCATGGTGTGCAGGGTGGAGAGCACCAAATGGCCGGTATCGGCCGCGGTCAGCGCAATGGACATGGTGTCCTGGTCGCGGATTTCACCGAGGAGAATCACGTCCGGATCTTCCCGGAAAGCGGCTTTCAAAGCCGATGCGTAGCTGACGGTATCCTGGTTCACCTCGCGCTGCGAAATGATGCTTTTTTTGTCCTTGTATAAAAATTCGATGGGGTCTTCGATAGTGATGATATTGCAGGCCAGGTGCTCGTTGATATGATCGATCATCGAAGCCAAGGTAGTGGATTTGCCCGATCCGGTGGTCCCCGTGACAAGGATGAGGCCGCGGCGCTTCAAGGCGATGTCGCGGATAATCTCGGGGAGGCCCAATTGTTCGAAGGGGGGAATAATGCCGACAATGGCCCGAATGCATAGCGCGGGAGTGCCGCGTTGCTTATAGGCATTGACGCGAAATCGTCCCACTCCGCGTACTCCCACAGCGAAATCAAGCTCCATGTTTTCCTCGAACCGTGCCTTTTGGTTCCGATCCATCAGGTCGAGTATGAATTGTTCCATCTGCTCGGGAAGCAGGCGCTCGGTTTGCAGCCGGTAAAGTTCCCCGTTGATGCGGAATGCGGGTTGTCCTCCCACCCTAAGGTGGAGATCCGATGCACTTCGGTGCATCATTTCCCGCAATAAAACTTCAAGATTCACGGATTCAGCCCGGGCGGATCCGGAATAGGACCGTGCCGTATTCAACCGGGGTTTCGTTTTTCACGCAGACCTCCTCCACGACTCCGCCCACGTCCGATTCGATTTCGTTCATGATTTTCATCGCTTCGATAATACACACCACCTGTCCCGCCTTGACTGTAGAGCCCACCTCTACCATCGCGGCTGCGCCCGGGGTGGAGGAAGCATAGAAGGTACCTACCATGGGCGAGGTGACCTCCTTGAATTTGGGACCGGCTTTTTCCGCCGGAGGGGATATTTCCGGAGAGGCGCTAGCCCCGGGAAACGGCCCCGGAGCCGGCTGAAAATATTGGGGGGCGGGCGCCTGTTGGGGAGAAACGGTCGTAACGACTCCCGTTACCCCTTTTTTCAGCACCACCCGACTTATTTCGTCACTAAAGCTTAACTCCGTCAAGCTGCTCTTGTCCAAAAGCTTGACCAGGTGGGCCACATCGCTGAGCTTCATTCCATAACCTTTCCGGTAATTCTTTCATCCCCGCCTCCTTGGAGGCCTGCCGGACCGATACCCAGGCCGGGTTCCGGGTCTTACCCCTCGCTGGCGCCCCGGTCGGTCGGTTGCATCGTCCTCGGAATTATCCTCTTCCGTCTTGCTGGCCTCAATCTCAGCAATTCGTTTCTGGGCCGCTTCATTCTCGGGCTCGCGATCAAGAAGCTGACGGTAGATTTGCAGGGCCTGTTCTTTTAAGCCTTGTTGGAAATATATCTCTGCCAAGGTAACAGTGGCAACATTGGTGGGTATCTCTTCCGATTCTTCATCCTCCAGGGGCGCCTCGTCCTCACCGGAATCCTGTCCAATCGGGTGGTTATCAGCCCTTTCCTCCTGGTGAGGAAGAACGGCGTCCAATCCGGATTCCTGCGTGGTTTCCGGCACTGGAAGCAAATTCACGGTTTCAGACTCGGATCCGACTTCTGAATCTCCAAACATCATGGCCAGCCGCGAGGAAATATCATCACCCGATACCACCGGAGAATGTTTGTCGGTTTCGATAAAATGGGTGTCTGAGGCCGATTTTTCCTCTTCCGCCTCGAATAGAACCGGTTCTTTCTCGCCGGCTTTTTCGGATTGAAGCGGGGTTTCCTCTTCCGATGGGAAGTCAGTCTCCGTCTCAAACCCGAACTCTTTCGCAAGGGATGGCTCGACTTTAGGTGCGATCGTGGTCTGATCGGCTCCGGTTAAGGACGCATCATCGTCAAGTGGTCCGTCGTCAGGGTGATCGGAACCGAATAACTCATTCAAGCGCTGGGTTACATCCTGGCCACTGACTATTTCCGGGTCGACTCCAGAGTTTCTTCCCTGGGGTGACTCTATTTCAAATAGATTGTGACTACCGGCATCCCCATCTTCGGATTCCAGGGGTTCTTCAAAAAGGCCGGCCATGGGAGAAGATTCGGTCGCCGTTGCGGAATCCGTGAAGGGATCGCGGCGTAAATCCACTGTCTCTTGCACCTCTTCCTCAGTATCCTCCTCCTCAACCGCGTGCTTTTCCATCTCCGAGCGAGGCATGATCAGCGTTTCCGTACCCGCTGAAAACGGGAACTCCGCCATTGGCCTGCTGGAATCCTCCTCCGCTGCTACAGACTCGGGAGGATTTTCGCCGCTCCCCTCGCCGTCGTCATCGAACAATTGGTCCAGCCGATTCTCCAATTCTTCCGTCAACTCTTCAACGCTGGGATCCCCTTCCTCCGGCGCGCCGATTTCAAAGGCTACGGTATCGGAACCGGATGGGGAATCGTGGGCGGTTTCGGCCTCATCGCGGGGAGGGGATGATTCCTCGGCGATACTTTCGTCGGCGAAAAGGCTGGCAAAAGTATCGCTGGTGCTGATTTCGGATGGAGTGGAAGATTCAAGCGAAACTTCTGGAATATTGTTCGCCTCAATCCCGGTTGCTTCGGGCTCTTCGGTTCCCATCAACCAATCCTGCATCGAATCCCGAGCCAAGGCATTGCTATCCCCTGCGGCGGAAAAGGAGAAACCCTCCTCCTTTTCGATTTCGGCAGGCCCACCTGCGTCTTCTCCTAAAAATTCAAAGCCGGAAACAATTTTGTTGTCATGCCGCGTAGTATCGACATCCTCTTCCTGTGGCTGGGAAACCGTTTCAATCGTTTCGGTTTCAGCGACGAATTCATCGACCGGAACAGCTGCTTCCGGCTGCTCTTGCGGGAGCGGCTCTTCTGCCTGATGCTTTTCCTGGGTTAACGGAAGAGGTTCGGGCTCTTCTTCAAAAAACCGATCCAGATGATCGGCAACATCCTCACCGGTCAGCAATTCGGAATCAAGCTCGGATTCCGTTTCGCCTGCGTCTGCAACGGAAGACCCACCGATTTCGGGGAAAGGTTGGAAAGCGGTAGCCGTCAGGTCTGGGGAATCGCCCCCGACATCAGCGGCTTCGGCAAAAAAGCCAGTGTTCCCGCTGGCGTCGCCGGAAGAATCCGAGGATTCTTCCCCAAAAATACTGTCTAAACGATTTTCTACATCCTGCCCTGAAACCGGGACGTCACCGTCACCGTCCTCTATCGCGATCCTCTCTTCAGAATCCACAATCTCGGTTTCGGTCTCAAAGCCAATCCCGGCTGCAATTACCGTTTCGTCCGGATTAGGCTCGGCTTCCAGAGTAAAAGACTCCTCGTCCGAAGAGGGCAGGTAGTCACCCACATCGTCCAAAGACAATTCGAGAGTTTTGTTCCTGTCACCAGAAAGGCTTTCTTCAAATGTCGACTCCGCAGGAGCCCAGGATCCTCCGACTAGGGAAGAAGTATCGAACCAGGGATCGATTTCCTGTATGCGCGCCAAACAAGCTTCGGAGCCTTTATCCGACATGCGCGCCAGCGTCTGCGCCAGTCCTTTCCAGGCGGCGAGACAGCGCGGATCGAGCCTGAGGGCGGCTTCGAACTCTTCCCGGGCCGGTCGCAGCCGATCGGCCTCAAGCAAACAGCGGGCGCCTACCAGACGGCCGGTAAGGTAATCGGGATGTTGCTGTATTTTATGGGTGCACAGGGCAATGGCTTCTTCCATGCGCCCTTCTTCCCGAAGGGAGTCCGCCATGCGGGCGAAGGCAAAACCGGAATTACCGTGCCCGAATTTTTCCTGCAACTGTTCGGACGTGTAGCGAATGCTCATCATACCCCCGTCGACATCGTCCCTGAATGGAGCGCGCGGTACATGCACCCCCCGGGTGCGGTTAGACTTGGGCATCCGGGCCCAAGGGACCCGGATCACAAGCCTTTATTATATCAAACCTTCCATAGGAATTGCCTCATCAATCAACATAATGGGAATATCGTCTCGAATCGGGTAGAGGTATTTCCGGTCGGCCCGCATCAGGCCGGCCTCCATTTTTTCCTTGACGGTTTCGCCGCCACGGTTTTTGAGCTCTCCCGTGTCGATACGCGCATTGATTTTTTCGATCAACTCCCCCTGTTCCAACGCAACATCTTCCTTGGTTTCGGGACAGCACAATATTTCCAACAATTGAGGATCGACCACGGCAAGTTCCTTTCTTCTAACCGGTAAACATTCCCATGTCCGCCAACTTGGCGATACGGGCAGCTACTCGTTCTTCGGGTTTTTGTTTGACCAGAGTCGCGACCTCTTCGATCAGGGCCGCTTTTACCGTTTTACAGACTTGTTCCGGATCCCAATGGGCGCCACCCGCCGGTTCGGGAATCACTCGATCGATAATTTTCAATTCGAGAAGATCGTTGGCGGTAATCTTCATGGTCTCGCTTAATTCCTGCTTTTTACTGCTGTCACCCCAGAGAATGGTCGCGCAACCTTCGGGAGAGATGACTCCGAACCAGGCGTTTTCCAGCATCAGGAGACGATCGCCAATACCGATGCCCACTGCGCCTCCGCTGGCGCCTTCACCGATGATGATGACCACGATGGGTGTTTTGAGAACGGCCATCTCGCGTAGGTTATGGGCGATGGCCTCGGCTTGGCCCCTTTCTTCGGCTCCCAACCCGGGATAGGCTCCCATGGTGTCGACGAAGCAGATGATGGGCATCTTGAATTTTTCCGCCATTTTCATGCAACGTAAGGCTTTGCGATAGCCTTCCGGATGGGCCATGCCGAAATTCCGCCGTAAACTCTCCTTGGTATCGCTGCCCTTTTGATGCCCCATAATCATAACCGGCTGGTCCATGAGTTTGGCGGGTCCCGCGACGATGGCGGGGTCGTCGCCGAAACAGCGATCCCCGTGCAATTCGACGAAATCGGTGAAAATATGCCGGATATAATCCAGGGTATAGGGTCTACCGGAACGCCGGGCCAATTCGACCCGGTTCCAGGCGGTCAACTTTCCATAAACCTTTTTTTGGAGATTCTCCTTCTTGATCAGCAATTCCCGCACATCTCCGGCGGTAATCTCGCTGTTTTTCATCAAATCTTCGATTTTTAAGGAAAGCTCTACAATGGGCTGTTCAAAAGCAAGGTAAGGGCCCTTGGGAATAGGCATGGACTAATATCCTTTCCAGACAAAAATGCCTTTACACGACGGCATTTTCCGGCGTTTTCTCATTTTCCAAAATTTAAGTCAACCAACGAAATAGATCCAGCCTGGGGTTCTCCCACCAACAATTTGACCTCCATCGACCCTGAGAGGTTTTCCGACAGAATTTGCAAAGCGGCCTGATAGGCCCCCTCCTCCACCGCAACGATGACTTGGTCCAATTCCACTTTTTTAGCCAATGAGGGCAGAGAACTTATGTCTCCAATGAAGTTTCTCCGCATTTCCTGGCTGAGTCGGATGGGAGGCGTTAGACTCAGGAAACCGACGAATTCATAGCCCCGCAGCTTTTCATTCTCCATCAAATCCGCCAACTGGCGGGCGCGGTCGTTTAGGCCGATGATGGCTACGCGTTTCATGGAACCCATGATTTTACCTAGAAAATGACCCCCATGGGTAATCAGGGTGCGCCATCCGGACAAGGCGATAATGCTCAATAAGCCGGTCGCCCCGAACACGATGCGGGAATAGTATCCTTCGCGAATAAAATAACCCAAGGCGAAAAAAAACAAGAAGGAACCGGTCAGGGTATATAAGACCGTACGGACCTTGGGAAGTCGCCGGCCATAGTCGCCGAGATAAGCCAGGGGCAAGACAACGAAAAGCGATACCAGCAAATGCCAGAACAGGTAAAGGTTTCGGTCGCTTAGGATTAGATGCGGAGTAAGCATGTATCTCATATAGGCGTAAGCGGTACCCGCCATGATACCGTTCACCAGGGCCAGATCAATCAGCCACCGCGGCCATTTTTGCAAACGGGTGGAAATAAAATTACTGAAGGCCAACAAAGTGGCGCCCAAGTAGAAAACAAAAAGCGGAAGCACCCGCAATTCGAAATGCTTGCGCGAAAAAATGATCATGGCCTCGTAAAAGTACACGAAGGATTTGAACGGCTTACTCTTGGCGCTCTCCCCCTTGAAATGTATGACGCTGGTAGCGGGATGGTAGAAATTACGCTTGCCCAACAGTTTGATACGGAAGCAAATATCGAGGTCCTCTCCGTACATGAAAAAATCTTCGTCGAACCCCCCCACTTCCGCGTACAGCGACCGTTCCACGCACAGGAACGAACCCGATACCGCGTCCACTTCGTGGGTTTTATTCTCATCCAAAAAGGTGAGGTTATACCTTCCAAAAACCCGGCTTTTCGGGAAAAGACCGGACAGCCCCATGAATTTGTAGGCGGCCACTTGCGGCGAGGGGAAGCTTCGTTTACAGGCCAGTTGTAAACTACCGTCACGGTTCACGATTTTGCATCCCGCTACGCCGATGTTTTCCTGCGATTGAAAAAAATCCCACATCACCGAAAAAGTGTTTTCGCTGACCAGCGTATCCGGATTCAAAAACAGTAACAGGGGTTGGGTGGCCAAAGCGGCTCCCCGATTGCACCCCGACCCGAAACCGAGATTCCGATCCGAGGCCAACCATAAGGCTTGGGGATACCTGGGTTTCAGTAACTGAAGGGTTCCATCCCGCGAATCATTATCGAATACGATGATTTCCACTTGGCCGGAAAATCGCCGCGCCGCGTGCTGGATGCTCTGCAAGCATGCGTCCAGGTATTCTCGGACATTGTAGGAGACTATGACTACGGAAATGCCCGGTGCTTCCGAAGGGTCCATTAAACCCTTCCCAAACGGAGTCGAATGAGCAAGAATAGGGCTTCCTTGACGATTTTTCCTGACATTTTGGAAACGCCGGCCGTTCTGTCCATGAAGATGATGGGGATTTCTTTGATGCGGAAGCCTTTTTTCCAAAGCTTGAAACTGACTTCGATTTGAAAGGAGTAGCCGTCCGAACGAATCAAGGACAAATCCAATTCGCGTAAAGCCGCGGTCCGGATACACTTGAATCCACCGGTGGCGTCCTGTATCGGCATTCCCGTCACCCAGCGAGCATACATATTGGCGAAATAGCTGAGCAAGAGGCGGCTCATAGGCCAATTCACCACATTCACGCCCTGGATATACCGGCTTCCCAGTACCAGGTCATAATCCTTGATTTTTTCCAGAAAATCGACCAAATACATGGGGTTATGGGAAAAATCCGCATCCATTTCGAAAACCAGGTCATAGCCCTTTTCCAAGGCGAATTGAAATCCCGCCACATAGGCGCTTCCCAAACCCATTTTGCCGGCCCTTCGCAGGACATGGAGACGGGGGTTTTCCTCCGACTCTTTTTCGGCCCAGGCGCCGGTGCCGTCGGGAGAATTATCGTCCACTACCAGTATATCGAGGTCGTGGCCTGTCTCGGCGATGGTTTTGACGAGTCTAGGCAGATTTTCGATCTCGTTATAAGTAGGTATGACGATGAGCCCTTGGGCCACCCTAGCCTCCCTCGGTAAAATGCATATCGGCCCAGGCCGATATTGTGAATCGGATCAATATATAAAAGCGGACACCGGTTAATCCGGTGCCTGAACGCGTTGCAATTGTGCTACGACGTTACCGGGCCTAAAACCCGTTGCATGGACCAGCTTATCGATGCGGAAACCCGATTTGAGCGGACGGCGCGCAAGCTGCCGCAAATCAGCCGTGAGGCAGGGTTCAATAAGCGAAGCATCCAAACCGTAATATTGGGCGATGGCTACGGCCCATTCAAAACGGCTGTTCCATTCGGACCCCGCGAGGTGGAACAGGCCTGAGTGACCCTCCGTTATCAACTTCCAAATTCCCTGGGCCAAATCCTCGGCCAAGGTAGGGTTGCCGAATTGATCGGTGACGATGCGTATCGGTTTTCCCTGTTCCAGGCTACCCTTCACAAAGTCCACGAAGCTGGTTTTCATTCCACGCCCGCGTCCCCATAAAGTCATGGTCCGGACCACCAGCGAATTCGGATTACCGCTTAACACGGGTGTTTCGGAAGCCAATTTGTCTTGTCCATAGACGCTTAAGGGATGGGTGTCATCCTCCTCCGCATAGGGACCGTTTTCACCGTCAAAGACATAATCGGAGGAAACCTGTAACATGGGAACGCCGGTAGCGGCCATGCTGGCCACGGCATCCCGGTTCAGGGTATGACTGAGGGACGGATTGCGTTCACACCCGTCCACATCGGTATAGGCCGCCGCGTTGATTATGAAGTCCGGATTGGAAGCCTTCACGCGTTTTTCAATATCGGCGGCGACGGAAATATCCAAAGGTGCGTAACCTTGCAGATTTTCCGGTAAGGCCGGTTCAGGTTCCAGGCCCGCGCCTTCGATTATCAGGGAGTCGGGGGCCGTTCGCAGCAGGTTCTGCCCAAGCAGCCCGCTGCAACCTATCAGCAATATCTTCACGAAGCTTGTTCGGGAGAGATGGGGTGAATGGCATCGTGAGAAGCGGGTCGCGCGAAAGGGGATTGCGAAGCATCGGCGAGGCCACCGCCGCCGCCTGTTTCCGAAGCGACGGGATATCGCAAATCGGAAAACCGATGGTTGAGCATCTCGCCCAGCAGCCCGAAGGAAATAAATTGAATACCCACGATAACCGAGGCTACTCCGCCCAGCATAAGGGGTCGCACATGCAGAGCTCCCGTCACTACCCAGTCCAGGGCGAAGAAGCTCAAAATGGAAAATCCGAGTAATGTGAAGAGCAGGCCCACGAAACCAAACAGATGCAAGGGACGGCGCGTATAGCGATGCAGAAAGATTAAGGTGATAAGGTCGAACATTCCATTGGAAAGCCGCGAAAGGCCGTATTTCGACTGCCCGAATTTCCGGGGGCGATGCTCGACCACTTTTTCCTCCACCTTGAATCCGTTCCAATGCGCCAACACGGGAATGTAACGGTGCAGTTCTCCGTAGAGCGCCAAATCCTCCACCACCTCGCGGCGATAGCCTTTCAACCCGCAATTGAAATCATGCAGCTTGAGGCCGGCGACCTGGGAGGTAACGGCGTTGAAAAATTTGGAAGGCAGGGTTTTATGCAGCGGATCGTAGCGTTTTTTCTTCCAGCCTGAGACGAGATCCGCCCCGGCCCGCAACCTCTGCAATATGTCGGGGATTTCGGCGGGATTATCCTGGAGGTCGGCGTCCAGGGTGACGATGAATTCGCCCCGGCATCGCTGGAAACCTTCGCTCAAAGCCGCGGCCTTGCCGCAATTGCGCCGGAACCGGATTCCGCGTATGCGGGAGTCGCGCGCCGATTCGAGCTCCACCACCTCGAAGGTACCGTCTCGGCTTCCGTCGTCTACCACCAGCACTTCATATGCGATGTCGAGACCTTCGCACACTTCCGTGATTTCCTGAAAGAGCCGGGGCAGGCTTTCGGCTTCGTTATAAGCGGGTATGACAATGGAAAGGGTCAAGAGGCGGACTCCCTTCCGGAGTGAGGAGGGACAATGGTTTTCCGGAACACAAAGTAAAAACCTCCTCCCACCATGACAACGAAGCCCACGACCGAGGGTAAAAAGGCCAGGGCCGCCGCCGGAGCTCCCATAGAAACATCATCCGAGAGATTATGTATCACTCCAGGAAGAGTGTACAGAAAAGTCCCGATGCTTTGCGGAATACCCCACCCCCCTACATTGAGGGGAATCACTCCCGCCAAGGCAATGATGGGAATGAAGCAGAAAAAGAATACCGGCGATATGACTATTCCCAGCCCCAGGGCGGCGAACCAATGCACATTGATGCGTAAAATTTGCACCACCGAAGACACCAGCAATACCTTGGCCATGCGGGTGTGCTGCGACCGATAAGCCAGGCAAAGAGCCTGTACGCGGGAATAGGTGTCGTCCAACCATTTAAAACCCAGGCGCCGGATGAGCGCATGAATATGCCCAGATACCCTTCGACTTAAAAGGAGAAATAAGACGCCTACGAAACAGATGAATACGAAACCCACCGTGGACAGCAGGTAACGGAAATCCTCCATTTGCAACGATTCTTGCCCGAGGCTTAAAAGTACGGCGATAAGGGCGAAAAGCGAAAGTACGAAAAAGCCGAAAAGACGATCCAATACCGTGGCCGCCAACACCTTTCCCATTTCGGCCGTGGATTTCTGAACCTCGTAAACCCGCAAGGCGTCTCCACCCACCGTACCCGGCAAAAAATTGCTGAAGAAAAGGCCCGCATAGTATGTTCTGAAGCTGGAGGGATAAGTGTATTCGAGGCCCTGGTATTTCAGCAACAAATACCATTGATAAGCGCCGGCCACGATGGAAAGAAAAAAGCTTAAGGCCGCCATGGCCACCCAGAACGGGTCGGCGGAGGAAATGGAATGGAGTATGGCCACTCCCCCGTTTTTGCGGATGACGAAAAAGAGCAGCGCGGACACGATCACCAGCCGCATGAGAAACCAGATCAAGGAACGCCTTTTTTGTCGTGATGGAGATCCTGTTTTCACGGCGGTAGTCAAGCTTTCTCCACCATAGCCTTAAGCAGCGCGTCGCGGGTCGCGACATACGCGCCTTCCCAGGTGTGGCGTGCGGCCCAGGCCAGGCCTTCCTCGCGCATACGCGCAGCCAGGGCGGAGTCTCCCAGGATTCGACCAATGGCATGCGCAAAGGCTTCACCGTCACCGAAAGGCACCAGAAATCCCGTCTTTTCGTCCACAACGCTATCGCACAAACCGGGGACGTCGGTAGCCACCACCGGGGTTCCGCAAGCATTGGCTTCAATGGAAGTGAGGCCCCACCCTTCTTTCAAGGATGAATTGACGACCACTTCCGCCTCGCTGTATAGCCTCACCTTTACCGTTTCATCCACGAATCCCAAAAACCGGACGCGATTGCGCAGCCCTTCATGGCGCTGAACACGATCTCGCAAGCGCGGCAAATCGTCTCCGCTGCCCGCAACGTGGAGGGAAACATGCGGGAACCGCAAGGCCAGGATAAGCATAGCTTCCAACACCGCGTCCAGCTTCTTATAACGTTTGATACGTCCCACATAGACCAGGCGCCCGGGAATTTTAGCCACTCCCGCCATAGGTCGGTAATGGGACAGGTCCGCGCCCTCAGGGGCGATAGCTACCCGGCGGAAACCTTTTCGCAGCAGCTCTCTGCGGCTGCTTTCCGAACCGGTCAGCACCGGCGTGTTACGGTAGATGAAGGGCATCAAGGTTTCCAGCCCAAGAATATACAGCGCCAAGGGGGGAGACGTTTCCTTGAAAAGGACTTTCCCGAATAAATGATGGATTTGTGCGACAACGGGAAGCGAGGTCAACAAGGGAAGGAAAAAGGGGACCTTATTAGAGTCGTCGAGAACGGCGTCGGGACGGTGGCGCATAATCCAGGAGCGCACCCGGAACCATACCGTGAAGTTGAAGAAAAATTTTCCACCCACTCGGTGGACGTGCACTCCGTCCAGAATTTCATGCCTCGGGGCTCCCGGGAAAAAATGGGAGTATTGCACGCACTGCCAACCCGACCCACACAGCCGCCGGGCCACTTCATGCAAATGGACTTCCGCGCCTCCGGCCTCAGGATTGCGAGGATCGCGCCAATTGACAATCAATAGGCGTCTTTCGCTGCCGGATATTGCGGGGTTAGCCATTGTCCGGGAATGTAGCGTCGCCGGGTGCGGCTTCCGCCGAATCCTCTCCGGCAGCCGGTATGGGAATGCCCTCGTCAATTGAGTCCGCGCCCGGCAGGGCGGGAACGGATTCGCTCTCCGGTTCACGAATATCCGGAGCAACCATGAACTCGAGTTGTTGGGCGATTACCGGCGCGTATTGGTGGCCGGGGCTGGTTTTCAGCCAATTTGCCAGGACGTTACGGGCCTTGTCCATTTGCCCTCGTCGTTGATGGGCCTCGCTCAAGGCGTAGTTCAACTCGAAATCGTCGGGAAACCGGGCCGTCCATTCGACCAATAGGCTTTCGGCTTGCGCGTATTTCTGTTGGTCTTGAAAGAGTTGGGCCAAGTTCACGGCGAACAATTTGGGACTAGGCGCCTTCTCCGCCCCGAGGCGGTATTGCTTTTCCGCCAAATCCAGGCGGCCTACGGTGACGAAGAACTGGCCACCGAAATAATGGTTGCGCCATTCGTTGGGAAGGATTCTGGCATTCAACTCGAAGTATTTCTCGCCGAAGGCCACCATGTCGCTGCGCTTGAGCCGCAAGTCGGCCAATGCTTGGTTTTTATTCCCATCGCCTAAATCCGCGGCGGATGAGGACGCTTCCATCTGTTTGATTTGCTGGTCGAGTTCACGAACCTTATCCTGGGCATATGAAACCAGTTTGAAATTGGTGGAGGAATAATTGGTCAGCAAACCCTCGGTATCGGAATCGATATAGGTGGAACCGTCTCCCAGTCCACGGAAGCGGTAAATGGAATCCACCAGGTGGGCCGTCCGTTCCACGTTGATTTCCCTGTTTTTCTTCTCCTCAGTCAAAGTGTAAACCATGCCTTCCATGACGAGGAATTCCTGCAGTCCCATCATGTTGTCTTCGGATACCGTAACCGCGAAATGTATGGGGCGCGCGGGAAAATTATTCTGCACGATGTTAAGCACCATGATATCCTGAACCTTGAGGTAGGAGCGGGGCTGCAATTCGAGGGACACGTTGGTCTTGGGAACATTCCACGGCACGGGCTTCTCGAATTGCCACGGTTGCGGCTGCAGCCTGTCGATTTCCTCGGAGCTGAATCCCAAAACCAGTTTGGGATCGTGCATCCGCAACTGGTGGATATACCAATTGGTATTCACGAGGGAGAGGTTCACCACTTTCACATCCATGCGGATGTTCTCGACCTCCTGCATATACCACAGGGGAAAGGTGTCGTTGTCGCCGTTGGTGAAAAGCACGCTATTGGGGCGGCACGACATGAGCAGGTTATAGGCATAATCCCACGGAACGTACATGCCCGTGCGATTGTGCTCTTTATAGTTAGAGAAGGCGGGAACTCCTGCGGCGATGACCAAGAGGGCGATGGCCGCCGCCTTGACCGCGCCACCGGCATGGCCGCCCCTTTGCCGACGCACCCACTCCAATAAAAAGGCCATGGCCATTCCGAAGAGCACGCTCATGAAGATGAATGCCGGCGTATAAAAGTAATCGCGTTCCCTGACCTCCATATGCACATTGGGAGGTTTGGCGCTGGGATTCTGGCCGCTTTCCTGCCAATATTGCCAGTCGCGCATTTCCATGCGGGTGCCATCGGCGAAATTCATGTAAAAGATAAGCCCGAAAGAACTGAATCCGTACAACAGGCCCAGGTAAATGCCGAGGGCGCGGTTTCTCCGGTAGAGTTGTAACAGGCCGTAACCGATGGGTATATGCAGAAGCAGAAAGAACAACATCTGAAAGGACTTATTGTTACCCATAAAATCCATCTGGGTTTTAAAAGTCAAATCTCCGCGCTTGATGCCGCCGCTTTCCTCCGCTCGGAGGTCGCCCACCTTCCAGGGCAAATATTGGGCGATCATGTAGCCGCCGTATCCCATGTGCGGATGGGTGAGCACCTGGTTCAAAAGTTGGCCGCGCCTATGGAAGGCCCGCTTGAGCATGGACTCCGACCCGTATTGTTTCCGCTCCAGAAACTCCTTGAAGGCGACATAGGTTTCGGGATTGTTCTCGTCGATACGAGGATTGAGAGAGGAACGAATGGGAATATAGGCATGGGTGGAAAACCCGATTACCGCCGCCAGGCACAGCCAACTGCAGAATTTCCAGCGGGAGCGCCAAATGGGATTGGTAGACATGGGAATAAGAGCCAGGCAGACGACCAGCATTCCGAGGCTGTAGAAATAGGAGTCGCCGATATCGTAGATGACCGACATCAACATCACGCCCGTAATCCATAGCGGCCAATTACGCCGGCTTTCCTTGTCCACCAGGAGCATAAGGACGAATATGGCGGGAATGGTCATCATGGTGTACAGATGAAGACCCACGCCGAGAAAGGCGAGATAGCAAATGAAAATAAGGTAGCGCGCGCCTTGCGGGGTATTGCGGTTTTCCACCCACAGCAGGGACAAATACGAGATGGTCATGATGAAAAACATGGCCGCGCCATACACTTCGGCTTCTACGGCGTTGAACCAGACGGTATCGGAAAAGGTGACCAGGAACGCGGCTCCCAGAGCGGCGCTGAAAATGGCAATGCGGCTTGCCTTGTCGCGCAAGACGAAGGACAACAGTTTTCCGGTGAAGAGAAAAACCATCATCACGGTGAGCGCGCTGGTCAGCGCCGAAATGAAATTGACGCGCTTGGCGATGTCTTCGAAGGGCATGAAGTCGATAAATCCCTTGGCCAGGATTATGAAAAACGGCGTGCCGGGAGGATGGGGAATGCCCAGAATGTTGGCGGCAGCGATAAACTCACCGCAATCCCAGAAGGAAAGCGTCGGCGCCAAGGTCACCAAATAGGTGATTAATGCCACGCCGAAGGCAACCAACGCCCCGATCAATCGTAACTTTCGTTCACTGGACATATACTTTTCCTTTACTGCAAATTGGAATGGCGTTTAGCCAAGGCGTCTAGAATGCCGTTCACGAAACGGCCGGACTGTTCGGTGGAATATTTTTTGGCCAGGTTAATGGCCTCGCTGATGCATACTTTTACGGGAACGTCCGCCATGTAGAGCATTTCCGTGGTGGCGAGCGAGATGAGCAGGCGATCCACCACCGCGATGCGGTCCACGTCCCAATGGCTCACGGCCGACTTGATTTCGGATTCGATGGATTCCTGGTTTTCCAGGTATTTTTCGGCCAGGGTGAGGCCGTAAAGACGTGCTTCTTCCGACCAAACCTGGCTATCGGTGACACCTTTCAAAGATTCTGGCAGTCCCTGTCTTCCCACTTCCATGGAATAGGCCAATTGCAGCGCGAACTCCCGGCCCTTGCGACCGGAAAGCGCGTTATTTCTCTTGTTGGTTCCACTGGAAAGATTCAATGCGCCGCCTATCTCAACTTCTTCAACTGTTCCAAAACGCTTCCCATTTCAATCGCCGCCATGGCTGCGTCGAAACCTTTGTTGCCGGCCTTGCTTCCGGCCCGCTCCAAAGCTTGTTCCAGATTGTCGGTGGTCAAAACTCCGAATATCACCGGGATGGTCGCTTGCAAGGCGATATCGGCCATGCCCCGCGTTACTCCCAGCACGACTTGGTCGAAATGCGAGGTCGCCCCGCGAATCACGGCTCCGAGCCCGATTATCGCCTGGTATTTGCCGGAATCCACCAGCACCTTAACGGTTTGGGGGATTTCGAAGGCGCCCGGCACCCAAACCGCGGTGACATCTTCCTTTTTGCCGCCGTGACGGAGGATGCCGTCCAGGGCACCATTCAGTAAGGGAGTCGTCACCAACGAATTGAATCGGGAAACCACAATACCAATCTTTTTGTCTTTCACCCAGAGATTTCCGTCCACCGCCCGGCCTTCCACCACTTGCATCTCTTTCATTTCCGAACTCCTTTTTTCGCTGCGGTGCGTTTCCGCGCCGATTTTGGGGAAACCAACCTGGCGGAGGGCATGTCGCTACCCGTAAGCGAGGATTGTTTCACGATTTTAAGGCCATATCCTTCCAACCCCTGAATCCGTTTGGGGTGATTGGTCAACAGGTGGATGCTGCGCACGCCCAATTCGAAAAGGATTTGCGCTCCGATACCATAGGTGCGCTGGTCCATGGCTATGGCGTTGCCCGTCAAAGCCTTGGACACGCCGGCAGCCTCCAATTCGGAAACTTCCAGCCGGGTTTTCAAATGCTCATCCGGCTGGGCCTGCCGCATATACAGGAAAATACCTCCGTCGCGCGCGATGCGTTCCATTCCCAATTGCAACAGCTCCCCGCCCTCGGGATACACCAACCCGAAAACGTCGTCCAACAAGCATTCGGAATGGACGCGCACCTTGACGGTTTTTTTGGGATCGATTTCGCCCTGCACCATGGCCACATGCAAACGGCCGTGGATGAGATCCTCGTAAACAAAACTCCGGAATTCGCCATGGCGGGTCGAGAGCGTCGGAGCGGAAACCAAGCGAACGAGCTTTTCGCTTTGGCGACGATACTCAATGAGATTTTCCACGCTGATGATTTTCAGGCCGTGCCGTTTGGCAAACCGCAGGCAATCGTTCAATCGGGCCATCGACCCGTCCTCGTTCATGATTTCGCAAATGACGCCCGCCGATCCCAGCCCCGCCAAGCCCACCAAATCTACGGCGGCCTCGGTATGGCCGGCGCGCACCAACACCCCACCCTTGCGTGCCTGGATGGGAAAGGTATGCCCGGGACTTACGAAAGCGTCGGCTCCCAGGCTCTCATCGGCCAGGGCCTTGGCCGTGACGCTGCGGTCGGCAGCCGAAATCCCGGTGGTGGTGCCATGCCGGGCTTCCACCGAAACGGTGAAGGCGGTATCGAATTTGGAGTGGTTGGTATGCACCATCATGGGTAGCCCCAGCGCGGCCACCCGCTCGGAGGTTATCGCCACGCACACCAGACCCCGCGCATGTTTGGCGAGAAAATTGATCTTGGCCGGGGTACTTTTCGAGGCAGCGAATACCACGTCCCCCTCGTTCTCCCGGTTTCGGTCATCCACCACCACGATGGCTTTGCCGCGACGGATATCGGAGACGGCATCGACGATGCTGTTAAACTTCATAGCCCCATTCCCTAAGCCGCTCGCTGGTGAGCGCGCTTACTGGGGCGGATTGCGGGTTGTGCTCCCGCGCTTCCATGCGGGCCGATAAAAGCCGCTCGGCATATTTCGCCAGTAAATCCACTTCAAAGTTGAGTCGGGTGCCGGGAGTGGCCTTTCCCAAGGTGGTATTCTGCAGGGTATGGGGGACGAGCGCGAAGCGGAGGTCGGCACCCTCGATGGAAGCGATGGTAAGACTCACGCCGTTTAACGCCAGCGAACCTTTGGTTACGCAATAGCGCAGAAATTCTTGGGGAAGCCGCACCGTCATTTCCAGGTTTCCGGTATCGGGCCTTTCGCCTGGTAAAGTATTGACGGCCGCCACTTCGGCTACTCCGTCCACATGACCCTGTACGTAATGGCCGCCAAGAGGCGTGGTGGGCGTAAGCGCCGGCTCCAGGTTGACCGTGTCGCCCGGCTGTAAATCACCGAGGTTGGTACGGGAAAGGGTTTCGGGAACGGCGAAGGCGCTGAAACCGTCTGGTCCCAATGTCGTAGCCGTAAGGCAAACGCCATTGACGGCGACGCTGTCTCCCATGCGCAGGGTGAAAGCGTTGGGGTGTCCTCCCGTAAAATCCAGGCGTACGCCTTCGGAAAACCGGGTGATACCGGAAAGAACGCCTAGCGATTGCACAATTCCTGTGAACATGGGATTTACCGTAAAACGAAAATATCAGGGTGATGCCGGATTTTCGGCAGTCCACAGGATATCCGCGCCAAGGTTTGCAAATTTATGAAAAATAAGGCCTTTTCCCCAGTCCGCGGGTAAACCGGTATCCCACTTTTCCCCGCCCGGCAGAAGCTTGGGCGCGGTGAGAATATGCAGGCGATCCCATAAACCCGCTGTCAACAGCAAGCGCCAAACCTGAGACCCGCCTTCCACCAACACGGAGTGATAATTCCGCTTACGGAAAATTTGGAGTAGGCCCGCGGCGGCGGCCCTAACGGCCTTAGCCGAGATGGGAAATGGCTCCAGCTCGACCCATTCCGGCACCGGACGCGCCGCGGAGGTCAAAAGCACGGTGCGCGCCTTGCGGCCCGGGGCCATCAGTTTGGCGTGGGGCGGTATTTCTCCGCTGCGGGAGAGAACCAGGCATTCCGGATGAGAGCCTTTCACCAGCCTGGGGGTCAAGTCCGGGTCATCCGCTCGCACGGTTCCCGCTCCCACCAGGATGGCGTCCACCTGGGATCGCAAGGCATGGGACCATTTTTGTGCCTCCATTCCGGTTATCGGGGTGCGCTGCCCCGGCGAAGCATTAACGCGGCCGTCGAGCGATTGGGCGATTTTAAGGTGGATGAGCGGCCGCCCCCGTTGAATGAAAAAGAAGAAGGCTTCGTAAAAATCCTGCCCTGCTTCCCGTAGCAGCCCCACCTCGACTTGCACCCCGCAGCGGCGGAGTTCCCGAACCCCGCCACCTCCAATTAAAGGATTAGCATCCATTACGGATATTACAACGCGGGCGATGCCGGCCTTCACGATGGCTTGGGTGCAGGGCGGAGTTTTTCCGAAGTGGTTGCAGGGTTCGAGGGTGACATAGAGGGTGGCGCCTCGGGCGGAAACGCCGGCTTTTTTGAGGGCCACGATTTCGGCATGGGCTTGACCGGCCGCGCGGGTTCCCCCTTGGGCGATAATGCGTCCTGCCTTGACGACTACCGCGCCTACGGGTGGATTGGGGAGGGTTTTACCCTTGACCTTGCGCGCTTGCGCAAAAGCCGCGGCCATAAACTCGCTGTCGGCGGGGGTGAAATGCTGCGGCTGGCTGGTTTTGGCGGCTCCCAAAGACTTTCTCCTGGTTGGCGTACTTTGGCTTTTGCCCGGGAAAGGATTATAGTTATGCAAACGGGAAGTGACCAAGGGCCGCTTCCGGTATTTACGGTTATTTTAGGCATAGCATGGACTCGGAAACCCCACTTAAACGTGAAATCGCGCATCACCCACGCACTTTTGCCGATCACACCTATGTCTATCCGGTGGTTTCGCGACGCTCGGGCGGAGTCTCGTTGGGAGTCAATCTCAACCTCGATAAGTTGTGCAATTTCGCCTGTCCTTATTGCCAAGTGGATCGCACAGTGGCGGGGCCGCCGCAGAAAATCGATTTGCAAGCCATCGAAGCGGAATTGGAAGACCTTTTAGCGACGGTGGATAGCGAGGGCGTGTGCCGTGTGGAGAAATTCGCCGCGCTGCCCGACGCGAATAAGCGGCTGCGCGATGTGGCCATTAGCGGGGACGGCGAGCCGACGATGGTTCCCGAATTCGAGGCGGTTTGCGGCTTGCTTCGGAAAGTCCAGGCCAAACATGCGGAATTGGATTTCAAACTTATTCTTATCACCAATGCCACACTATTGGATCGGCCCAAGGTGCGAAAAGGCATCGATATGTTGTTGGAAGCAAATGGCGAAGTGTGGGCCAAGCTGGATGCGGGATCGGAAGCCTGGTACCAAAAAGTGAACTTGTCGCGCGTTCCGCTGGACAAGGTGGAAGCCAATCTGGTGGACCTGGGACTGCGCCATCCGTTTACGGTGCAAAGTTTTTTCTGCACGTTGGAAGGTGTCGAGCCCTCGGAGACGGAAATCGCACTCTATTTGGATCGCTTGCGAAGAGTCAAGGCGGCGACGGGCGATCATCTCCGCATGGTGCAACTGTATACCTTGGCGCGCACGCCGGCGCAAAGTTTTTGCGGACCCCTTTCCCATGCTTTTTTACAGGGTATCTGCGGGCAAGTCCGTGCGCTGGAGTCGGCGGCGGAAGTTTATGGGAGCGGCGACTGATGGCCTTCACCCTTTTGCTAATGCAAATTGCGAACTTCGCGCTGGCCGGGGTTTCGGCTTGGCTGTATTACTGGAACCTGAATCATCTCGGCGGACAGGCCGTGATTTATTCGGCGGGAACCGGTTTTGTAATCACTTGCGCGACTTTGTTGATTCTGGGCCTGAATTTACTTGTCACCCCCGCGGTTCGCTGGCTGGGCTTTCTCCTGCACTTTATCCTGGCCCTCACCTTTTTCGGCTTCCAGGGATATTTGTTTTATTTCGTGGGCAACCAGCTCGGGCTATTTTCTTTTCTTCCATTTTAATCCATGTTGGAGTACGACGACAGTTGGTTTTTGCTTAAACCTGCGGGCAACGGGTCCTGGGAAATACCCGAGGACGAGTTGCACCATATCCGAGACGTTCTTCGCCTGAAACCCGGCGCCATGCTCCATGCCGCCGATGGGCGCGGCTTGGTGGAGCGCGTCGAACTGCGCGATACCGCACGGCATTGGACGGCTCAGCGGGTGGAAACCTTGCAGTGGCAAGCATCGCCTCCACCCTTAAGTTTGGTGCTGGCGGTATTGAAAGGCCGGGATTTGGAAGAACCGGTAGAAGGCTTGTGCCAATTACCGATTTCCGATATCCACTTGGTGTTTACCGATCATTGTCAGGTGCATAAAGACCAAAGCTTTTCCAAGCTGATGGAAAGGCTGCGACTAAAATCCCTGGTGGCCCTGAAGCAGGCGAAGAAGTCGTGGCTGACGGAGGTGCACGCGCCGGTTACGCTCAGGGAGTGGCGAACGGCTAGGGAAAAGGAGGCGTTGGTTGTTCTCCATCCGGGTCCCGACCGCCTGCCCCCAAGGAACGGGAGGGATACCGAACGGGTCAATATTTTATGCGGTCCCGAAGGCGGTTTCTCCCATGCCGAGTTGGAGTGGCTGTGGAAACAAACTGACGTCTATCCATTGGGATTGGGAGAGACCCGGCTGCGGGCAACGCATGCGCCTTTGGTGGCCTGCGGCAAATTAATGGGATTGGGATGGGAATTCTAAGAGTGCCTAACAGAATGGGGTTCTACTACAGCCGGCTACGTAAGTCCAGGGCGTCGTTCTCGACCTTTCAAACCCATCGACGTGGCCTCCAGCCACGCCTTCAGGGTTCTCAAGGCCTCGGGCCTCGCCCTAAACTTCCTCGCTCGCCCTCGCTACAAACCCTATTCTGTTAGGCACTCTAAGCTAGTTTCTTTCGATTCCGGTACCTTCCTGATTGCGCCTTATTTTACTCAACCCCTTTTCCGGTAGGCCGCCGGAAATCCAGGAACCCAAACCGGAGTAACATATGCCGATCGTACCCTAAAGGATACGGAATTTTGGGATTCTCGGATGCAAAGGGTAGGTTCAGAACTAAATTACCCCCATCTCATAGAGCTATGTGAATTTCCGAATTGGAAACAAAAATCCAGCTACATAGATCATTACAACGAGAACCCTGTTACAGAGATCGTACGAAAGGCGCTAAATGAAAAAGTTACATGTTCCCTTCTTGTATAAAGGGCTTATAAGCCGGGCACTGGTTTGCCTCATTCTGGGAGGCTTATCCTGGTCGGCCGCGGCACTTCCCGCCGTCAAACCCAAAATCTGGGTCATTACCGATATCCGACGGATAACGGCTTCCGGGGACCCCGATGATATCGTCACCATGTCCCAGTTGCTCCTCATGGCCAATCACTTCAATATCGCGGGCATCACGGCGGGCGCGGATATCCGCGGAATGAACGATTGCGGAGATGCCGCTGACTGGACCCGCAAGGAGATGTACCAGAACAGCTACAAGGCGGAACTGGCGAACCTGAACAAGTATTATGGCGGCTATCAGGAAAACATCCCCATTTACCAATCCGGATGGTGCAGCGGCACTTTCAAAGCGGGTACGAAAATCGATATCGAACTCAAGAAATACGAGAGCATGAAGGCCTTGATTGAAGAGGCCAAAAAAGGGCCGATCTGGATTTCAGCCTGGGGAGAACAAACGGAATTCGCCTATATCGCGGAATGGCTGCTGGATAGAAAAATGGACGACGTTCTTAAGAATATGAAATACATTCCTCATTGGACCACTCCCAAGTCGGAATCCAACTGCGCGCGCGACGCGGTGGGCTGCAACTATGTTTTCGACCTGACTCTAAAACACAAAAAGCTTGATTACTATAATATCGGTCCTATCGGAGAAGATGGATTGGTGAAAAACTCCTGCAATGACAATACGAAGTTCCCCATGACCGATGCTCTGGCCAGCAAAACGGGAAACTGGTTGAAGACGAAAATCGTATCCGGCACACCCGATTTTTCCGATGGAGCCTCATACCTTATCCTGCTCGGATTTGCAGGGGGAATCGAATCCTTCAAGAGCGATGCCAGCTATGATGCTTCCAAAAACAATGCCATGTGCAAGGATCGAAAGCCCATTTTCGACATCATGCAACGTGCTTCCTTGGCGGCACAGGGCAAGGGTACCTTTGCTCCTCCCTTCCCGGAGACTCCCGTCGTGGGAATCGGTTCCCAGGCCGGCGCCAAACAGCAGGTAATTGCCTATGAATCCGGTTACCTTCGGCTGGTCGGCTCCACCCCCGCCGCCGGCAAAGTGACGGTTTTCGATATGCATGGGCGGATGAGCAAACGATTTTCCCTGAATGCTTCGGAAAAATATCCGCTGGATTTGGCGGAAGGTCTGAACGTGGTAAAAGTTGAGTCGAATGGAACCACCCAGTGGAAAACCATTCCCGTTCTGCCTCACGCCAGATAAATACTACTCGGGAGTAAACGCCGGCTAAACCCGCTTTAGCCGGCTAATAATTTGAAAAAAACATTTCTGGATTCAGGAGGAAAATTTGAGACCTGTTTTTTATTTCCTTTTCGCTGCCTTGCCGGTATTAATGGGCGCTCCGCTGGCTCAGGAGGAGAGAGCTCCCAACGATCCGTTATTCACTGCCGGTGAGGAAGCGACGCCCCGCACGCACTTCAGCGTCCAGTATAACCTCGAAGCAAGAGTTTCGGAAAAATTGACCCTGGTCGGGTGGTATGCCCACAATCATGGAAAACCCTGGCCATACGCTGGAAAAAACAGTCTTTGGTTTGCCGGTTACGATTGGGCGCCCGGTTTCAAGGTGGATATGGGTCAATTCCAGGGTTTTGACTTAGGATGGGAGGGAGAGATTTTCTTCCGCAAGCAGGAACGGCTTGATGAGAAAGACAGCACTTACATATACGATACGGAGGATTTTACCGAGTATCGGCCTACGCTCGGACTATCCGTTGGATATCCGGTCGCATTCTGGTTCTACATGAAGCATACCAGCCGCTGGGAGCGCCGGGTTCTCAAGACCCCCGCCCTGGAAACCCGCTCACAATATCGTCCGAGATTCCAGGTGACCATAGGCAGGTTCGCTCCTGTCGCTAACCTTTCGTTTTACGGTTACTATGAAGGTTTTGAACAAGGGGATTTCGTGGCTTACCGCAGCGAAGCGGAATTCGGGGCGACCGTCGAACCCATCCCTTCTTTTGAATTGCAATTGGGTTCCCGGTATCGGAACCTGCCGGAAAAAGAGAACCAAGCATCGTGGTTATTCTCACTCAATTTGTCGTATCGGTTTGACCTGACCGGCAACCCTGGATTCGGGAAGTGAGTTTCCGCCGCTCTTCAGCCTACCTGCTCACCCTAGCCCTCACCTTGTCGGCCGGAATTGCATCGGCTCAGGATGGAGCGGGCGGCGGCGAAGGCCAGCAATTCGTCTCTCTAGAGGATACGCCCCGCAAGCATTTGCGGATGCTTTTCTCGGGCAACGTCAAGGTGAATGACATCCTGACGGTAGGGGCATGGTATGCCCAGTATCGAGGAAAACCCTGGCCCTTCGCCGGCAGAGACATGTTCTGGTATTCCGACTACGACCTCGTACCGGGCTTCCAGGTGTCATTCGGTAAGATCCATGGAATATCCTTGAACGGGGCCGCGGAGATCTATTTCCTGGAGAGGGAATATATCGACGAAAAAGACAGCACCTACGTGTACAACACCGCCGACTATGCGGAGTATCGGCCTCGTCTCAGCCTCTCGGCAACCTATCCGGTAGCGCCATGGTTGCATATGCAGCATATCAGCCGATGGGAGAGACGGGTAATCTCCTCACCGGCGATTTTCAGCAGCGCCTTCTCCCGGTATAGGCCAACCTTCAAAGTTCTGACATCCGAAATAGCATCCCTAGCTAATTTACAGGTATTCGCCTCCTATGAAAGCTTTATCCAGAAAACGGTTCGGTATTGGACTGAAATAGAATTCGGAGCCGGAATAAGACCACGTAAAGACCTCTCTGTGCGATTGGGGCAAATGCTCCAACTCAATCCGGGCGAAGAAAAAACTTTGTCCTATATGACCACTCTGTACGCTTCCTACACGTTCGATTTGCATTCTCTTATCAAAAAAGATTGAGCGTCGGAATTCCGCCGACATAGAATGATTCAAGCGCGTGGCCGTGCCATTGCGCTTTTTTTTTATGTTTGATGGTTCGCGTCACAAGTATGTACTTCGTATAATTTGAGATTTTTGAGACAAATGCACTCTATCTGGAGGATTCTGCTAATAATCGTTGGGATTGCCTTCCCAGCTGAAAGCCCGTATGTGCAAAACGGCCGCCTCAATTCGGAGGCCGTTCATGACGCCTACATGGAGTCCGAATTCCAGTCTCTCAAGCAGGGATTGGAGCGATTCCTGGGACAATCACGGGCCTCAATAACTCCCCAAGATGAAGCAATTGTCTGTAAATATCTGGGCGTCCTCTATGCAGTCGACACCCTTACTCTCGCCAAATCGGAGGGCTATTTCAATCGGTTACTGGAATTAGCTCCTAATGTGCAAATTTTTGACCTCTACCCTCCCCAACGCATTATCGATTTCTTCGAGCGCATCAAAGGCGATTTTCAGGCTCGGCAACAGTACGCTGAGAATTTCGATGCGTTAGGCAACCCCATCCCATCACCGAATCAGGGCGGAGACGCCGGGAAAACCAAAAAGAGGAAAGCTCCCGAGACGCGGTTGGAGCGAAAAAATGGGAGCAGCAAATGGATTTGGTGGACAACCGGAGCTGTGGTGGCCGGAGGGGCGATAGGCCTGTATATCTGGAGCCAAAGCAGCCCTGAGCCCCAACGAAAAGTGACGGAGGTCACACCTTAATCCCTATGAGCGCTTAACTTTGCAATTATTCGCGCAAATTCATCGCAGGAAATGGAACCATGAAAATCAATAAATCCCGTCCCTGGCACTTCCTAATCGGTATTCTCTCCCTGCTGGTTTTCTGGCAATGCAACGTTACGGAAAAATCCGAAATCGAAATCCTGAATCTTGTCTTGCACGACAGCCTCACCGTCGAAGGCGGCAAATATGACAAGATTAAAGTCGATATTCTGACGGTAAATGACGTGGTTTTCAAGGAAGCCATTTATGACGCCCCATTCTCGGTAGCCCAGAAGGGTCGTTTAAGTGATTTGGAAGTGGGCGAGAATGCACCCAATCCTTATCGGGTACGCATATCGGGTTTTCTAAAAGGTGAGACCAAGTTGGTTTTTATCTTCGACATTACCAATGGTCAAGCCCAGCCTTTGAAAATTATCGTATTCAATCCTGGGGCCGGAGTCGTGCCGGCTGATACGGTAGTTGTACGGCCTACCGATACGGTTCCTGAGCCACCGGTCGATACCGTCGTAAATCCAACTGAAGTACGCATCCTGAACGGTAGCCAGCTCACTTTGGTTGAAAATGGAAGTTCGCTGCAATTGAATTCCTTGGTCTTGCCGGAAAAGGCCGATCAAAATGTCACCTGGACAACAGAGGACGCCCTGATTGCCGCTGTTGATGCGAATGGGAACCTGAAGCCGGGAAAAATAGGCAAGACCACGGTTTGGGTCGCTTCGAAGGTGGACCCCGCCTTGAAAGCCTCGACAATTATCGATGTCATAACCGCCCCCAAAACAATCGAATCAATAAAAGCCAGCCCAAAGACACTTCACTTATTCACGGGCGGGCAAACAGGTAAGATAAACGCAGTTATTTCTCCAGCCGATGCCGGGAACGTGGCGTCCTTTGCATCCGACGATGCCGGCATAGCCCAAGTGAATGCCTCTGGCACTGTTACACCCGTTTCTCCAGGAAGCACTTTCATTCTAGCCTCAGTGGTAGGTTTCCCTTCGGTTACCGATACCGTTCTCGTAAAGGTGGAAACGGATATCCCGCAACTGCAGGTCAGCGCCGATCAAAAGGTTCTATTCGGCCAAGAAGTAAAATTCGACATCAAAGTGACGCAAAATTACGGCGGAATCGAAGTTTTACGATGGGATTTCGAAGATGATGGCGTCTGGGACGGCCAAACCAAGGATTCCGTGGTCACCATCAAGAAAACCTATACAACTCGCGGAACCTTTACCGTGCGAATTCACGTAAAAGACACGGAAGGCAATGAGAATACCGTGACTCGTAGGGCATTGATCGACACCAATGAGCCCTTAGTGGAAATCCTCGACCCTTCCAAGGACACCCTGATTAACAAGACTTCCCTCAAGATTTCTTATCGCGTAGACAACGGCCCCCTTATAGACAGCACGGTTTCTAATCTGAAAGAAGGTTCCAATACCGTTACTGTTTCGAAGACCACCGAAGGGGGCACGGGCACGGCTTCGGTTAAAGTTACGGTAGACACCACTCCACCGAAGGTGGTTATCACCTCGCCCACGGCGGGTCAAAAATTCAATACGCTATCCGTTCCCGTTACTTGGACTGTGGATGGCGTTGTCCAAACCACGCAGAACAATCAAACTCTTTCGGGTACCGATGGCGAAAAAACCATCACTCGCTCCTTCACGGACGCGGCCGGCAATTCCGGATCGGCTTCGGTCAAAATCCAATTGATCCGCACCGGCCCCCCCGCCCCTACGGTAAAAGCGGAACAGACGCCGACCCGTAACACGAAGCCCACCTGGACGTGGACTTCTGGTGGGGGAGGGAGTGGGAAATATCGTTATCGCATTGCCAATGGTTCCACCCCAACGGGTAATGGAACGGCAATTGAACTAAAATCTTATACTCCAGGCTCGGCGCTCTTGGATGGTTCCTGGCACTTTCAGGCTCAGGAAAGCGATGAGCTGGGGAATTGGGGTAACTGGTCGACTGTGGTAATCATTGAGGTGAAATCTTCAGCTCCAGCGAAACCTTCAGTTCAGCGCAATGCCGCGGTAACCAACTCGCCTGCCTGGACATGGTCCGGTACGGGCGGGGGCAATGGAACATTTCGGTATCGGTGGAGCAGCTCCGCGGCCGGCACCTATATCCAACAAGGTGTACAGTCGACAAGATATGCGCCTACGAATTTGTCGGACGGTGAGCATACCCTATGCGTTTCCGAAAGGGATGTGATTGGGTATGGCGACCAGACCTGCATATCGTTGGAGGTTGATAAGACACCTCCCAAAATAACAGAGGTTAGCTTGGCTAATAACCATGTGACCAGCAAATCAACCATTACAGTTACATGGAAGGAAGAGGGCGAGACAAAGTCTCGCAATGAAAATTTAATAGAGGGGAAAAATACCATTACAATTACCGCTAAGGATGAAGCGGGTAATGTAACGACCGTTACCAGAACCTGTTTTCGAAGGTCCAATGTCGTTTTTGTGAAACAAGGAGGCCTTGGCGGAGGAACATCGGGAGATGGAACTTCATGGGCCACGCCTTTGGCAACAATTGCCGAAGCCCTCTCAAGTTCTAGACTATCGAATTATCCGAACGGGACCCAAATATGGGTAACTGCAGGAAACTATTCCACCCCTTCTGAACTCTTTTTAAAATCCAATATTTCGCTTTTCGGGGGATTCTCCGCTTCAAACCCCGAGGATAATACAAATAGTCGTCAAATGACTGCAAATCGAACGGTATGGACTGTCGGTTTACATGCCCAATTAAATTTCAGCGTTGACCTTAGCCTAAATCCAAACGAGGTAACTAAAAACGTTGAAATAAATGGTTTTGATTTCATTAGCACGGACCAAGGAATTTGGATTGCGAAAGTAGAAAGCATGGTCATACGAAATTGTCGATTTAGAGATGCAGTGAATGGAGGAATTGTGCTTTCGACTCAAGAAACGGTGGGCCTCATCTTTGACAATATCGACTTAATAAATAATAAAGGTGTAGTTCAGCCTCCTATAACTTTTTATGCTGGGACGAATGCAACAATCATTAACTCTAGTTTCATCGGTAATAGTAGCGGCTATTACTCCGGAGCCATTCATCTTTATGCTGATGCAAAGCTGAAGATACTTGACTCAAAATTTCAGAACAATGTTGATGAAAGTAGCGGTAAAATTGCTCATATCTATTTAGAGTTCACATCATCTGTGGACTACTCGAACTGTCAAATTCAGGGTTTAGATAACAACACCATTTATGGCGAGCCATCTACGACAATTATACGTGGCCCCAACAATACCAATATACCTTAGGATTTTATGAACTAATCTCCCATTACAAACATTGCCAGGGTAAATTTTTCCTTATTTTTTTTCCTTCCTGTAAAGGAAGTAAAACGGCGCTGCCGCGAAACCAAAACCCAAAACGCATAAATGCACCAAAGCCAGTATTTCGCTCCCGCCCTTCCCTACACCCACCAAGCGGTACAGGAACTCACCAGCCGCTTCCCCCACACCAATCCCTCCCGGCGAAATCGGTAAGCCGTTTATGAGAGTAAGCACCGGTGCAACGAAACCATGCACACGAAACGGCAAATCGATTCCCAATGCTAAGCCGAAGGCAAAATAAATCGAGATTAAGCATGCATGCACCACCCAGGTTAGCGCCAAAGCTGAAAGTAACGCTAGGGGTTTGTCGCGGTAGGCATTGAGACTTTGGTAAAGCACATTGCGGAAATGTTTTCCCGGCAGCTTCTCAAAAACTCCCCGCGATAAATTTCGAATCCAACCCTGCGTAACGGGGTAATAGAAGGCGCCAGCCACAATCGTCAATCCTCCGCACAATCCCGCATATAAAAAGGTATTGGAGATCAAGGCGGGAGATGTAGCCAAGCGGGGATTGAGGAAGGCCATGAAAAGTCCCACTGTCAGCAATCCATAAATGCCCATTATTCTGTCGACGAAAATGGTGGTGAGGGCCAATCCCCGTCGTCCCGGCGCATTCTCCTGGTAGAGGTAATAGCCTTTGATGAAATCGCCCCCAGTTCCTCCCGGCAACAACGAATTGAAAAATAGTCCCACCATATGCAGCGAGAAAACCTTGCGTAATCCCACTTCTATGCCTGCGGCCCTAAGCAGCAAAAACCACCGCAACGCCGCCGCCAATATCAGCACCGAATAGCAGGCTCCCGCGAAGGCGAAAAGGGCGGGGTGGTTTTCGAAAGCATTGAGAAGCAGGCGCGGTTCGAAGACGCCGCTTTGGATGAGGAAGGTGATGAGGCCGACTCCCACGGCCAGCCGTAACAAACCTTTTACCCAGCCGGGGATTCGATGCAAGAATATCTCCGTTACCCGAAAAGGGAGGACTGCAGAGCGCCGCAAAAACTGCGGCGATGGTGGGGCGTCAAGCCGAAACGTTCCAAGGCTTTCATGTGGTCGCGCGTACCGTATCCTTTGTTGCGGTCGAATCCGTATTCCGGATGCCGCTCATGCAATTTTACCATAGCCCTGTCGCGCGTGACCTTAGCCAATATCGAAGCCGCAGCGATGGCCGCCGAACGGCCGTCACCTCCTATCAGGCATTCCTGGGGAGGGGTGATTTCGGGGATGGGTTGATTGCCGTCGACCAGCAGCAATGAAGGCGTGCGTCCCATGACGGTCAAGGCCCGACGCATTGCCAGAAAGGTGGCGCGCAGGATGTTATGGCTGTCGATTTCCTCGGGGGTGCACTCGCCGATTCCAAAGGCCAGCACCTTGTCTTTTATTTCAAGGTAAAGCGCCTCGCGTTTTTTTTCGGGAACCTTTTTCGAATCGTTCAAGCCGCGAATCAAGGGTTTGTTGTAATCGAGCAGAACGCAGGCCGCCACCACCGCACCGGCCAAGGGTCCCCGCCCTACTTCGTCCACCCCGCAAAGCACCGGAAAGGATTTCAGCAGCGCGGTATCGTGGCTCCAGATAATCTCCCCTACTCCACGCGTATCCGCCTCGCCTACGGCGCTACCATCAATTTTGCCTGCAGGCTCCGCAATACTCAAACCTTCGCTCCTTCTATTGCAAACCGCGCATAAACTGGACCAGCCCGCCTACGTCCACGGGTTGGCCCGCGACAACCCCCGGTTGCACCACCCCTTCGGCGAAAGCGCGCACCACCTTCCAATAGCAGGCATGTTCCTGCGCCAAAACCGCGCGGCCCACCGCTTCGGCGGAAGCGCCGGGCTCCACCGGGACTTTCACTTGCCAGAGGATTTGGCCTTCGTCGTATATCTCATTCACCAAGTGGATGGTGACACCCGTGTAGCTGCATTTCTCACGCACCACCGCCTCATGGATGCGCGCGCCGTAAAATCCCTCGCCGCCGAATGCGGGAAGCAAGGCCGGATGGATGTTCACCACCCGGTTGGGCAAGGCGCGTAAAACCGATGAGGGCATTTTTTTCATGTATCCGGCCAACACCAGCAAATCGATGCCATGCTCCTTGATAAGCGCCAGCAGTCTTTTTTCCACACCGGGCTCGCCCCCTTCGGTAAAGGCGCTTACATGGTAGGCCGCCGCGCCGAAGGTACGTGCCTTTTCCAGCGCCGCCGATGTACTGTTGTTGGAAAGGACGAATTCCAGGCGGACGTTGAGTTCGCCGGAGCGGATGTGGTCGATGAGGGATTGGAGATTGGAGCCCCCGCCCGAGGCGAGCACTCCTATCCGGAAAGGGTTCACGCCTTCGCGGCCTCCGCCTTTTTGGCAGCAACCTGACCTGGAATCTCGGCTGCCTTCGCGCCGTTCACGAGCTTTGAACCGTTTGTTCCGTTCACTCCATTAGCACCGTTCACCGGCTTGCCGTTGGCATCACCGACGGAGTAGCCGCTGCTGGCCTGTGGGGCCCCATGGCGGCGGAACAGATGTTTGAACAAGGTCCCGGCTCCGCGCAAGACGCGATAGCGTTCGCGCTTGTTCATGATGGCCATTTTCGCCTGGCTCCACACGTATTTCGGCCTGAGATAGAACTCGCGGCGAGCACGATCGCAAAAATCCACCAAGTCTTGCGAAGTAAGGCCCTTACGAATCACCGTAGTATTGTGCTGGCCATCCTTATCCAGCCATTTATCGTAATCTTCGGTGACCAATTCGCCCTTGCTGCGCGCCTCATCATATGCGGTAGTGCCGGGATAGGCCATGATGGGATAGAATTGGGCGGTATTGGGATTGAGTACTTTGGCGAATTCCAATGTGCTTTCCAAGGTTTCTTTAGTATCCCCGGAGTTACCGACCATGAAGCAGCCGTGGATGAGAATCCCGGCTTTGTTGGCGCCGTCCATGAACTTCTCCGCCATGCCCTTGGCCAAGCCTTTTTTCACGTTCTTAAGAACTTCTACGGAGCTGGACTCGAAGCCTACACATAGTTCCCGGCAGCCGGCTTTTTTCATCTTGTCCAATACTTCGTGCTTAACATCCGCGCGCGCATTGGCAGACCAGGTAACCTTGAGGCCTTGGGCCAACACTTCCTCGCATAACTCAAGCGTGCGCGTAGGATGGGCCGTGAAAGTATCGTCCTCGAAAAAAATCTCTCCCAAATCGGGAAAATTTTCTTTGATGAAAGTCATTTCGGCTACCACGTCTTTGACGCTGCGCTTGCGATAGGTGTGCCCTGTCATGGTCTGGGGAATCACGCAATAAGTGCAACGGAAAGGACAGCCGCGCCCCGATAAAATTACGATGAGGGGATTAATGTTGGCGCCATAGAAATAACGCGTGTAACAGGAAAGCAAATGTTTATGATACACCTTGCTCACCCAGGGAAGCGTATCCAGGTTTTCGATTTTGGGCCTTTCGCCATTGCGGACCAATTCTTGTCCGTTGCGATAAGAAATCCCGAGCACCTTGGCGGGGCTATCGGGCCCATCGCCGCGCAAATGCCTCACTAATTCCCGGGCCGTGTAATCGGCTTCGCCGGATATCACATAGTCGATGGCTTCTTCCCGCTCCAGAATTTCGATGGGCTCAGCCGTGGCATGCGTGCCCATGATGGCGATTTCGCAACCCAAGGCCTCCTTGATAGACCGTCCCACCCGCATGTCGTTATTTACGCTAGGGGTTGAGGTATTGAGCACGACAAGTCCGGGACCGAAATCCTTGATCCGATCCAAACAGGCGTTCAAATCTAAATCCATGGCCGAAGCATCGAGAATGAGCATCTCGTTTCCATCCTCTTCCACGCAACCGGCGGCATAGCACATGAACATGGGCCAATAGAGGGTACTGGATTTTGTAACGCTCGGACTACGGGACTCTCGCGAAAACATGGGGAAATAAGGGGGGTTGAGAAAAACAACCTTCATAGAATAAGCCTCCATAAGCCGACGAACAAGGTATTATCTACAACTCTTATCGACAATATTCGCCGACAGAGACTTACATGCCCGAATCTCCATTCGATCCGAGTAAACTACCTAGATGGCCCCGGCAATTCAATCTTGATATCCTTTAATATTAACGCGTGCGGAACCTTTGCGCCTGGGGTTTCTCCCACACTCCGACATCGAATTTCACCTCCGCCTTTGCGGATTTTGAACCCAATTCCAGCCGGATGCGGTCCACGCCAGCCAGGAGAAGGTGGATACCCGCATAACCCGCCGGGTGCTGTTTTGTGGGCAGAACGGTTTTTTCGTCCCATACACCCGCCGCCTCCAGCCCCAAAACTCCTTCAACGGCGAAATACCCGTTTATTTTCCAGATACGGAACGCCGTCCTCGGCCAGACGGTTACGCGTCCTTCGGCGGTTATCAGCACTTCATTTTTTCCCCTGAGAGCGCCCACGGCATAGCCTCTCAAGGTATTGGCTCCTCCGACATGAAAATCGTCGTATAGGCCCAGGTCACGCCCCAATTCCCCCAAGCGGTACTGATATAGACCCGCAACATGCAGCTTTACCCGGGAGCTCAGGGGATGATAAACCCGCATATCCGCCAGAATTTCCTGGAAATCCGCCGGTCCTCCCAAAAATCCACCGCTTTGGGTCACCCGGATTTCCCGGTAAAGGCCGCGCTCGGCATGCAGGCGCCGGTCACGCGTATCCCACACCAACCCGGCACCCAGTCGCGGGACGAAGTCTCCGGAGGGATTCAGCAACACTTCCGGAAGGTCGCTTTCGATGTAAAAGGCCTCCCCGCCAAGCAGGAAACCCCAAGCTGGGGAGAACCGGTAAAGGAATTCCCATCCGAGACGCCAGGATTCCTCGCGGAACTCATCCAGGGGATTGAAACTATTTACCCTGGAGGCGAAAATATCGTATTCCACAGGAAACACCCCAATCCAGGGTGAGGAAAGCGAAACCAAAAATTCGGTGGTGCCCCCAAAGCGGGAGTGCAATTCGATGCGCATATCACGACCTAGAAAATTCAGAGAGGCCAAGGCCGGACCGGCGCTCCAGCCGTCCTGGTCGGTCTTAAGCATGGAAATGAAGGGAATATAGGGAGGCATTTCCCGGAACCGGTACTCGAGCATAACGACCCCGGCGCTATCCTGGCAGTGGATTTCCACGGAGGAGAAGATATCCAGGTCTTCGAGGCGGAGTTTTTCGGCCTCTGCAACCTCCAGAGAAAAAAGGCCGGATTCAATGTGCGCCAGCTCGCGACGCACCACTTCTTCCCGGGTGTGGACGAGGCCGTGGAGTCCAAGGGTATGAATGCGGTGACCCGTGGAGTTCCGGCAATCTTGAACTAGGGTGTCCGGTTTGGATTCATTTTGAGAAGTAGAAACGCCATACCCTGGAATCACCAAAAGCAGCAAAACCAGAAGAAAAGACAAGGGGACGCTACTAAATAGATGCATATCGTGAAGACGTATTAAAAAAATGCATGTTCTGCCCTATTTGTTTTCGGGAGCATCGTACCTACACCTACCTGACCCAACTGGCAATTTTTAACCAGCAAAATTCCAAGTGGTGCATTACTATGGTGCTCAGAGGCTGGCGGTAACGGCCGGATGGAGAAATAACGGACCCGAGAGAAGGATTGAATTTTCTTTGGTCTGGACATATATTCGTGTTTGGCTATGGGATTTTGGATTGTGAATTAACCAAGTTATGCAATGTCGACAGCTCCAATCAATATTTTTCAAGGATTTAGCATGAGAAAGTTAACATTATCTGGTTTTTTGCTTTTATCCCTATTCCTGGGGAATTCCATGGGACAGGGCAAGGGGTTGTTCCAACCCGAACCCAAAGAACCAACAGGGCCATGGGTGGATTTATTTAATGGAAAAGACCTTGATGATTGGAGGCATGGCGGGTCTCATATATGGAAAGTGAATACAACCACCAAATTATTGGAACTAACAGGTCATGGTTCCAAATCGATGTTGATGTGGCCCAAACCCCTCAAAAACTTTGAGGTAAGCACAAAATATAAGCTTACAAATAACTCAAATAGTGGCATTCAAATGCGTTCTCACTGCATAGACCCAGGGGCCAAATTGCCAACTTGCAATGGCACCTATCAGATCAAGGGTTTACAGCTTGATGTACACAATAATTACACAGGTATGCTATTTTCCGAGGGTACCGGCCTTCGGTTTTTAGTCAATACGGGTCAAAACGTAAATCACTGCCGCAACTTTGAACGAGTAGGCACATGGATAACCCACACTGCCAGAATCAGCAAGGATTCCGTTTCAATGTGGGTAAATGGCAGGCATTGTTTGGACTTTATTTTAACTAATGCATTGGACTTACAAGGCGAAATATTTGCAATTCAAAGCCATCCACCCGTTGGCGCTTTTATGGAATGGGAGCATATCAGAATCCGCGATCTTGACGAACCGGTAGTTGACGTAAGGAAGTCGGTCATGAATCACAAAAGTTCCTTTTTAACGAAATCTCAAGATGGTTTTCATTACCGAATAGAAGGTCAAGGGGCTTATAAGATTTCTATTCAAGATGTAAATGGTCAGGTTGTACGAGAGATATATAACAACGGCAGCCAAAATTCCGGGAGTATTACAAGTTTACCCCCAGGAATTTATTTTGTTTCGTTAAAAAATATTAACAGGATAATGACTCAAAAAATAATCCAGTTTTAGTTGCATGCCCCCCTCTCTTGTTTAATTACCGGTTTTCGAACCGGTAATTAAACAACGTCAGATC